>JAYOMZ010000001.1:0-61587 GCA_038121125.1 Alphaproteobacteria bacterium
AACTCATTTATATGTTTTTCAAGCAATATAATCTGGTCTCTTCTATTTGCCTTTGGGATTAAAATCGCCTCTGCCCCTGCCTGCATTGCCGCCTCTAAATCTTTCAGCCCGTCTGCGTCTTCCAGCGGGTTAATTCGCACTGTGGCCACAATATTGCGTGCTTTCCAGTCGCTTAGCACATCCGGCATGATGCGTCTGGCTTCCTCGCGCATTTCAGGGACGCAGAAATCTTCAAATTCCTGAATACAGGCATCTGCCTGGCTATCATAGGAAGCAAGAATGGCCGCCTGGTCGGCTGCACCAACAAAAAGCCAGGAACGTCTTAAAGCCATTGGCCGCATGATATTTCCCCTAACAATCTTTCCAGAACTAAAATAGCGTTAAAAATATTTGGCCAGCTTATGAAATAATTGGCAACAGCAGGACAAGAGAAAAGGCAGCATTTCCAGCCTTTTCGACCAGAAATATATCCATGCTTTCAGCTGTTCTGCTCTATTATTGGGGTTACTTATATTTTATCTAATAAAGTGATGTGGAAATTAAATCATCATAGAGTTCTGTAAATGATTACGCGCTTATATCATCTGGTCGCACGCCTGTTGCGCCTGCTTCCAAAGACAAAACATATTACATTTGGTCAAATGTCTGCCACCTTTTTTGTCCCGATTTACAACCACTATATCTGTCAGGATCTTGGTGATATCATTGCCCGGAGAAGAGAGCCAAAATTATATCAATGGTTAAATAGCATTGATGATCATTTCATATATTTTGATGTTGGCACAAGCTATGGACAGGAATGCTGCCTGTCTATCATGTCCCTGCCCTTGCCTGTTTTCCGGCCTTGCCAGAATTGTCCTGTCAGCGTGATTATCTTGCCATAGCCGATTTGCGGATGGTTAATTTTTGAATTTTTTCCAGATCAGGCTTCATGCCAAGACCCGGTTTATCGGGAATTTCGACATAGCCATTTTTGATAGGAAAAATATCGCTTAAAATATCATCCCTGACATAATATTTGGCATGATAAAACTCGCACCCCAGCGCGATTTCCGGAGTGACCGCCATCAGATGAACACCGGATAGATGGCCCAGGCCTGTCTCATGCATATCGCCGCCATAGCATTGCCAGCCGGCCTTGCTGGCCATCAATGCAACTTCTCTTGCACGGATTAGCCCGCCTGATTTCATTACCTTTATTGAAACGCCCCCCGCTATCTTTTCGCGTTCGGCTCTTTGCATATCTTCCGGCCCAAAGATGCTTTCATCTGCCAGCAATAATACCGGGCATTTTCGGCATATTTCTGCCATCAGATCATATTCATGGGCGCGCACCGGCTGTTCAATGAAATCCGGCTCAAACACTGCCAAATCCAGCGTGCGTGCCAACCCCTCATCCGGCTGCAAGCCCTGGTTGAAATCAATCCGCAGCGCAATATCGGGAAAGGATTTTCGTATCGCCTCGCAACGCATCAGATCAAAATCATGTCCGGCAAAACCTGTCTTTAGCTTTACCATCCGCACCCCGTCATCATAGATGCGTTCCAGCAAGCCGATATCCTTATTGAAATCGGGGTCAGCAATAGAAACGGAAAGCGGAATTCTATCTGCTGGTTTATCTCCCAAAAGCGCCCAGACAGGCTTTTCTGCAATTTGGCCTTCAATATCCAGCAAGGCTGTTTCCAATGCCGATTTAGCCTCACTGGCATGGGCTATGGCATAACGGGCTGCCAGCATGATAGATTGTCTGTCAGCGATGGTTTTTCCGATAACGAGCGGGCGAATATATCTGTCCAGCGCAAAAAAGCTGGCCTCTGGCGAGCCGGTAAAGACAGACCAGCAAGCCGCCTCGCCCCAGCCTTCCAGCCCCGCTTCGGTGCGCAGCCTTAGCAGCACTACTTCAAACCCGCCTTCAATATCGCCTATGCCATGGCTGCGTTTAGAGACAACAGGCACGTTAATCTGCCAGACATCCATGCCAGTAATTTTTTGATTATTTTCTGTCATGGCCGACTAACCCTCGCAAAAAACCGGTATCAGTGTCTGATAAAAAAAGGCAGGCAAGCTGGCACGCCTCGCATTGGTTTTTTCCTTTTCTCAGGTAAAGGCGCTTTTTGCCCCGCCAGATTTTTGTGTCTTGAAAATAGACCCGCCATCAATAGCCGGGGCAAGTGGCATGGATACTGGTACTTTTTCCAGTCTTGGCTCGGTCACTATATTTCCTGTAACCATTCTGTTTTGCAAATCTTCCCAGAATTTTTGCTGTCCAATCGAGTGCAGATATGACCCACCGCCCAATATCGGCCAGGCATCTGCACTGGCTAATTCATAAAATAAAATCAGCCTGTTTGTATCACTCATATTCGGGGCAGATCCATGCAGGGCTCTGACATGATGAACTGTCATAGAGCCAGCCTTGCCAGTAAGGGTAACAGCCTTTTCCTTTTCAAATAGCGGGTCATCGGGGTTAATCGCTCCGCAAAATACCCCGTCATTCTTGTGGCTTAATAACGGGCCTTTATGCGAGCCAGGCACCACCATTAACGGGCCATTTTCAGGCGTTACATCTTCCAGCATCACCCCGAATGCCAGCAAATCATCATTGGTATGGGGATAGAACGCCCAGTCCTGGTGCCATTCTACCGCCTGGCCGCCGCCCGGGGCTTTGGTGTTCAGCTTGGCGGTAATCAGCGTAGTGTCCGGCCCTAATAAATCGGTCAAAACTTCGGTAATTCTGGATTTTGTCAGTACTTCCCAAAAATAGGGGTCTTGCTTATGAGGCAATTTAATGCGGGTTAGTCTGGGCTGGGTAGCAGAATGGCCTTCATCCAGATCATACACATCATTACTTTGTGTCACCGCTTTTGACTTATCAATAAAATCATAAGTGATTTTTTGTAATTTTTTTAATTCAAAATCGGTGAGGACATCCTCTACCAGCACATAGCCATTTGTCTCATAAAACGCTTTTTGCTCAGCTGTTAACATATCGCAAGCCCCCCCAAAGCTGATTGGTCATTACCGTGCATTTATGGTGAAAGGTTCTGGCAGCCTTGTCAATTTAGAACAGCCTACCTACCGGCAAAACCCGCGCCTATGCCCTAGAAATAATTTTGAACAAAAAAGATAACGCTCAGGCTAAGGCCGACCAGCATAATAAAAACACGCAAATAGCTGGTGTTTTTGATCTGCGTTGAATAATGCCCGCCGACCACCCCGCCAATTGCGGTAGCCGTGCCCAGAATAGCCGCAGAATGCCAGTCAATTAATCCGGAAAAAATAAAGATTATCGCAGAAGCAGAAGACAAAATAGCCGAGATGAGATTTTTCATCCCATTCATAAAATGAAGATTGCGATAGCCAATAATGGTAAAGCTGGCGAGCAGCATAATGCCCAGGCCCCCATTAAAATATCCGCCATAAACAGACACGATTAAAATGATGATGGCAGCAGCGACAAGACCCAGCCGTCCATCGCCCTTTATTCTGGCAATCAATTTCGGGCCAAAGGCAAACAGGGCCGTCGCAAACAGCATTAGATGCGGCACAATCCCTGAAAACACCCTGTCAGAGGTGTTTAATAGCAAGAGCGCACCAATACATCCCCCAATAATGCTGATGGCCAATATTCTGAATAAATCAGACTTGCTTTCTTTATTTATTTCTTTTTTGAACGCCCAGGCACTGGCAATATAGCCCGGCAAGGCGGTCAGGGTTGCTGTTGCATTGGCACTAACCGGCGGAATGCCCAGCCAGATTAGGGCAGGATAGCTGATAAAAGTACCGCCGCCGGCAACCGCATTTAGCCCGCCAGCCAGCAAGCCGGCCAGAACAAGAATAACAATAGAAAGCATATCGGGATGTGCCTTGCTGGAAATGAAACCGGAGCCAGGAATTAATCCGGGATCGGGAATGTATCTGGCCGCGATACAATCACAAATGATCCCATTATTCAAAACATCTTTTTACGATATGGGATAGTTTGTTTCAGCTTTGGGCAAGGGGTTTTGGTTTATGCATTTCGCGATAGCTGATAAAGGCGGTTGCCCCGATAATCAGCAAGCTGCCAGCATAAAGATGTATCGAGGGCAATGCCCCGAACAGCAGATAGCCTAGAATGGTTGACCAGATAATGCGGATATAATCAATAGGCAGCAATACCGATACCTTGCCAATTTTCAGCGAGGCATAAACCAGCGCATGACCCAATGTGCCCAGAGCGGCAATGCCCAAAAGGGATAATAGCTGCTGGAAATCAGGCACTTCCCAAACAAAAAGAGACGCGATAAAGGCCATGGGCACACATCCCATCGCTTGCCAGAAAGTGATGGAGATGATGGTATCTTTTTCGGTCAGCTTTTTAGCGATAAGAATGGATATCGACCAGGCTATAGCTGCACATAACAAAAATATATGCCCCACATTTACCGAAACGCCCGGCCGCGTTATCACCAGCACCCCGGCAAAGCCGGCCAGAATAGCACACCATCTTTTGATACCTACCCTCTCTGCCATAAACAATACAGACAGCAACGTTGCAAAAATAGGCACCGTAAATAGCAGGGCGGTTGATTCAGGCAGGGAAACCAGGCTGAAACCGGTAAACATACATAACATACACACGCCCCCAACCGCCCCTCTGATAATTTGCAGCTTTACCGAAGCGGTTTTCACCGCCCCAAAGCCTTTCCAGAGCAGGACAGGAAGCAGAATAACGAAAACAAGAGAGGCGCGATAAAGCGTGATAACAAAAGGATGAAGCTCTGCACTGACCAGCTTTACAGAGGCTTGCATAAACACCATGGACAGCCCGCCAACCAGCATAAAGGCAATGGCACGGATAAGGGAAACGCTTTGGCTATTGGGCAAATCGGACACTCATTTCTTTTACTTGTCTTACAGCTACCGCACTGTCACGGGCCTCTATCAGATGACCGTTTAACGGGGCGGGTTTTATGGTTTACAGCCAGGAAAAGAGGCTGGTGGAGGGTTTGGGGAAACGCATATCAGAAGCACCCCCTCTATCTAGAACTACAGCGACAGAACCAGCTATTGTCAACCTTTTTGAGCCTGCCTGAAAAACAGGGCATTTTAAGGCATATTGCAATCATAGCCGGAATATGGCCATCTATCGGCAGGATACTCTCCCCCGCCCTTTTGAAAAAAGAGACCAGATGATGCGACAGAATTTCAACGATGAGGATAAGCGGATTTTGCGTCAGTTTGGCTTTAGTATCGGGCTGGCTATTATTGGCGTTATTATTGTCATCGCTCTGGTATAAAAACTATTCTACAAGCGTATAGTCAGAGCCATTATTCATCGGCACATCCTGATAGCTCAGATAATCCAGCTCATCAATACAGCCTATATTTACACCGCAAATTTCGGGCGTTGAACGCCTTTGATGATAGGTCAAAATACCGCATTTGGAACAAAAATTATGGGTGGCGATACGGGTATTCCATTTATATTTTACCAAAAACTTTTCGCCTTTTTCTATTTTTACCTCCTCAATCGGGCAGGACAGCATCACTGCCCCGCGCCGCTTGCACAAGCTGCAATCGCACCGTCTGGCAATGGTTAAATCGATATTTCTGGGGATGGAAAATTCGACAGACCCGCAATGACAATTCCCATAAAGACGTTCTTTATTCATAATAACTATCCTTTTTTAAAATATTTTCCCCCAGCTTTTATCGGCCAAGCTTCCCTTCCAGAACATAGCGCAAAATTGCCACTATTTGGTCAACTGTTTCCACCACCGCCAGGGCAGCTGCATCCACCTCTTTCAAGGCATGCTGATGGTCGGCTGCGTGCATCACAATCAGAGACTTGCCAAGTGCGGCCGCATAGCCGGCATCAAAGGCGGCGTTCCATTGTTTATATTTATCGCCAAAGCGCACCACCACAATATCGGCATCGGCAATCGCTTTTCTGGTTCGAATAGCGTTAATCTTTGCCCCTTTATGATCATGCCAGAATTTTTGATCTTCCCTGCCCAGAATTTCCACCCCGCAATCATCGCTGGCGTCATGATCTGTCACGGGCGAGGAAAACTGAACATCCATTGCCGCACAGGCCGCAATAATCTGTTGCCGCCAATCGGTATGAATTTCCCCGGATAAATAAATATTCAATGCCATGACAAACCCTCTAAAATAATATCATCAAAAAATCTGGCTAGTTGTACTTATCCTAGCCAGACGTTTCAGGATTTAACATCTATTTCGATAAAAAAAGGGGGAAAATAATTTGGACAGGCGTTTGGAGATATTTGCTGCGGTTTGAGAGAGGCTGACTTCCCGCAAAATAAAGTATATTGCAATTTCGGAACAGCTGGCATCAAAGACCCATTTTTGGACAATATTTTTTTGTCACAATTTTCCACAAGCCAGACCTCATGTCGATTATCATAAGTCGGATGATAGAAAAGAGCGTATGATTTTTTCTAATGCTGCCTACTCAAAACAGGTGTTTTCAGCCTCTCATCCCCATTTCCGGTAGCCATAGCCTTAAGAAATTGGCAAAAATTTCCTAGCCTGATAGATGAGCGGCTTTTTTACCTCCTTATTTAAAAAGTCGCTCATTTTAACGGGAGGGTGAAATGATTTGGCTACGGGAAAAATTATCAAGCAAGGCATTATTGAATCTGCAATCGGGGGATAATTTATATTCGCGAAAACTGGATGCAAAAGCGATTATCTCTGGCCAGAAACAGGCAAATGGGCATTTGCATTATGTCGTCGAAATACAACATGGAAGGGCAGAACCGGTTGAAATTCTTATGTCACCAATAGGACTGGCCTTGCAGGGCTACAAGGTGGTTTAACCCTTTTGGCCTTCGGTTATTTTATGCACAAGCTTGCATAGATTTTGTTTTTCCAACGGGTTCAGATCAGTCACACAAGCCGCATGAAAGGGCGAATGTTTATTTATAAGAAACCCTAACACATCCGATTTTTCCAGAACAGATTCCTCACACATAACCATCAGATTTCTTCTGGCTGTTTCAAACGGTATCCCGACCAGATCGGCGACCAGACTGGTCGTTAGTTTTTTATTTCGGATATATTTTTTCAGATTTTTTTCATCGCTCTGATTTATCTGGCTTAACACAACGCCATAGGTAGGCATCGCGCCTTTTTCACTAAGCAATAGTAATTCATGCCAATAAACGATTTGCGCAATAAACGCCTTTGTAGGCGAGCCGGCCAGTTCAACCATTTTTCTGTGTCTGGCAACGCATTGCTCCAGATAGAGCGTCCACACATCCAGAAAATTTTCATCCAGCTTTTGTTCGATATCGGAAGGATTCACCCTGACACCACCCTTTAAACATTCACAACCCACCCTGGCTATTATAGAAAACCGCAAATGGGTCAGGCGCAACTAAAAAAATAAAAAAAAACTGAATTCCCCATTTCGGGTATTTTTAAATACCTGCCCGGTACGACAAAACCGTCTTTCGGGTTAATTTATGCGCTCTGCATCATCACCGAAATGGAACGTGCCATTACCTGTTTCATTTCTGCAAGCGGGCGTATCTGGCCATTGGCGGCATACATCCATGAGCCGCCAACCGATAACACGCCTGGCAAGGCGGCATAGGCTTCCAGCCCTTCCAGCTTTATGCCGCCAGATGGCATCATCGCCATATCCGGAAAAAGCCGCCCCAGATCACGTAATACAGCTGCCCCGCCTGCTGCTTCACATGGATAGAATTTCACCAGCCTTTGCCCCGCCTTTCGAGCAGCGATAATCTCGCTTGGCGTAACCACGCCCGGTATATGCAGGGTTTTCTGCTCTGCACAATGAGCCTCCAGCACCAGACAGCGTCCGGGGCTGATGGTAAAATCCGCCCCTATTCGTACCGCTTCATCATAGAGCGTGCTATCCATTACCGAGCCTGCCCCCAGCACAATTTTTGGAAAAGCACTGCGCGCTGCGACAAATATATCGCGCGCCATGGGCGTGCGAAGCGTGATTTCCACCACCCTTGCCCCGCCCGAGACAAGCGCCTCTATCATCTCCAGCGCGCCCTGTTCGGTTTTTGGGTCAAGCACCGGAACAACCCGGCTCTGGCGTAATTCACCGATTAATTCTTCATCTCTCATCTAATAGGTCTCTTTCATCAGCTTGACCGTTGCCTGTCTGTCAGGGGCGCCCAGCCGGCCGCCAACCACTGTGCATTTCAGGGCTGCGGCTGCATGGGCAAATTGCACTGCATAGGCCTCTGCCTGTCCTTCTGCCAGCGCCAGGGTAAAGGCGGCGTGAAAGACATCGCCTGCCCCGTTGGTATCGCGCACCTCTACCTTCGGGCTGGGGACATGATGGGGTTCCAGCCTGTCCGGGGCAACCCAGACCGCCCCCTCTCCGCCATTGGTCACACAGACAAAACAGCCATAATTTCTGGCTATCAGACAGGCAGCGCTGGTGATATCTGCCTGGCCGGTTAAAATTTCCACCCCGATAGCCGAGGCGACAATATGGCTGGCATGGGGGGCAAGTTTTTCTAATATGCCGCGCTCTGCCACATCCATATCCAGCACCGCCAGGCGGCCACGGCCACGAAGATTTTTCAAGGCATATTCAGATGCTTCTGGCCAGCGCACATCGGCCATAACCGCCTGATAGGCATCCAAATCTGGTAGGGTATCAGGCGCTGGCGGGCTTTGGGTGAGCGGGTCATAATCGACCACTACCCATCGCTCCCCTTGTCCATCCACGATGACAGCAGCGGTGGCGGTGCGCCCGCCTGTGACTACGCGAACCGGCCGGCAATCCACGCCTTCTGCCTCAATCTCCTTTATCAGGGCATGGCCGGTTACATCTTCGCCCACACTTGCCCAGAGCGCGGCCTTGCCGCCCAGACGCGCAGCAGCGGTCGCGGCTGTTGTTGCCATGCCAGAGGCCGTAGAGATACGCGAGCTGGCCAGATATTTTCCAGGGCCATTTGAAAAATTCGCGGTGGTATACAGCACATCCAGCGTAAACGCCCCGACAAATAATATTGCCGCGCCTTCTTGTGCCATCTGCCTGTTCCCTTATTTTTTAAAAATGATAAATATCTGCCCGCAAACAGGCGACTATTTTTGCATCATTCTTTCATGAACCGCTTGCATTCCGCGCGCTGCCATATCGCTCACTTCTGCGGCGTGCTGCTGTAACAGAGCGACCACCTCGCTATTGGCAGAGGTCTGGATAACTCCCACCCCCAGATCTGTCATTTCGATGGTTGTCTCTATTTCGTCATATTTATCAAACAGCAAATCCAGCGTTGGCGACTGAATAATTACTTTCGGATTCCGCCCCTCTTCCAGGCGCGTTACCATAAACGCAACATGGGTAATGATAGATTCTCTTAAATCATCATCTTCGGTTTCTGTCATGGTTTTGATACCATTTGGCAGATTTTCCACTGTCCGTTTGATTTTCATATGGTTGATGAAAATTGTTTTCAGGTCGCTTATCTCGACTTCGGTGGTGTCTACCCCTTGCAAGCCGGGCATATTCACCATGTCATGCTTGTGCCGTGCGTGTTTTTGCGGTTTTTTGGCTTCGCCTTCTCCGTGATGGTCATGCCCCTGATATTCGCCGCTATGATGGCCATGATGCCCATCCCCTGAATGATGTTCATTATGCATTTTCTGATAAGAATCGCTGGCTTGTGCCGCAGCTACAAACAGGGCAGCCGATAGCAGGATAGCACCTGCTGCTAGTATTTTACGCATTTTATTTCCCGATATTTTGTTCCTACTTATATCGATCAAAACTAAATAAAGATTTTTCATTGGTCTAGCCTCTATCTTGGCATCCGCTTAGAAAAATTATTTCACACCAGGGCAGATAAAATGCTTTTTCCCGTTCATCGGCGCATCGCTATTGAACGTAGAAATGACATATATCTTTTTTTCCAGCCAATAGGTGCCATCATGAAAAAAATTCTTCTTTCCGGCCTTTTTGCACTAGCCATGCTTGGCCAAATAACCGCGCCATCTTTTGCCGGCGGACACACGCCCGGTGTTGAATATATAGTGGGGGATAAAAAATTTTCTGCCCATATGGAAAAGGCAGCTTCTGTGGCAAAAGGAACGGTTTTTATCATTCATGACTGGGATGGGCTAAATGATTATGAAAAATCCCGTGCCAAAATGCTTTCTGAGCTTGGCTATGATGCCATCGCGATAGATTTGTTCGGGGTTGAGGCAAAATTGGAAAGCCGCGATGACTATAGAAGGGAAACAGGTGCGCTTTACAAAGACAGGGCTGCCTTTAGAGCGCGTATTGCCGCCGCCCTGGAAGCTGGCAAAGCAAGCGGGGCAAATACAGAAAATATTGTGATTATCGGCTATTGCTTTGGCGGGGCAGCGGTATTGGAAGCTGCACGCGCCGGCATTCAGGCAAATGGGTTTGTCAGCTTCCATGGGGGGCTTGGCACGCCCGATGGACAGGATTACAAAAAAACAACTGCCCCTGTTTTACTGCTGCATGGTTCAGCTGACCCGGTTTCCGGCATGGAAGACCTTGCCGCTCTGCTCAACCAGTTAAAAGAGGCCAATATTCCCCATGATGCCGAGGTTTTTGGCGGGGCACGGCACTCTTTTACTGTTCCCGGATCACGCGATTATGATGAACAGGCCGATGAAAAATCATGGGATGCCTTGCAACGTTTTCTGGCACGGCTGGGCTGAAAAAGCGGCCATAACCACTGCTCGGCTTTCTGCGTGAGGGGCGACACAGAAAATCGTTAAAAAAAATTGGCGCTGGCCAGATGTTTTTCATCTGACCGGACGCCAATTTCAGGCACAGGTTTTTTTGGTCATTACTGGACAAATATACAGGCTTGCGGGCCTGATCCTTTGCTCCAGTACCCTTTATAATTACGCATATTTTTTGCCAGAAAATCCGGCTTTTCCCTTGTCAGATGCATATAGAGCGGCACCCAGGACAGCTCGCTTTCGCCGGTTTCCTGCTGATCCAGATAATTCATATTTGGCTTGTCGATGGTTGCAAAAGAGCCGCCATCACATTTGCGGGCATAGATTTTATTCATGGAAGGGTCTTGACTGGCCTTGTCCAGCCATATCACCGCCTGTTTTAGCGATCTGTCCCTAACCGCATAATCCATCCAGTTTTCCCCGATTAGCGTGGAATAGCCTGCCATGGATACCAGTACATTCACCGCTGTGTTTTGATATTGCAGGCCAGACCCTCCTCGGGAAACCTCCAGCGGAAATGTCCCGTCCGGGCGCATATCCAGAATAGCAGTTTGATAGGCGTCTCTGGCTTGTGAAATCAGCGCTTCATTTTTAATCACAATCCCCCACATCAGCGCGGTGAGATGCTTGAGATAGGCTTTGTTATCCTGGCGTGTCATAAAAACCGATTTTTGGCTATCTTCGACCAGGCGATTAATCCATTGCCCGATCTGCTGTTTTTCTTTGCTGTCAAGAGAGGCAGAAATATCGGCATAGGCTATTATCGCAAGGGGGATGAAAATCTGAATGTGATAATCAAGGCGAAATTCCTTCATAAGGGTAAAGCGGATATTTTTGCTTAACGCATCGGCAGCCGCCCAGCTGGTCAAAAATTCAGATAGACGTTTTTGTGCCACATCATTTGGCTGTATTCTGTTAAGGCCAATATTCACACTTAGAAATTCATAATAGGGGGCAAATCTCTTGTGATTATCGCCGCCATATTTCGAGTTTATCCGGGCATCTATCATCGGCTCAGGCACAATTTGTGCAGCCAGATCAATCCGGTTGAATTTGCATTGCTTGCTATTATTCAGGCCAAAGGGTGTTGAGATACTGGCATATATATCATCGCTGACGGATATCTTTTTCTGAACGTTTCCATCCTTGAAATGATCAAAGGCAGGCCCATAGCATTCTTTGGCCTTTTCGGCCTTGCGCCAATATTTTTCCGGGTCAGACTTATCATCCTTTACCCCGCCATTATTCCATTTAACCGCTGCATGACCTGAGGGTATCATTTGGGATGTCAATAGTAATGATACCAGAAAAATTGTGAAAAACCTTAACATTTAAGAACCCTTATCCTTTAAAAAAACTCGGCTATCTATAGGATATCCAGAACATTTTCAGGAGGCCGGCCAATAACCGCTTTATTCCGAGCAATCACAATGGGGCGTTCGATTACCTTTGGATGGCGCGCCATCGCCATCATTAATTCAGCATCGCTCATTTTATCTGCATCGCCGAAATATGTTTTAAATTCTCCTTCATTTTTGCGGATAATATCTATCGCCCGCAGCCCCAGCAAATCCAGCGTATGGGCGATATCTTCGGGCGTTAACATACCTTCCAGATATAAAATAATATGTGGCTCAATGCCTCTGTCGCGGATAAGCGCCAGCGTTTGGCGCGATTTACTGCATCGCGGATTATGATACATCGTCACCTCGGACATCTGATGCTCTCCTTTATTTGACCTGCCTGTCCTATGCCATTCCATTGGCTTTGTTGTTCAGCTTATTCCAAACCGGCTGCTTCACATTTGGCATATTCAACCGCTTCTTCAATATAGTTATTCAACTGGTTGATATAGGATTGCACCTCATAATTATATGTTTCCAGTTCGGCATAATAATTATTTATTTCCCAATCATCACAGCTATGTGTCCCGGCCCATTCATTCACGCAATAGGGAGTATAGGGTTTTTGCGGCTTGTTATAGGGCGCGCTCGGCTCGTAACAGTAAGCCAGCGCATTCTGGCTGAAAAACATTAAAAAAAGGACTAGCATAAAGGGGCGCATTTGGCTTTTTCCCATTCCATTCCATCAAGCCGCATATCTGATACCTCTTTTATGGATACCAGAAAGGCTGCCGCCTGGAAAATTGGCTGATAAAACCGATAATCTTAGCCAATATGCCCATCTTTCAAAGGAAAAATTCACCTCGCAGCTTCATTCATGCCTTTGCCGGCATATTCTTGCCACTTGCGGATGCCGACCGGCTGCCAGATGCCAAAACGGTGCTTAATTTGGCAAAAAGGCCGATTTTGCACCCAATTTAGGATAAAAACAAAGAAAAAAGTGGAAATTACCGCACAGCCATGACATATAGGCTAGGTATTTTCACGTTTGAAAATACAGCTTAACAATTTTTGACATTATTTGATGCGAGTTGTCAGGCTTAACCGATATTTTAGGAGACGAAAATGGCAACTGGCACCGTCAAATGGTTTAACACCACAAAGGGCTATGGCTTTATTGCACCAGAAGAAGGCGATACAGATGTGTTTGTACATATCTCTGCTGTTCAGAATTCTGGCATGACTGAACTGCAGGAAGGCCAGCAGGTTTCATACGAGCTGGAAGAAGGCAAAAACGGTAAAACAGCCGCAGTAAATCTGAAAGCTGTTTAACTTTTTCCCACAGCTTTTTTCAAAAATGGGGCGGTCATTTCCGGCAAAATGTCGGGCGCGGCCGCCCCTTTTTTTATTTTTTCCCTGAATTTTAAAAAAATTAGGTGTAAAACAGGTGACAGCCCCCTATTCAGCTTATAGGCTAGATTAGCTTTTTATGATGGGGAGAGTATTATGAAGAAAATCGTTTCCGTTTGCCTAATCGCTTTTGCGCTTGCGGGCCTTTCTGCTTGTTCCAGCTATCCGGCCTGGGTACCGGAATGGGCGCAAATTGGTGCAGGTAAGTAATAAACCGTACTTTTTATAAAGATTTCGATATAAAACAGGCATTGTTCATGTAAAAAGACGATGCCTGTTTTTTATTGGCTACCGCCTGCCATGATATATTCACGATTAAAACACCCCGGAATAGAAATATGCCGCGCCCTATTACTGCCCTGATACTTGGCTCTGGCCCGGATGCCCAATTTGCAGATAAACTTCCTCTGCATCAATTTGATTATATCATTGTGATCAATAATGCCTGGGGGGCTACCCCCCACTGGACCCATCTTGTCTATCCTTATGATTTTCCAGTCGACAGAATGCCCACCCAAATTGGCAAGACGCAAAGCCTGATAGATGAGCGCGCCTTTGTCCCTGCCCAAAACCGCTTTGGGGGCTTTGTCTATGCCGGGGGAACCATGGCCTTTACAGCTGCCTATTGGTGTCTGGATGCATTGCGCCCGCAGCATATCGCCCATCTGGGCTGTGATATGCATTACCCGAAAAATCAGGCAACCCATTTTTACGGAACAGGCGCACCTGATCCGTTACGCGATGATATTTCCCTTACCTCTCTTGAGGCCAGTTCGGCACGTTTTTATGCCCTTGCCCATCAACAGGGCACACAGATATGGAATTTTTCAAACGGGGTATCGCGGCTACTTTATCCACGCATCACGCCGGAAGCATTTTTTGAATTTAACCGGCCACAACCAGAACCCGATAGCGCTGTCATCGCAGAAGGCCTGCATCGTGAGGCAGAGCTGGGCTATTTCATCGAAGATGGCCGTTACTGGCATCATGCAGACAAGTTTGACAAACAAAAACTTGTCGATCTGGATCACATCTGGCTAAAGGCCGCCGGCTTGGCGCAAAGCAATTGATGCGAGGCTGGAAATTGGCTAGGCTGGGGTTCTGTCCCCTATTTCTATGACAGGCTGTGTCAGCCAGTCAGGTTTTTATCTATTAGCAATATGTAAGGAATAAGATGCATGAGTGAGATAATCTGCCGGGTAGAAAAAACAACTGGCCGAATAATTCTTACCCGTCCAGAGGCCTTGAATGCCCTCAGCTATGATATGTGCATCGCGATGGAAGAGGCCTTGCTGGCCTGGCGCGATGATCCGGCTATCACTCAGGTTATTCTGGAAGCAGAGGGGGAACGCGCCTTTTGTGCGGGCGGGGATATTGCCAGCCTGTATCGACATGGCATAACAGGGGATTTTGACTATGCCCGTAAATTCTGGGCAGATGAATATCGCCTGAACACGCTGATTGACCATTACCCCAAACCCTATATTGCGTTTTTACATGGCTTTGTGATGGGCGGCGGTGTTGGCATTGCCTGTCATGGAAGTCACCGCATTGTCTGCGAGACAGTAAAAATTGCCATGCCGGAATGTGCTATCGGCCTGATACCGGATGTGGGCGGTACTGCCCTTCTGGCACGCGCCCCGGGCAAGATGGGGCTATATCTGGGGCTGACAGGATATCGGATGAATGCAGCAGACAGCCTGTATGCCGGTTTTGCTGACAGCTTTGTGCCGGAAAAAGATTTTGAACAGCTGAAAACAGCCCTGATTGACGCGGGCAGTCCAGACCCGATTGCAGAATTTTCCTGCCCCCCCACAGAACAGGGCGTCCTGGCCAGATGGCAGGCAGATTGCGATAATGTGCTTGTTGCAAGCGATGTGCGCGGTGCGGCAGATGCCAATTTTGCCGATGCCGATATGGATAAATTCTGGAAAAAGGCACTAGCGCATAACGCGCCGCTTTCCATGCTGTGTACGGCCGAGATTTTACATCGCCTATCGCCGCAGGATGATGTGACCACTGCACTGGATCTGGAATATCGTTTCACCTATCGTTCTATGGATGAGGGCGAGTTTTTGGAAGGTTCACGCGCGGCCGTAATTGATAAGGATCGCACCCCCGACTGGGAATATAAACGCCTGGATGAGGTAAGTGATGAAAAAGTAAATGCGATGCTGGCCGAATTGCCAAAATAACAGACATTTAGAAGACATAAAAAAGGGGAAGTAGTCAGATGAAAATCGGTTTTATTGGATTGGGAAATATGGGACTGCCTATGGCGATAAACCTTGCCAGCGCAGGACATGATGTTACCGGCTTTGATACAGCTGAAATTGAATTCCCGGAAAGGATTGCACCGGCTGCAGATGCCGCTTCCTGTGTGGCGGGATGTGAGGTGGTTATCACCATGCTGCCAAATGGCGCGATTTTGCGCAAAGTGGCAGAGGCCATTATTCCTGCCATGCAAAAAGGCGCGATTTTATGCGATTGCTCTACAGTGGATGTGCGCTCTGCACGCCAGGTAGCTGAAACGTCAGAACAGGCTGGCCTGGGGGCTATGGATGCGCCTGTTTCCGGCGGCATTACAGGGGCACAGGCTGGCACGCTTACCTTTATGGTAGGCGGCAGTGATGCCAGCTTTGCCACCCTTCAGCCCCTGTTTGAAATTATGGGCAATAAGGCGGTGCATTGCGGCGATGCAGGGGCAGGCCAGGCAGTAAAAATCTGTAATAATATGATTTTGGGCGTCACCATGATCGCTACCTGCGAGAGTATCGCTCTGGGCGATAAATTGGGCGTGGATAGACAAAAATTATTTGATGTTCTCAGCACTTCTTCAGGGGCAAGCTGGACAGTGAACAGCTATTTTCCTGCCCCTGATATTGGCCCTAAATCTCCGGCAGATAACAACTATATACCCGGCTTTGCAGCTGAAATGATGGCCAAGGATCTGGGCCTCTCGCAAGAGGCCGCAGAAGATGCAGATGCCGATACCCCGATGGGCGCGGCCGCGCTTGCCCTGTATAAGAGATTTGTGGAAGATGAGGACGGGCTGGGACGCGATTTTTCTGCCATGTTGCCCCGTTTTTCTGGCCGGGGCCGCAGCTAGACAAATACCAGCCATTCCCCGTCAAGGAGCAAGAAGATGACCCGCCCCGCTATCAGCCGCTTTGCTGTCCCTGAATTTTCTGATCTGCCGCAAGATATTCGCGAGCGGATGCAAGAGGTTCAGGAAAAGGCCGGTTTTATTCCGAATGTGTTTATGGCGCTTGCCCATCGCCCGGATGAATTGCGTGCCTTTATGGCCTATCATGATGCGCTTATCTTGCGCCCTTCCGGCCTCAGCAAGGCGGAAAAGGAAATGATCATTGTTGCCACTTCAGCCGAAAATGACTGTTTATATTGTGTGGTGGCACATGGGGCAATTTTGCGGATTTATGCCAAAGACAGTAAAATATCCGAGCAAATCGCCACCGATTATACAAAAGCAGATATCAGCGACAATCAAAAGGCAATGCTGGCTTTTGCGATAAAGGCCGCCAAACAGCCTGCCCAAATTGATGAAGATGATTTTAGCGCCTTGCGCGCACATGGCTTTGGGGATGAGGATATTTGGGATATTGGTGCAATTGCCGCCCTGTTTGCCCTGTCCAACAGGATGGCCAGCATGGCAGCGATGCGTCCAAATGATGAATTTTACACAATGGGGCGCGATTTCTAGCTACCACTTTTCCCGGCGCTTTATGAGCCTAATTTATGCAATTGCTGCTCGCGGTAATCTTCAAGCAAAGTTAATTCACGCCCCAGATAGGAGCGCAAGCCCTGCGGGCCGGCATCACGCCAGACGCGGCGCACTGTATCATGAAACATTCCATCTGAAATTTCATCTGTTGCCAGAATAAACTGGAACAGGCTGGAAGAAAATCTGGTCTGCAGCTCTGTGTCAAAATCATAGAGAATTTTTGATACAAGGGCTTCGTTCAGATCCAGTATATTTTGTGTCATGATATTATCTTCCTGAGAGGCTGGGGCAGAAAACCCTGTTTTTGATTAGGCCTCTCTGGTTACAAGAACCATACCAGTTTTGGTCTTTCTTTTCCCGAAACCGAAAATTTTTTCAAAAATTGGCCTGACATCTTTTGGCCGGCGCCTTAGCTTTCTTTCAGAATCTGAGAGATAGCGTCAAAAACAACACTTTGAAATTGATAATCTACAATGTCATAAAAACTTTTATCTTTTAACATCTGGCGCACCAGTTCGGAAAACGGACACATACGCACTTTCTTGCCCTTGACGACCTGCATCCATCGACCGGCCATATCCATCTGGCAATATCCGCCGCGCCGGGTCTTCACCTCTGACAGGCTGACAACAGAAGGGCGAATACCGATACGGCTGAGCACAGCTGCAGCTGTTTGATAGTCAAATCCGGAAATTTCATAAATATTTGCATCCGAGGTTAGCAAAATCGTTTCCTGATCAGCTGGCAGACCGCCCTGTTTTTGGGGAATAAAAATATAGACTTCGGCCACATCGCTATCGATCATGCCGCCCATCGCGGAAAAGGCCAGCAGAGCCATTTCCGACATGGAATTTAGCGGCACTTTTTCCGAAGCGATAAATTGAGTGCGCAAATAATCGGGCATCATCCGCACAATCACATCTTCATTCAGGGCAAGGTCATTTTCCAATATTTCGATCACCTGCGGAAAGCTGAGCGGTTTCGGGGTAAGCTGGCTGCTGGCAAATTCAATGATGGATTCATTATTGGTGCGGATACCAAGTGCAATCAGCTCCATAATCTCGTCAAACGAGGCTTCAAACGCACCGACAAGACGGCTGCGATAAAGATTGATTTGACTGCAATTGGGGCCAATGACGGTTATTTTACTTTCAAAATTTTCCAGCGCTGTCAGGTTATTTTCTGTCACAGCGGCAAACCGTTCCATCGCAATCGATACAGGTTCATATTTGCGATATTCCGCAAAATAATGCTGGGATTTCTGCACAAACAAATCATTTTCAGACAAGAGCGGCACCCCGTTTCGATCCAGTGCCGGAATATAGGCCTGAACAGCTGCATTTATCAGCTCGAAAAACTTGTCCGGATTGGTTTCCTTGCAGGCATCATTGGCAAAAGATGTCACTGGCAAAATAGCCAGCATCATAGCGTAACACCAAATCCAAATGCCTGTTCTGATCGCTTTCATATTCACCCTTTATTGATGGCCGCCCAAGCCGGCCTGTCTGATCCTTTAACAGGATAACGACATAACCAGCCTAATTATAGCCTGACAGACAGATAGATCAGAAAAAATTAATCCGGCACAGGAAAGGTAAAGAGCCGGCACATACAGTCGTTATACCCTCTGTTATGCTGCAGGATATGTTTAAAATACAGGCTGCATTGGGCGGCTCATCCGGACAGGGAGGCTTTGGTATGTATCGCGACCAGCAAGAAAAACCCGCCGTGGAAGAAGAAGCCCCTGATTTCGGGCTGGCTGGCAAAGACCCGGATTGCCGTACCTTTCTTTATGATGGGGTTACGACAATGAAATGGCTGAAAAGCCACCATCTGTTATTCGCTTAAGATAGAACAGGCTTTCAAGGTCAGGAGAGTTTTTTTTAGATGCGCTATCCCCACACCTATTCCCTTTTGGTGGTTCTGTCTATTTTTGCCGTCCTCGCTTTAAGCGGGTGCGACCGCGCCTCTATCCGCCCTAATCCGCAAGAACCGCCTTTGGCAGAAATTCCGGCTACCCTTATCGATATCACCCCGGAATCCTTTATCGTTGCTGCCCCGCCAGCAGAAACAGAAGAGGCAGAGGCAGAAGAAAGCGCGCCCGTATCAAGCGAAGCGGCAGATAATGCACCGGATACTTCAGGAGAGGCGGTTTCCGATACCGCCTCTGAGGCAAAACGGGCAGACCAGAAGGTTGAAGACGAAACAGTTGAAACAGCCAGGCCAGAAGAGCCAAGCCTGGAGAGCCTTATTTATCCTGTATATTTTGCGCTGGATGAATATCAGCTGAGCGAAGAAGACAAATTGCGCCTGACCAGTCTGGCCGAGCAAATGTTGCGGCCAGAAAACAGCCATCTTCGCCTGCGTATCGAAGGGCATTGTGATGACAGAGGCACAAGAGAATATAACTTTGCCCTTGGCGAGCGCCGCGCTGCCTCGGTAGCCCGCTTTTTAAAGATAAAAGGGCTGGAAGCATCGCGCATTCACACCATTTCCTATGGCAAGGAACGTCCGGTTGCGTTTGGCACAAGCGAAGCTATACGCGCCCAGAACAGGCGCGCGCAGATGACCATCCTGATGGGGGCAAAAAACTAGCGCGCCCGGATCATCAATAAATTGCCTGCCAGTACCAGACAAATGCCAATAAGTGCTGGCAGCGTCCACTGATAGGCTTCGAAAAATGTGGAAATCAGCAAGGCAAAAACCGGAAAGACAACGGTTGCATAGCCTGCCTTGCCCGCCCCCAGACTGCCAACCAGGCTGAGATAGCTGAAAAAGGCCACCACCGACCCCAGAATTGCCAGCCATAACAGGCTACCGATATAAAGCGGGGTAAGCTCTATGATAAAGGGGTTGCCGCGCAGCAGGGCAAAGCTGGCCAGCCACATACAGCCATAAACCATCCCCCAGCAATTGGCGCTCAAAACCCCGATACCCTGTTTTTGAATATGGGCGGATATCAGATTGCCCGAACAAAAGCTGAGTGTGCCGCCAAAACAGAGCAATAATGCGGTAAAGGCGACTTCCGAGACTTGCAATTCCGGCCAAAAGATAAGGGCAATTCCGGCAAGGCCAGTAGCAGAAGCGATAAGCTGGCCAAGTTGCGGACGGGTGCGATAAATCACCGATGTCAGCAAAATATTGACCATGGATGTGGTGGAAAACACCACCGCCAGCAACGCAGAGGTAACATATTGGCCAGCCGTATAGAACAACGTGAAATTGGTACTGAAAATAAACAGACCCAGTAACAGGAAATAAAAATGGGCTTTCAGGTCAAATGCCAGGCGCGATTTTCGAAAATATGCAACCGCCATGCAAATCGCTGCAGCGATGATAAAACGCCATAGAATAGAGACTTCCGGGGCGACCACGCCCACCTGCCATTTCAGGGGCAGCCAGCTGGTCGACCAGACAAAAATGATGCTGGCATATAATAGATAATCACGCGAACTCATCGCCTGCTTCTATCATAAATTGCCCATAAAGATAGATGGTAAAGATAGATGAAATGATCAGCAGTAACGCTCAGGGCCTATCCATTGCGCGGCAGAATATCTGTCCCCATGCGCCCAGCCAATAGGCAATATCTCTAAAATCTCTTTTTCCATTTGTGCGCTCAGGGTGATTTCAGTGCCTTTGACCAGCTCTTTTAAATGGTCGACCGAATGTGTGCCGGGAATAGGCAAGACCTGCTCGCCTTGCGCCAGTAACCAGGCGATAGCCAGAGAAGCAGTCGCCACCCCATGGTCACTGGCATAGGCCCTCAGCTTGTCCGTAATCCTCAGATTGGCTGAAATATTCGGCTCTAAAAAGCGCGGATTGCCTTTCAGAAAATCAGATTGCTGAGCCTTCTCAAAGCCCATCGGTGTATCGGTCAGAAAGGTACGGCCGACGGGGCTGAAAGCGACCAGCGTTGTGCCCAGCTCGGCACAGGCCTGCATCAGGCCCATTTCCACCGAGCGGGTGGATAAGGAATATTCAGACTGCGCCGCTGCCACCGGATAGGCACTATGGGCACGCCGTAGCGAAGAAGGGGCAATCTCGGAAAAGCCGATAGATTTGGTTTTACCTTTTTCAACCAGCCTGCCAAGCGAGCCTGCCACCTCTTCGATGGGAATTTCCGGCTGGCGGCGATGAACATAAAATAAATCCACACAATCAATGCCCATCCGTGCAAGGCTTTTATCCAGCTCTGCTTCCAGATGTTCGGCTGAATTATCAAAGCCGCGTGTCCCTTTTTCCAGGTCACGGCAAATACCTGCCTTTGTCGCAATATTGAACAAACTGTTTTTCTGGCTGCCTTGCCGGGCAAGAAAAGCGCCAATACGCTGTTCGGACACACCCATCCCATAGACATTGGAGGTATCAATATGCTTCACCCCCAAATCGAGACAGGCAGAAAGCACGTCTGCAGATTCTTCATCTGTGCATGAACCATAAAAATTGGTAAAGGACATGGCCCCCAGACCAATCGCAGATGTCTCAATACCGGATGTCCCTAATTTACGTGTTTGCATATCTTTTTCCTGCACAAGTTTTTTTAAATCAAATAGAATAATCAGCACATAAAACAATCGGGCTAAAAAGCCCGATAGTATTTTTTCGTATTATAAGAGCATTGTGATATAGCCGGGTCAAGAAATAGAAGCATTTTATCCAGGCAATTATCACCGCAAGCAAACAGGAACAGCAACCATGTCCGGAAAACCTCTATTAATAGTGGCACTGGAAAGCGAAGTACCAGCCGATATCACAAAAAGATGGGATGTGGTCTTTACCGGCGTTGGTAAAGTTAACGCCAGCTATGCATGTATGAAAGCCATTGCCAACTATCGTCCGGGCTTGCTTATTAATTACGGTACGGCAGGCGGCATTCGTACTGACCTGGATCAGGTGGTGGAAGTTGGCACAAGCGTTCAATGTGATATGGATGTCCGCCCGCTCGGCATTGCGCTTGGCACAACCCCCTTTGATCACTGCCCGGCTTCGATAAGATTATCCGATAGTCTGATTTGTTGCGGTACGGCTGACAGGTTCAGCGATAGCGCCCCGGAGCTGGTTTGCGATATTGTGGATATGGAGCTTTTCGCCCTGGCAAAAATTGCCTGGCATGAAAAAATCCCCTTGCGTGCCTTTAAATTTATTTCAGATGCGGCTGATGACAAGGCAAGTGATAGCTGGAAAGATAGACTGCCCTCTTCGGCTAAGGCGTTTGCGCGGTTAGAGCCGCAACTGCTCGCCCTGTCAGGCAAATGATTTTTGCCCGTAAAAAAGCTTCCACAATATGGAAAAAGACATCTATGGGTGGGGAGTTTTTTTTACAGCTAGTCCAATTCAAAAAATCCTTCGTAAAAACGATGTGTCCCTTGATTGAGTAATCCTAGCCGGTCCCAACTCAACAGGGGGCACCCCCTTTACAAGCCAACTAAAAACTTCCCCGATTACAGGATAACACAAATTCCTGCAGGGGTGGAATATATTTTAGGAATGGCTGAAATTCAATATTTAATATTCATTAATCAATGGGTTTTCGTAGCGATAATAGGTGAATCTTATCCGCCTAACGCTGTTATGCACATATCGGCAATGGCACGAACCAGCGCACCTTCACGCACAATAAAGGGCAATAGCACAACAGCGATGACCATCAGCCCCATCCAGACATACCATAAATGACGGTCAGATGAAGCGCCCTTGTCGCTTTCTTTTTTCTCTGTTTTCATCATCTGTTCTGTCATGGCAAAATCGCTGCCTGCTTTGAATAGGAATGGCTTTTAAGATGCCGCATAAGCCTTTAGATGGTCAAGCTGAACAATGGCCAGAGCCGCCTTGTTTGTGGCTTCCAGCACCACTTGCGGGGCAGCACCGGAACGCCGCGCCTCTTCCCATCTTGCCGCACATAAACACCATCTGTCCCCTGCTTTCAGGCCGGGAAAATCAAATTCCGGACGCGGGGTCGATAAATCATTTCCCGCCGCCAGACTAAAAGCCAAAAAGGCATCGGTCATTACCGCACAGACGGTATGGCTGCCAACATCCTGCGGGCCTGTATGACAACACCCGTCGCGGAAAAAGCCGGTCACCGGACTGCTCGAACAGGATTGCAACCGGCCGCCCAGCACATTGCGCTGATAATTCTCATGGAAATTTTCACCATCCATATTTTTTATCTCCGGCCATATTTATCATCTCCAGCCATATTTTTTATCTCTGGCCATATTATGTACAAAAGAAAGTCTGGCCTATTTGATATGGGTGTTCGATTGGGCAGCTTCAAGCTCGGCCGTGCGTGTCTCTATCTGCTGTTCCAATTGCTGCATAAACGCCTTGCGCGTTAATCCGGCTGGCAAGGCTGGCAGATAGCTGACGCAAATCAGGCCGGATTTCTTGGTAAAGCCGCGCCTGCCCCAAAATTGCCCGGAATTCAAAGCCACAGGAATAACCGGCAGCCCGGTTTGCTCATAAAGGGCAAACACCCCTATCTGATAGGGATGGCTCTGGCCAGCACGCACCCGCGTGCCTTGCGGAAATATCAGAATAGAACGCCCCGAACTTTTGGCTTTTTCTGCCTGAGCGCGCAAATGGCGCAAAGCGGCCATGCCCGCCTTCCTGTCCAGGGCGATACAGCCAGCTCTTGCAAAAAACCACCCTAAAACGGGGATATGCATCAGCTCTTTTTTAAGTACCACTACCGGGGCACCAAGCTGCCAATATAAAATCAGTGTTTCCCAGGCAGACTGATGCTTTACCGCATAAATCACCTGTGCGCCCAAATGGCGTTCGCCTTCATTGCGGTGGGTCAGACCAGCGATATATAATAATTTATGGCTCAGCCAGCCCCAAAAGCGGCCAGCCGCCTGCGCACTGCGCGGCGTCACCAGACAGGGGATAAGCAAAAACGCCAAAATGGCCGTCAGCCCGTAAAAAGCAAGATTAAACAAAAGCGATCGTAGAAAGGTCATGCTAGAACCCTTACAATAGAAAGGTCTGGTATCACAAGAAAAAGGAATAGATATTTGTCTGGCAAAAGGGTTGAGGAATATGACAGAGACAGATAAAGACTGGCAAATGCGCGCGCAGATAGCCCTTTTTGCCGCGCTGAAATCCGGCCAGGCTGTCACCTATGACGCCTTAGCACAAGCCGCCGGCATCCCCGCCCCCCATCGCATCCATAAATTAACCTTGTGGCTGGAACAATTGATGGCAGAAGATGCCGCAACCGGCCAGCCCCTGCGGGCGGCCATACTTGTCTCGCGCCTGCATGACTGGCCAGCCAGAGGCTTTTTTGAAACCGCCCGCCAGCTGGGGCTGCTGGCACATAAGCTGTCAAGAGAAGATGAAATCGCCTGGTATGATCAGGAACGAAAAAAAGCGCTAAAAGCTTATGGCGAGATGTCGAAATAACTTTTAAAAATTAAGAGGCTTTCACCAGAACAAAGCGGAAAAAGCCGTCCTCTTCCTGCGAGGCGGCCAGGTGATGGCCTTCGGTCTCGCAAAAATGCGCCATATCCAGAGGGGCAGCCGGATCATCGGCCAGAATTATCGCTTTGGCGCCTGCCTCCAATTGCGATAGAGCCCGGCGTGCCTTTAGCACCGGCAAGGGACATTTCAGCCCCCGATAATCGAATAGGGGGGATGTTTTATCCTCATTTAATAGGCTTGGTGTTTGTTTCATTGCCTTAAACTCTGTATAAAGGCCTAAAATTATAACGTTCTGGAATTATTGAAAAGGCATCTGTTATCAGGTGACCAGAGTATAAAACTGCGAGCCTGTGCTTGGCAAATTCTATTTAACCATCTGAGATGGCGAAGTAAGGTAGGCAGAAATGACCATCTGGGGAATATTGATAGGCGGGGCAGCCGGTCTGGCCATGGGCGGGCCCATAGGCGGCCTGCTGGGCGCAGCAGCCGGCCTGTTTGCCGAACAGCAAATTCGCCGCCAGACAGACCCGGAACAAGCCCGCAAAGTGGCCTTTACCGTGGCGGTGATTGCCCTGTCTGCGAAAATGGCCAAAGCAGATGGCATGGTGACCAAGGCCGAAATCGAAGCCTTTCGTGCGCGCGTGGATATTCCGCAAAAAGATATTGAGCGGGTCGGCAAATTCTGGGATCTTGCCAGACAAACCCCGGACGGCTTTGCCGCCTATGCGAGGCAAACGGTTGAGCTGTTTGGCCCGCGCTCGGCCATACTGGAACAATTGCTGGATTTATTATTTACCATCGCCCGGGCAGATGGTGCGATCACGCCCGAAGAATGGGCATATCTGTCCGAAGTTGGCCATATTTTCGGTTATGATGAAGCTGGCTTTAACCGGCTATCGGATATTTACAGTGGCGAGAGCCCGCCGCCCCATCTGATATTGGGCATTGCCGCTAATGCCAGTCTGGAAGAAGCCAAAGCCGCCTGGAAAGCGCTGGCACGCACCCATCACCCTGACCAGCTGATAGCCGCCGGTATGCCAGAGGAATTTATTTCAGCCGCAACAGACAGGCTGGCCCAGATTAACCATGCCTATCAGACATTGGCTGGACAAATTCGCGCCCGCACGGCATAACCGCACATCATTACAGTAAAACAGGGACAGGATATGGCGCCGCCATTGATGAGCATCGCGGATATGGGCGTAAATCTGGGTGACAGATGGTTGCTGCGCCACGTCGATTTATCGGTATCTGCCGGTGACCGGCTTGCCCTTGTCGGCCGAAATGGTGCGGGTAAATCAACCCTGATGAAGCTTATTGCCGGCCAGCTGGAACCGGATGAAGGCAGCCGCTGGATAGCCCCGTCCGCCCAGATAGCCTATTTGCCGCAATCCCCCCAGTTTAGAGGCAGTATGAGCCTTTCTTCCTATGTTCTGCAAGGGCTGGATGAGACAAGCGATCTGGCCACAGCCGAGCGGATCAGACAAAGCCACCGTGCAGAGGCGATGCTGGATAAAATGGGCATGGATCCGGCGCGGATGACAGATGGGCTGTCGGGGGGCGAGCGCAGACGTGCCTCGCTGGCACGCGCCCTGATAACCGATCCGCAAGTCCTTTTGCTGGATGAGCCGACTAACCATCTGGATCTGCCGACCATTGAATGGCTGGAAGATATGCTAAAGGGCCGTTCCGGGGCGCTGATCCTTATCAGCCATGACCGGGCATTTTTACGCGCCCTTGGCAGCGGCATTATCTGGATACATCAGGGCACCTTGCGCCGCCGCGAAGGCAGTTTTGACCAGTTTGAGGACTGGTCAGAGGGCATATTGGCCGAAGAGGCGGTGCGCTTGCATAAATTGGACAGAAAAATTGCCGAGGAAACCAGATGGTCGCATCAGGGGATCAGCGCAAGACGCAAGCGCAATCAGGGGCGTCTTCGCGAGCTGCAGGAATTGCGCCAGATACGCGCCCGTCAGGGCGGCCAGGTGATCGCCCAGATGTCAATGAATACCGGCAAGGCAGAAGGCGGCGGGCAAATCGTGCTGGAGGCACGCGATCTGAGCGTGGATATCGCTGCCCGGCCAGAGCCGGTAAATCTGGTAAAACATTTTAACACCATTATACGGCGCAGCGACCGTTTGGGGATTGTCGGGCCAAACGGTATTGGCAAATCCACCCTTATCCGCACCTTGCTGGGCGAACGCAGCCCCGATAAAGGTCATGTAAAAACCGGCTTTGGCCTGTTATCGGCCTATTTTGACCAGAACCGCGAGCGGCTAAACCCCGATAGCACCCCCTGGACAACCCTGTGTCCGGATGGCGGCGATACCATTGAAATTGATGGCAAGCCGCGCCATGTCACCAGCTATCTGCGGGATTTTTTATTTGATGATTATAAAATGACCCAGCGCACCGGCACGCTCTCAGGGGGCGAGCAAAACCGCTTGCTGCTGGCACGTATTTTTTCCCAGCCCCATAATTTTCTGGTACTGGACGAGCCGACCAATGATCTGGATATGGAAACCATTGACCTGTTGCAAGAGGTGATCGCCGATTATGATGGCACCGTGCTGATTGTCAGCCATGACCGCGATTTTCTGGATCGCACCGTAACAGGGGTTCTGGCATTTGAAGCAGATGGCAAAATTGTTCCCCATGCTGGCGGCTATAGCGATTATCTGGAAAGACGGCGGCAAAATAGCGCGCGCAAAGCTGGCAAAACCGCCAAAAAACAATCTGGCAAGCCACGCCGGAACAGCCCGGCCGAAACCATCAGCAAGGCTGCCCGGAACCGGCTGAGCTATAAACAGGTGTATCAGCTGGAACAGTTGCCAAAGGAAATAGACGCCTTGCGCGCGCGCATTGCAGAGGCAGAAATAAAGCTGGCCGATATGGATTTTTTTGCCCGTGATGGCGAAGGCTATGAAAGGCTGGCCAAACAAACCGCACAGGATAAAACAGATATAGCCGAAAAAGAGGAAAGCTGGCTGGAGCTGGAAATCCTGCGCGAGCAAATCCAGGCAGACTAGACCGGCCCCGCCCGCACATCACGGACAGCTTTATTTGACAAATCCGCAAAAAACGCGCTATCTGCAGGGTTGTGAGCAGATAGCCGGATAGCTGCTGGCAGGCTTTGCCTGTCAGAGGAAAGTCCGGGCTTCACAGGATCAGGATGCTGGATAACGTCCAGCGAGGGCGACCTCAGGGAAAGTGCCACAGAAAACAAACCGCCTGACCATTCATGGTCAGGTAAGGGTGAAAAGGTGCGGTAAGAGCGCACCGCAGAACTGGTGACAGGGCTGGCAGGGTAAACCCCATCCGAAGCAAGACCATGTAGGGGCATGGCTGCATTGCAGCACTGGTGATCCTGCCAGATATGTCCGGGTAGGTTGCTAGAGGCGACTGGTAACAGGCGTCCCAGACGAATAGCTATCATAAATGGCGCCCCGGCGCCTTTTATACAGAACCCGGCTTACAGGCTGTCTGCTCACGCTATTTCCTCCCCCTCTTTTTCCTGTTTTATTCCGCTTTTATGTCGGCTTTGGGGGGCAATGCCTTATTTATGCCGTAATTGGAAAATAGGGTAGATTTTGCGTAAATGAACGTATCGCGAACGGACAAGGGTCTGAATAAAACGGACAGGTCTGAGATAAAAAGTCAGCAGGGCGAGCATGTCGCAAAGGCTTGTCTGAAAAAAAATAGCCTTTTTTCACGCACACTCTCCCCCCCCTCCCCCTGCTGACATCTCGGGATCTATGGCAGATAGAGCCGCGCATTTTATCCACAAAAAGATTTATCAGGGCAAAAGATTTGTCAGGGCAAAAGATCTGTCAAAAGGCATAAACTTTACTAAAACTGTTTTTTGGTTTAAGTAGGAATCAATTAAGACATCGATCCAACCCACTCTTTTGGTTCATTGACAAACGCAGCACCTTACCAGCTGCCTTTTTATTATCGCCACATCTATCACCAAATATATGATTTAAAACCCCGATTCTGTGCCGCTGAAATCGGGGAAAAATCCCGTAAAAACAGAACATAACCAGAACAATTTACCATGAATTACAGTAAAATTCATATAAAATAGATAGTTACCTGTTTTTCTTTAAGTCAAATATCATAAATGATTGAAAAAGCTTAATTTTTCCTTAAATTGGCAGGCTTTCCCATTGACTACCATGAATTCCCATGATATCCCATAATGACCCGGTTTTATCCGGGAAATGGTGATTTTCAGCTAATCATCTGTAATTACTGAAAATTCCGATTAACAAACTGCCATGACTGGCCAAAGGGCGATCGCAAGAACCCGCCAGACAGGGCAAAAAATTTTTTAAGGGGCGCGGAACGTGGATTTATTTTTATCCACCTATGAAAACCGGATAGATAGCAAGGGGCGGGTTTCTGTCCCTGCTTCCTATCGTGCGGTTCTGGAACGCAATCGCAGCCCCCTTTATATCTTTAAATCGCTGACCCATGCCTGTCTTGAAGGGTGCGGGCCCGAACGTATCAGCCAGATTGTCGATGCGATTGACCAGATGGACAGCTTGTCCGAAGAGGCAGAAATTCTGCAAACCATGCTGTTCAGCGCCCAGGAAATGAAAATCGATTCAGACGGGCGAATGCTGTTGCCAGCCGAATTTATCGAATTTGCCGGGCTGGATGGCACCGCGCTGTTTTCCGGCATTGGCCGGTCTTTCCAGATTTGGCGCCCTGACCAGCATCAAAAGCGCGAGGCAGATTTCCGTGAACGTGCCACCAAACAGGGCGTGCCGCGCCTGACCCTTGGTCGGCGACCAGAACCCGGAGAGCGGTAATGACAGAGTCCAGCTTGCATATTCCGGTCATGCTGGACGAGGTCATCACGGCACTGATGCCGGCGGCTGGCAAAGTCTTTATTGACGCAACCTTTGGTAATGGCGGCTATTCCAGAGCCTTGCTGGAGAGCGCAGATTGCCGCGTGGCCGCGATTGACCGTGACCCGGATGCCATTTTGCGCGGCCAGCCCATGCTGCAAGGCTATCAGGGCAGATTTAGCCTGCTTGAAGGGAATTTTTCGCAAATTGCGCGCCTGTGCGCGGATGCCGGCATCGACCAGGCAGATGGCATTGTCTTTGATCTGGGGGTCTGTTCAACCCAGCTGGACCAGGCCGAGCGCGGCTTTTCCTTTCGCGCCGATGGCCCTCTGGATATGCGGATGTCGCGGCAGGGGCGCGATGCCAGCGATATTGTCAACGAGCTGGACGAGGCAGAGCTGGCCGATATTATCTGGCGTTTTGGCGAGGAGCGTGCCTCGCGCCGGATTGCCAGAGCGATTGTCCGCGCCCGTCTGGATGCGCGCATTGAGCGCACCGGCCAGCTGGCCGATATTATCCATTCGGTCATGCCGCGCCCGAAACCCGGCCAGGCCGATAGCGCCACCCGTACCTTTCAGGCCTTGCGTATCTATATTAATGGCGAGCTGGACGAGTTGGAAACAGCGCTGGCCGATTGCGAAAAGCTGCTGGCTCCGGACGGGATACTGGCGATTGTCAGCTTTCATTCGCTGGAAGATCGCATCGTAAAAAACTTTCTGAATCTGAAAAGCGGGAACATCCCTGCCCCCTCGCGCCATCGCCCGGAAATTGCGCCCCCTGCCCCGGCTATTTACCGCCTGTCACCGCGTAAACCGATTTTGCCTTCTGAAAATGAAATTGGCGTAAATGCGCGTTCACGCTCGGCCAAATTGCGGGTCGCGCACCGGATTGCCCCTCAGGACTTAACAGAGAGGAGCGCCTAGATGCTTCGCTTTATTCTTATCTTCTGTTTTGCTCTGGCGGTCAGTGGCAGCGCCCTTTACATGACCAAATTATCGGTCGATGGCCGCTATGACAGATTAAGCGCCTTGCAAGCTGAAATAACAGACGCCAAAAATCGCGCGATTATTCTGGAAGCGGAATGGGCCTATCTCAGCCGTCCGGACAGGTTACTGGATCTCTCCTCTTCCCTGCTCTCGATGCGCCCGATAACGCCAAACCGTGTATTGCCGCTGGAATCCATTCCGCTGCGCGTCCCCGAAGAAGAAAATGAAAGAGGTGATGATGCGCAATAATCGGCCTCTGGGCATCAGACAATCAGGCTTTGTTGCCGCGCTGTGGCGGCGGGTCTGGCCATCGCGCCCCGACCCTGATAAATCGCGGCGGGTGGCACGGGCAAGATTGCTGATAGCCGGTTTTATCGCCTCAAGCTGTTTTATGGGTATCAGTGCCAAGGCGGTCTGGCTGGTGACCAGTTCCGATACGCTTGGGGCGAATAAATCAAATGCAGCGGCCAGCGCCCCGCGTGGAGCCATTTATGATCGCAAAGGCCGCTTGCTGGCCAGTACCCTGCCGATGATGCGCCTGCATCTCGACCCGAAAATGGTGCTTGACCCCTATGAGGTGGCAGAAAAGCTCGCCCCTCTCCTGCCCGGCAAATCAGAGGCAGATATCCTCAAAGCCCTTGCCCGCAACAGCCGATTTGTCGAGCTGGACAGGAAAATCACCCCTGCCCGTCATGCCGCTATTCTGGCACTTGGCCTGCCGGGCGTGAATATCACCCGGACCGCACTGCGCAGCTATCCGCACGGGGCAGAGGCAGCGCATCTTGTCGGTCAGGTAGACAGGGACGGGCACGGCATTGCCGGTATGGAAAAAAGCATGAATGACCGGCTTGCGGCTGGCCGGGATGTGCATCTGTCTATCGATTTGGGCGTCCAGGCGATTGTGCGCCAATCCCTTGCTTATCAAATTGAGCGCTTTGAAGGGGTTGGCGGGGCTGGCCTGGTGATGGATATGCAAAATGGCGAGATTATCAGCCTTGTTTCCCTGCCGGATTATGACCCCAATCATTTTGCCAATGCCAGCGAAGATGCGCTGTTTAACCGCGCGACCAAGGGCGTATTTGAAATGGGCAGTATCTTTAAGGTGCTGAACACGGCTATTGCGCTGGAAACAGATACCGCCTCGCTTGGCTCTTCTTATGATGTATCCAAGCCTTTATATATTTCCGGCTTTCCTATCAGCGATTATCACCCCTATGACCGGTCGCTGAACCTGTCAGAAGTGCTGGTCTATTCCTCCAATATCGGCTCGGCCAAAGTGGCAGAGGATATCGGCCCTGTATTGCAACGCAGCTATATGGAAAAGCTGGGCTTGCTGGCGCGCCCGTCACTTGAATTGCCGGAAACCTCGCAGCCGCTTTATCCGAAAAAATGGGGGCGGCTTTCCACCATCACCATTTCCTATGGCTATGGGCTGTCTGTATCGCCCGTTCATGCGGCCGGAGCTATCGCTGCTGCGGCCGGCAATGGCGAGTTTATCGCCCCGACCCTGTTGCTTCGCGATCCCGATGCGGTGATAGAGCGGGTGCGCATCTTCTCGCCGGATACGACAAAAAAGGTGCGCTCCATGATGCGCCTTGTGGTCTCGCATAAAGATGGCACAGCCAATTATGCCGATGCGCCGGGCTATCTGGTCGGGGCAAAGACAGGCTCTGCTGAAAAGCTGAAAAAAGGCGCACGCGTCTATAATAAAAAAGCCAATCTGACATCGGTTATCGCAGCCTTTCCCATTCATAATCCGCGCTATCTGGTTTTTGTCATGGTGGACGAGCCAAAGCCGCAAAAATTTTCCTATGGCTATGCCACCGCTGGCTGGGTAGCCGCCCCGGTGATCGCCGAAATTGTAAAAAAAGCCGCTCCTGTACTGGGTGTCCTTCCTGTGGACATAAAAGCGCCGGAAATCCGCCAAAATCTTGAGCCAAACCTGAATATCGGCGGCAAGGGAGCTATTTTTGCATCTTTCTGAATTATGCACATATCTGCCATCAGCAGAATTGAAATCTGGCGGTACAGACCAGAATATCACCCATGCCAGCGCGCATTCAGGGCGCATATCAGCAGACGGATTATTTGCTGCCTTGCCCGGGTCAAAGCTGGACGGGCATGATTTTATCACAGGTGCACTGGAAAAAGGCGCACAAGCCATTTTAAGCGATCGGGAAAGCCTGTCTCTGCCGAAAGGGATTGCGCATATCCATTCACCTGAACCGCGCCGTGATTATGCACGTATTTGTGCGGCGATATATCCGGCACGCCCCGGTATGCTGGTAGGCGTGACCGGCACAAATGGCAAAACATCGATTGTGGAATATATGCGCCAGATTTGGAAGCGTTCTACATGGCCTGCCGCCAGCATTGGTACGCTGGGCGTTGCCTGCCCTGTTGCTGAATTGGCCAGCAGCACAGCCAATCTGACCACCCCTGCAGCAGAAGATCTGTTTGCCCTGTTTCATAATCTGGCAAAATCGGGGATTACCCATGCTGCCTTTGAAGCCTCCAGCCACGGGCTGGATCAGGACAGGATGGCAGGTCTGGGCGTGAATGTCGCTGTCTTTACCAATCTCAGTCAGGATCATCTGGACTGGCATGGGGATATGGACGCCTATCTGAAAGCAAAATCCCGGCTGTTTTTTGAAAATCTGCTGGATGCCGGCACAGCTATTCTAAATGCCGATGACCCGGCGGTTATGACTTTGAAAGAAAAGCTGGCACAAAGAGATATTGTTGTCTGGACAGTCGGCGTTAATCCGGAGGCTGATTTTTGCATCCGGCTGATAGATACCCACCCCTTTGGCCTGGATGTTCAGATCACTGCCAGAGGCGAAGCTTTCCGCTTTCCGGTTGCCCTGTCTGGTACGTTTCAGGCGGTTAATGCGGTAATGGCAGCAGCAGCGGCCTATGCGTCCGGTATGCCTTTGCAGGATTCTTTTGGCGCATTGCCTGCCCTGACCCCGGTACGCGGACGTATGCAGCCTGTACATGGCCATCCGGCCGGGGCGCGTATTATTATTGATTTTGCCCATACGCCTGACGCGCTGGAAGCCGCGCTGGACGCCTTGCGGGCGCAAACCCCGGACAAGCTGAAAGTGGTGTTTGGCTGTGGCGGTGACCGCGATAAAACCAAGCGCCAGAAAATGGGCGCTATCGCAGCCAGACTGGCAGATGAAATTATTATCACAGATGATAATCCGCGCAGCGAAGACCCGGCTGCCATTCGTGCAGAAATCCGCAAAGGCTGTCCAGATGCGCATGAAATCTCGCCGCGGGATGAAGCCATAAAGACCGCCATTGCTGCATTGGGCGGGGGCGATACCCTGCTTATCGCGGGCAAGGGGCATGAAACATCGCAAATGATCGGCACAGAAACCCTGCCCTTTGATGATGCCAGCGTGGCACGCCATGCATTAAGCCAGCTTGGGGAAAGGCAAGCAATATGAGCCTTTCTGCCCTTAATCCTGTCCAAATTGCCGAGATATGCGGCGGCTATTGGCTGAATGATATCCTGCCGGATTTTGTACTGACCCATACGGTAATAGATAGCCGGAAAATGACAAAAAACACGCTATTTGTGGCGCTGAAAGGAAGCCGGACAGACGGGCATATTTTCCTGGTTGCTCTGGATAGTGCCCCGCAACAGGCCGCGATGGTCAGCCAGCCAAACACAGATATCCGCCTGCCCCAATTATGTGTCAAGGATGTGGAAAAAGCCTTTCAGCTGCTGGCCAAACATATCGCCCATCATACAAGAGCCGGCAAGGTCGCTATTACCGGCTCTGTTGGCAAAACAGGCACCAAGGATATGATTGCTGCCATGCTGGCCGCCGCCGGGCAGACCCATGCCACAAAGGGCAATTTGAACAATCATTTGGGCGTGCCGCTAACGCTGGCAAATATGGCTGGCGATGCCGATTTTCTGGTCACGGAAATGGGGATGAATAATGCAGGCGAAATCGCCCTGTTGTCCGAGATGGTGCGCCCCGATATTGCCATTATTACCCGCATTTCAAATGCCCATGCCGGATTTTTTGACAGTCTGTCAGAGATTGCCGAAGCAAAGGCTGAAATATTTCTGGGCATGGATGGGTTTGGTACCGCCATTCTGCCGCGCGATGATGAATTTTATGGCCAGCTTGCCGGCTCTGCGCGCTTGTCCGGCCTCAGAAATATCATCAGCTTTGGCACATCACAGGACAGCACCCTGCGCCTTGAAGACATGGTAGCTGTACAGGAAGGGCTGGACATCACGGCCAGCTTGCCCTGTCCGGACAAGAGCGGGGCGCGCAAGACAATTCAATTTACCCTTGGTATGCGCGGCAAACATTATGCGATGAACGCACTTTGTGCGCTGGCAGTAGCCTATGCGCTAAAGCTGGATATTGACGCGCTATTGCCAAAATTTGCCGATATGCAGGAAAGCGAAGGGCGCGGCCGGCTTCATCTGCTCTCTCATAAAGGGCGCAATCTTCGCTTAATTGATGACAGCTATAATGCCAGCCCGGCATCGATGCTGGCGTCTCTGGATATGGCCGCAGATACCGATAGCCGTCATCTTCTGCTTATCTTTAGCGATATGCTGGAATTGGGCGAGGCCAGCATGGCAGAACATCTTGCCCTTGCCCCTGCCATAGAGGCGGCAGGCGCGCGCAATATCCTGTCTATTGGCCCGACGATGCAAGCCTGTTGCGCCAAATTGCCCGGCCATATTGCCAAACATAGCTTTGATACTGCCGATGCGCTGATAAAAGCGCTGGAAACAGATCTGGACAGCCTTATAGGGGAGGCAGACCTCATCCTTGTGAAAGGCTCTCATGGCTCTGCTGCCTATAAGGTCAGCCAGTATCTGACCGAAAAATTGCGTGATACACATACCGGCCCTGCCGCGCCAGAGGGGGGTGTTTTCCATGCTGCCTGATCTGCTTCTTCCCTTTGCTGATGAATACAAGATACTGAATTTGTTCAGATATATCACTTTCCGCTCTGGCGGGGCATTTATGACAGCCTTGCTGGTATCCCTGTTCTTTGGCGAGCGGTTTATCGCCTGGCTAAAAGCCCATCAGGCAGAAGGTCAGCCTATCCGTCAGGATGGGCCGGAAAGCCATATTCTGGCAAAGGCCGGTACGCCAACCATGGGCGGCTTGCTGATTTTATTCAGCTTTATATTTGCAACCCTTTTATGGGTACCGCTTTCCAATCCTTATTTATGGCCGGTATTGCTGGTAGCGGCTGCCTTTGGAATGGTAGGGGCAGCCGATGACTGGCTAAAGCTGAAAAAACGTTCCAGTGACGGGATGAGCGGGCGGCAAAAATTACTGCTTCAATTAGGGGTCGCCTTGCTGGCCAGCCTGATTTTTATCCAGCTATCGCCCGATAATCTGCGTTATGGCGTTGCCCTGCCCTTTTTCAAGGATTCCCTGATTTATCTGGGGCTGTTTTATGTACCTTTTGCCATGCTGGTAATTGTCGGGGCATCCAATGCAGTGAATTTGACAGATGGTCTGGATGGGCTGGCGATTGTGCCAGTGATGATTGTTTGCGTCTGTTTTGGCCTGATTGCCTATTTAAGCGGTAACATCAATTTCGCCAATTATTTGCAGATACATTACGTGCCGGGCACAGGCGATCTGGCGACCTTGCTAGGGGCGATTATTGGCGCAGGGCTGGGCTTTTTATGGTTTAATGCCCCGCCTGCCAAAGTCTTTATGGGCGATACTGGATCGCTTGCACTTGGCGGGGCGCTGGGGGCGGTGTCTGTAGCGACCCGCCATGAGCTGGTTCTGGCCATTGCCGGCGGGCTATTTGTGGTCGAAACCCTGTCGGTTATCTTGCAAGTCGCCTCTTTCAAGCTGACCGGCAAGCGTATCTTTTTGATGGCGCCTTTGCATCATCATTTTGAGAAAAAAGGCTGGCCGGAAAGCACCATCGTTATCCGCTTCTGGATTATCTCGGTGATCCTGGCGCTGATCAGCCTGTCCACCCTGAAGTTGCGATAGAGGGCAGGCAGATATGACAATATCACACACAAAAATCTTTAATCGCATTGCCATATTAGGCATGGGCCGCTCTGGCCAGGCGGTTTTGGATGCCTGTGTGGCTGATGGCATCTCGGTAGATTTATTTGATGATAAGGGGGCAACCGCCCGGACAGAAGCCTATTTCAGGGATTTTAATGACTGGGATTTGGACGGGCTGGAGGCAATGGTTATCAGCCCCGGCATTCCCCATGACCATCCAGCCCCTCACCCGGCGGCAAAACGCTGCATGGATGCGGGCGTGCCGATTATCTCCGAGGTGGAATTTGCCCTTCGGCGCGGGCGTGCGGGACGCTGGATATCCATTACAGGGACAAATGGCAAATCCACCACGACCGCCCTTATCGGGCATATTCTGGAGCAAGCCGGAATAAATTCTGCTGTCGGCGGCAATATCGGGGCAGCGGTAACGGCTTTGGAACCGGTGGGGGCAGATGGCGTAAATGTCATTGAGCTTTCCTCTTATCAGCTGGAAGTAACGCCCTCCCTGCGCTCTGATATCGCGGTGATTATGAATATCACCCCGGATCATCTGGACAGGCATGGCGGCATGGCTGGCTATATCCGCGCCAAAGAACAGGTTCTGGCCTCTGTCAGTGCTGATGGTCTGGCTATTTTGGGCGAAGGCGAGGCTCTGGATGAACTGGCAAGCCGCTATCAGGACAGAATAGAAATTATCCGCCTTACCCGCGCTGGGCAGCAAGAAGAAGCCAGCCATATTGCCCCCTTTGAAAATCTGGCTTTGAAAGGCTTGCATAACGCCCAAAATACGCTGGCCGCCAGATATGTATGCCGCGCCCTTGGGCTAAGCGAGGCAGAAATTGACAAGGGCATTGCCAGCTTTGCCGGCTTGCCGCATCGCCTGCAACCTGCCGGTCAGATAGACAATATCCTGTTTGTAAATGATAGCAAGGCCACTAATGGCGAGGCAGCCGCCCGTGCGCTGGCCAGTTTTGAGAATATCCACTGGTGTGCCGGCGGGATTGCCAAGGAAGACGGGCTGGATGCCTGTATCCCGCATTTAAGCCATGTGGCAAAAAGCTATCTGTTTGGTGCCTGTGCAAATGATTTTGCCGCCAGCCTGTCAGGACATATTCCGGTTAGCTGCTTTGATACGCTGGAAGAGGCAATAGAGGCAGCCAGCCTTTCTGCCAGACAGGAAAGGTCGTACGACCAGCAGGTGATTTTACTCTCCCCTGCAGCGGCTTCATTTGATCAATATACCAGCTTTGAAGCGCGGGGGATGCAATTTTGCGCCCTTGCTGCTGCCCAGATAGACAAGCTGGCCACCCCTTCCGAGCAATCATCATTGAGGGGGCGTCATGTTTAATCGAACAGACAGATCACGCCTTGGCATCTGGTGGTGGACGGTAGACAGGATGATGCTGACCTGCACGTTATTATTAATGGTATTGGGCGGGGTGCTGGTGATGGCCGCCAGCCCGCCTGTGGCAGAACGTATTGGCCTTGGCGAACATCATTTTGTGTTCCGCCAGCTGATGTTCATGCTGCCTGCTTTATTTGTCATGCTGGTGACCTCTATTTTAAGCGGGCGAACCATTCGTATCCTTTGCTTGCTTGGCGGGCTGGTAATAACCGGATTAATGCTGGCCACATTGGCGGTTGGCCCGGAAGTCAAGGGCGCGACCAGATGGCTGATGATAGGGGGGCTGCGCCTGCAACCTTCTGAATTTATCAAACCGATTTTAGCGATTATTTCAGCCTGGCTGTTAGGGTTGTGGCGTGAACAGGATAATTTTCCAGGCTGGGCATGGGCCTCCATGGTGGTCGGGGCAGTGGTGGCGATTTTGATCCTGCAGCCGGATGTTGGCATGACCGCTGTTGTTGTTCTGACCTTTGGGTTTCAGATGTTTCTGGCGGGCTTGCCCTTACTGCTTATCCTGCTTGCCCTCGCCCTTGCCCCATTGGCAGGCTTCCTGGCCTACAGCCTTTTGGGTCATGTACAGGTGCGGGTAGACAAGTTTTTTGCCGGCGGCAATTTGCAAACAGAGCGGTCTATCCAGTCCTTTGTGGAAGGCGGCTGGTATGGGGTCGGGCCTGGCGATGGTCAGGTAAAGCTGCATCTGCCAGATGCCCATGCCGATTTTATTTTCTCCGTCGCAGCAGAAGAATATGGCCTTCTGGCCTGTTTGTTCCTTATCGGGCTGTTCGGTTTTGTGGTTATTCGCGGCTATGCCCAATCGCTGATTGCCAGAGATATGTTCTCGATGCTGGCGGTATCCGGGCTGGCCACCCAGTTCGGGGTACAGGCGGCTATTCATATGGCGTCTTCGCTAAACCTTATTCCCACCAAAGGCATGACCCTGCCCTTTATCAGCTATGGCGGCTCCTCGCTGATGGCAAGCGGGCTTACCCTTGGCCTGATCCTCGCTCTTAGCCGCAAGCAACATCCATCCGAGGTCAGCCATTTTGACCATCCTGCCATGATGCCGGAGGCCAGCCGATGACATCAGCCGCATCCAAATCAAAATATATTTGTCTGGCCGCGGGCGGCACAGGCGGTCATGTGATGCCGGCGATTTGCATTGCAGAAACCTTGCTGGCAGATGGACACAGGATTTTGCTGTTGACCGACAAGCGGGGCGCGCGCCTTATCCCTGCCCATATCCCGCACAAAATACTTGCCTCTGCCTCGCCCTTTGCCGGCTCTGCCATTAAACGGATACTGGCCTTTGGCCAATTGACAGGCGGGTTTGCTGCCTGTCTGTTTATGCTGGCAACAAAGCGGCCTTCTGTCTTGCTGGGCTTTGGGGGCTATCCGGCCGCAGCCCCGATATGTGCGGCATGGTGTCTGGGTATCCCCGCAGTGATGCATGAACAAAATGCGGTTATCGGGCGCACCAATTTAATGCTGGCACGTTTTACCAAAACCCTGTTTACCAGCTGGCCGGATAATGATCGGTTGCCAGCCAGTACCCCGATTTATCAGACTGGCCTGCCGGTACGTGACAGCTTTACCCGTATCGCACCCTATAAAGCCCCGGCCAAAAAACACAGCCCTATCCGGCTGGCGATATTTGGCGGCTCATTAGGGGCAGCGTTATTTGCAGAAATCATTCCGGCTGCCCTTGCGCTGTTGCCGGTTTCCCTGCGCCGCCGCCTGGCCGTCACCCAGCAGGTCAGAGAAGAGCAAAAGACAGCCCTGGATGCTTTTTATAAAGAGCATGAAATAGCGGCCGAGACGAAAACTTTCTTTGAAAATGTAGCAGAAGTGATGGCAGAAGCAGACCTTGTCATCAGCCGGGCCGGCGCCTCATCTGTGGCAGAAATCGCCTGTGCAGGACGTGCGGCCATTTTTATTCCCTTTGCCCGCGCTTTGGATAATCACCAGCAAGCCAATGCCCGGCAGCTATGCGCCCATAATGGCGGCATTCTGCTATCCGAGGCAGACCTTAGCGCGCAAAGCCTGTCTGAAAAACTGGCCGAGCTGATAGAAGATGACAAAATGCGCCAGCAGCTGGCTGCTTCAGCGCGCAGATATGCCCGGCCGGATGCTGCCAGACAAATTGCCGATTATCTTATCTCTTGCGGTACACACCAGAATAAGGAGGCCGCATGACCGCCCTTCCCCTCTCTATTGGCAGAATTCATTTCACCGGCATTGGCGGTATCGGCATGAGCGGTATTGCCGAAATTTTGCATGAGCTGGGCTATAAGGTGCAGGGAAGCGATATTTCAGAAAGCGCCAATGTCCGGCGTTTGCGCGCCTGCGGTATAGAGGTTTCCATCCCGCAGAGGGAAGAAAATCTGGAAGGCGTGTCGATTGTGGTCGTTTCCACCGCGATTAAGCCGGATAATCCTGAACTGGTGGCAGCGCGGGCACGCTATTTACCAGTGGTTCACCGCGCCGAAATGCTGGGCGAGCTGATGCGTTTGCGCTGGTCGGTGGCAGTGGCCGGCACCCATGGCAAGACCACCACAACCTCGCTGGTGGCAACCTTGCTGGATGCGGCCGATATCGACCCGACAGTGATAAATGGCGGGATTATCTCCAGCTGGGGCAGCAATGCCAAGCTGGGCAGTGGTGACTGGATGGTGGTAGAGGCAGATGAAAGTGACGGGTCATTTTCCCGCCTGAAGCCGACCGTGGCGATTGTTACCAATATTGACCCGGAACATCTTGACCATCATGGCTCTTTTGAAAATCTAGAAAGCGCGTTTGAAAATTTCATCGCCTCAATTCCCTTTTACGGATTTGCCTCGCTATGCATCGACCACCCATCGGTGCAAAAGCTGCTGCCAGCAGTGTCTGACAGGCGGGTGATTACCTATGGCCTGTCTGCCAATGCCGATGTAAGGGCGGTTAATCTGCGGCATGAAAAAGGCCAAATGATATTTGATGTGCTGTTATCTGACAGGCTGGATATCAAAATTGACAGGCTGGATAATGTGCAATTCCCGATGCTGGGCGAGCATAATGTACAAAATTGTCTGGCAGCGATTTCTATCTGTCTGGAGATGGCGATTGATCCGGAAATTATTCTTTCCGGTTTGCGCCAGTTCAAAGGGGTGGGTCGGCGCTTTGATTTCAAGGGCGAGACAGATGGCATCACCATTATCGATGATTATGGCCACCATCCGGTAGAGATACGTGCCGCCCTTTCTGCCGGACGGATGCGGGCAGAACAAAACAAGCTTATCGCGGTTGTTCAGCCCCATCGTTATAGCCGCCTGCGCGATCTGTTTTCCGATTTTTGTGCCTGTTTTAACGACGCAGATCATGTGGTTGTTGCCGATGTCTATGCCGCAGGCGAAGACCCGATTGAAGGATTTGAAAAAGAGGACCTGGCCGAAGGCTTGCGCGCCTGGGGACATCGTTCGGTTCATGTTCTGTCTAACCCCGAAGCATTAGCAGAACAGATTGACAAGCTGGCTTCCAGCGGCGATCTGGTGATGTGTTTGGGCGCAGGGACGGTGACCGCCTGGGCAGCAGCCTTGCCAGAACAGCTGGCAGAATTACGCAACACCCCTCTGGTAACGGAGACGGACCAATGACTATAAAACTGGACAAGTTAATCCAAAATCTGCGCGGCGAGCTGGTCAGGGCAGAGCCATTGGCCAGGCTGACCTGGCTGCGGGTGGGCGGGCCGGCAGACTGGCTGTTTACCCCGGCAGATGTTGCAGATTTGCAAAATTTCCTTCGTCAATGCCCGGCAGATATACCGGTTATGGCTTTGGGGGCTGGCTCAAATACTCTGATACGCGATGGCGGGGTTGAGGGGGTGGTTATCCATCTTGGCAAGCATTTAAACACTATCTGTCATGAAGCCAATAGCCTGACCGCACAAGCAGGATGTGCTGATGCAGAAGTTGCCAGATATGCGGCCAGACACGCTCTGACAGGCCTTGAATTTATGGTCACTATCCCTGGCACAATTGGCGGCGGTCTGGTGATGAATGCCGGCTGTTATGGCACAGAATTCAGAGATGTTCTGATAAAAGCCCACGGGCTGGCACGCGATGGCACAGAGTTTGAGGTTAGCGCGGAAAAATTGCAAATGGCCTATCGCCACACCATTGTGCCGGAGGGGTGGATTTTTACCCATGCCAGCTTTGCTGTTCAGCCAGGCGATAGCCAAACCATCCGTGCCCGCATGAAAGAGATGATCGCAGCCAGAGCCGATAGCCAGCCGGTCGGGGTACGCACAGGCGGTTCAACCTTTGCCAATCCGGATGGCAGCAAAGCCTGGCAGGAAATTGATGCTGCAGGATGTCGTGGCTGGCAGCGCGGCGAAGCCTCCATTTCAGACAAGCATTGTAATTTCCTGATCAATAGGGGCGGGGCGCGTGCACAGGATTTGGAGCAGCTGGGCGAGGATGTCCGCGATGCGGTAGAGGCAAGAAGCGGTGTTCGCTTGCGCTGGGAAATTCGCCGTATTGGCCGCAAGGGAGGCGAAAATGCCAGCATTTGACCGACGGGTAGCTGTATTAATGGGCGGCTGGACATCCGAAGCTGCGGTTAGCCGGGTTTCGGCCAGCTTTTGCAGCAAGGCTGCCCGCCTTGCGGGCTGGGATGCGATAGAGGTGGAACTGGACAGGGATATCATTGCCAAGCTGGAAGATATTCAGCCTGACCGCGTCTTTAATGCATTGCATGGCCAGATTGGCGAGGATGGCTCTATACAGGGGATGCTGAATATCCTGAATATCCCCTATACCCATAGCGGCGTGCTGGCATCGGCAACCGCAATGGATAAAATCAGCTCGCGCCTGATATTTGCTTCGGTGGGTATAGCTGTACCTACGCTGTTGCAACTGGAACAGGACAGCCATGTTTATCCCGCTGATTATACCGGCGCTCATGTGATAAAGCCGCGCAATGATGGCTCCAGCGTCGGGGTAGTGATCGTCAAGGAAACAGACAGCGCCCCTGAACGCAGCCTGTGGCCAGCCACAACCGATCTGATGGCAGAGGTGTATATTCCGGGCAAGGAGCTGACCGTATCGGTACTGGATGGGCGCGCTCTATGCGTTACCGAAATTATCGTGGATGAGCATTTCTATGATTTTGACGCCAAATACAAGCCGGGCGGATCGCGCCATATTCTGCCGGCTGATATTCCCGAACATATCACCATGCAAGCCTGTGAATGGGCAGAACGTGCCTTTCAGATACTGGGCTGCCGCGGGGTTGCCCGTGCAGATTACCGCTGGGATGAGGAAGCTGATCAGCTCTATATGCTGGAGGTCAATACCCAGCCAGGCATGACCGCTACCTCGCTAACCCCCGAACAGGCCGCCTTTGTCGGTATTTCAGGTGAAGAGCTGGTGAACCATTTGCTGGAGATTGCCCAATGCGACGACTAGCCCTGCCAGCGATTTTCACCGCCCGCAAGACAGGCTTTTCAATAAAGGCCGGCCTTGTCAGTTTTACCCTTATTCTGACCGCTATTTGCGGGGTTGCGGGCTATTTTAAAGCAGATTTATTGCGCGATGAGTTTCATCGTATCGCTATCGCGCAAGGCTTTACCCCCCGGATTATTGAAATTACAGGCCGCAATCACACCGATAAACAGGATATTGCCGCGATCGCCAATCAGATGAAAGGCAAATCCATTCTGGCTATCGATTTAATGGCCATGCGCGAGGATATCCTGCAGCTGGGCTGGGTAGAAGATGTGGTCATTATCCGCACCCTGCCTGACAAGCTGGAAATCCGCTTGTCCGAACGCCAGCCTGTTGCCTTGCTACAAAGCGCGAAAGGTCATCAATTAATCGATGCCAGTGGTGCGGTCATTCATGGAGCCAATCCGGCAGATTTTAACCATCTGATCGTTGCCTCTGGCAAGGGCGCGGCAGAACGCGCTGGCATGATCATTGATATCTTGCGTACCGAGCCGGAAATTTTTTCCGATGTCTGGGCGGTTCAATATATCTCGCAAAGACGCTGGGATATTCATATGCGCTCAGGCCTGGCTATTCGCCTGCCGGAACGCGATCCGGTACTGGCCTGGTCACGGCTGGCCAAGCTGGAACAGGAAACCGCTATTACCGCGCGCGATCTGGCCGCCATTGATTTGCGTGTCCCCGGCCAGCTGATCGTTGAGCCCAATATTCCCATTCGCGGCAAGGGGAGGAAAACCTGATGGCAAAACGTTATCCATCTGCCAAATCCCCCTTTGCGGTTGTTGATTTAGGCTCGTCGCGATTTGCCTGTCTAATCGCGGAAATCGGTGCAGAAGGCAAGCTATCCCTGCTGGGACAGGCTATCCATGCTGCCGAAGGCATTCGTCAGGGTGAAATAACCGATATGGCGCGCTTTAGCACCACATTGGGGCGGGTAGTAGAAGCCGCAGAAAGCAATGCCGGCATTACCATTGACAGCTTGCATATTGTTACACCCGCCGGTCAGCCGCGTTTGTGCGAGCAATTGGCAGAGATTACCATTGGCAGTCAAATTATCGGACGGCGCGATATCCGCAGGCTGGTAGAAAAACAACAGGAACAAACCAGCCAGCCAGGCTTTGCTGTCTGCCAGCGTCAAACCCGCGAATATCTGATTGACGGGCTGGGTCAGATTGCTAACCCGCTTGGCATGACCGGGCAAAAGCTGGGGCTGGCCTATCATGAACTGATGATGGCACAAGCCAGCCATAATAATTTCTGTGAAGCGGTACAGCAAAACCATCTGAAAGCCGGTCATGTGTATCACAGCGCGGCGGCGGCTGGCCTGTCCTGTCTTACCGAAGATGAGCGCGAGCTGGGCACATTAATCATAGATTTTGGCGGCGGGACCACCTCTTTTGCCCTCTATAGCGAGGATAAGCTCTGCCATGTCGGCTCTATCAGAATGGGCGGCCAGAATATCACCCGCGATATCGCAAAGATGCTGTCTATTCCAACCAACGATGCCGAAAGGCTGAAAGCCGTCGAAGGTTCGGTTCTGCCGGAAATGGCAACCAGCCTTGCCCTTGGCCAGAGCAATTTTCCGGCAAGCGGGGATAATTTTGTCCTGTCCAAAAGTCTATTTGAGAGGGATATGCTGACCCTTGTCACCGGCCAGACGATAGAGAGTACCTTTCTGAACGATATTATTCGCTCTCGTCTGGAAGAAATTCTGGACATGATCGACCAGCAGCTTAGCCAGGCCGGTATGCGCCCTGCCCCTTGCTATAATCTGGCCATCACCGGCGGGGCAAGCCAGCTTACCGGTCTTCAGGATTTTGTCTCCGGCCATTGGGGAAAGCCGGTTGCCATGAAAGTTCCGCAAAGCCTGTTTGCCGCAGACAGTCAAATCTCGGGCGGGTCATTTGCCGCTGCTATCGGTATGGCGATGTTTGTTCAAAGGCTGGAAGAAACCCGTCCGCAAGACCCGACAAACCGTTATGCCGGCACTGGATTATGGGCAAGGTTGCGCCTGTGGTTCAAGCAGAATTTATAGTGTTTTTGATGGTTTAAACAGAATTAACATAAGGAGCCCATATGTTAAACCCAACCTTTTTCCACCCAGCTGCCTTGCGGTTATTCAGGACAGCATCTCTTCACGCTGCACGGGCATACAGCGCGATTTCACCCTCCAATAGCTAAAAGGAGATTATCATGACTATCAACCTCACAGTCCCACAAACCATGCAGGAATTGCGTCCGCGTATCACCGTTGTCGGTATTGGCGGGGCAGGCTGCAATGCGGTCAATAATATGATCGATGCCAATCTTGAAGGGGTAGATTTTCTGGTCGCCAATACTGATGGCCAGTCGCTTGCCCATTCTTTGGCCAGCCGTAAATTACAGCTTGGCACCAGCCTGACAGGCGGTCTGGGCGCTGGCTCAAAGCCGGAAGTTGGCCGCAAGGCAGCAGAAGAAAGTCTGGATGATGTGCTGGCAGAGCTGGCAGATTCCAATATGGTCTTTATTACCGCTGGTATGGGCGGCGGCACAGGTACAGGGGCAGCCCCTGTTATTGCCAAAGCTGCCAGAGAGCGCGGCATCCTGACTGTTGGCGTTGTCACAAAGCCGTTCGATTTCGAAGGCAAGCGCCGAATGGAACAGGCAGATGAAGGTATTCAGGCACTTCAGGCCTATGTCGATACATTGATTGTTATCCCGAACCAGAACCTGTTCCGCCTGGCCAATGAACGTACCACCCTTGCCGATACCTTCCATATGGCAGATGCGGTATTGCATCAGGGCGTGTGCGGGGTCACTGACCTGATGATAAAGCCGGGCCTTATCAATCTGGATTTTGCCGATATTCGGGCGGTGATGTCTGAAATGGGCAAGGCGATGATGGGAACAGGCGAAGCTTCGGGCGAAACACGCGCCATTGAAGCAGCAGAAGCAGCTATTAATAATCCGCTGCTGGATGACACCTCGATGAAAGGGGCAAAAGCGGTTCTTATCAATATCACAGGCGGGATGGATATGACCCTGTTTGAGGTAGATGAAGCAGCAAACCGTATCCGCAGCGAAGTTGATCCCGATGCGACCATCATTTTCGGCTCTGCCTTTGATGAAAAGCTGGAAGGGGTGATGCGAGTATCTGTTGTGGCCACTGGGATTGAGGCTATGGAGCAAACCAGCCCCCTGCCGTTTATCAATGAGCCAAGCATCATGCAGCCACCTGTTGCACAGCCGCAAATGCAGACCCCTGCATATAGCGTGCCGTCTGCCCAGCCGGTTGCAACGGTGATCGCCGAAGAAGCCCCGGCAGCACAGAGCGTTACAGCGAATACAGAGAGCCAGCCAATGCAAGCAGAAACTGCCGAGGCCGCTGAAATGCCGGTGATGGAACTGGATCAGCCTGAAGCAGAAGAACAGCTGGATATTGAAACAGCGGTGAAATCTGCACAAGAAAGCGACCATATGCCGGGCGATACAGAGCCACAGACAGATAGGGTAGCAGAAGCTGAAAAAGCCGAGACCGCGATAGCAGAGCCACGCGGCCATGAACAGGCAACGGTTATTCGCCGACCGCTATTTATACCCGATGCGCCGCGTGATGTGGGTCTGGATGAAGAGCTGGTTGAAACAGCCCCGGTGCCGGAAGAAGCCCCGCGTACCTCGCTTATCAACCGGATATCCGGTTTATGGTCTGGCAAAACAGACAGCGCTTCGGCCGCATCAACAGATAGCACTTCGGCAAAAGAAGAGCCGCAGCTCAATCGCAGTGATGTGACCCTGCCATCTATTGAAGAGCCGGCCATTATGGATTTGCCAAAAGCCGATATGGTGCAGACCAGCCTGCCGGTTGATCCCGTCACCAAAGAAGAAGAGGCAGAGGATGATGATCTGGACATCCCGGCCTTTTTAAGACGCCAGGCAAACTAGCCAGCAGACCTTGCAAATAAAGCCCGCCTTGCACTGTCAGGCGGGCTTTTTACCAGCAAAGGCAAAAAAATTTAATTACAACAATTGGTAACCAAATGTGATTTGTCTTTACCGAGCTGCTTTCATAAGTTAAGGATGAGGATTTTTGGGTGAGTGGATATGAACGCACAAACTTCACATCATTTAAACGGCGATTACACCGCCTCTCATAGGTGGCAGCATACCATAGCACAAGCTGTAGAGATAGGCGGTATTGGTGTGCATTCTGGCCGCTATATTGAAGTGACATTGCATCCCGCCCCGGCCGGTCACGGCATTGTCTTTCACCGTTCAGATGTATTGGATTGCAACGCAGTTATCCCGGCTACCATTGAACACGCTGTTCCCCATAAATTATGTACCCGTATCGAAAATAAAGACGGGGTGGGTGTGAATACCATCGAGCATTTCATGGCTGCCTTTCACGGGATGGGAATTGATAATCTGCGCATTGAAATTGACGGGCCGGAAATGCCAATACTCGATGGCAGTGCCACCCCGATTTTCACCCTGCTGGAGCGAGCCGGTCTTGTTCGCCAGGATATGCCCCGCCGGGTTATTACTATCCTGAAAGAGGTTGAGGTTGATCTGGGCAATGGGGTGGTAGCAAAATTATCCCCGGCCGATAGTCTGGAAATGGATGTCAGCATCCAGTTTGATGACCAGCTTATCGGCACACAATCCATTTCCTATAAAAATACCAGCCAGGCTTTTCTGGACGAGCTGGCAGATGCCCGCACCTTTTGTATGCTAAAGGATGTCGAAGCGATGCGTAATTCCGGGCTGGCACGTGGCGGGTCTCTGGATAACGCCCTTGTAGTTCATAATGGGGCGGTGCTTAATGAAGGCGGTCTGCGCAGTACAGATGAATTTGTACGGCACAAGACCCTGGATTGTCTGGGCGATCTGTTCCTGCTTGGCATGGCGGTAAAAGCCCGGTTAACCACCAGCAAGCCTGGCCATGCTCTTAGCACCATGCTATTGAAAACCTTGATGAATACGCCTGATGCCTTTAGCATTAATGGCGGAGAGGCAACAGGCGGGCAGGCTCAATGGGTCTATCCTGAAACAGCGGTCGCAGCGCATAGCTAAACGCGCCTTTCTTTTATTTTCTCTCATTTGTGTAGTCTTTTAAGCAATCTTCCTCTTTGCAGGGGCATCGCAAGCAGTTATTGTAGGGCGAGCAAATAACCAACAAAGCACCCTGTCCCAAACCACAGGCGCAGGTGCTTTTTTGACAGACGGATATAATGTGCTGATGCCAGGACCTGATCTTTTATACCCCGCCTTTTCCAAAACCGGACAGGTCAGGACAAAGCGCTATATAATGGGGATATTTGCCGCCCTGTCACTGATGATGGCTGGCTGCAGCAATAGCGATAACGAAGATATAGACGGCCAGGCAGATGCCCCTGTTGATCAGCTTTATAATGATGCTCTGAATACAGTTCTTGCAGGGGATGTGGATTTGGCCGCGCCAAAATTTGAAGAGGTGGAGCGCCAGCATCCCTATTCTATCTGGGCGGTGCGCGCGCAAATTATCGCGGCCTGGTCTTTTTATCAATCCAATCAATATGCCCAGGCCGAAGCCAGCCTGGACAGGTTCATTGAATTATATCCGGCCGACCCGCTTACCGAATATGCCTATTATCTAAAGGCGCTCTCCTATTACGAACAAATAGTCGATGTCGAGCGCGATGCAGATATGACCTATAAGGCCTTAAATGCCTTTGAAGATGTATTGCGCCGCTATCCCGATGGGCCTTATGCACGCGATTCCCAGCTGAAAGCTGATCTGGCACGCTCGCATCTGGCAGGCAAGGAAATGGCCGTGGCACGTTTTTATCTGAATAAGGGGCATTATGCGGCAGCCATAAAACGCTTTGCAGTGGTGGTACGCGATTATGACCGCACCAATCAGGTACCAGAGGCGCTCTATCGTATGGGCGAGGCTTATCTGTCTCTCAGCCTGGATAAAGAAGCGATGCGCGTTTTGCAGGTAGCAGAATATAATTATCCTGAATCTGTCTGGACAGAAAGGCTGATTGAGGTCGTTGGCAACCCGTCACGTTCTGGGCCGCAAGGGATTTTGGGATCCGTTGCCGACAGAGCGTTATCCCTATTTCAATAAGCGCGGCATATGCTTGTTCATTTAAGCATTCGAAATATTGTTCTTATCCAGTCTCTTGATCTGGAATTTTCAGACGGGCTAACCGTTCTGACAGGCGAGACAGGTGCAGGCAAATCCATTTTGCTGGATGCGCTGGGGCTGGCTCTGGGCAGCCGGGCTGATTTTTCCCTGTTGCGTGATGGCACAGATAAAGCCAGCGTAACAGCCGCTTTTGATATCGAGGCAAGCCACCCTGTCTGGCACCTGCTGGAAGAAGCCGGTATCGAGGCATCCGCACAAATTATTTTGCGCCGTCAATTGCGCAGCGATGGCAAATCGCCTGCCCATATTAATGACCAGCCAGTATCGGTAAATCTGCTGCGTCAATGCGGCGATATGCTGGTGGAAATTCAAGGCCAGTTTGAAGGGCGCGGCCTGTTGGACATCACCACCCATCAAAGATTGCTGGACAGAGCCGGTATTGCCCCGCAATTGCTGGCACGCATCAAAAGCTGCTGGCAGGAAATGCAGAGCAGTCAAAAAGCCTTGCAAGAATGTCAGGCAGCCCAGGCCAAAGCCCGCGAGGAAGAAGAATGGCTGCGCGATGCGGTCGAACAGCTGGACAAGCTTGCCCCCGAAGCCGATGAAGAAGAAAATCTGTCACAGGAACGCACCCGCCATGCCTATGCGGCGCGAATTGCCGAAGCCTTGCAACATACCCATACAATTCTGGCCAGTGAAGACGGGGTCATCTCTGCTGCCGGGCGCGCGCAGTCCCTGCTAGAGCGCCAGAGCGAGGTAGCGGGCACTTTGCTGGATGAGGGGATTTCTGCTCTGGAGCGTGCAATTGCTGAATTAAACGAGGCAGAAGCCCAGATAAGCCAGGCAGGCGAGCAGCTGGATGGTGACCCGGAACGCCTGGCCTTTATTGAAGATCGCTTGCATGGCTTGCGCAGTGCTGCACGTAAACATCGCATAGAGGTAGACGAGTTGCCCGCCCTGCATCACCAGCTTGCCAGCCAGCTTGCCGCGCTGGATGATCAGTCCGGCCAGCTTGCCAGCCTTGCCGCCGCCGCCGAAAAGGCAAGGGAAGCCTATCATGCCTGTGCCGCAGAGCTTTCAGATAAACGCCGGGAAATTGCCCGTAGCATCGATGCACAAGTTATGGCAGAATTGCCGCCCCTGAAACTGGAAGCAGCGGAATTTAAAACCCATATCACGCAACATGAGCCGGACAGATGGGGGCCGCTTGGCTGGGACAGGGTGCGTTTTGTTGCCAGCACCAATCCGGGCATGGAAATGGGAGCTATTGATAAAATTGCCTCAGGCGGCGAGCTTGCCCGCTTTTTGCTGGCTCTTAAAGTAGTGCTTGCCAGAAATGAAAACCCCAAGACGCTGATTTTTGATGAGGTGGATTCAGGTGTTGGCGGGGCAGTTGCCGCAGCGGTTGGAACGCGCCTTGCCCGGCTGGGCGATCAGACACAGACCCTTGTTATCACTCATTCACCGCAAGTGGCCGGCAAGGGCAAGCATCATCTGAAAATTACCAAACAGGTCAGCTCTCAGACCATTATCAGCGATACTTTTATTCTGGATGATAGCGCCCGAATAGAGGAAGTTGCCCGTATGCTGTCAGGTGATGAAATTACTAACGAAGCACGGGCAGCAGCCCTGAACCTGCTGGAGCCGGCAAGATGAGCCGTTCAGCAGAAGAGCTGCGCCCCGATAGTCCGATAAAAGACCTCTCGCAGGAGGCCGCATCACAATTGCTGCAAGAGCTGGCCGAAATAATCGCCTATCATGATGCCCGATATCATGCCGCAGACGAGGAAACAGAGCCGGAAATCAGCGATGCAGAATATGACGCGCTTATTCGCCTGAACAGGGAGGTGGAAGCTGTCTTTCCCGGCCTGATACGCACCGATAGCCCTTCTGTCAGGGTAGGGGTTGTCCCGGCTGGCAATTTTGCCAAAATCACCCATACACTGCCGATGCTCTCGCTTGGCAATGCCTTTGATGAGGATGATCTGCTTGATTTTACCGCCCGTATTCGCCGGTTTTTATCCCTGCCGGAAGACAGCCCGTTGGAAATGACAGCAGAGCCTAAAATAGACGGGCTGTCCTTGTCCCTGCGCTATGAAAAAGGAAAGCTGGTATATGCCGCTACCAGAGGGGATGGCACAATTGGCGAGGATGTTACTGCCAATATCCGCACATTAAACGAAGTGCCGGATATTCTGGCAGGGGAAATCCCTGATGTTTTCGAGGTGCGCGGCGAGGTATATATGCGCCGCAGTGATTTTGCTGCACTGAATAGCGAACAGGAAAAACAGGGCGGCAAAATTTTTGCCAATCCCAGAAATGCGGCCGCCGGGGCGCTTCGTCAAAAAGATGCCAAAATTACCGCCAGCCGTAATTTGCGCTTTTTTGCCTATGCGGCCGGGGCATTATCAGATGCGGTTAGTGATACCCATAAAGGCTTTCTGGACAGGCTCGGCGATGCCGGATTTAGCGTAAATCCGCTTACCGCCCTTTGCCAGAATGAAACAGAATTGCTGGCCCATTATCAGGAAATTGCCCGCCTGCGCCCGGAGCTGGATTATGATATTGACGGGGTGGTCTATAAGATTAACCGCCATGACTGGCAGGAAAGACTGGGACAGGTTAGCCGCGCCCCGCGCTGGGCCATCGCCCATAAATTCCCCGCTGAACAGGCAGAAACTATTCTGCGTGATATTGAAATACAGGTTGGACGCACAGGTTCCTTGACCCCTGTTGCCCGTCTGGAGCCGGTTCTGGTGGGCGGCGTGACCGTATCCAATGCTACCTTGCATAATGAGGATGAGATAAGACGCAAGGATATTCGCATTGGCGATAGCGTTATTTTGCAGCGCGCCGGCGATGTTATTCCGCAGATTGTACGGGTACGAACAGAAAAGCGTAGCGAGGGGGCAGCTGAGTTTATCTTTCCTGAAACCTGTCCGATATGTGGACATCCCGCCATTCGCCCCGAAGGCGAGGCGGTGCGCCGCTGTGCAGGCGGGTTTGAATGTGAAGCCCAGAGCCGGGAGCAGTTAAAACATTTTGTCTCGCGCGATGCGATGGATATTGACGGGCTGGGCAGCCAACTGATCGATCTGTTCTATGATAAGGGCTGGATAAAAACCCCGGCGGATATTTTTCGCCTGCCAGAACGGCGCGATGAAATCGCGGCACTGGAACGCATGGCCGAAAAATCCACCGATAATTTATGCCGGGCGATAGAGGAGGCTCGCAAGCCGCCACTGGAAAAGCTGATTTTCGGGCTGGGAATACGCCAGATTGGCCAGGCGACGGCAAAGTTGCTGGCCAGCCGCTATCAAAGCCTGGAAGCCTTAATGCAGGCCTGTGTGAATGCCGCGGATACCAGCCATCCTGACTATGGCGAATTGACCGCCATTGATCAGATAGGCGCATCTGTCACAGATGATTTGGTACGTTTTTTTGCTGCCCCGCAAACCGCGCCCATGATTGCCGATCTGCTTGCCCATACCAGCCCTATCCCGCCCGAAGCCCCTTCGGCAGATAGTCCGGTAAGCGGTAAAACCATTGTCTTTACCGGCACGCTGGAAAAAATGTCGCGCAGTGAAGCCAAGGCACAGGCAGAAAAATTAGGGGCAAAAGTATCGGGGGCTGTATCAGCCAGGACAGATATGCTGGTTGCCGGGCCCGGCGCAGGCTCAAAGCTGAAAAAGGCAGAAGAGCTGGAGATTGAAATATTGAGCGAGGAAGAATGGCTAGCCCTTGTCACTGGCCATAATGGCTAGAGCGGAGCGCATTTTCCCTTCAGCCATGTAGCCAGATCAGGGGTTAAATGCGGGGATAAATGCGCATACACCCGGCGATGATAATCATTGAGCCATGCGGTCTGTTCAGCCGATAGCTGGCCGGCATCAACAAGCCGAACATCAAATGGAAAACAGGTCAGCGTCTCAAACGCCATAAACCCTTCTGATGCTTCGCGGGACAGCACCAGATTTTCATGCCGGATACCGTATTGTTCTTCGGCATAATATCCCGGCTCGTTCGACAGGATCATGCCTGCCTCTAGTGCCAGATGGCAACGCTTGGAAATAGAGACAGGCCCTTCATGCACCGACAGGATATGCCCCACCCCATGACCCGTGCCATGTCCGAAATCCAGCCCCTTTGCCCATAATGGCGCGCGGCATATCGCATCTAGCTGTGCGCCTGTTGTCCCTTTGGGGAAGCGCGCACGTGCCAGCTCTATATGGGCGGCCAGTACCGCGCTTGCATGGGCGATAGCCGCTTTATCTGGCAGAGCCTCAGGCGAGCCAAAGAAAAAGGTGCGGGTGATATCTGTTGTCCCCATCTGATAATGCGCGCCGGAATCGATCAATAACACGCCTGCCCCGTTCAGTTGGCTATCCTGTCCTTTTATCGCGCGGTAATGCACAATCGCCCCATTGCCGCGAAAGCCCGCGATGGTGGCAAAGGAATCGCATATATAGCTTTTATCGGCGCGGCGGAATTCGGTTAGCCTATCTGCAATATCTGCTTCACTCAGCCCACCATCCAATGCGCTGTTTTCCAGCCAGTGCCAGAAATGACATAAAGCTATTCCATCGCGCAAATGTGCCTCGCGAAAGCCGTCAATCTCGGCTGTGTTCTTTATCGCTTTTTGTGCAAGGACAGGTTCCGGCCGCAAAACAGGTTCTAGCCCTGCTTCTATCAGCATCTCATGCATGGCAACCGGCAAGCTGGCCGGATCGCATGAAATTTTAGCCCCCTTATGGCGGCTGAGATAGCTGGCTAGCCCTGCCCATGAAAGGCTGGCATATCCTGTCTGTTTTTCCTTTGCAGCACTGCCGATAAGGGTCAGCGACCCCTTAATATCTAACAGGCCAAAACATAGATGAAAGGGGGTATAGACCAAATCACGCCCGCGCAAATTGGCCAGCCAATTGACCCCGTCCGGCGCCGTTATCAGGCTGAGATCAGCTGCCGATTTCTTTATCTCTGCTGCAGCACTGGCCAGCTTATCGCCGGCAGAACGGCCGGCAATGCCATCATCCAGCAAAAAGAGTTCTGTTTTTGGCACAGCTGGCCTGTCTGGCCAGATATCGATTAGGGGGCTGGCCGTACACGCCACCCATTCCACCTCTGCAGTACCCAGTTTTTTTGGCAATAGCTCCAGCCCAGACAACGTTACCGTCCAGCTATCATAGCCTAGCCTGACCTTGCCTTCTGCCGGAATTTCGGCCATCCATTGTGCCAGATTTTTATGCGCGCTATCAAAAGTTTCATACAGCTCTTTATCGGTTTGCCGGCTAATTTGCAGCCCATATCGGCTATCGGTAAATAACGCTGCCCTGTCTGCCAGAACAAGCCCTATGCCGGCCGAGCCGGTAAATCCGGTCAGATAGGCCAGATATTCATCAGCTGGCTGCACTTCCTCGCCCTGAAATCTGTCAGCTCTGGTCAGATAAAATCCGTCCAGACCGCGCTGTGCCAGAACATCGCGCAACTGGTGCAGTAATTTAGCCGCCCCGGACATACTAAAGCGCGCCTTTTTTGCGGCGCGATACCAGCACCAGACAGGACCAGTCACCTATAATAATATGGCGTTTCAGGCGCAAACCTCGCGCTAGATAGGCCTGCATTACCCAATTGACCTGGCTGGTCAAAAGACCGGATAAAACAAGCTGGCCATTTGGTGCAAGATGCCGGGTCAAATCGGCTGCCATCAGGCGCAAGGGGCGTGCCAGAATATTTGCCAATATCACATCATACGCCCGGTTTTTTGACACCGCCCGATTGGAAAAACCGGCCGATAATACGGTTTTCATCTGGCGCGGCGATATATTATTCAAGCGCCTGTTCTCGGCTGCGGTGCGTACCGATATTGCGTCATTATCAGCTGCCATCACGCTGGCACCCGGAAACAGATGGCTGGCAGCAATCGCTAATATGGCACTGCCACATCCCATATCCAGAATTTTTTTGGGGCGTTTTCTTTGCTGGCGAATATCGCTTAACGCCCGCAAGCAGCCTTCTGTGGTGGGGTGCGTGCCTGACCCAAAGGCCTGAGCCGCATCGATTAAAATCGGTAACAGGGTTTTGGGAGCAGGCGCGGTGACATGGCTGCCATATATCCAGAAACAGCCGATAGTAAGCGGCGGAAAGCTTTTCCTGTTTTCTGCCAGCCAGTCATGTTCAGGAACAAACTCCAGCTGGATATCTGCCTGTTCCGGCTGGCTTAGGGCGCGCGCGGCGATCTCGTCTATAAAGTTGCTATCCGGGGCATCGTGAAACCATATCTGTAATTTGTGGTTTTTCTGGCTATCGATTTCGGTTGACAGCGCATCCGGGGCACACAGCCCGTCAATCGCTGTTTCCAGCGGCATCAGATTTTCCGGGCTGGTGATGGTTAACAGCCAGTAACTGCCCGTGGTCTGGTTCATATCTTCTATTTTGTTTTGTGTGTCTGCGCGCATTTTTTGATCGGCCTTTAATCCATATCTTCTGGCAGAGTCACAAAGCTGGCCACCACTTTTTTCAGCCCCGCCCTGTCAAAGGCAATTTCCAGCTTGTCTGCATCTACCAGCTCTATCGAGCCCATGCCAAATTTCTGGTGAAAAACGCGCATCCCTTTTTTAAAATTATGCCGCCCCTTTTCTGGCAACCAGCCATCGCGGTCGCGTTGCGGGGCGCCCATAGGGCTATTTTGCTGGCGGCTGATTTGGCGTTCGGCCATGCGCCCCCATCCAGGCCCATAGCCGGGTTTGCCAACACGCCCGCCAATATCGCCCAGCATAACAGGTTCAACCCGGCCCAGCCCCAGCCCCTGTGCCATATCCTCTTCAATATGCTCGGCTGGCAACTCGCCAATAAAGCGTGACGGGATAGAAGATTGCCACAGCCCGTGAATACGCCTATTGGCGGTAAAGCTGATATAGACTTTCTTTCGTGCACGTGTAATGCCGACATAGGCCAGTCTGCGTTCTTCCTCCAGACCCGCCCCGCCATTTTCATCCAGCGACCGCTGGCTGGGGAAAACTCCCTCTTCCCAACCGGGCAAAAAGACATTATCAAATTCCAGCCCCTTTGCCGCGTGCAGGGTCATCAGCGATACCTCGCCTTCGTCCGAGCTGGCCTCATTATCCATCACCAGCGAGATATGCTCTAAAAAGCCGCCAAGCGTATCAAAGCTTTCCATCGCTGTTATCAATTCTTTTAAATTTTCCAGCCGTCCCGGCGCATCAGGCGATTTATCGGCTTGCCACATACCGGTATAGCCAGCTTTATCCAGCACAATTTGTGCAAATTCAGAAGGCGGAAGCGTATCTCTTTGCTGATACCAGCCAGCGATTTGCTGGCAAAAATCCGCCAGAGCCCGCCTGGCTTGCGGGCGTAGCTCGTCACTATCTGCCAATGCCCCGGCACAGGCCAGCAACGGGGTCTGGGTCTGGCGTGCCAAATGGTGAATTTGCTGCAAGCTGGCTGTACCCAGCCCGCGCTTGGGGGTGTTGATAATGCGCTCAAATGCCAGATCATCTGCAGGCTGGTTAATCAGCCTTAGATAGGCCATGGCATCACGAATTTCTGCACGTTCATAAAAGCGCGTTCCCACCACCTTATAGGGCAAGCCGATTGCCAGAAAGCGTTCTTCTATCTCTCTGGTCTGAAACCCTGCCCGTACCAGAACCGCTATCTGGTTTAAATCTGTCCCGTCTCTCATCAGCCCTTCGATAGTCGAGGACAGGGTACGCGCCTCTTCCTGGCCGTCCCAATAGCCCGATACGCGCAAAAGCTCGCCTTGTGCATCTGATGTATAGAGCGTCTTGCCCAATCGCTGTTCATTATGGGAAATGACCGCCGAAGCGGCAGATAATATATGTCCGGTGGAGCGATAATTTTCTTCCAGCCGCACTGTTTTTGCACCCGGATAGTCGCTTTCAAAACGCAGGATATTGCCAACCTCTGCCCCGCGCCAGCCATAGATAGACTGGTCATCATCGCCCACACAGCACAAATTTTGATGCCCGGCCGCCAACAGCCGCAACCATAGATATTGCGCGACATTGGTGTCCTGATATTCATCCACCATAATATAGGTCAGGCGCGACTGGTAATCGCGCAAGATATCATCATGTTCACGAAAAATGGTCAGCATATGCAAAAGCAAATCACCAAAATCCACCGCATTCAGGGTTTTTAGCCGTGCCTGATACAGGCCATAAAGTTCTGCTGCGCGGCCATTGGCAAAATCACTTGCCTCAGCCGGGGATATTTTTGCCGGTACTAGGCCTCTATCTTTAAACCCGCCAATAATGCCTGCCAGCATTCGCGCTGGCCAGCGTTTGGGGTCTATCTGCTCGGCATCCAGTAATTGTTTTAATAACCTGATTTGGTCATCACTATCCAGAATGGTGAAATCGGATTTCAGCCCGACGAGCTCTGCATGGCGGCGCAGCATTCGTGCAGCAATGGAATGAAAAGTACCCAGCATCACCTGTTCGGCTATTGGCCCAACCAGCTGCAGGATACGCGCCTTCATTTCGCGGGCAGCTTTATTGGTAAAGGTTACTGCCAGAATATTCCACGGGGCAGCTTTACGGGTCGCCACCAATTGTGCCAGCCGGGCGGTTAGCACGCGGGTTTTACCTGTTCCTGCCCCAGATAGTACCAGCAATGGCCCGTCCAGAGAGGTAACAGCCTCACGCTGGGGCGCATTTAGCCCGTCAAGCCAGGGCCCTTGCGGGGCATGGGCAGGTGGCGGTGTTTGGGATGGGTCTGCTGGATAGGACAAAAAACCGCCTCATCAAGAATCAATAAACATTATAACGCTCGATATGGGACAAAAACATCTGCTTTTAACCCCTGTCAGAGAGGTTCTTTTTATCATGAAACCATCTGAAATTAACAGAGATGCCAGAAAATTTTATGAAAAAGGAGAAAAAAATATTTTGTTTCCCCGCCTTATTTTACCCATAAAAATATCTAAAATCAAAGAAACAGAACAGCTTGTACAGCCCGTATCAGATGCTATGTGAAGCTTGGCGGTTACCGCTTGCGAATTGAGGGTAACGGTTATACTTGCATCTGCTGCCTGGCAGGTTTACCTTTTGGCGCAATTTCGGCATAACGCCACTGATTGAGGCATAAATGACAAATATCGGTCATAAATTAACGATTACAATATTCGGCCTGCTTGCCCTGTTCCTGTCAGGCTGTAGTGTGATGCCCGATACCGCAGAAAAAACTGTCCGAAATGACCCGTTTGAAGATGCCAACCGGGCGATATTTGCCTTTAACCTGAAGGTAGATGATTACGCGCTGGAGCCTGCTGCCAAAGCCTTGCGCCAAACACCGCCCGGTGTGCAAACCGCTCTTCGAAACCATGTGGAATGGGCAAGCCTGCCGAAAACAGCCTTTAATTCTGCCCTTCAGGGCAAGGCAGAAAATGCCGCTATTGCGACGCTGAATTTTGCCATTAATGGCCTGGCCTTCGGGATGGCAGATTTAATGGAGGGCGAGGGAAAGCCCGAATATGAAGATTTCGGCCAGACACTGGCCAGTGCAGGCATATCTGAAGGCGCTTATCTTGTAGCCCCTCTGCTGGGCAGCCATACAGGCCGGTCTCTGGTTGGCTGGGGCGTTGATTTTGTGACTAACCCCTATGGCCAATTAACTGCAGGCTTGCCATCATCTGTGCGCACCGCCTCTATTCCAATATCGGTCACCTCGCTTCGTGCAACATATTTTGACGCCATCAATGATGTGAAATATAATAGTCTTGACCCTTATGCACGCGCGCAATCTGCCTTTTACCAGCAGCGCGACGGATTGTTGCGTGACAATCTGCCCGCCAGCGAAGCAGATGACGGGTTTGAGAGCTTTTTTGAATAGATGAGGCTGAAATGACGGGCAAATCAGGAAACACCACAAAGCGACGCTTAGTTATTCTTCTTACCGCCTGTTTGCTTCTTGCCGGCGGGCTGGTGCAACCTGTTGTTGCTGACCGATTGAGCGATGCTGAAAATCTGGTCGGCAAACTGGTTCTGGAGCTGATAGAGATTGAGGCAAAAGGCGATAGCCTGAGCGAAGAGGCGCGCAAAAATGCGCTTTCCGGTCTGATGGATAGCTATTTTGATGTAGAGGGCATTACCCGTTTTTCTGCCGGGCCTTATTGGCGGGCCGCCTCGCAAGAACAGCGCGAAGCCTATAGCGCGGTATTTCGCGGCGTCCTTTTATCGGAAGCCAGCACCCGCTTTCAGCAAATTCTGAATTTCAGCTTTACCCCAAAAAAGGTAGAGGCCAGGGGCGATAAGCTTATTCTGGTCACCGGCATTGCCATGGATAAATCTGGTGAATTTCCGGATACAGAGGTAATCTGGCGGCTATCTGCGATAAAAAACAAGCCTATTCAAATCATTGATCTGGAAATTGAAAATATTTCTATGCTGAAAACCCAGCAGGATGAAAACACCGCCCTTATCAAGCGAAATGGCGGCGATTTTAACGCGCTGATTGAAGCTATGCGTACCCGCTTTGAAACGATCAGGGCATCTGCCAGCCAATAGGTTTTTTGCCCGCCTCTTATGCCAGCAAAAGAGGCGGTATTTTTTCTATCGTGAAATCGGCTTATAACGGATACGGGTTGGCTGGCTGGCCTCTGCGCCCAGACGGCGCTTTTTATCTTCTTCATAAGCCTGATAATTACCCTCAAACCATTCGACATGGCTGTTGCCTTCAAAGGCCAGAATATGAGTGGCAATTCTGTCCAGAAACCAGCGATCGTGGCTGATCACCACCGCGCATCCGGCAAATTCCAGCAAGGCCTCTTCCAATGCCCGCAACGTATCCACGTCCAGATCATTGGTGGGCTCATCCAGCAATAGCACATTTGCCCCGCTTTTCAGCATCTTGGCCAAATGAACACGGTTACGCTCGCCGCCGGAAAGCTGGCCAACTCGTTTTTGCTGATCACTGCCCTTGAAATTAAACAGGCTAACATAGGCACGCGATGGCATTGTGCGATTGCCCAATTGCAATTCATCCAGCCCATCGGAAATTTCTTCCCAGACCGTTTTGCCATCTGCCAGCGTATCGCGGGACTGATCGACATATCCCAGCTTTACCGTATCGCCCAGCCGCATCGCACCGCTATCCGGGGCTTCCTGGCTAGTCAGCATTTTAAACAGAGTGGATTTACCTGCCCCGTTTGGCCCGATAACCCCGACAATGCCGCCAGGGGGCAAACGGAAGCTCAAATCCTCGATAAGCAATTTATCGCCAAAGCCTTTTTCCAGCTTGTCTGCCTCTATCACAATATCGCCCAGGCGCGGGCCAGCCGGAATGGAAATTTTGGTGGTTTCATTGCGGGCTTCTTTATCCTGCTCCAGCAATTTTTCATAAGCGCTCAAACGTGCCTTGGATTTGGACTGTCTGGCCTTTGGGGCAGAGCGCACCCATTCCAGTTCGCGCGACAGGGATTTCACGCGGCTATCTTCTGCCTTGCCTTCCTGTTCCAGACGTTTTTGCTTTTGTTCCAGCCAGCCCGAATAATTGCCCTGATAGGGGATACCTGCCCCGCGATCCAGTTCCAAAATCCAGCCAGCTACCTCATCCAGAAAATAGCGATCGTGGGTAATGGTTACCACTGTGCCGGGAAAATCATGTAAAAAACGTTGCAGCCATGCCACCGATTCAGCATCCAGATGGTTGGTCGGCTCGTCCAGCAACAACATATCTGGCGCACTGAGTAGCAATTTACACAACGCTACCCGCCGCCGCTCACCACCCGACAGAACACTGACATCTGCCCGGCCATCGGGCACGCGCAAGGCATCCATTGCAATCTCGGCCTTGCGTTCCAGATCCCAGCCATCTATAGCGTCAATCTGTTCCTGTAATTCTGCCTGCTCTGCTATCAGGTCATTCATTTCATCATCTGTCAGCTCTTCAGCAAAACGCGCACTGACCTCATTAAAACGGTCTACCAGCTCTTTTGCCTTGCCCATCCCAGCCAGAACATTGCCCGCCACATCCAGCGAGGGGTCAAGCTCTGGCTCTTGCGCCAGATAGCCAATTTTAATGCCATCTGCCGGCCATGCCTC
>JAYOMZ010000001.1:61687-157333 GCA_038121125.1 Alphaproteobacteria bacterium
TCCTTTCATAGCGCAAACTGTAATAATTTGCTATGGGTGTTTATATAGAAGTTTTGCCAGCCAAATCCGGCTTTCAATCAAATCAGAAATCGCCCATTTTATGTCCCTATTTTCCTTTTCCAGCTTTTTTCCCCTGCCCTTATGGAAAATCCTGCTCGACAGCCTGTTTGGCGTGCTGATGTGGCTGATGGTGGCACGTTTTGCGATATTGATATTTATCCAGGAACAAAGCGCTGTGCCGGTTTTGCGGCATATCATATTTGGCGGGGGCAGTATTTTACGCGCACTCAGGCTGATTATTCCGGGCTGGCTAAATATCCGCGCCCATGATCTGTATCTGGCCTTTTTATTCTTTTTGATCCGTTATTATGTCCTGCCAACGCTGGCAGATTATTCGCTTAATACGCCGGGCGATATGCCAATGGAAACAGAGATTGCCAGCCTATTTCGCCAATTTATCGCCCTGTTCTAGGATAATATGGCGTCCAGGCGTGCCATCTTTTTTCAGCTCGATAGCCTCAATCCGGCCATCCAGGCGCTGCCCCTCGACCCAAATCGCGCCCTCCTCGCCAATATGCATGGCACGATATTCGCTCCCCTCGCCAAGAGAATAGCGATAGGTTTGTATCTGTCTTTCCTGTTTGTCAAACAGCTTGTCAGCCTGTTGTTTCATGCCAATGACAAGGGCTATCAGACCGGCAACAATCAGCACTGTCATCACCACAATAGAGAGTTTTAGCAACCGCAAGGTTCGTTCAGAAAAAAGCGGGGTTTGCGGTATTTCAGAAGGGGTGTCAGGCATCCTGTTTTCAAGCCTCCAATCCAAAGCTGTTTCACGCGATGGCAAGCCCGTCCAAAAGGCGGGGTGCAAATAAAGCTGGCCTCACCTTTATCACATTGCCCGCCCGGTTCACAAATGCTGATTTACACCCCGGCCCATTCCATGAGAGAATAGCCCGAGGTTTTTTATTGTAACCAAGCTGGCAAGCCCTGATGACCAGCCAACAGATTAATATGCGGGATAATGGCTGAAACCCTGACACTTAAAACAGATGACGAGACACCGCGTCAACGCCTGGACAGGTGGCTGGCCGAAAATAGCGGGATAGAGGCTCTGTCGCGCTCGCGCATCAAAAATCTTATTCTGGATGGCCAGCTATCCTGCAACGGGCAGCCAGAAACAGACCCCTCTTCTGTGGTCAGGGGCAGTGCAGTCTATCAGCTTACCCTGCCAGAGGCGGCCACCGCCCTGCCTGCGGCAGAAGATATTGCACTGGATATCCTTTATGAAGATGAGGCGATGATTGTCATCAACAAGCCGGCCGGCATGGTAGTACACCCTGCCCCGGGCGCATTAACCGGCACGCTGGTCAATGCCCTGCTGGCCCATTGCGGCGACAGCCTGACCGGCATAGGCGGGGTTGCACGGCCGGGCATAGTCCATCGTCTGGACAAGGATACATCAGGGGTGATGGTCGCAGCCAAAACCGATATTGCCCATAGCCGCCTGAGTGAAATGTTTGCTGCACATGATCTGGACAGGCGCTATCATGCGCTGGTCTGGGGGATGCCGGCTGCGCGGCATGGCACTATAGACGCCCCGCTTGGCCGTCACCGCACTGACCGCAAGCGCCAGGCCGTGATGGAACGTGGCCGCCATGCCATCACCCATTATAAAACCTTGCGCGATTTACCGCCTTTTGGCTGTTTGCTGGAATGCCGGCTGGAAACCGGGCGCACCCATCAGATCCGCGTCCATATGGCGCATTTAGGCCATGGGGTGATGGGCGATCCGCTATATGGACGACCCAAACGGGCTGGCCAGATGCCCGACAGCCATTCGCGCACCGCCCTTGCCCGGCTTCGGGCTTTCCCGCGCCAGGCATTACACGCAAAAACCCTCAGCTTTGCCCACCCTCTCAGCGGGGCTGAAATGGATTTCAGTGCCGAAATGCCAGCCGATATGGCCGGGCTGATCGCGCTTATAGATAATGCAATAACCGAACGCGGCTTGCCACAATAACGCCACTCTTTACAAATAGGCTAGCGCTTACCATATAAAAATCAGTAAAAAAGCTGTTGCAAGGAGCGATACGCCAAAATGACCAAAAATGCCCTTATTCCTGCCCTGACCCCGGATAGCAGCCTGTCCCGCTATATGGAACAGATCCGCCAGTTTCCGATGCTGGAAGCGGATGAGGAATATATGCTGGCCCGCGCCTTTAATGAACGCGGCGATGTAGAGGCTGCGCACAAGCTGGTGACCAGCCATTTGCGCCTGGTGGCCAAGATTGCGATGGGCTATCGCGGCTATGGCCTGCCGGTTGCGGATCTGATTTCCGAGGGCAATCTGGGCATGATGCATGCGGTGAAAAAATTTGACCCGGAACGCGGATTTCGTCTGGCCACCTATGCGATGTGGTGGATAAAGGCCTCTATTCAGGAATATGTCTTGCGCAGCTGGTCGCTGGTGAAAATCGGCACGACCGCCTCGCAAAAAAAGCTGTTTTTCAATTTGCGCCGCATCAAGGGGCGTATCGGGGCGATTGACCGGGGCGATCTGAACCCACAAGAGGTAGCTGATATCGCCGACGAGCTGAATGTATCAGAGGCTGATGTCGTTTCGATGAACCAGCGTATGGCGGGCGGCGATCATTCGCTGAACACGCCTGTTGGCACAGACAGCCTGGATGGCAGCGGCGAATGGCAGGATTGGCTGGAAGATGAACGCCCTGATCAGGAAGCCAGCTTTGCCGAAACAGAGGAGCTGAGCCAGCGCCAGAATCTGATGGCAGAAGCGATGAAAAATCTGAACCCGCGCGAGGTTCGGATTATCGAGGCGCGCCGCCTGTCCGAACCGCCTCTTACGCTGGAAGAGCTGGCCGATGAATTTTCGGTTAGCCGCGAGCGTATCCGCCAGATAGAGGTAAGGGCGTTTGAAAAATTATCGCAAGCGGTTCTGGCCAAAGCCGAAGAAATGAAATTACTGCCCCGCGCCTAGCATAAGCGGCGAAAGCCAGCCCCAATATCCCCTATATTTTCCGCCTGTCTTTTAACGAAATGTTAAGAGGTGCTGATCTATACTGCCCTGTCAACTTACTTAACGAGGGATCAAAAAAATGAAACTAGCGATAATGACAGCTATTACAATAGGAACTTTAACCGGGTGTGCATCCATTACAAATGATGCTTATGTGCCTATGGCTCTATCCTTCAGCGATGGCAGCACAGGCAGCTGTGATATAGAAAACAAGAGATTCTCGGCAACGGTCGAAATTCCTGGCACCCCGATGGTTCGCCGCTCGGATGACAATTTAAGGATAAGATGTAAAACAACAGACGGACGCGAAGCAGCCGCCTCTGTTCCAAGTACCATTGGTGCTAAAATTGTTGCCAGTGCAGTATTTCTTGATTTCGGCATAACCGATTCAATTACAGACAAGCATCGTGAATACCCTGCAAGCTTTGTCATACCTGTAAAACCAAAAGAATAAAGAAGATCGCTATGAAAAAGCTGGAACGCAACAGCCCGGCAGAGGAAAAAGCCCTGAAGGCCGCAATGGCGGCTGACCCGAACACATGGGAAGCGACAGAGGCAGAATTTGCCTCTGCCCGTCCTGGCCGCCCGCCTGTGCCTGTTGCCAAACCTAATCTAGCGCCTACCCCTTGAACGGGTCGCGTACCAGAATAGTATCCTCGCGTTCGGGGCTGGTGGAAAGCAGGGCAACCGGAATGCCGGTCAGCTCTTCAACACGGCGGATATATTTTACCGCATTGGCCGGCAATTCGGCCCAGGAACGCGCCCCAAAGGTGGTTTCATGCCAACCGGGCATTTCTTCGTAAATGGGGGTGCATTCTGCCTGATCGGCGGCATTGGACGGGAAATAATCCAGCCTCTCGCCGCGACAATCATAGCCGATACAGATTTTCAGCACATCAAACCCGTCCAGCACATCCAGCTTGGTCAGCGCCATGCCGGTAATGCCGGCGGTCAGGCCAGCCTGGCGCACCATGACCGCATCAAACCAGCCACAGCGCCGCTTGCGCCCGGTAACCGTGCCAAATTCGCGGCCACGCTCGCCCATCCTCTCGCCATCTGTGCCGAAATCCTCGGTCGGAAAGGGCCCGGAACCCACCCGCGTGGTATAGGCCTTGGTAATGCCAAGCGTAAAGGTAACCGAAGACGGCCCTGCACCCGACCCGGTCGCGGCCTGGCCAGCGACTGTGTTCGAAGAGGTGACAAACGGATAGGTGCCATGATCGATATCCAGCATCACCCCTTGCGCCCCTTCAAACAGGATGGTCTGGCGGGCATCCTGAGCTGCGGCCAGCATCTGCCAGCTGCGCCCGGCAAAGGCCAGCAAGCTGTCTGCCATCCCCAGCAATTCATCAGCCATTTCGGTTGCGCTGACAGGCGGCTGACCGGCGGCTTGCAACCAGATATTATGATGGGCGGCTATCGCCTCCAGCCGCTCTGCCAGCAAGGCCGGATTGCGTAAATCAGACAGGCGCACCCCGCGCCGCGCCACCTTGTCTTCATAGGCAGGGCCAATACCGCGCCCGGTCGTGCCGATTTTGCCTTCCCCGCGCATCGCCTCTCTTGCCTGGTCAATTTTCACATGTACCGGCAGGATAAGGCTGACGCTTTCCGATACGCTCAGATTTTCCGGGCTTACCTCTACGCCCTGTCCGCGCAAGGTTTCAATTTCCGATAACAGGGCGGCCGGGTCGACCACCACGCCATTGCCGATAACCGATTTCTTGCCCTTGCGTACAATCCCCGATGGCAGCAGGGACAGCTTGTATTCCACCGCGTCAATCACCAGCGTATGTCCGGCATTATGCCCGCCCTGAAAACGCACCACCATATCGGCGCGTTCAGACAGCCAATCCACGATTTTGCCCTTGCCTTCATCTCCCCATTGTGAGCCGATTACCGCAACATTTGACATAGCACTTTTACCCTTTATCTGAACCGGTATCTTTATCCGCGATACCCTGCCTTCACCTTTTTTGAAATTATCACCAGCGCCTAGAGCGGTTCTGGCTGGCCGTCTGCGTTTCGAATAATAAACCGGCAGCCCAATGCGCGCGCTTCTGCTTCTGCCTCTGCGCCCTGGCTGCCATAGACAATATGCCGACCGCGCTGAATATAAGCCAGGCCAGCTGCAAAGCCCAGCTCGGCCGGAATATAAATCAATGGCAGGGGATCGGGCATGTCCAGACCACGCAATACCCGCTCCATATAAACAGAAATACCAACCGCTGCCTCATCATAGCCGGTGCGATAGGCCCCGCCTCTGGCAATCGCCCCGCGCAAGCCTTTGGCAAAAAGCGAAAAGCTGATAGAGGTGTGATAGCCAAAGCCCTGCATATCCAGCGGGTCAAGCGTTATCGCCACATCGGGCAACAGAGCGGCCAGTTTGTCAGCGACCTGCAACAGGCTGTCAAGCTTGGCAGCGGCCTCCTCTTCCAGCTCCTTCAGCAGCGAGCGCAACCCTTCTGTAGATGCGCCCGATGCCATCATCATTTCTACCAGCTTTGGTGCAGCGGCAATCGGCAAAGCGGTCAGGGCAGAAATATCGCGGTTATTTATCGCCTCAAATAGCTGGTCTTTTAGCTGGCCATCCATTTCATCCAGGCTCTCGCCCAGCAATAATTCAGCCAGATGCGGCAGACCCAAATCCAGCGTTAAGGCCTTGATGCCTGCCTTTTGCAGACCCAGCACCCCGGCCAGAATAATTTCCACCACCGCGTCTGCATCATCGCGGCCGATAATTTCTGCCCCGGCCTGAACCAGCTGGCGTTCAGGGTTCAGCACATCAGGGACAACCCGCATCACATCGCCGCCATAGGCCAGGCGCAAGGGGCGCGGGCGCGCTGCAAGGCGCGTGCCGGAAATACGGGCAATCTGGGCCGTCATATCCGAGCGCAGCCCCATCATCCGGCGCGAAATAGGATCAAGAAGGCGGAAGGTTTGATCGGCTAATGCCGCCCCTGGCCCGTCGGCCAGCAAGCTGGTTTCAAATTCCAGCAAGGGCGGCTTGATACGCTGATAGCCAAATTGGGAAAAACAGGACAGAACCGCCTCTATTGCATCGGCATCTGCCTGGGCTTGCGGGGCAAGCAGATCGGACAGGCCGGCTGGCAGCAATCCTTTATCAGCTTCGGTTTTTTCACCAGATAGCGAAGCGCTATTCGCCCCGGAAGCTGTGAGCGAGGCAAGGCTGTTCTGTTTTGAAAAATCATCCGATGCGGTCATGTCTTTATCTGCCCCTTGCAGGCGGTTTCAGGAACAAGGCCATAGGCAAAATCCCTATAGCTTGTATCCTTTTTACCCCGCAGGAGCAAGCATTAGGGGGCAAGGACGAGCCCTGCCCCCATTTTAAAAGATTTTTCCCATGCCCCGGCTTGCTGCTATTGGGCAAAGCGCAAATAATCTGCCCGTACAATTTGCGGCAAATCGCGAATCGCACCAAGGGTCTGTTTATCCACTGTTCCATCAATTTCGATCAAGGCTACGGCTTCGCCGCCAGCTTGCTTGCGCCCCAAATGGAAGGTGGCAATATTCAGCCCCAGCTCGCCCATCAATGTGCCAAGCGTGCCGATAAAGCCCGGCTTGTCATAATTACGCAAATACAGCATATTTTCAGGAAAATCCGATTCAATGGAAATGCCCTGCACCTCTATCAGACGCGGCATATCCCCGCCTACCAAAGTACCGGCAATTGACCGCTCGGACCCGCCATAGCTGACCGTCAAACGCAGCAAGGTTTCATAATCACAGCGCCTGTCATGGCGTACAGTGGCCACCGCAATCCCGTTTGATGACGCGATAGTGGCCGCATTCACCATATTGACAGAATCCATCTGTGCGCCCAGCAATCCGGCCAGGGTAGAAGCCAGAACAGGCTGTTCATTCAGACCAGCTGCCTTGCCATCAAATTCCAGCTTGATAGTGTTCAGCTCTGGCAAATCTGTCTGCCCCAAAAAGCGGCCAAGCAATGCGCCCAAATTCATATAGGGTTTCAGAATTGGGGCTTCCTCGGCCGAAACAGAGGCCATATTAATCGCATTAGTCACTGCCCCTGTGGTCAGATAATCTGCCATTTGTTCGGCCACTTGCAGGGCTACCTTTTCCTGTGCTTCAGTGGTACTTGCCCCCAAATGCGGGGTGGCGATGAAATTTTCTGCTGCAAAAAGCGGGTTATCCCTGGCCGGTTCTGTTTCAAACACATCCAGGGCTGCCCCGGCCACATGGCCGGCATTCAGCGCCGCCAGCAAGGCCAGCTCATCAACCAGCCCGCCCCGCGCACAATTTACAATCCGCACGCCCTTTTTCATCTTGTTGATGGCATCGGCTGAAATAATGTTACGGGTCGCATCGGTCAAAGGGGTATGCAGGCTGATAAAGTCAGCGCGTGCCAGCAATACATCCAGCTCCACCTTTTCAATGCCCAGCGATTTTGCGCGCTCTTCGGTCAGGAACGGGTCATAGCCCATCACCTTCATCTTCAGCCCCTGTGCGCGTTCTGCCACAATCGCCCCGATATTGCCGCAGCCAATAATGCCAAGGCGCTTGCCGGTAATCTCTGTGCCCATAAATTTCGATTTTTCCCATTTGCTGGCAATGGTGGAAGCATGGGCTTGCGGGATTTGGCGAGCCAGTGCCAGTAACATGGAAATGGCGTGTTCTGCGGTGGTCACCGCATTGCCAAAAGGCGTGTTCATCACCACAACCCCGGCATTGGTAGCCGCGCTCAAATCCACATTATCGACCCCGATACCGGCTCGGCCAACCACTTTCAGCTTGTCTGCCTTTGCCAGCAATTCCGGGGTGACTTTGGTCGCAGAACGAATAGCCAGCCCGTCATATTCGCCGATAATCTCGCCCAGCTCATCCGGACTAAGGCCAGGTTTAAAATCCACCTCAATCCCGGCCTCTTTGAAGATATCTATCGCTTCAGGTGCCAGCTTGTCACTTATCAATACTTTTATCATTTTCTTTTCTTCCTATTTCTTCTGCTCTGCGCGCACTTCGCCAAACGCCCAGTCGAGCCATGGCATAAGAGCGGCCATATCTTCTGCTTCTACCGTTGGCCCGCCCCAGACCCGCAATCCGGGCGGTGCGGTGCGATAGCCGCCAATATCATAGGCAACACCGGCATCTGCCAGCTTGACCGTCATCGCCTTGGCAAAGGCAGATTGCTCTTCTGCCGGCAAGGCCATGATATCTGCATCGCTGATTTTCAAGCAGATAGAGGTGGAAGAAAGATTGGCCGGATCAGCACATAAAAAATCACACCAGTCCGAGCTGTCCACAAAGGCTTTCACCGCTTGCAAATTTGCCTCGGAACGGGCGACAAGACCCGGCAGGCCGCCAACAGAATCCGCCCAATCCAGTGCCGAGAGCAAATCTTCGACACAAAGCATTGAAGGGGTGTTGATGGTATCGCCGCGGAAAATGCCGTCAATCAGCTTGCCAGCCTTGGTCAGCTGAAAAATCTTTGGCATCGGCCAGGGCGGTGTATAGCTCTCCAGCCTTTCCACTGCACGCGGGGACAGGATAATCACCCCATGAGCCGCCTCGCCGCCAAGCGATTTTTGCCAGCTAAAGGTGGTGATATCCAGCTTGTTCCAGTCCATTTCCATCGCAAAACAGGCCGAAGTGGCATCTGCAATGGCCAGGCCATCTCGTGCCTCGGCTATCCAGTCGGTATCGGGCACACGCACACCAGAGGTTGTGCCGTTAAAGGTAAAAAGAATATCTCTGTCCGGTGCGGTCTGGCTTAAGTCAGGTAGCTCGCCCCACTCTGCCTCCAGAATGCGGCAATCTGCCAGTTTGAGTTGCTTGGTAGCGTCCCCGACCCAGGTTTTGCCAAAAGATTCCCACGCCAAAACATCAACGCCTCTGGCGCCAAGGACAGACCACATGGCCATTTCCACCGCCCCTGTATCTGAGGCAGGCACGATGCCCAAACGATAATCGGCCGGCAAGCCGAGCATTTCGGACATCAGGTTAATCGCTGTGGTGATTTTTGCTTTGGGTTCTTTTGCACGGTGAGAGCGGCCTGTCTGGGCGCCCTCTAGCTGGGCAGGGGTCCACATTGGATGCTTTTTGGTTGGCCCGGATGAAAAATGCGGACAAACCGGCTTGCGCGTCGGCGTCATGGTGAACCTCGTCAGTGATTTGGCCTTCCGTTGGGGGAAGACGACCCACCGCGCAAAATAATCACTTATTGCAGCTTGTCAAGGCTGATTAATATGGGAAAAAAATTTCCAGCCAAAAAAACCTATTCAGCGGCTGCTTTCAGGGCGGTGACAAGGCGCTGCATCGCGGCATCGAGGCGGGCTTCATCCAGGGCTTCGACCATCACGCGAATAAGCGGTTCTGTGCCGGATGGGCGAAGCAGAATACGCCCCTCATCCCCCAGCTCATCTGTTACCGCCTGCATTTCAGCTTTTATATCGGGATGGCTGAGAACTGCCTTGTCCATATCGCGCAAATTCACCAGCTTTTGCGGTACAGGCATAAAGCTGGATAAAATCTCCGAGGCTTTCTTACCGCTTCTTGCCAGAATGGCCAGAACCTGAAGGGCAGCTATCAGCCCGTCCCCTGTTCGGGTCAGCTCGGGCAGCAGGATATGCCCTGATGGCTCACCACCCAGCTGGCTGCCTGTCTCGCGCATTTGTGCTGCGATATAGCGGTCACCCACGGCCGCGCGCTGAAAGTCAATTCCAGCATCGGCCAAAAATCGCTCCAGCCCAAGATTGCTCATCACTGTGCCAATCACCGGCCCTTTCAGGCGGCCATTCTCTTTCATTTCAATGGCAAGGGCAGCCAGTATTTGATCGCCATCACATATCCGGCCTTTTTCATCGGCCAATATCAGCCTGTCTGCATCTCCATCCAGGCATATACCGATATCTGCCCCGGCTTCGCGCACGGCGCGCGCCATCCCCTCAGGGGCGGTAGCCCCGCATTCCAGGTTGATATTCAGCCCGTCAGGAGCAACCCCCATTGGCAGAATATCTGCACCCAATTCCACCAGCGTTTCAGGGGCGGTACGATAGGCTGCCCCATGGGCGCAATCCACCACCAAATGCAAACCGCCAAGAGACAGGCTGGTATCAAAAGTGGCTTTGGCCGCTTCCATATAGCGCTGGGCGGAGTTGATAATGCGCCGCGCACGACCCAGCTTGTCCGGCTCAGCCAGCGCGATAGAGCCTTGCATTAATTCTGAAATTTCCAATTCAATCTTGTCCGCCAGCTTTGCGCCATCGGGGCCAAATAATTTAATGCCGTTATCCTGATGCGGATTATGCGAGGCAGAAATCATCACCCCGAAATCGGCACGCATGGAATGGGTCAGATAAGACACCGCCGCCGTTGGCACAGGGCCTAGCAAACGACAATTAATACCGATAGAGGTAAAACCGGCAACCAGCGCAGATTCCAGCATATAGCCCGAAAGACGCGTATCCTTGCCAATAACCACAACCGCATTGGTGGAGCGCCCTTCTTGCTGATTATTATCGGCAAACCAGCGCCCGGCGGCAAGCGCAAGCCGTACCACCGCCTCGGCGCGCATCGGCCCTGTATTAATCCGCGCCCGCACCCCGTCTGTGCCAAAAATCCCTGCCATATTTTTATCCTGACAAAACCCGAATACATATTATTCGGCTGGTCAAAACTATAGGCGAGAAGCAGGCAGGATGTCTAGCATCTCTATCTTTGGAACAGGGGCGGCTGTGAATAACGCCTGGCCAGCCTCCAGCTTGGCCATGAACCGGGCTTTTAAAGGCTGTTCAGTTATCTCTCGCAGGCTGTCCCCAAATAGCGGCTGCGAAGCGGAAACAGGGGCAAAAACAGGCTCTATCAGGCAAATTTCTGTTGCCACAAAGGCCTGCAGCTCTGCCTGTGATAATTTGCGATAATGGGCGCAGAGCATATCCAGCAATTCTGCACTTCGTGTCGCCAGCAGCATCGGCGATGGACAGGCGCTTTCCTCTTCATACGCGTGATGAGCCGCAATCTGTATCTGCCCATCCGGACAGGCAAAGATTTTCCCGGCAAAAAGCGGGACATCGAACAGGGCCAAATGCCAGCCTTGTGCCAAAAAAGCAATTATGGCGGCGCGCCGGGCAGACCCGCTATCGCAATCAAGATACGACATAACCACATCCGGCAGAACAGGTGACATAATTCACTTTCCTGGATTATTAAAATGAACCTAAAAACATATTAGGCAGCTTAACCAAACTGTTTTTACATAACTTTTTAATAATTTTGCATCAGAAGAAATATTATTTATATATCTACAGAAGATTGCTTTCTGCCCTTCTTCCGGATAAATCCAGCGCTAATAAAAATACCCTACCCATTTCAGGTAACGCCCCTGCTCATTTCTTGAAACATCTGTTTGGAAAGATGGGTGGATAATCTGAAAATTTTTTCCTGGTGACAAGGAAACCCTATTTGCCTGGCTTGCGCTACCCACAGCCCTTTACAACAGACAGGGCTTGCAGGGTTTCTGACACGTCATGGGTACGGAAGAGCTGTGCGCCCTGCTGGGCAGCCAGAACACAAAGGGCTATGCCGCCGCCCAGCCTTTGCGTGCCGGCATCGCGGCCATAGCCGGAAGGCGGCGCTCCCAGACCCTCTGCGGCCAGAACAGGAATAGAGGATTTGCGTGAGACTCCCATTAATATCGGCACACCCAGCCCGTGAAACAGGCTTGTCCATGCGATAATCTGGCGATTATGGGCGGGCGTTTTGCCAAACCCGAAGCCGGGATCTATCGCAATATGGCTGCGGGGCAAGCCGGCATCCACCAGCCGGTCAATATGCGATTTCAGCACTTCATAAATATCAATCGGGGCAAAATCATATACAGGATTATCCTGCATATTGCGCGGCTCGCCCTGCATATGCATGGCAATGCCAAAGACAGCAGATGGCCGGGCAGCAAAGGCCTGTCCCATCACCTGTACCGCCCCCTCGCCCGTAAAGCCGGATACATCATTGATAATCTGCGCCCCGGCCGTTATCGCGGCATCCATCACCTTTGCATGACGGGTATCGGCCGATATAATATGCCCCTTTTTCGCCAGAGCTGAAATCACCGGCAGGATACGGCTCTGCTCTTCTGTGAGGCTAACAGGGGCCGCACCCGGGCGGGTAGACTCGCCGCCTATATCTACAAGGCTTGCTCCATCTGCCTGCATTTGCAACGCATGGGAGAGTGCGCCGTCAAAGCTGTCAAATTGACCGCCATCTGAAAAACTGTCCGGGGTGATATTCACCACCCCCATAATATGCGGGCGTGCCATATCCATGCCGGCAAAATTCGGCCGTGGCTGGCTGAGAAGCGATAAGCGGCTTTCTGCGAAATCTTTATCGGCACTGGCAGATTTATACCCGGCAATATCAGTGCGCCAGACCGTAAAGCCGCCTTTTGTTAAACCGATTTCTGGCTTGCGGGTAATTACTTCCAGTTCAGTAAAGCCTGTCCAGCCCCCTGCCAGAGGCAGATAACGCCCCTGCCCCAGAGAATACCGCAATGCCGATACAGGCTGACAGGCAACCGGTCGCAGCCATGTTGGCTCGGCATCTGGCATATAATCCAGCTGTGCAGGGCTATCCACATAGTCAAGCGGTGCAGATGATGTTTCTGCCGACATGGAAATTACCCCAAATCCCCTTTTGAATAAGAGACAGGTTAAACAGGCTCTGAGCCGGGATTATCCGGGTCGGGGCGTGTTTGTGCACGCCCGCCTGTTGGCAAGCCTGAACGCGATTTTTTTGCACGCGGGGCAGCTGGCTTGTTATCATCATTATCTTCTGAACGCGATAAAGTACCGCCTTCGACAATGATTTTTATCTCCTCCCCGTTGAGCGTTTCATATTCCAACAGGCCTTGTGCCAGACGCTCCAGCTCCTTGGCGTGTTTTTTCAGAATTTTCGCCGCACCATCATACGCGCTATCCACTATCCGGCGTACTTCTGAATCAATCACATCGGCTGTCTTTTCAGAGACATTTTTCTGCTGGGTAACCGAACGGCCAAGAAAGACTTCCTGTTCATCCCCGCTATAGGCAAGAAAGCCCAATTTTTCGGACATACCCCATTCGGTGACCATACGACGTGCCACATCGGTTACCATACGAATATCAGAAGACGCCCCTGTGGTGACTTTTTCTGCCCCGAAAATCTGTTCCTCGGCAATACGCCCGCCACACGCCACTTGCAAATCAGCTTTCAGCTTGTCCACGGCCATTGAAATTCTATCGCCTTCCGGCAAGCGCATCACCATACCCAGTGCACGCCCGCGCGGGATAATCGTTGCCTTGTGAATGGGATCAGAAGCCGGATTATGCAGTGCGACCACCGCATGACCTGCTTCATGATAGGCGGTGAGCTTCTTTTCATCATCGGTCATCACCATAGAGCGACGCTCCGAGCCCATCATCACCTTATCCTTGGCTTCTTCAAACTCTGCCATCGATACTGTACGCCGCCCCTTACGTGCGGCCAGCAAGGCAGCTTCATTCACCAGATTGGCCAGATCCGCCCCGGAAAAACCGGGTGTACCGCGAGCGATAATGCGCGGCTCTACATCATTTGCCAGCGGGCTTTTGCGCATATGTACTCGCAAGATTTTTTCGCGCCCGATCACATCTGGATTTGGCACAACCACCTGACGGTCAAAACGACCCGGACGCAGCAAGGCAGGGTCAAGCACATCCGGACGGTTCGTCGCGGCTATCAGAATAACCCCTTCATTGGCTTCGAACCCGTCCATTTCCACCAGCATCTGGTTCAGGGTCTGCTCGCGCTCGTCATTGCCGCCGCCAAGACCCGCCCCGCGATGGCGACCTACCGCATCAATCTCGTCAATAAAGATGATACAAGGGGCGTTTTTCTTGCCTTGTTCAAACATATCGCGCACCCGGCTTGCCCCGACACCAACAAACATTTCCACAAAATCCGAACCGGAGATGGTGAAAAACGGTACATTGGCTTCGCCGGCAATAGCCCGTGCCAGCAAGGTTTTACCTGTACCCGGAGGGCCAACCAGCAGCACCCCCTTTGGAATCTTGCCGCCCAGACGCTGGAACTTGCCCGGGTCTTTTAAAAATTCGACCACTTCTTCCAATTCGGTTTTGGCTTCGTCAATCCCGGCCACATCTTCAAAGGTAACCCGCCCATGATGTTCGGTCAGCATCTTTGCCCGGCTTTTGCCAAAGCCCATCGCCCCGCCACGGCCACCGCCCTGCATCTGGCGCATAAAGAAAATCCATACCCCGATAAATAGCAGCATCGGGAACCAGGAAATCAGCACCGATAAAAAGCCCGGCATATTACTTTCATCCGGCCGTGCATCGATACGCACATCAGTATCGGCCAGCATGGAAACCACATCTGCCCCGTCCGGCATATAGCTGATGACGGTGGTGTTTTCGCGCGTACGCCCTTTTAGGTTATTGCCTTCTATCAGCACCTCGGTAATGCCGCCATTGCGCGCAGAGGCAATAAAATCGGAATAGGCAATCTTGTTCGCACTTTGGGTGCTGCCAGGCGATTGAAACAGATTGAACAGTGCCATCAGCGCCACGCCAATAACCAACCAAATTGCAATATTACGTCCAAGATTATTCACGATTTTGCTACCTTTTATTCCGGGTTTCGCTGCGGCGATGGCAGCCTGACCGCCCCATCTGGCGGAGCTGGCCATATCATAAAGGGGTGTGCATCAGCTTTCAGGCAATTAACCGGCACCCTGCCCTTGCCTGCAGCCACTACACTATCTGCATTAAGATGGGGAGTAACAAGCCTATCGTCAAGGGTTTGCAGGACAGGAATCATCCGCTTTAACCTATAGGGCAGAACTGACAAGCCATCTGCCAGAACAAGGGCGCGTGTTTGCTTCGGTGAAAGGGGGATATCGCCCAGCCGGCACACCCTTCCTTCTTCTGTTGATTTAACCATCCATCTGCCATCGAAAAATTGCCTGTCGCCCGCGCAAACCTCGACTATTTCCGCTGGTTTTCGGCCATATTCTGCCTCGATAATCAAATGGTTCTGTTTTATCTGAAATCGGCATCCTGCCAGCGTGCTTGCCCGCCCCTCTGCCACCCTTTCCAGCATAGTTTTAATCGCGCCGCCGAAAGGGGCAAATTCAAAATGGCCAATTTTTTTTATCATTTGAGCGATAATGGCGATGCCATGCCCCTCAGGCAGTGCGGAAAATTCCCGATAGGCAATATGCGCCCATAAAGGGGCAGAGTGCGTAATATGCGCCTTTATCCATTTTTCGGCTGCCCTGTCCAGCGCGCCGGAAATTACAGAACTGGCACGCGAAAGGCGGGCAAGCCTGTCAGGCAACTCGCCCTCCCCTGCCAGCATCTGCCGCCAGCGCACCCGCTCAAAAGCGGTATTTTCATTAGAGGGGTCTGTGACATATTCGCCGCCCAATTGCCGGCAAAGCTGGATAAGCTCCTTCTTGTCAAAGGATAAAAAGGGACGGGCAAATAAGGCGCCTTTGTAAAAACGAAGCGGGGCAATGCCTGCCAGCCCGTGCAAGCCAGACCCGCGTGCCAGACGCATGGCAATGGTTTCCTGCTGATCCCCGCCATGATGGCCAAACAGGACACAAGCCTGTTTACGCCGGGCGTGTGTGGCCAGCATATCCAAACGGTGATGACGCGCCCATGCCTGATGTCCGGCTGCCGGTTTGGGGCTATTGATGGTCAGAATTTCTACTGCTATGCCGCGCTCTCGCATTTGTGCCTGAACCGTTGCCGCCTCGACAGCAGAAGCCTGGCGCAGCCCATGGTCAATGATCAGGGCTTTATGGGGAATATTCTGGGCGGTGGACACCCGTTCAGCAATGAGTGCGAGTGCCAGAGAATCCGGCCCGCCAGACAGGGCAGTTATTAGTGAATGATGGCGGCGATGCCAAAGGCCGGTTGCCTCACATTGTGCCAGAAATTCAGATAAGGCGGCTTCAGCTGCTGCAATTTGCACCGTCAGAAAGCTCCTTCAGGCGCGCCACAAAACTTTCCGGCGGCTGGTCAAGGAATTTGCCGAGATTATCATAAATGTCACAAGCCTGTTCCGGAGCGGCAAATTTGGAAACAGATTCAGCAATCCACAAGGTCGTATCCGGCAAGCGCGGATCAGTGGAATAAAGGGCATTAAATTTGGAAAAAGTCGTTGCTGATTTTTCAAATTCCCCTTGAATAAATTGCACCCGCCCCAGCCAGAATAGCGCATCGGCAGAGCGTTCATGTTCAGGATATAATTCGGAAAATTCAATAAAGGCCTTTTCAGCTGTTTCCAGATCATTTTGCAAGGCACGGGTAAGGGCAAATCTAAACTGATCTTCAGAACTGGCATCCGGCAGAATAGATGGGCTGGCCTCTACCGCCTCTTGTGTTTGGCCCTGTGTAGCAATATCGGATGCAGCAATATCGGATTGCTGCCGGGCATCACCTGCAACAGCCGGATTTTGTGTATTCTGTTCAACCGGGCTTGCCGGACTTTCTTCGATAGCGCTATTTTCAGCTGCATCAGGCGTCGTTTGTGCTGTTTCATTACTACTGGCATTATCCTGTGCCAGCTGGTCTTCAAGCTGTTCTTTATCTATTTTCCAGACCGTTTGTCCGGTTTGGGCATCACGGCTCATCGCCACGGACGGCCCTGCCCCTGCGGCTGATACTTCGCCTTGTGCCAGCTTGTCTACCACCTCGTCACTGGAAAGAGACAACAGGGTGTTCAGGCGTTTTTCCAGGCGCAAGATACGAAATTCGATATCGGAATAAAGATTAAGTGTATTATTGATGCGCTGGCTGACAATTGCCATATTATCGGCCAGCTTGGCCAATTCGCCCTGTATGGATTTTACATCGCTTGAAGCACCGGACTGATTAGCAATAGAAGAGGCCGCCAGCGATTCAATCTCTGTGCGGATATTTTGCAATTCCATCTCTATAGTGCCGCGCACCCCCTTTAGCCCTTCTTCGAGCAGTTCCATACGCTGTTGCTGGCGCGAAACAAGGGCAGACAGGCCTGTATCATCTGTGCTGGCAGATTGTGCCCATAATGGGGGAGCATATAGAGCCGCCGCCATCACAAATGCCAGACAAATAGATACATATTTCGAAATCGAGAATGGAGGTCTCATAATTTTATTCCTGAACATCCCTTAGATGAGACAAATATAACCCTGCTTTCCTGCCAAAGCATTACGGCATAAATTGGGCAATTAAGCAAAAACTGTAAAAAAAGGCCTTGTTCTGATAGCAAAACAAAGCCTTTTTAAAAATGGATGAGGCTGTTGGCTAGCCAGCTAGCCGAGCCGTTTTTTAGTTAAGAACAGATTCTGCCCGGCGGTTTAGACGCCATGCCGCTTCGTTAGAGCCAACGGCGGTTGGACGCTCTTTACCATAAGAGATAATCCGGATACGTGCTGAATTCACGCCCTTTGCAACCAGATAATCACGGGCAGCAGCCGCACGGCGTTCGCCCAGAGCCAGGTTATATTCGCGTGTACCGCGTTCATCAGCATGACCACCCAGAATGATACGGGCTTCAGGCTGGGCTTTCAAAAAAGCTGCCTGTCTGTCCAGAACCTTCTGTGCATAATCGCTCAGCTGCGAGGAGTCAAAATCAAACAATACAGTTGTGCCGACCTTTGTAAATTCCCGCTTCATCTTTTCAGCAGGTGTTTCGGTTTCAGCAGCTGTGGCTGTTGTCGAGGTTGAAGCAGTGCTGGTGGCAGTACTTGTCCCGGTTGTGGCCGTAGTTGAACTGCTGCTTGTGGCGCTGCTATCTGTTGTTGAGGCTGTCTCACACGCAGCAAGCAATGCGGTAGCGGCAACAAGCGTAAGAATTCTTTTTATCATTAGATTGGACCTCCAACTGGCCATATAAATAACTAAAAACTAAAAAGCCTGTCTCTGCGCCTTCACAAAACGAGTTTGACTGGCGTCATTCAGAGTTGACCTTATCTGCCATACCGAGCCACGCGAGCTATCCTTCAAGCGATTTTTCCTACTTTATCGCAATGGACATTACGTTCAGCTTGAGAACAGCGAACCTCCCAGAAAATACTCAAAACACAAATGGCACTAAAAATCAAGCTTTAATCTCATTATGCAGATTGCAAACCACCCGAAAAACCCTTTATCGCAGCAGTGGCGACCATGCCGGATCACTGGCATCGGCAGGCGTAATGACCCGGCGCTCATTAAACCCTGTAATATCAATGCGATAAAGATGGGTTTCACCGCCTTCCCCTGTATCGGTCACAGGTTGCTGTTTAAAATACATCAATACCCGTCCATTGGGTGCCCAGGTCGGGGCTTCAACCAGAAAACCGCGTGCCAGCAAGCGCTCGCCACTACCATCTATATTCATCACGCCAATGAAAAATTCCCCGCGATACATTTTGGTAAAGGCAATGATATCCCCGCGCGGTGACCAGACAGGGGTGGCATAACGCCCATCGCCAAAGCTTATCCGGCGCACGCCCGTACCATCAGCGCGCATGGTATAAAGCTGCTGCGAGCCGCCCCTGTCCGAATTAAAGACGATATAGTCACCATCAGGGGAATAGGAGGGCGAGGTATCAATAGAGGCAGAGCGGGTGAGCTGGGTAATGGTCTGGGTTGCCAATTCCATCTCGTAAATATCGGTACGGCCATCCTCAGCCAGGCTCATAATTAACTTGGTTCCATCCGGGCCAAAGCGCGGGGCAAAGGTCATGCCGGGAAAACTGCCCAGCCGTTCGGTTCGCCCGGTTACCACATCCAGAAGATATACATTCGGCTCGTCATTAAAATAATTCAGATAGGCAATTTCATTGGCGGTAGGTGAAAAGCGCGGGGTGAGCACCAGATCATTGCCGGTGGTCAAAAATTTATGATTATGCCCGTCCTGATCCATAAAGGCCAGACGCTTGACCCGCCTGTTCTGGGGGCCGGATTCCGATACATACACAATTTGAGTATCAAAATAGCCTGTATCGCCGGTAAATTCCTCATAGACAAAATCGGCTATTTGATGGGCAATGCGGCGCAAGCCTGCCGGATCGGCTGATCCGCCCCCTTCGGTGATGGAACGCTGCGAGATAACATCCCATAGCGCAAATTCGATCTGCAAGGCACCATCATTATCCAGAAAGGCCGAGCCGATTAACAGCCCCTTTGCCCCAAGCGGTGTCCAATCCGCAAAATTTGGCCGCACATCAGGCGAGGCAGGCGGCGCGATAAAGGCCGCGCTATCAATCGATAGAAACAAGCCGGAACTGACCAGGTCATCCGATATAATCTGGGCAATTTGCCGCCCGACATCAGAGGGCACACCATCCAGCCCGGTAAAATCGGCAATCGCAACAGGGATAGGTTCAATCTGGCCTTCGGTCACATATAAACGCTGGCTCTGGGCATAGAGCTGGCCGCTAAACAGGAAGGGCAACAGGCAAATCGATAATAATGCTGTCAGCCGTTTTCCAAATATCTTCATCACTATCATCATCACATCGTTCCGCGTTGCATAAAGGTGGAATTAAACCCGATGGGCAGAATTTTCCACGATTCATATTTTTCCGGCGGCAACGGCAGAGGCGCACAATCCAGAACCGCGCGCCGCGCTGCCAATGCCACAATACGATAATTGCGATCTGTTGTCAGGCGACCATTATCCACAAAGGTAATTTTTTCCACACTGCCATCACGTCGCAATTCCAAATCCACATCAACGACCTGTTCTGCCAATTCTTCAGTCGCGCCGGGCGGCAGCACAAAACATTTCGAAATATGGTTCAGCAAACGGTCAATCTCGGACATACCAAGCGGCAAAATAGAGCTGGTCTCCGGCGCACGTACCGCCTCGCCCACCGCCGCAGATAGCTGATTGGCCATCGCCAGCTTATCCTGTTTCTGCCGGGCTTTTTTGGTTTCTTCTGCCTTTTTTGCCAGCGAGGCTTGTGCCAAATTCTGCAGCACCCCGTTCATTGCTTCTGCCCGCTCTTTTTGCTGGCTTTTTTGTGCCAGCTTATTTGGCCTTTCAACCGGGCTTTTTGGCGTGGGCTTTGGCTTTGCAGGCGGTGTTGGACGCGATACCGGTGCCGAGACCTTGATCTGTTTTGGCTTTGGTGCGGCCGCTTCCGGCTTTGCCTTTGGCACAGGTACAGGCTTGTCTGGCAGGATTTCTGCTGTTTCAGCTACCGGCTTGGGCGGCGCCGGTTTTGGTGGCGGCGCTTTGGCTACCAGCTGCGGGGCTGGCGGGGGCGGAGGCGGTGGTGGTGGCGGTTTTTTACGGGTCGCTTCCTGTTCCGGCTCCGGGCTGGATTTGGCACGATTGCTGGCGGCCAGATTGGTTTTCGGCAAGCTGGCAACCACATCCACAATGATCAGGGGCTGGGCATTAATATCTTTTTCGGACAAAAATGGCCAGCCAACCATCGCCAACGCCACAATCAGCACATGAAAGATGACAGATTGCGCTATTGGACGACTTAAAATAGATGGATGTAGCCAGGCCCGCATCTGATTATTCCTCAGGCAATTCTGCCACAAGCGCGACCCGTTCAAAACCGGCTGACTGAATACGCCCCATTAGCCGCATCACTTCGCCATAGGCAACCTGCTTGTCGCCGCGCACAAAAATCCGTACATCTTTATTTGCCTCGCCAATCGCCGACAAGCGCGGGATCAGCTTGTCCGGTTCAATCTCGTTATCCTGTAAAAATAGCGCCCCGTCTTTATTGATGGTCACCACCAGAGGGGCTTGATCCGCGTTAATCTGCCCGGCCTTTGTTTTTGGCAAATCAACCGGCACGCCAACCGTTAACAAAGGGGCGGTCACCATAAACACTATCAGCAATACCAGCATCACATCCACCAGGGGCGTGACATTTATCTCGCTCATGGGTCTGGCACGCCGGCCGCGACGCCCGCCTCTTTGATTGTTCAAGGCCGCACCCATGCTCACTTGCCCCCTTCATCCAGCTGGCGCCCCAGCAAGGTGGTAAATTCCTGTGCAAAAATTTCCAATGCGCTGGAAACCTTGTCCAGGTCACCGGAAAATTTGTTATAGGCCGCCACCGCAGGAATGGCCGCCAGCAATCCCAATGCGGTGGCAAACAGGGCTTCGGCAATACCGGGTGCCACTACGGCAAGGCTGGTATTTTTGGATTCAGCGATAGACTGAAAAGAGTTCATAATCCCCCAGACTGTGCCAAACAGCCCCACAAAAGGAGAGACAGAACCGATAGAGGCCAGAAAATTCATCCCCCGTTCCAGCGCGTCCATTTCCCTTGTAATGGTTAGGGTCATATTGCGCTCGATGCGCTGCAGGATGGAGGCTTTGAGGTCGCCGCGCAAATCTGCGGTCAGCCCCTTTACCGTTGCCCGCCGCCATTCACGCATGGCCGATACAAATACTTTGGCTTGCGCACTTTCCGGCTCATCACCTGTCTGATTATACAGATCATTCAAAGAGCCGCCTGACCAGAATAGCTCGTCAAAGGCGGCGGCATATTTTTTCTGGCGACGAATAAGTCTGATTTTCTCGAAAATGATTGCCCAGCACCAGACAGACGCCCCGACCAGCAATAACATAACAAATTTCACCACCGGATCAGCGGCGAAAAACAATCCTAGCAAGGTCAAATCATGCCCCGGCGAAGAGGCGGTTACGGCCACGTTTTCAATCACAGACTCTGTTGCCATTTTTGTTCAACTTTCTTTTTTCATCAAAATGCAGGCTGTATATGCCCTAAATTTAACAGGGATGCACCAATTCTCTTTAGGGAAATTTGTCGATATTTTATGTTCTATCACCAAGCGCCAAAGTCTTAAACCTTATCTGGAAACAGGCTGAAAGCTTCGAAAAACCGCTTGCAACGGCTCGGGGAATTTTCGCGGCCCATTTTCCACATCTATCCAGGCAGCTTTCACTAAAACTCTGGCAAAATTAAGGCCAGTTTCAACAGATTTTATATCTTGTTGCAAGATTGTGGATGCGCCGCCCAGCTGAAGGCAGCTGGTTTCAACATATAGCTGGTCATGCAGATGGGCCGGGCTGTGATAGTCGGTTTCAATATGGGTGATGACAAAGCCCTGACGATGTTCGCGCAGCCAATGCTGAACATCAAATTTACAAGCCCGAAGCAGGGCAGAGCGCGCCCGTTCGGCAAAATTCAGATAGGTCGCATGATAGACAATGCCGCCGGCATCAATATCTTCATATTGTACTGTCACGCCATATATATGGCGATGCTGATCCGGAACAGAGCGGTCAATCACCCCGTCCAGCCCGGCAATTGCCTGGTCGATAAACTGGTCTTTTTCTTGTGTCACAATATTGTTAAACCCCGGCTTTTTAACAGATTTTCATGTGCCATTATATCGGCTTTAGCTGTTAATCTAGGTCAGTCCGGCTGGCTGATGCAAGCAAATCAAGCTGGCGGGTAGCCTCAGCCGGGGCATCCAGCCCCAGATAGGCCCAGCCCGCAGGCGATAAACAGCGCCCCCGCGGCGTGCGGATCAGCAAGCCTGTTTGCAGTAAATAGGGCTCTATCACCTCTTCCAGCATATCGCGCTGTTCCGACAAAACCGCTGCCAGGGTTTCCACCCCGACCGGCCCACCGCCATAAGAGCTCGCCAAACAGGATAAATAGCGCCTGTCCATACTATCTAGGCCTTGTGCATCCACCTCCAGCCGGCCAAGGGCGTCATCTGCGATAGTCGCGCTGACCTCGCTTGCCCCGGCGACCAGCGCAATATCGCGTACCCGCCGCAACAGCCGGCCTGCCACTCGCGGTGTACCGCGTGAACGCCGCGCAATTTCCAGCGCCCCATCGGCACTTAGCGGCATATCCAGCTTCTCTGCCTGGCGGTTCAGGATCGAAACCAGCTCTTCTGCATTATAAAATTGCATCCGCATCTGAATACCGAAGCGGTCGCGCAAGGGCGTGGTCAGCAAGCCTGAACGGGTGGTCGCCCCGACCAGCGTAAAGCGCGGCAAATCAATGCGCACCGAACGGGCAGAAGGCCCCTCCCCAATGATCAAATCCAGCTGAAAATCTTCCATTGCCGGATATAAAACTTCCTCTACAGCCGGGTTCAGCCGGTGAATTTCGTCAATAAACAGCACATCGCGCGGGGCTAGATTGGTCAGCAAGGCAGCCAGATCCCCTGCCCGGGCAATCACCGGGCCGGAAGTCGCGCGAAAACCGACCCCCAATTCATTGGCAATAATCTGTGCCATCGTGGTTTTACCCAGACCGGGCGGGCCGTGAAGCAGGGTATGATCCATCGCCTCTTGTCGCTGGCTGGCCGCATCGATAAAGGTTTCCAGATTGGCACGCCCCTGCCCCTGGCCGATAAATTCTGCCAGCTTTAGCGGACGCAAGGCTGGGTCTGCCATCCCTTGTGCCTCGCCATCAATCAGGCGATCGGTTTGTTCTGATACAGATGGAGGGGTTTGTGTCACGCGCTTGTCTCTATGCCAAAAGGGATGCGTTGCTGTTTTGTCACATAACTGGCCGGTGAGGCATTTTTATTTATACACATAAACTATCCTCCCAAACTATCGTCCCAGTTCTTTTAATGCAGCCGCGATCAGCCCGGATATATCGCTGCCATCAGCACCTTCCTGGCTCTTTTGCAGGGCTGTAAAGGCCTCGGTGCGAGAATAGCCCAGATTAACCAGCGCGGAAAGTGCATCCTGCATAACCGCATTTTGCCCGCTATTTTGCGCAGCCTCGGCTATGCCCTGCCCCATCTGGCCAGACGCAAGACCTGTGCTGGCCAGCGCGCCTGTTTTCTGTGCCAGCTCGTTAACAATACGCTGGGCAAGTTTGGGCCCTATGCCATCTGCGCGGGCCACCATTGCCTTATCACCTGCCAAAATAGCCTGAGCCAGCTGATCGGGCTCTAATACGGTTAGGATAGATAAGGCTGCCTTTGCCCCGACCCCTTGCACCGTTTGCAATAATCGAAAGGCGGCGCGTTCTGCTTCCCGGGCAAAACCATACAAGGTCATTGCATCCTCGCGCACCACAAGCTCGGTCAGGATGGTCACCTCTGCCCCGATACCACCCAACTGGGACAGGCTGCGCCCGCTGGCAAAGACCTGATAGCCTACCCCGCCAACATCCAGCACCAGATAGCTCAGATCCTGTGCAACAATCCGGCCTTTTAGCTGTGCTATCATACTTACGCGCTCCTTACCTTTCTGACCAGTCTAGCCAAGCCTGTCTTGCCTGGCCAGTGCGGCCGCGATAGCCTGTTCCAGACCGTTTGAGGGGCTGGGGATATGTTCAGTTGATGCCAATTTGGATCTATCGCCCTGCAAGCCGGCAATAGCCATTGCCAGCGCATCGCCGGCATCAGAAGGCGGGGCTTTGATATTCAGCAATCGGGCGACCATCTGGCAGACCTGTTTTTTATCGGCCTTGCCAGTGCCGGTTACCGCCTGTTTTACGCGCCGTGCAGAAATTTCATAAAGCGGCAATTTTGCGCGCCCGCAGACCATTACCGCCACCCCGCGTGCCATCCCTAGCCGCAGGGCAGAACGCGGATTATTCACCACAAATATTTCCTCGATAATCGCGGCTTCCGGTTTTTCTTCTGAAATGATTTTTTCCAGCTGATCGGCTATGGCCGCCAGCCTGTTTGTATCGGCATCGCGGGCGGTGGAACGGATAATGCCATGGCCATGATGGCACAGGCGCAAGCCATCCATTGATACCAATCCCCAACCGGTCGCACTAAGCCCAGGATCGATACCAAGCATCCGCATCTATTATGCCTCTATCTTTGCCATAATCTCGTCCGAAATCTCGAAATTAAAGGACAGGCTCTGCACATCATCATTATCTTCCAGCGCATCGATAAATTTTAACAGGGTAGTTGCCTGATCTTCATCTACCGATAATGTATTTTGGGCAATCCAGGTAAGCTCGGCTTCTTCCGGGTCGCCAAAGGTTTCCTGCAAGGCTTCGCGCACAGCATTAAAATCTTCAGGTGCACAGGTGATGACATGGCTTTCTTCATCTGATTCCACATTATCTGCCCCGGCTTCCAGCGCGGCCTCAAACATGGTTTCGGCATCGGCCACAGAGCCGGTAAAAATAATCTGGCCAACCTTGTCAAACATAAAGCTGACCGACCCTGTCTCGCCAAGGCTGCCCCCGAATTTGCTAAAGGCAGCACGTACTTCGGAGGCGGTGCGGTTGCGATTATCGGTCATCGCCTCGACAATAAAGGCTGTCCCGCCAACCCCGTATCCTTCATAGCGGATTTCTTCATATTGCTCGCCCTCGCCCCCTTCGGCTTTTTTCAGGACACGTTCGATATTGTCCTTGGGCATATTAGCCGCTCTGGCTGCCAGCAAGGCGCCGCGCAAACGCGGATTACTGTTCGGGTCTGTACCACTGCGTGCGGCTACCGCTAATTCCTTGATAAGGCGAGTGAAAATTTTGGCACGCTTTTTATCCTGCGCCCCTTTGCGATGTTGAATATTTTTAAATTTGGAATGGCCTGCCATCTGCCTTTGGCTCCGCTTGTCAATATCTGGCTGAAATCAGAATTAAATTATATTGAAACGGGTATAGCAGAAGGGCAGATAAGAAAAAAGATGAGGCAAGCAAATTCTTTTACCTGCAGATAAATTTTTCCCTCAGCCAGAGGCCAGAACACCGCCCTTTCGGATCTGGCGCACCGAATTGGCAAGCCCTGTATCGGGGTCAATCTCGACAAAAACGCCGCACAGGCTGGGCGTGCCGGTGGCCACGGCCAGCTTGCCAGCCGGCTTGCCATTAAACCGGCCTGTAGCTGCTTCCTTTTGCATCCCGATCACCGAATTATAATCGCCGCACATACCGGCATCGCTCTGATAGGCGGTGCCATTTGGCAGGATACGGGTATCGGAGGTAGGGATATGGGTGTGCGTGCCCACCACCATTGAGGCACGGCCATCCAGATGAAAGCCCATCGCACATTTTTCCGATGTCGCCTCGCCATGAAAATCCAGAACAAGGGCATCCACCGCCTTGCCAAGCGGCATTTCTGCCAGCAATTTATCCGCACAGGCAAAGGCATTTTCATTTTCAGCCATAAACAGATTGGCCATGATATTCATCACACCCAGACGCTGGCCTTTGTCATTTTGTACAATCACATGACCGGAACCCGGAAAAGCGGCATTCATATTTTCCGGCCGCAACAGGCGCGGCTGGGTGGCCATATAGGGGCTGATTTCCGACTTGTCAAAGGCATGATTGCCCGTGGTAAGCACATCAATACCGGCTGCCAGCAACCCGTCACAAATAGGCGGGGTTACCCCAAAACCGCCGGCGGCATTTTCACAATTGGCGATGACAAAATCACACTGCAATTCTGCACGAAGCTCTGGTACGCTCTCTATCACCGCCTGGCGAGCCGCACGCCCGACAATATCCCCTAAAAACAGAACCCGTATCATCTTAAAAAACCCTATGTTAAATTCATTATCCAGACCGGCTATCTTTTCTGGCCAGACCGGCTATCTTTTCTAGCCAATTTTCATCCTGCCAGCCTTAATCCGGAGGGGGTCAAAACCCCGTCCAGCGGGTGATCAAAGGGCCCCAGAGGCAGATTTTCCATTTCCTGCACATCGAACCCGACCCCGATGGCCGCTACCTTATCGCCTGTCTGGGCAAAGCTGGCAAGGGTGCGGTCATAAAAACCGCCCCCATAGCCCAGCCTGTTGAAATTTTTATCAAAGGCCAATAGCGGAACAAGCATCAGATCAGGTATTACCGGCTGTGTGCTGGCAAAGGGCTGGCGCGTTTGATAAGGCCCAGTATCCAGCGGCTCTCCCGGATGCCAGTGATGAAAGACAAGCGGGGTTTCAGCCGGCCCTGTGACAGGCAGACATAAACGAATATCGCTGACCTCGCCAAGTGCGGCAAGCAGGGGGATAACATCCAGCTCTGTCTTTATCGCCCAGTACCCTGCCACAATGCGGGGGTGAAAATGCTGGATAAGACGCTTTGCATATTCTGCAATCCTTGCCGATGCATAAGGGTCTGCTGCCTGGGCGGTCTGGCGCAATCGGGCAGCGTTTTTGCGGGTTTCGGCCTTTAGCGCATCCGGGTTTGGAGATGTCATCCAGAAGAGCCCTTATCCAGATTAAGCGCGCCAGCGGCCGGGTTAAACCAGTCAGGCCTTGCCGGTGTAACCAGAGTGACAGCCAGGACAGCCGTTAGTTTTTTTCATCCTCTGTGACCTGTAAAACAGGTGGGCGCCGCAATAGCAAGATCGCAACCCTGCCAGAGGCAGCTCCCTACAGAAGATTATGGTCCCAGGGATTGAAACACCGAGCGCGAAGCCCAGCTATCACCGCTTTAGAAATTACGCCTATTGCGCCTATTTATCAAGATACAGTTTCCAGCTGTTGTTTAAGTGCACGCAACTTGTCTGTCATCGCCTGCAGCTGGGCAGCCAGCATCGCCTCTCCCTCGCTATCAAGGCTGGTTTGCGATGCCCCGTTTGACGCGGAAACCGGCTGGCCGGAAGATGCCCCATTTTGGGCAATATGTTTTTGATCAGCCAAAATAAGGGCGGCCATCGCCAATAGCCGTGTATCGCCAAGCTGGCCTGCCTCTGCTTTCAAAGAAGTAATGATCGCGTCCACCTCTTTGGCGAGGGCTTCGATATGGGCTTCCTCGCCTGGCCCGCACCCCATCTGATAGGGCTGTCCATTTAGCCGCACCGTTACAACAGATTGCGCCATTAGTGCAGAACCTCATCTGTATCTGTGTCTTTGGAAGCAGCAGAGGCGCTGCCAATCAGCGCGTTAGCCTGGCTTATCATTTGCCGCAAGGCCTGTAATTCTGCCCGCACCATTTCCACTGGCAAGTCCGAATCAGATGCCGCTGTTTGGCTGGCTGTGTCGCGAAATTTCGAAGCGGTGGTCAGAATTGTGCTGTCCAGCTCGTTAATCGCGTCTTGCAGGCCTTGAAGTGCCATTTCTAATTTTGGGCCTGCCATGATGATGTAGCTCTATCTTTTCTTCTTTGGTTAATCTGTATGGCCTTTGCCCAACCTTATCAAAAAACAGGACTGGCGCGCCTTGTCACCCCCGCTTTGTTTTACGCCGGGACAGCTTTCGCCCGACCAAATCGGCCAGAGGGGTAATAACACAGCAAATGGCTGAGAATAATCGTGCGCTGATTAACTTAAAAAAACAAGCCTGACAGGGTGTTGTTCTTCATCCTTCGTGCAATGCCTTACGCGTGCAAGCAAGGCTGTCCATTGATTCCAGGCTAAAAATCTAGTCCTGTCCAGCCACCCCAAATTCCGGAATTAACAGCTCGAAAAGGGCGTTAAAAGAGCAAAAACTTACCTGAAACCATGCACGAATCGGCCTGGCTCACCCAGATGCCAGACAAGAAGATGGCTTGTCTGAACAGCCTCGGGACAGAGGATATCTTGATGTGATAGCTGGCAGAACCTCTGAAAAGCTGGAAAAACTTGTGTAAAAACTGCGTCAAAAATGCGCTAGAGCCTTGATTGTCATGGCCTGTCTATATATAGCCCTATGAATAATATTCACCGGCACAATACTGGAAAGACAGATATGGCAAACCTTCCTTCTCAGATGATGGCAAATGCCATCCGCGCGCTTGCAATGGACGCTGTTGAGGCAGCCAAGTCTGGACATCCCGGTATGCCAATGGGCATGGCAGATGCCGCAAGCGTGCTATTTGCAAACCATCTGAAATTTGATTCCAGCCAGCCAAACTGGCCGGACAGAGACAGGTTTGTGCTGTCTGCCGGACATGGCTCTATGCTGTTATATGCGCTGCTTTATCTGACCGGCTACAAGGATACAACCCTGGATGCGCTTCGCAATTTTCGCCAGCTGGGCAGTGCAACCGCTGGTCATCCTGAATATGGCCATGCTGCCGGCATTGAAACCACGACAGGCCCGCTGGGGCAAGGCATTGCCAATGCGGTGGGTATGGCGATGGCCGAAACCCATCTGCGCGGCAAATTCACCGAAAAGCTGGTAGACCACCACACCTATGTTATCGCAGGGGATGGCTGTTTGATGGAGGGGGTCAGCCATGAGGCCGCCTCTATGGCCGGACATTTCCAGCTGGGCAATCTGATTGTTCTGTTTGATGATAATGGTATCTCTATTGACGGCAAAACAGAGCTGGCTGTATCGGATGATATCACAGCCCGGTTTGAAGCCTATGGCTGGCAGGTGCTGGCCTGTGACGGGCATGATATGGCCGCAGTGGATAAGGCGATTGCCGCTGCAAAGGCCGAACAGGGCAAGCCAAGCCTGATCCGCTGCAAGACAGAAATCGGCAAGGGCGCGCCCACGATGGCTGGCACATCAAATGTACATGGCGCGCCATTGGGGGCAGATGAAATTGCCGGCACAAGAGCTGCGTTGAACTGGCCCTATGCCCCATTTGAAATTCCGGAAGATATTTTGCAAGAATGGCGCAAAATCGGCCAAAATGGCCAGCAAGCTCGCCTAAAATGGGAAGAACGGTTAAAAGACGCGCCGCAAAAAGACAGGTTTGAAGCAGCCCTGTCCGGCGATATATCGGCTACCAGCGATGCAGCTATTGGCAAAATGAAAACAGATTTGGCAGCCAATCCACAAAAACTGGCCAGCCGGGTTGCCAGCCAGAAAACCATAGAAGCGCTGGTCGCAGAAACAGATTGCCTGTTTGGCGGATCTGCTGACCTGACCGGCTCGAACAACACCAAAGCTGCCGATCAGGATATTTATTCTGCCCAAAATCCGGCTGGCCATTATATCCATTACGGGGTGCGCGAACATGGTATGGCCGCCGCGATGAACGGCATTGCCCTGCATGGCGGGGCTATTCCCTATGGCGGCACATTCCTGGTCTTTACCGATTATTGCCGCCCGTCTATCCGCCTGTCCGCGCTGATGGAACAGCGGGCGATCTATGTGATGACCCATGATTCTATCGGGCTGGGTGAAGATGGCCCAACCCACCAGCCGGTAGAACATTTTGCTGCCTTGCGGGCTATTCCCAATCTGTATTTCTTCCGGCCGGCCGATATTGTGGAAACAGCCGAAGCCTGGCAAATCGGGCTGAATGCCACAAAGACCCCTTCTGTTCTGGCCTTGAGCCGGCAAGGCCTGCCCCAGCTGCGCCTGGGCGATGCGGTGATGGAAAATAAATCCATGCGCGGCGGCTATATTCTGAACGAAGCAAGCGACAGGCCACAGATTGTGTTGATGGCGACCGGCTCGGAAGTAATGATAGCCGAAGAAGCCCGCCAGGAACTGGAAGCAAAAGGCTATCCTACCCGCCTGGTATCCGTGCCATGTATGGAATTATTGCTGGCACAGGATAAGGCCTATCGCCAGAGCTTGCTGGGCGATGCCAAATCTGTAGTAGTGGTCGAAGCCGGCATTGAAATGGGCTGGGCCAGTGTCGCAGGGTCTGATTTCAGCTTTATCGGAATGAACAGCTTTGGGGCATCTGCCCCGGCCGCAGAGTTATTCCGCCATTTCGGCATTACCAAAGAGGCGGTTATCGACGCCGCGCTGGCAAAGCTGAAATAATTTCTGGCTATGTACCGCCCTATCCGCAATGACAGCAAAATATAAGGAAGGTCTATAGATGAAAACACGTGTTGCCATTAACGGCTTTGGCCGCATTGGAAGACTGGTTTTACGCGCGCTGGTCGAACAAAAGCGCGATGATATTGAAGTGGTTTTGCTGAACTCTCCGGGTGCAACCGAAATTATGGCGCATTTGCTGGAGTTCGATTCAACACATGGCAAATTTGCCTCGCCTATCACCTTTGATGAAGACTGGATGGATGTTGGCACTGGCCGGATCAGCGTGACCCATGAGCGTGACCCTGCCCTGTTGCCGCATGGCGCATTGGATGTGGATGTGGTGCTGGAATGTTCCGGCCATTTCAACAGCCGCGAGAAATCTTCTGCCCATCTATCCGCGGGTGCGAAAAAAGTACTGGTTTCTGCGCCTGCCTCCGGGGCAGATTTTACCGTTGTTTACGGGGTCAATCACGAGCTTATGCGCAAAGACCATATGATTGTTTCCAATGCGTCCTGTACTACAAATTGTCTGGCGCCCATGGCAAAGGTAATGAATGACAGCTTTGGGCTGATCTCTGGCAATATGACCACTATTCACGCCTATACGGGCGATCAGAATATTCTGGATAATTCGCACAAAGATTTACGCCGTGCCCGTTCTGGTGCGCGCTCTATTGTGCCGACCACTACCGGGGCAGCCAAAGCGGTCGGGCTGGTATTGCCGGAACTGGATGGCAAGCTGGATGGCTCTGCTGTGCGCGTGCCAACCGAAAATGTATCTGTGGTGGATTTGCATTTTTATTCGAAAAAGGAATGTGATGTTGCCAGTATCAATGCGGCTCTGACAGCAGCGGCAAACGGGCCGATGAAAGGGGTGATGCGGGTCAATACATTGCCTCTGGTATCAATTGATTTTAACCATGACAGCCATTCCTGTGTGGCCGATTTAACCCAGACACAAGTACAGGCAGATCGCTTTGTACGCATTATGGGCTGGTATGACAATGAATGGGGCTTTGCTAATCGTATGCTGGACACCACTGCCTATATGGCCAGCCTCAGCCAGGCAAAAGGATGAAATGAAATGAAATTAAACGGAAATGCTATTCGCCCGGGCAATGTGATCGAACATAAATCACGTTTATGGGTCGCGGTAAAAACCAGCCATGTGAAGCCTGGAAAGGGCGGGGCTTTTGCCCAGATTGAGCTGCGCGATATTCGCGACGGGACAAAATTAAATGAACGGTTTCGGGCAACTGAATCTGTTGAGCGCGTTATTCTGGATGAAGCAACCTGCACCTATCTCTATGCCGAGGGGGATAACCATATTTTCATGCATGGCGAGACCTTTGAGCAGTTCAGCATTGCCGAGGACATGATCGGCGAGACAGCGGTATTCCTGCAAGATGGTATGAGCGTTACCCTGCAAAGCCATGAAGGCGACCCGATTTCCATCACCCTGCCGGAACAGGTCGTTCTGACCGTGGTGGAAGCAGATGCTGTTATCAAAGGCCAGACAGCCTCCTCTTCTTACAAGCCTGCTGTTGTCGATAATGGCGAGCGGATTATGGTACCCCCGCATATCGAGGTTGGCACGCGTATTGTGGTACGCACCGAAGATAAAACCTATCTTGAACGGGCAAAGGATTAATCGGATATGGCTGGCCGTTCTGCACTTATCAATGTGATGCATAAAGCAAGTGTTGCTGCCTCGCGGCGCATGATGCGGGATTTTGGCGAGGTGGAAAATCTGCAGGTGACCCGCAAAGGGGCAGCAGATTTTGTCTCTCAGGCAGATATCGCAGCAGAACGCACTATCCAGGAAGAGCTGCAAAAAGCGCGTCCTGACTGGGGCTTTATCATGGAAGAGGCAGGCGAGGTAAAACCGGCCGATAAAGATGCCCCTTGCTGGATCATAGACCCGATTGATGGCACAACAAATTTTTTGCATGGCATCCCGCATTTTGCCATTTCCATTGCGGTGCGGGATAAGGGCAAAATCATTGCCGGCACAATTTATGACCCCTGCCGGCATGAATTTTATTTTGCCGAAGCCGGCAAGGGTGCATTTTTAAATGACAGGCGTATCCGGGTATCTGGTCGGCGGGCGATGTCAGATTGCCTGTTTGCCACAGGTATCCCGTTTTTGGGACGCGGCACTGCAGAAACAGACGCTAAATTTTTAAAAGAGATGAATGCGGTGATGCAATCCTCTTCCGGGGTGCGCCGCTTTGGCTCTGCTGCGCTGGATCTCGCCTTTGTGGCGGCTGGCCGTTATGACGGCTTTTGGGAACGCGGCCTCAGCCTTTGGGATATCGCGGCCGGTATTTTGCTGGTCAGGGAAGCAGGCGGGCTGGTATCTGATTTTGCCTCGCGCGACAAGGCACTGGAAACAGGCGATGTTGTGGCCTGTAACGGGGCGATGCACGCCAGCTTGCTGAAAACATTGCGCGGTGCCACAGCCTAGCCGCTTTGCCTCTTTCTGCCTTGTTTAAAAAAAATTGACAGCGTCCACAGTCTTGCCATGATTGACTGGCATACACTAGCATCAGATGCAAGAAGTGTCAGAAAAAAAGGCAGGATGGCCATGAAATCGCGTATGACAGATCCCCGTACCTATCTTATTCGGATGGCCATAATTCTGGCGATAACGGCCGTTATTATCGGCTTGTTATGGCCACAGCTGGCGCGTGCCTTTGCTGGCAATATCGCGCTAAACAGCGTCATTGTGGCCACCGCGTTAATCGGCGTGGCCTTTATTTTTCGCCAGACCTTGCGGCTTGTCCCCGAGGCTAAATGGCTTGGCCAGATACAAAAAACCAATACGATCAATCCATCTGCACCGCGCCCTGTCCTGCTGGCGACTGTTTATGCCATGCTGTCAGATGCCAGCGCGGACAGGCATTTATCGGCGCTTTCCTTGCGCTCGGTTCTGGACGGGGTGGCGGCGCGCCTGGATGAAGGGCGCGAGATTTCCCGCTATTTCATTGGCCTGCTTGTCTTTTTAGGGTTGCTCGGCACCTTCTGGGGATTGTTGCAAACCATTGGTTCGGTCAGCAATGTGGTCAGTGGTCTGGATATCAGCAATCTTGACTTTGAACAGATGATGCAGCAATTGCGTACCGGCCTGGAAGCGCCTCTGGACGGGATGGCAACGGCTTTTTCCTCCTCTCTGTTTGGGCTTGGTGCCAGCCTGGTTCTGGGCTTTCTTGACCTGCAATTGGGACAGGCTATGGGTCGGTTTTTTAATGAGGTGGAAGACTGGCTATCGGTCTTTGCCCGTTACAGCGATGCCAGTTCTGCTGCCTCTCCTGCTGGCCAGCAAGCCCTTGCCCACGGCCTCAGCGAAGAGGGTGCGCGCGCTATGATTACCCTGGCAGAGGCGATAAAAGATGCCGAGATAGATAGACAAAGCCAGTTACAGCAAATCATCCAGATGAATGCCCAGCTTTCGATGCTGAATGAACAAATGGCAGATGACAAGCGCACCAGAGATATGCTGGGGCTGTTAAATGCCCGAATTGAACAGCTTACCCAGGCCCTTGCCCAGCAATCCGAGCGCCAGCAGGAAACCATTTCAGGCGAAATGCGCGCGCTGTCCAAGGCTATCACAAAGCTGGCATCGGCCAAACATACAGATTGATAAGGGCAGACTGAATGGCACTTTCCCGTCTAGGCATCCGCAACAGACCCGGTGATTTTACCTGGCCCGGCTTTGTCGATGCGCTGGCCAGCTTGCTGATGGTGTTTGTGTTTGTGCTGATGGTATTTGTACTGATACAGGCCAATTTGGCCTATCGACTGTCTGGCCAGGATGCCAGCCTGTCTGCCTTGCGCCAGGAGCTTGCCCAGCTGGGTGAGCTGTTATCGCTGGAACGCGAGGCAGGCTCGGTACTTTCAGCTGATCTGGCCAGAACCTCTGCCCAGTTGGCCATTGCAGAAGAGCAAAATAACAGCCTGACCGCCCAATTGGAACAGTTAACCCGCCAGCTGGCCAGTGAGAGCGCTGATAAACGCCGGCTGCAAGCTGATCTGGATGCGGAAAAAGCTGCGCTGGCAGACCTTCAGGCGCGCAGCCTTGCCCGCACCAAAGCCTTTGAAGAACAGCTTAGCCAAACCAGCCAGCGTCTGGCTGCGCAAACACAAAGCCTTGGCCAGCAGACCCGGCGCGCTGATACAGCCAGTGCAGAGGTGGCTCGTCTCACAACAGCAATGGAATCCCTGCGCTCGGAATTGTCGCGGCTACGCGCCTTGCTGGCAGAACGGGAAAAACAGGCCGAAGAAGATAAAATCGCTATCGCCAATTTAGGCAAGGCGCTGAATAGTGCGCTGGCAAACAAGGTACAGGAATTGCGCCGTTTCCGTTCCGAGTTTTTTGGACGGTTGCGCGATGTGCTGGAAGGGCGCAGCGATGTAAAAATTGTCGGGGACAGATTTGTTTTCCAGTCCGAGGTGCTATTTGCCCCGGGTCAGGCCAGTATCGGCGAAGAGGGGCAGAAACAGCTGGCACAAATCGCCGCCGCCCTGACCGAAATCATCCGGGAAATTCCGGACGATATCCCCTGGATATTGCAAATTGATGGCCATACAGATGATGTGCCTGTCTCAGGCGTCTATGCCGATAATTGGGATTTATCGACCGAACGCGCCCTATCGGTAGTACGCTTTATGATCAGGGAAGGCGTGCCTGCCTCGCGGCTATCTGCTTCCGGCTATGGCGAGTTTCAGCCTATCGCCACGGGCAACAGCGTCGAGGACAGACAAAAAAATCGGCGCATTGAGCTAAAACTGACCCAGCGCGTAAAATCTGAATAACCTTCTTATTTCCAGCTTGACCCTAAAGATGAATCCCCGCCAGCCTTTCTGCTTGGGGTTGGCGCGCATAAAGGGCATTAATCGGGGATAGATATGAAAGCTGGATTTGGGCGGCATCTATTGTTGCCGGTTTGGGTATGCGCCGCTTTGCCAGCCATGACAGCAGAAATATCCTTTGATTATGCGGCCAATAGCCATGTTCCGGATAGCGCCATACTGAACAGATATTTTTCTGCCAGACTGGCTAATGATGACCAGCAGACAAGGGTAATAGCGGCGCGCAATCTGATAGAAGAACTGCGCCAAACCATTCCCAACACAGATATGGAAGAAGTTTCGACCCTGGAAATAACCCAAACCCCGCTTTCCGTGCGTCCGGCTGGCCAGACGCGCCCGGAAAATATGGAATTCTTTGCCGCTCTGGACATGGAATATGCCTCTGGATATCTTTATGTGGCGGTTGGCAACTCGCCCCTGACAGTCCAGAGCCGTCCCAGGCTGGAGATTTTCAAAGATGAATTTTTCTATAGCCTTGTTCTAAGCACCAGCTATCTCGACCCCTATGTCATAGAGGCCGGAAATTTCAGCTGGCCTGTCTCGCTGAACATGGCCGGATTTAAGGATAGCCAGATGGTGATGGAGGTAAATTACGCCCCTGCCCGTGCCGTGCTGGATAGCCGGGCGGGTATTTTTGAACTTAACGCACAGGGCAATACCCTGGAAGGCAGTGCCTTCAGCCTTGTGCTATTCGGTAATCTTAAATCAGGCGAGAGACGCACATTCAGTGCGATTGATCCGCAATTATCCCTGAAGCTGGGCGAGGCAAGCGAGGAGCGTTCCAATGCAGAGCTGAGCATTATCCTGCCCGGCAATGGCGATAGCGATATCGCTGGCCAGTTTCATAATTTCAGGACAGATAGCACTGCCAGCGACAAGATGCTGGTGATCGGTCAATTTTCCAGCGCACCGCAACCCGATAAATAACCCGCCACCTATTCAGCGATGGCAGAGGTGCGGAATTGCTGGGCGGCAAGCTGTTGATAAAGAGGCGAGCTTTTTATCAAATTATCATGGGTTCCGGTGGCGATAATTTGCCCCCTATCCATCAGCAAAATCATATCTGCATCCATAATGGTGGACAAACGATGGGCAATCACCAGGCTGGTGCGCCCCACCATCAAACGCGATAGCGCTTCCTGAATCGCCTTTTCACTCACGCTATCCAGAGCGCTGGTCGCCTCATCCAGCAGCAGAATATCTGGATTGCACAATATCGCCCGGGCAATGGCGATGCGCTGGCGCTGGCCGCCGGACAGGCGCACCCCTTTTTCGCCTACCAGCGTATCATAGCCTTGTGCCAGTTCGGCGATAAAGCTGTCGGCCTCGGCCTGTTTGGCTGCGGCGATAATCTCTTCACGGCTGGCATTGGGGCGCGAAAAGGCAATATTTTCAGCCAGGCTGGCAGAAAAGAGCGCAGGGTCTTGCGGGACAATCGCGATATGCCGGCGAATATCGGCAAGCCGCATCTGGCCAAGCGATATATCATTGAGCGATATCTGTCCGGCTGCCGGTTCATAAAAGCCAAGCAAAAGGTGAAACAGGGTCGATTTACCTGCCCCGCTTGGCCCTACAATAGCCAGTTTACTGCCCTTGTCTGCGGTGAAATTCACCGCCTTCAAAGCGGGGATATCACCCCGGCTGGGATAGGCAAAATCCACATTTTCAAAACGAATTTTCACGCCCTTATCAGCTGTTATACGGTGCGGCTCAACAGGGTCTGTACGGCGCAGGGGCTGACCCAGCAATTGGGCAATTCTGTCGGCTGCCCCGGCAGCGCGTTGCAGCTCGCCGCCCAGCTCGGAAAGCGTGCCGGTAGAAGAGGCAACAATAAAGGCATAAAAAACAAAGGCAGAGAGATCGCCTGCACTGATCTTTCCAGCCAGCAGATCGCGCCCGCCTACCCACAGGATCAGGGTTACGCCGCTGATCATCATAAAAAAGACAAAGCCGGATAAAATGGCCCGCAAGCGCACCCGTGCCAGCGCCGCATCCAGTGCCGCCTGCAGCGTCATCCCGAAGCGGCTTTGCATCTGTTCTTCCTGGGCAAAAGCGTGCACCGTGCGGATAGCTGATATCCCCTCTTCTGCTTCGGCAGATAGCCCGCCCAGTTTTTCCTGCGCGTGGCGCGAGGAAGCACGCAATCGCCGCGCCAATATAATCAGCGGGATAACCACAATTGGCACAATAACGGCCACCACCAGCGACATTCGCGCTGAGGCCAGCACCACCAAAACCAGTCCGCCAAACAGCAAAATCACATTTCGCACCGCCATGGACAGGGTCGTGGCAAGGGTGGTCTGTACCACCGCGGTATCGGCATTCAGGCGCGAGAGAATGTCGCCGGTGCGTGCCGCCTCAAACCAGCCTGTTGGCAAATACAGCACATGACCATAAATCGCTGCACGAATATCGGCCATTACCCTCTCGGCCACCTGATTAACCAGCAAAATCCTGAGATAAGAGCCTATCCCCACAAAAAGAGCCAGAAAAAGCGCGACCATTACCGCCCTGTCCAGAATGGCCGGGTCGCCGCTGCCCAGCCCCTTATCCACCAGCCAGGCCAGCCCGCGCCCAAGCGAGAGCAAAATAAAAGAGACTGTAACCAGAATCACCGCCGCCAGTATTACCCGCCCCCGATAGGGACGGATAAATGGCCAAAAAGCGGAAAGCTCTGACAAACCCGCTGAAGGTAGTGTGCTGGCATCATCCGGGGCGCGGTTTTGCATCTATTTTGCCTGTTTTGCTGAGTGTTGGCATAAAGAAATTTTCTAGCCCTTTTTAACGCAATCGGCCGAGGTGTAAAGTATTGCCGCGATCACCGCTCCAAAAACAAATAAAACTTGCATTTGCGATGCGTTGATTGTATAGACTGGCCTTCATAATTATTGTGGCACATTTGACAGGGTTTATTGCCGCTCAACCCGATAACCGGGAAGGTTGCGCGCGATAAAAAAAGAGCAAGACAGTTTTCCTGCTGTCAGGAGCGTAGAACATGAAAAAAGATATTCATCCAGATTACCACGAAATCACACTGGTGATGACCGATGGGTCCGAGCGCAAGACACGTTCAACCTGGGGCAAGGAAGGCGATGTGCTGCGTTTGAATGTGGATACGCTGAACCATCCTGCATGGACTGGCCAGCAGCGCGTTCTGGCTTCAGAAGGTCAGGTCGCCCGCTTTAACAAGCGTTTTGGTGCTATCGGCACAAAATAAGCCGATTAAAGGCAGTTTAGTTTTCAGGGCGGTTTGCCTCTGAACAGAAACAGATTTCAAAGGCAGGCAGATTTGCTTGCCTTTTTTCTTGTGCATTTTTCCTCTTGAAAAAGCAAATAAAGCTTCCCACATAATTTTTATAAAAAGGGTGCAGGGCAAAATATCTGATGGCTTCGGCATCAAAGCTGTTTCACCGCTCTCTTTTTTACTATCCCTATCGCTTGCCAAAATCGGGAGCGATGGAAACCTTATATAATCTTGCTTTTAGACAAAGGAGATACAAGATGACACAATTTGATTTAACCCCCTTTTACCGCAGCGCCATTGGCCTGGATCGCATGGCCAATCTGTTTGACAGCCTGGCAGAAAGCGCCCAGTCCCAGCAGCCCAACTGGCCGCCCTATAATATCGAAAAAGAGGGCGAGACCAATTACCGGATCACCATGGCGGTTGCCGGTTTTTCAGAAGCGGATCTGGATATCACCTTGCATGAACAGATGCTGATTATTTCAGGGCGCAATTCAGATGCCCCGGAAACAGACGGGCGCGAATATCTGTATCGCGGCATTGCCAGCCGCCAGTTTGAGCGGCGCTTCCAGCTGGCCGATTTCATTCATATCCAGTCTGCCGAGCTGAAAGATGGCTTGCTGCATATTAATCTGGTGCGCGAAATTCCAGAAGCGATGAAACCGCGCAAGATCGAGATCAATCAAAGCGCCAATCTTGTCGATCTGAAAAAGAAAAAGCGGGCATAACCCCTACCCTGTTTTTCAGCAAAAATATAACGCCCCGGCTTGCCCAAAGCCGGGGCTTTTTTTATTTTGCTATTCGCCTGATTTCAGCGCGGCCTGTGCGGCGGCCAGGCGGGCAATCGGTACGCGGAAAGGCGAGCAGGATACATAATCCAGCCCAACGCTTTCACAGAAATGGATAGATTTTGGATCGCCCCCATGTTCCCCGCAAATACCCAGCTTTATATCGCTTCGGGTCTGGCGGCCACGATCTGCGCCCATTTTTACCAGCTGGCCAACCCCTTCGACATCAATGGAAACAAAGGGGTCGGTATGGTAAATGCCCTGCTCTTCATAGGCGTGCATGAAATTGGCCGCATCATCGCGGCTGATGCCAAGGGCGGTTTGGGTTAAATCATTTGTCCCAAAAGAGAAAAACTCGGCTGTATGGGCCAGCTGATCAGCACATAGTGCAGCACGGGGCAGCTCGACCATGGTGCCGACCAGATAGTCTATCTTCTGCCCGCTTTCGGCAAATACTTCTGCAGCCACATTATCGATAATCTGGCGGCAAATCTCGATTTCCTTTGCTGTACCGGCAAGCGGTACCATAATTTCCGGAATAGGGGCAGGGCCAGAGGCAGCGACCTCTACCGCCGCTTCGAATATGGCACGCGCCTGCATGGCACAAATTTCGGGATAGGTGATGGCCAGACGGCATCCGCGATGCCCCAGCATCGGGTTGGATTCCTTCAGGCGCAAAGCGCGCTGGCGCGCAAGCTCAACCGACACGCCCGTTGCTTTGGCCACTTCGGCCAATTCTTCGTCACTATGGGGCAAAAATTCATGTAAAGGCGGGTCAAGCAAGCGGATAGTTACCGGCAAGCCGGCCATAATGGTGAAAAGCTCGGCAAAATCCTGTTTTTGCATTGGCAGCAAAATATCCAGCGCTTCTTTCCGGCCGCTTTCCTCTACCGCCATAATCATCTGGCGCATGGGCACAATGCGGTCTTCATCAAAGAACATATGCTCGGTACGGCACAGGCCGATCCCTTCAGCGCCAAATTCCCGTGCGGTGCGGGCATCTGCCGGGGTTTCGGCATTGGTGCGTACCCGCATTCGGCGCAAGCTGTCTGCCCAGCCCATAACCGTTTCAAAACTGCCGGAAAGCTGGGGCTGAATTTTAGCGATTTCCCCTTCATAGATTTCCCCGACACTGCCATCAATGGTGATCATATCGCCATCTTTAAGCCGGGTGTTGCCAATATGAACAATGCCAGAGGCCATATCAATACGCACATCGCCTGCCCCGGAAACACACGCCCGGCCCATGCCGCGTGCGACCACGGCTGCATGGCTGGTCATCCCGCCTCTTGCGGTCAAGATACCGGCAGCGGCGTGCATACCGTGAATATCTTCCGGGCTGGTTTCCACCCGCACCAATATCACCTGCTCACCGCTGGCAGCACGTGCCTCTGCCTGATCTGCGCTGAGCGCAATACGCCCGGATGCCGCCCCGGGTGAGGCTGGCAGACCGCGTGCCAGACAGACCCGCTCTGCCTTGGGGTCTAATGTCGGGTGCAAAAGCTGATCCAGCGAGGCAGGGTCAATTCTGGCAATGGCTTGCTCGCGGGTAATCAGCTGTTCTGCTGCCATATCCACCGCAATTTTCAATGCCGCTTCTGCGGTGCGTTTACCATTGCGCGTTTGCAGCATATATAATTTTTGCTTTTCAACGGTGAACTCCAAATCCTGCATATCGCCATAATGTTTTTCAAGGCGGGTACGCACTTCGTCCAGCTGGTCAAATACTTCCGGCATTTCCTCTTCCAGCGATTTGCCCTCTACCCCGCCATCTATCCGTGCTTTGGTGGTAAGCGGCAGAGGGGTGCGAATACCGGCCACAACATCCTCGCCCTGGGCATTGACCAGAAATTCGCCATAAAACAGGTTTTCACCTGTGGAAGGGTTACGGGTAAAGGCCACGCCTGTGGCACAATCATTGCCCATATTGCCAAAGACCATTGCCTGAATATTTACCGCTGTTCCCCAGGCGGCCGGAATATCGTTCAGCTTGCGATAGGTAATCGCCCGGTTATTCATCCAGCTGGCAAATACCGCCCCGACTGCCCCCCAAAGCTGTTCCATCGGATCCTGGGGAAAGGCTTTGCCTGCTTCTTCGGTGACCAGCTCTTTATAGCTTTCCACAAGGGATTTCAGGGCATCTGCACTTAGCTCTGTATCCTGATAGACCCCTTCAGCCATTTTCAGATCATCCAGCAAATCTTCGAACAGGCCATGATCCACATCCATCACCACATCGCCAAACATCTGGATAAAGCGGCGATAGCTGTCATAAACAAATCGTGCATCGCCAGAAGCTGCGGCCATGCCGGCGGCGGTTTCATCATTCAGGCCAAGATTCAGGACGGTATCCATCATGCCAGGCATGGATGCCCGCGCCCCCGACCGCACCGATACCAGCAACGGGTTTTCCTTATCCCCGAATAGACGTCCTGTTTCTGCCTCTACGGCTTTCAAGGCCTCTTCCACTTGCGATTTCAGCGCATCCGGATAGGATTTTTCATGGTCGTAATAATAGGTACATACCTCTGTAGTGATGGTAAAACCGGGCGGTACGGGCAAGCCGATAGAGGACATTTCAGCCAGATTAGCGCCCTTCCCCCCAAGAAGGTTGCGCATCGTTGCATCGCCATCACATTTATCAGCACCAAATGAATAAACCCATTTTGACATAACTGTATCCCTGCTCCTCAGTTAGTGGGCCCTACCCCAAATAAATATCCTGCCCTGCCAGCGCTTTCAGGCGCCTTCCAGCTGGTTAAAATCTGCAATCTCGCTCATCGCCGCGCGTATCTGACCCAGCAAGGCCAGACGGTTCAGGCGGATAGCTTCTTCCTCGCTATTGACCACCACCTTGTCAAAGAAATCATTAATGGGGGCAGAAAGCTCTGCCAATGCCATCATCGCGCTCTGGATAGCCTCTTCGCTGGTAACAGATAATTCGGGCAATTGACTTACCGCCCCATAAAGGGCTTTTTCTGCATCGCTTGAGAAAAGTGCTGCATCCAGCCCGGCGGTGATAGGGTCTTTTGCTTCTTCGGCCTGCAAGATAGAGGCTACACGGCGCCAGCCTGCCCGCAAGCCCTTGCCGGATTCTGTTTGTAAAAACCCGTCCAGTGCAGAGGTTAGCCGGCACAGCAAACGGATATCCCCGCAACTGCCGGATGCCACCCTGGCCAGAACCGCAGCGATAACATCATGTCCATAGCCCCGGTCGCGCAAGCTGACCCGCAAGCGTTCAAGAATAAAACCGCAAAGCCCTGTATCGGCAGCTGAAAACCCGTGAAGCGCAGCACTTTTTGCCAGAATTTCATCCATATCGAGGCGCAAATCAGCCTCATCAACCATCCGTATCACCCCGAGTGCCGCACGGCGCAAGGCAAAGGGATCGCGCGATCCGGTCGGTTTCTGATCAATGCCGAAAAAGCCGGTTAGCGTATCTATCTTGTCTGCCAGAGACACAGCCAGCCCTTCAGCTGTTTGTGGCAAGCTATCAGCAGGGCCTTGCGGGCGATAATGCTGGGCAATCGCCGCGGCGATTTTTTCATCCTCGCCGCCATGTGCCGCATAATAGCCGCCCATAATGCCTTGCAATTCGGGAAACTCGCCCACCATATCGGAAACCAGATCCGCTTTGGCCAGTTCTGCTGCCCGCCGCGCAATTTCAGGGTTGGCTGTCTTCATCTGCGAGGCGATTATTTCAGCCAGCCCGGCTATGCGCCCGGCCTTGTCAGCCATGCTACCCAGCCCTTCATAAAAGGTGATTTTTGCCAGACCGCTTGCCATCTGCGACAATGGCTTGCCTCTATCCTGATCCCAGAAAAAACGCGCATCGGACAGGCGCGCGCGCAATACCCGCTCATTACCGGCCGCTATCAGCTGGTCGGTTTTGGCATCGGCCTTGCGGTTAGCCACAGTCATAAAATAGGGAGCTAAATCGCTTGCCTCGCCTGTAGCGCTGAGGGCAAAGAATTTTTGATGAACGCGCATGGAAGTAACCAGAATTTCAGCTGGCAAAGCCATGAAATCATCATCTATCCGCCCGCAAATAACCCGGGGCCATTCCACCAGACCGGTTGTTTCTGCCAGCAAGCCGGCATCAGCTACCGGTTTCAGGCCTTTTTCCGCAGCCCGGTCGCGCAGCTGTGTTTCAATTTCTGCGGCGCGCCTTTCATGATCGACCAGCACATAGCCTTTTTCCATATCAGACAGATAGCTGTCAAAATCAGACAGAGAGATCATTTCCGGGGCGTGAAAGGGATGGGTTTGTGTTTGCTGGCCAAAGGCAATATGCATATCCCCGCCAAGGTCAATTTGCCCCTCTACCGGCTGGCCATCTATCAGCAGATTGACCTGTCGCAATGGCCGCACCCAGCTCATCCGGCTGCGCGCCCATCTCTGGCTCTTTGGCCAGGGGAATTCCGCCAGTAATGACTGCAATATCTCTGGCAGACATTCACGCAATACCGCCCCTTTTTCGGTGATACGCGCAAATAAAAATACGCCTTTTTCGGTTGCCTGTTCGGCCAGCTGATCGCGCCCTAGCCCGACAGAATGACAAAATCCGTCAATGGCTTTATCCGGGGCATCGCTTCGCGGGCCGCGCCGTTCTGTCACACGGTCATCCAGCTGTTCGGCAAGGCCGGATATCTCTACCGCCATATGGCGCGGGCTTATTGCTTCACGTCCGCCTTCAGCAGAAAAGCCAAGTGCGGATAAACGCTCCACCAGCCCTTTTTTTAAATCTGCAATGGCCTTTTTCTGCAGGCGAGCCGGAATTTCCTCACAGCCAATTTCAAGAAATAAAACCGCCATTTCCTATACTTTCTCCGGCTTGCCAACCCAGGTCTCGCAACAGCCTTTGGCAAGGCTGCGCACCCGGCCAATATAGGCCTGTCTTTCCGATACAGAGATAACCCCTCTGGCATCCAGCAGATTAAACAGATGGCTGGCCTTCATACATTGATCATAGGCAGGCAGAGCAAGACCGGCATCCAGCAGCTTTTTGCATTCTGCCTCGCAATCCTTGAAATGCTGAAACAGACGGTCGGTTTCGGCTATTTCAAAATTCCAGGTGGAAAACTCCACCTCGGCACGATGGAAAATATCGCCATAATTTTTGCCGCCTTTTTCTGCTGGCACACCATCCCAATCCAGCTGATAGACATTATCTACCCCTTGAATAAACATGGCCAGGCGTTCCAGCCCATAGGTCAGCTCCAGCGGAACCGGATTACATTCCAGCCCGCCCACCTGTTGAAAGTACGTAAATTGCGAGATTTCCATCCCGTCGCACCAGACTTCCCAGCCAAGCCCCCACGCCCCCAAAGTCGGACTTTCCCAATCATCCTCGACAAAGCGAATATCATGGGCATGGACATCCAGCCCTATCGCCTCTAGCGAGCCAAGATATAATTCCTGGCTGTTGGCAGGCGAGGGCTTCATAATGGTCTGGAACTGATAATAATGTTGCAGCCGGTTGGGATTTTCCCCATAGCGGCCATCTGTTGGGCGGCGCGAGGGCTGCACATAGGCAACATTCCACACCTCGTCAGGCCCAAGCGAGCGCAAGGTGGTCGCAGGGTGAAAAGTCCCTGCCCCCACTTCCATATCATAGGGCTGCAAAATAACGCATCCCTGTTCTGCCCAGTAACGTTGCAAGTTAAGGATGATAGACTGGAAATCTGTGCGCATGAAATCAGAGCCAAAAGGTGAAGATGCGCTGGCCAGCCTGAAAGCTCGAACATGGCAATAGTCACATCACATAAAGTTGTCGGCAGACTAGCCAGAGAACACCAAAAAATCAACCACGAAGCGGACAGTTTTCCTTTGCACAGCCGCCTTTGGAAACAAATTTATGACAGTGCGGACATTCTTCTACCTCTACTGCCTTGTCTGCACCATCTGTCCCCTGATTATCGGCAGTACCATTTTTATCAGAATTTGTCTGTATCTGGCGGCGTTCTATTATTCTGAACAGCATCCAGACAAACCATAAAATGGCAAGCAGACCTAAAATTTTTGGGAGTGAAAACATTAAATACCCTTTTTTTGGCTACAGGCCAAAGCGTTGCCAGAGGCTGCGTGCCTCCAGCCTGTCCAGCAGCTGATCGGTCGCTGATTCTGCCATCCCGGCTCCCAGGGGCAGCAAGCCGCGCTTCTGGGCAATGGTTACCAGCTTGACCTCTTTGCCAAAACGGGTTTCCAGCACATCATGCAACAGGCCTATCTGGTCGATAAGCCCCAGCTTTTGGGCTTGCCTGCCAGTCCAGAAGCGCCCGGAAAACAGCTCTTCTTCCTCACCTTTCAGGCGGGTGCCGCGCCGCCGCCGCACATAATCGATAAATTGTTCATGGATATCGGATTGCAGGGATTTAAGATAGGCAACATCATCGGGATTTTCCGGGCGAAAGGGATCCAGCATGGATTTTGATTTCCCGCTTGTATAGACGCGGCGTTCAATGCCCAGCTTTTCCAGCACATCCGGAAAACCAAAACCGGCCGAGATGACCCCGATAGAGCCAATAACAGATGCGTTGCTGGCATAAATCTCGTCCGCACTGGCGGCCAGCCAATAGCCGCCCGAGGCCGCCACATCCTCGCAAAAGCCCAGCACCGGCACTTCATGCTTTTCAGCCAATTGGCGAATACGTGCAGCGATCAGCTCGGATTGTACAGGCGATCCGCCAGGCGAATTAATGACCAGTGCAACCGCCTTGATATCAGAAAGGGCAAAGGCCTTTTTCAACAAGGGAGCGATATTATCGATGGTCAGGCCGCGCCGCAATGCCCCGCCCTGCCCGCCGATCACCCCGGCCAGGCGAACCACCGCCACACTCGGATGGGCTTTTTTCCAGAAGAGCAGTTTTCGTAAGATAGACATATTCTATATCTCGTGTTCGATAGCCGGTTTGAAAAGGGGGGTGGGGCTAAAAAATTCTGACCATTTATAAACCCTGAAACAGGGAAAATCTAGGGCTGTAAATGCCGGGTGGCGGGATGGATAAGGATAAGCCCCCCGCCTTTCATGATTTTTTGTGCGCCGGGCGTTAACGCCCCGGACGGGCGATGCAATACCAGCCCGGGCAGCAGTGCCATTGCCCCCTTTACCCCCTTTCGGGCGGTGATGATCATTCGCACGGCCGGGCTGTCGGCATAAGACCATAAAGGGTGCAATAAAATCTCGCCAGCCCCGCCAGCGCGCAAGGCGGCCATCACCTCATCTGTGCGATCGGCGCGAATGATAAAGGTAATGCGCCCCCTATCGCGCAGCGCCCATAAACCAGAGGCAACCCAGTCAGACAGGCTTACATCTCCCTCGCCATTATGAGCCAGAGACCGGCGGCGCGATCGCGGCTGTTTATCGCTGGCATGATGGAAAGGCGGATTGGCAAAAACCTGATCAAAACTGCCCCCCAGCATGGGCGGCATCTGTGTAATATCCCCGGCCAGGGCGCGAAGGGAATCGGTAAAATCATTTTGCGCGATATTTTGTGCCAGCAATTCTGCACAAAACGGGTCTTTTTCAATCGCCGTAATATGGCCAAACCCCAGCCTCTGGCGCACTGCCAGCGCCACTGCACCAACCCCGGCGCCCATATCCAGCAAACGCGCCTGTTTTCCGGACGGATTAATCGCTGCGGCCAGCATCACCGCATCTGTGCCAATGCGATAGCCATCTGCGGGCTGGCAGACCGAAATTTGCCCGGCCAGAAAACTATCCGAACTGGTTGCCGGCTGGCCAGCCCTGTTTGGTGTTTGAGGCCCGGTTATTATTTTCCTAGTCATTATAAAGCTGGCCTTCTTTATCCAGGCGCGCACGGGCGGAAAATAAGTAGCCCTCCTGAACCATGATGCGGCGCGGAAACGCCCCGATGCCGCCCTCTAATGCCGAGATATGCTGATCAAAAATCACATAAGGAATATCGGCCGCACTCAACAGGGATTGCAGCAAGGTCAGCCGAACCGGACAGCACGTTTTTACCAGACATTCCATAGCGCCCAGTATCAGGGATCAGCCCCGATATTCCAAGCCTTTTTAACGGGAAGCCATAAGGGCAGTCGCACTTTTTTCCTTGCCCCGTGCCATGAACCGCCTTAAGTAAATCCTATGGAAAATTCTGTTTTATCCGAGCCTGTCTCTGGCCAGCTACCTGCTCCGTCTCTGGACGCGATGGTCGATTTATGCGCGCACGCAATGGTAGATGTAAATAGCGTTATTCTGGAGAAGATGGGATCAGATGTACCGCTTATCCCCGAGCTGGCAGGCCATTTAATCGCTGCCGGGGGCAAGCGGATGCGCCCGATGCTGACCTTGCTGGGGGCGATGGCAGGCAGCCCGGATCCGCAAAGGGCAGAAATGCCCAAAGAAGCGCTCTATCTGGCAGCGGCGGTGGAATTTATCCATAACGCCACCCTGTTACATGATGATGTGATAGATATGTCGGAAAAAAGGCGCGGGCGCGATACCGCCAATGCGCTATGGGGAAATGAGGCGTCTGTTCTGGTAGGGGATTTTCTGTTTGCCAGAGCCTTTGAGCTGATGGTCAGCACGGGCGATTTGGAAATATTGCGGATGCTGTCCTCTGCGTCGGCACGGATTACCGAAGGCGAGGTAATGCAGATGAGCATGGCCGGCGCGCCCGACAGCAAGATGGAAGATTATATCAGCATCATCACCAATAAAACCGCCATTTTATTTGCCGCCGCTGCCGAATCAGGTGCCCGGGTTGGTCAGGCATCCGACAGCATCTGCCAGGCGATGCATGATTACGGGCTGGCACTTGGCCGTGCCTTTCAGATTTGTGATGATGCGCTGGATTACGGCACAGATAGCGATATGATGGGCAAACAGTGCGGCGATGATTTTTATGACGGGAAAATCACCATGCCGGTTATTCTGGCCTGGCAGGATAGCACAGCAGAAGAGCGCGATTTCTGGACGCGCACCCTTGGCCAGCAGGAATATCGCGAGGGCGATTTGCAGAAGGCCCGCGATATATTAAGCCGCCGCCATGCGGTGGAACGCGCCCTCGCCCATGCAAAAATTGAAGCAGAGGCTGCTATTGCCGCCCTTGCCCCGCTTGGAAAGACAGAGGAAAACCTGCTGGCACAAGCGCTTGTATCGGGTGCGCGCTTTGCTGCCAAAAGGGCTTATTAAGCCGGAATATAGAAGCTTATTCCAGGCGTTCAAAATTGGGGTCATGCTCGTCTACCTTTTCGGCATTTAACCCTCTATCGGCAAAAATGGCATCCCTTAGGGCGATACCGATAACATGAAGAACGGTCTGAATAGGCAATCCGGCATCAAAGGCAGTTTTTTGCACCTTATCCAGTTCCTGTGGCGTCAGAACCGCTTCCAGTTTTGACATCGCAAAATGAATAGATTTTTCCTGAATTTCATATTCATTCAAATTTTCTTCAAGGTCGATTTTATCCTTGTATGCATGGACAATTTTTGCCCCGTCAGAGCTGTCAAACAGGTTCCTGCCATATTCGGTAAGCCTGATAGGGCTGGAAGTTTCAAACGCGCCGCCTGCCAGAAGCATTGCGACATAAGCTGGCCGAACTTTTACATATAGATGAAGCAAGTTTGCGAGATGATGATATGCCTGCGACCACAACCATGCTTTATGCCAACATCCCCTTTATCAATATGGAAGATCCGGCTGACCTCTATCGCACAGCTGCGGAAATTGAAAAGGCGCGCGATAAATGGGTTTTCCATCGCTACATGCTAAAACAGATATATCAGGGCGATCCCGCTGATCTTCGCTTGCTGAAAATTCGCGGGGATTCGATGGAGCCTGTTTTATCCGATGGCGATGCGGCCATGATTAATATCATGGATGGTATTACCAGCCCGCCCGGCATTTTTGCGATATTTGACGGGGTTGGCATTATGGTCAAACGGATTGAGGTTATCCCCGATAGCGACCCGATACTTGCCAGAATTTCGACTGCGAACACGCAATATTCTGCTTATCAGCGTAATCTGAATGATATAAGAATTATAGGCAGAGTTATCTGGTTTAGTCGTTCGTTAAGCCACTAGGTCGGGTAGCACCCAATAAAGGCATGGTGAGCTGGAAAAGAATATGCGCCCACATTCCCGCCATTGGCGGACAAAAAAACAGGCTGGCCTGAAAAAGAATCGTCCTCAGGCGGGGCGCGAAAACCTGAAAAAACTGCCGCGTAACAGCCCGCCTGTCACTCTGGAAATCACCCATATTGGCGGGCGCGGCGATGGGGTAGGTCAGGCGGAATATACCCTTGATTACGCATCAAAATCCTATGCTGTCTTTGTGCCGGAGACTCTGCCCGGCGAGGTGGTCATAGCCCAGCCTGTCGCGGTAAATGCCCAAGGCATCCGTGCCAGCCTGACAGAGCTGCAAAAAGCCAGCCCGGAACGCCAGGAGGCGCCCTGCCCGGCCTTTGGCAAATGCGGCGGATGCCAGCTGCAGCATCTCAGCCGGAAAAGCTATCAAAGCTGGAAGACCGGCCAGCTGGAAAAATGCCTGATGGATGCCGGTATAGAAAAGGTGAAATGGCTGGCTGCCTTTTGGGGAGAGGAACATTCCAGGCGCCGTGCAACCTTTTCCTATCGGCGCACCCGTGATGCCGCTATTCTTGGTTTTCTTGGCCGGCAGACCCATTTTATCGAGCCGGTGGAGGGATGTGTTATCCTGCACCCCCAGATTAAGGCGCTATTAGCCCCTCTGGAAAGCTGGGCATTTGCTGGCTTGCAAAAGGGCGATACAGGCCGCTTGCATATTAACCTGCTGGCAGAAGGGGCAGATATCACCCTGCTACCTGATGATGAAATTGCCGCCGATCAGCAAACCGTTATGGCCAGCACAGCGGCAAAGGCAAATATGCTCTCGGCCATAGCCCGCCTGTCCCTTCAGCAACCGAACAGCAGCGAGGCCATCACCTTGCTAGCCCCGAAACAGGCTCGGCTTTCCAGCTTTGGTGTGCCGGTTATTTTGCCGCCTGCTATTTTTTTGCAAGCCAGTGCAGAAGGAGAAGAGGTAATGCGCAGCCTTATCGCCCGCAAAATTGCAGATAACAGCCATGTTCTGGATCTGTTTTGCGGGGCAGGTACGCTCTCTGCCGGTCTGCTGCCAAAGGGGGTGCATTTGCACGCCATAGATATAGATGGGCCCGCTATTTCCGCGTTTGAAAACGCCGCCCATCAAGCCGGATTTGGCCAGCAAGCCCGGTTCGAACGCCGTAATCTGTTTGTTGCGCCCCTGCTGCCAGCAGAATTAAAAGAGATAGACAGCGTCATTCTTGACCCGCCGCGGCAAGGCGCAGAAGCCCAGATAGAACAGCTGCGCCATGCCAGAATTAGCCAGATATTCATGGTTTCCTGTAATCCGCGCACATTGGCACGCGATCTGGCCAGCCTGATGGCGGAGGATCTTTATGTATTAGAAAGTGTGATGCTGGTCGATCAATTTGTCTATTCCACCCATATCGAGGCAGTCGCCTGCCTTCGGCTGGCCGATGGGGATAACAGCCCACAGGACAGGTGATGAAAAAATATTCTGTATCCTTGCATGGTCATGCGACCTCTATCTCTCTGGAGCCGGAATTTTGGCAGCAGATTTGCCATATCGCCGTCACGCGCGGACAATCGGTTGCCAGCCTGATATCGGAGATAGATGATAGCCGTGATCCGCAAAAGGGGGGCGGGCTTTCAGGGACGCTTCGGCTATTTGTACTGGAATATCTGTTGCAAAAACAGCCGGAGAATAGCCCGAAGCCGCACCTGTCAGGCAGCATACAAAGCGATAGCTGAAAGCCAGGCGACTTGCTGTGTCTATTCTGAGATAGCCTGACAGTGTAAATTCCGATAAAAGAAAATGGCGAGGCAGATAATTTGCCTGGCTATCCAGCAGAAGGAGCGGTTTTGATGCATCTTGCGATTTTGCGTACTGGCCAGACCAACAAAGCCATTTCAGATAGCTTTCCAGATTATCCGGAAATGTTTGCCCGATTGCTGAACCGCTCGGCCAGCGATAGCCAACACCCCCGATTTACCTTTACCAGCTTTGCTGTTTTTGATGGCGAGCTGCCAGCCCATATCAATGATTTTGACGGCTATATACTTACCGGCTCTGCGGCAGGGGTATATGAAACCCATAGCTGGCTAGAGCCGCTTTTTGCCTTTATCCGTGCCTGTGATGCGGCCAAAAAACCGATATGCGGTATTTGTTTTGGCCATCAGGCTGTAGCAAAGGCACTGGGCGGAGAGGTCGTGAAATGGCCAGATGGCTGGGGCGTTGGCGTGCGCGATATGCAAGCCGCAGACAAGCCTGACTGGATGGCACAAATGAAAGAATTTTCCCTTATCTATTTTCATCAGGATCAGGTCACCAAATTGCCGGCAGGGGCAAAAGCCATTGCGACCAGCCCCTTTTGTGCCATAGGCGGCTTTGCCAAGGACGGGCATATTTTTTGTCTGCAAGGTCATCCGGAATTTGGCGCAGATTATTCTGCTGCCTTGCTGGAAACCATTCGCGGCCGCGTGGGCGATGCACGTACCGATAGCGCGCTGGCCAGCCTGACCCGCAGGACAGATGCAGAAATAGTGGCCAGCTGGATAGGGCTTTTTTTCACTCATTCCCAAAAGGCAGAAGCCCTTTCTGCTGTTTCTGCCGGATAAAGGGGAGAGGAAATGCCCCTTATTCTGGGACTGGATACAGGCGGGACTTTTACCGATGCCGCCCTTTTGGATGCAGAAAATCGCCATGTAGTCGCCCATGCCAAATCGCTTACCACCCGCCATGATTTATCGGTCGGGGTAGGCGCGGCGATGGCTGAGGCGCTGGCTGTTTTTGGGGGCAATAGCGCTGATATTCGTCTGGTCAGCCTGTCGACCACCCTGGCCACAAATGCGGTAGTGGAAAGTGTTGGCGGGGCAAGCTGTCTTATCCTGATAGGTTTTGATAATAACATCCTCAGCCGGGCTGGCTTGCAAGAAGCTTTAGGGGCTGAGCCCTATTTTGCGATTGCCGGCGGGCATAAACCTGATGGGCGGCCGCAAACCAGCCTGGATGTTGCCGGGCTGATGAAGGCGATAGAGGCGGTGCGCGGGCGCGTATCCAGCTTTGCCGTGGCCAGCCATTTTGCCACCCGCAATCCTGAACATGAACGCCAGGCACGCGATATATTGCGCGAACAAACCGGCCTGCCGGTTAGTTGCAGCTTTGAGCTTTCCTCTGCCCTTGGCGGGCCGCGCCGCGCACTGACCACCTTGTTAAATGCACGGCTAATCAGCCTGCTGGACAGGCTGGTCAGGGCAACCGAGGCACAAATGGCCCATCTTGGCCTTGACTGCCCGCTGATGGTGGTAAAGGGCGATGGCTCGCTCTTGCATATTGATTATGCCCGTACCCGGCCTGTGGAAACCATCCTGTCCGGCCCTGCGGCCAGCCTGGCAGGGGCGGCTTTCCTTGCCAATAAAAAACAGGCTCTGGTCGCGGATATTGGCGGGACAACCACCGATATTGCCCGTTTGCAAGACGGGGCGGCCTTGCTTAGCCATGAAGGGGCGCATATTGGCGGCTGGCGCACAATGGTCGAGGCGGCCCATATCCGTACAAGAGGGCTGGGCGGGGATAGCGAGATACGCGCCGATAACCGGGCAATGCAGCCAGAATTATTGCTAGGGCCCAGACGGGCAATACCGCTCAGCCTGCTGGCACAGGATTATCCCGAGATAAAGGATCAGCTGAAAAAACAGCTGGATCAGCCTATCGCCCAGCCTCATGACGCCCGCTTTGTCTTTGCCCTGATGCCAGAGGGCGTGCCCGAATGGCTCAGCCGGTCAGAGGCCAGGCTAGCCGAACAGGTCATGGCAGGCAAACCTGTCGCTCTGGCAGAATTGGCCACCACGCAAGTGGCACTGGGCGCGGTAGACAGGCTGGTGCGGCGCGGCTTGCTGATCTTCAGCTGCTTTACCCCCACTGATGCCGCCCATATTACCGGCCAGTTTACCCGCTTTGATGGCGAGGCAGCCGCGCTGGGCGCGCAATTGCTGGCACGCCAGAAAACCGCCGCCGGACAAGTGCTGGCCACAGATATTCACACTATCAGCCAGATGAGCCTGGATACCCTTACCCTGCAATCGGCTATCAGCTTGCTGGATGCCGGCTTTGCCGAACAGGGAGAGGCTGAAAACACGGTCTCTTCTTCTGCTTTTCTGGTCAATAGCCTGAGACAGGCACAAATCGCCTTGCATAGCCAGCGCTCATCCAAAACCCGTCCCGCAACTGGCCGCCAGATTGCCGAAGCCGGGCTTGGCCTGAAATTGCCATTGATTGCCCTTGGGGCATCGGCGGCGGCCTATTACCCCGATATTGCCCGGCTGGTCGGGGCAGAGCTGATCGTCCCGCCCTTTTCAGAGGTTGCCGGGGCGGTAGGGGCAGCTGCAGGCTCGGTGCGCCAGCGGGTAATGATACTGGTCACCCAGCCAAAGGACGGGGTGTTCCGCATCCATCTGCCAGACGGGCTGAAAGACAGGGCCAATCTGCAAGAAGCGCTGGATATCGCCCGCCAGGCCGCCACAGAAATGGCAATGCGCCGCGCCACGGAGGCCGGGGCAAAAGCCATCGAAACCAGCCTGTCCGAAGCGATAGATGAAATCGACCTGGGCGCGGATAAATCTCTATTCCTGCAAGCCACCCTGACCGCCGAAGCCAGCGGCATCCCGACGTAAGGGGGGGAAATGGTGGGCCCGGCAGGACTCGAACCTGCAACAACACGGTTATGAGCCGTGGGTTCTAACCAATTGAACTACAGGCCCCCAAATTTTTACCTTGCCGGACAGGGCGATATACCCGCCGATCATGCTTGCCCCGCCTTATTGGCGCATCGGCAAATTTTTTGCAAGCCCTAAAACCGCTCTCTTGCCTGAAACACCGGCCTGTGGCCTGGCTTAATGTTCCAGGAAGGAACGCAATTTGCGTGAACGGGACGGGTGTTTCAGCTTGCGCAGGGCTTTGGCCTCGATCTGGCGAATACGCTCGCGCGTGACAGAGAATTGCTGGCCCACCTCTTCCAGCGTGTGATCGGTATTCATGCCAATCCCGAACCGCATCCGCAATACCCGCTCCTCGCGCGGGGTCAGGCTGGCCAGTACCCGTGTTGTGGTCTCGCGCAGATTGGAATGGATAGCCGCATCCAGAGGCTGAACCGCGTTTTTATCCTCGATAAAATCGCCCAGCTGGCTGTCTTCTTCATCGCCTATCGGGGTTTCCAGGCTAATCGGCTCTTTGGCAATTTTCAGCACTTTGCGTACCTTGTCCAGCGGCATGGACAGCTTTTCTGCCAGCTCTTCTGGGGTTGGCTCGCGCCCAATCTCATGCAGCATATGGCGCGAGGTACGCACCAGCTTGTTAATCGTTTCGATCATATGTACCGGAATACGTATTGTGCGCGCCTGATCGGCAATGGAACGGGTAATGGCCTGGCGTATCCACCAGGTGGCATAGGTCGAAAATTTATAGCCCCGGCGATATTCAAATTTATCCACCGCCTTCATCAGCCCGATATTGCCTTCCTGGATCAGATCCAGGAATTGCAGGCCGCGATTGGTATATTTCTTGGCAATAGAGATCACCAGCCGCAGATTGGCCTCGACCATCTCTTTTTTCGCCCGTGCCGCTTCGCGCTGGCCACGCTGGATGGTTTGCACCACATGGCGCATTTCTGAAATAGTCAGCCCGACATCATCGGCGACCAGCTGCATTTTCTTGATATTATCCTTTATTTCGGCCTTGTTATCGCTGCGCAGCTTTTGCCAAGCTTTGGTTTTATATTCCTCGGCCGGCCAGCTGGCTTCGGTTTCATGGCCGAACCAGGCAGCAATAAACTGATCGCGCGGCACATTGCATTCCTGGGCCATCCGCAACATCGCCCCGTCAATTGCGGTCATATGCCGGTTCAGATGAGACAGTTGCTGGTTCAGGCTCTCCAGCCGGTTCGCGTGCAGATACACTGATTGCATTTCCTCAACCAGCGCGATTTTCATCTCGCCTAGCTCGGTTTCCTTGGCAGCGCTCAGCTCCTTGCCCTTTTGGGCAGTGGCCACATTTTTATCTTGCAACACAACATATTTGCCAAACAGCTTTTCGATTTTTTTGAACTGTGCCATCACATCATCAAACACAGCTTCTTCCATCGCGGCCAGCGAAAGGGTCAGGTCATCGCCCTCATCATCGCTTTCGCTATCCTCGCGGCCATCCTCATCAGATTCTTCATCATCTTCCAGATCATCTTCATCATCGCTATCATCGGCATTTGCGCCCAGCGCGCCTGCCCCGCCCGGAATACCGCTATTATCCTCGATAGGCGCACCATTTAGCCGAATATAGGTCAGATCCAGATCAATAATATCGCGCAAGGGGACAGCAAATTCACGCACCTGCTGGGCCCAGGTTAGCAGTGCGCGGATGGTCAGGGGCGACTCGCAAATACCGCCAATCATCATCTCGCGTCCTGCTTCTATGCGCTTAGCAATCGCAATCTCGCCTTCACGGGACAGCAATTCAACGGAACCCATTTCACGCAAATACATCCGCACCGGATCGTCTGAGCCGCTTACCTCGCCATCGGACAGGTTGCCGGATTGCTGATTTTCGGTGTTATCCTCGTCGTCACTATCCTTATCCACATCTTCTGCGGCTTCCACAACATTCACGCCCATATCGCTGAGCGAGGCCATCACATCCTCGATCTGCTCGGAGGTCAGCTCGCCCTGAGGCAGGGCGGCGTTCAGCTCGTCATGGGTGACAAAGCCGCGTTCCTTGCCTTTTTTAATCAGGGCTTTAACAGCGGTATTTTTGGTATCCAGGATAGGGGCATCATTATTCTGCTCCTGCGCCTCAATATTTGCTTTTTTTGCGGGTTTGCGCGCCATATTTGATTATCCCCCAACAGGCCCTGTATTTGCCACTCAGATACGGTTTCCGCCTAGCGAAGCAGAACGTCTGGTTTTGTACAATAAACGATCCATTATCTCGCGTAAAATGTCTTTTGCTTTCGTCGCTGTCCAGTCTGACCTGCCAGCATTAAAAATTGCCCCCAGCCGCGCGGTCATATCGCCGCCATACAGATCTTCCAGCATCATATCAGACCCTAATGTCTCTAAATGATACCGAAGCGCGGCTTCGTCAAGGTCTGGTGTTGCAATAAGCAGGTCAATTATATGTTTTTTTACCCCTTCCAGCTCGGAATCCTCAAATTCCATCATCGCCAGCTCTTCGGCATAGTCCGAAAACAGTTCCGGAAACCTGACCAGCAATGCCAATGCGGCCTGATATTGCACGCGCAAACCTGTTTTCGGGCGTCTGGGGCGTACCATCTGTCCGGCTATATAGCCGCCCCCTTGTGCAGCACTACCCTTTAGGCTGGCACGCATCGCGCCAATGCGAAATTCGACATCATCCAGATAGGCCGTTCGGGTCTGGTTATGGCTGATAGAACGCACCATCTGGCGAATATCTGCCCAGAAAGCCGCCCGCGCTCCTGGCTGGGTGCGTGCATCTTCCAGTTTATATTCGCTGAATTTGCGTTGCCACAAACTATCCAGAATACCGCTGGCCGCCGCCAGAATCCGGCGCAATCCCTCTGCCCCTTCTGTTTTCAGAATATCATCGGGGTCCTGACCAGCAGGCAGGCTGGCAATACGCACGGTTTTTCCCGGCTCCAGCAAGGGCAGAATGCGCTCTATCGCCCGGGTGGCGGCTTTCTGACCAGCCTGGTCTCCGTCAAAACATAATATCGGTTCAGGGTGCAGTTTCCATACCAGCTGGATTTGCTGTTCGGTAAGAGCCGTGCCAAGCGGAGCAAGGGCGGCTGCCACACCGCTGGCCGATACCGCGATAACATCCATATAGCCTTCGACCACTAGCAGGGGCAGGCCATGTCGCAACAGAGCCCGGGCTTGTGTCCAGCCATATAAAACCGCCTTTTTCGAAAAAGTCGGCCCTTCTGGCGAGTTCAGATATTTTGGCTGGGCATCGCCAAGGGCGCGCGCGCCAAAAGCGATTACTCTGCCCTGCCGGTTCTGGATGGGAAACATCACCCTGTCACGAAAATAATCATAAGGCTGACCATCACGCTCGGAAATACCAGCAAGACCAGCTTGCAGGATCAGCTCTTTTGGAAATTGGCGTTGCTGCAGACTGGCAAACAGGCCGGAACGCGGGGCATAGCCCAGCATAAACTGCGCGATGATATTGGCGTCCAGTCCGCGCGATGCGATATAGTCCGCAGCCGCCTTGCCTACCGGCCCGGAAAGATTTGCCTGATAAAAGCGGGCAGCATATTCCAGCGCATCGATGGCCTGTTTGCGCTGCTCTGCTTTCTGGCTGTCAACCGGCGCGCTATTGGGCACTGCCATGCCGACCATCTCGGCCAGATAGCGCACCGCTTCCATAAACTCCATCCCGTCACTTTCGCGCAGGAAAGAAATAGCATCGCCTGAAACTCCGCACCCGAAACAATGATAAAATCCATCGCTGTCATTGACATAAAAAGACGGGGTTTTTTCAGAATGAAACGGGCACAGACCGGCCAGCCGTCCGCCTTTTGGCACCAGCTTGACCCGCTTGCCAATCAAATCAGACAAGGTTGTGCGGGCGCGCAACTCTTCAATAAATTCAGACGGAACTGCCAATTTATATGTAAATGCCCTTTAACTTGCCAAAACAGAGCCAATAGACCTGTTCTGCCATCAATCAATTTTGGTGAATATCAGACTACCCCAACAGGGCGGATTTTACCATCTGGCTGGCAGCCGAAAAATCCATTTGGCCGGCATATTGGCTTTTCAGATGCGCCATGACCTTGCCCATATCCTTGACAGAGGCTGCCCCTGTCTGGGATACCGCCTCTTTGATGGCCTTTTCAATATCCGCATCACTTAGCTGTTCTGGCAGGAATTGCTGTATCAGTACAATCTCGGCACGTTCAGCCTCTGCCAGTTCGGGGCGGCCACCATCGTCATACATTTTAGCTGATTCGTTGCGCTGTTTAATCATGGTTTGCAACATGGACAGGATTTCATCATCTGAAATGCCATCGTGATTATTGTCTGACCGGGCAGCAATATCACGATCTTTCAGTGCTGCCGAAATAAGCCGAATGGTTGATAATGCTGCCTGATTTTTTGATTTCAGTGCATCTTTCATTGCCTGAGCGATTCGTTCACGCATGCAATTTTGCCTCTTTAATGTTTCAGTAAAAAGCAGTTTATCTCCGTCAAAAAGCAGATTGTTCACCTTGTATTCAGGCTTTCTGGCGAGATTGAGGCATTCTTTTACGCCAGAAGGCCGTTTCATGCAAGACAAGACTTGACCTTGATAGCCCAGCTAGAGTAGACAATGGCAATTTTGTTCGGTTGACGGGATTTCGACGGCTGAAAGGGAAAATTCCCTTTTAAAGGGCTGGCGGCGCTCATCTGAACAAGCAAGCGATAATCTTTAAAGTTCAGACAGGAAAATTCCTTATGCCTGACGCTGTTTATGATGTGAAAACCCTGACCCCTTTTTCTCCTCCCAGCGCCGCAACGGCAATATTGTTACTTGAAGACGGCACAGCCTTTTATGGTACGGGCTTTGGCGCGGAAACCACGAATGTTGGCGAGATTTGCTTCAACACCTCGATGACCGGCTATCAGGAAATTATGACTGACCCGTCCTATGCCGGCCAGATCATCACCTTTACCTTTCCCCATATTGGCAATACCGGCACGAATGGCGATGATGTTGAGACCATTCAGCCCGCTGCCCTCGGGATGATTGTCCGCAATGATGTGACCCAGCCGTCCAACTGGCGCCAGGACAGCCACCTGCATAGCTGGCTGAAACAGCATGGTTTGCCCGGCATTTCCGGCATCGATACCAGAGCCCTGACCCGCACCATTCGCGATAACGGCGCGCCAAAGGGCGTTTTATGCCACCGCGCCGATGGCCAGTTTGACCTGCCAGCCTTGCAAAAACTGGTTACAGACTGGCCTGGCCTGAAAGGGATGGATTTGGCAAGTGTGGTCTCTACGAAAAAAGATTTTACCTGGTCGACAGGCAGCTTTGATCTTGAGACAAACAGCGCGCCTGACCGCAAGGAAGGCTTGCACGTTGTGGCGATGGATTTTGGCTGCAAGCAAAATATCCTGCGCTGTCTGGTAGATGCAGGATGTATTGTCGATGTGGTATCTGCCAGTGCCAGTGCCGATGATATTCTTGCACGCAAGCCCGATGGTATTTTTCTGGCCAACGGGCCTGGCGATCCGTCCGCAACAGCTGAATTTTCTGTCCCTGAAATCAAAAAGCTCATCGATAGCAATGTGCCGATTTTCGGGATTTGTATTGGCCATCAGCTATTGGCTCTGGCGATGGGGGGAAGCACCAGCAAAATGGCACGCGGCCATCGCGGGGCCAACCATCCGGTGCGTGATTTAACCACTGGCCAAATAGAAATCACCAGCCAGAATCACGGCTTTTGTGTCGATCCCGATAGCCTGCCGGAAAATGTTGAAATCACCCATATCTCGCTATTTGACGGGTCTGTTGAAGGGTTGCGGCATAAAGATAAGCCGGTCTTTTGTGTGCAATATCACCCCGAATCTTCGCCCGGACCACATGATAGCCGCCATTTATTCCAGCGCTTTGTCGAAATGATGAAGGCAAATAATGCATAAAAAACTGCATAAAGGATAAGCCCGTTAATTATCGCTTCTTCTTTTTCTTTTAACCCAAGCATCAGGTAGACAAAATGCCCCGTCGCGACGATATCTCCTCGATTATGATTATTGGTGCAGGCCCGATTATTATCGGACAGGCTTGTGAATTTGACTATTCCGGGGCACAGGCCTGTAAAGCCCTTCGCGAGGAAGGTTATCGCATTATTCTGGTCAATTCGAACCCGGCCACCATCATGACCGACCCGGATATGGCCGATGCCACCTATATCGAGCCCATCACTCCGGAAATCGTTGCCCGTATCATTGAAAAGGAACGCCCTGATGCCCTGTTGCCAACCATGGGCGGGCAAACTGCGCTAAATACTGCGCTTGCCTTGCATCAGCAAGGGGTGCTGGATAAATTTAATGTCGAGCTGATAGGCGCAAAACCGGATGCAATCAAAAAGGCAGAAGACCGCGCCCTGTTCCGCAAGGCGATGGATTCTATCGGCCTTGAATCAGCCCGCTCGCGCACAGTCAGTAATTTTGATGATGCGATGGCGGCACTGGAAATTGTTGGCCTGCCAGCGATCATTCGCCCCTCTTTTACGCTTGGCGGTGAAGGGGGCGGGGTGGCCTATAATTCTGAGGAATTTGAAAATATCGTGCGCGATGGTCTGCGCCTTTCCCCTGTTTCGGAAATCCTTATCGAAGAATCGCTTCTGGGCTGGAAAGAATATGAGATGGAGGTGGTGCGCGATCATGCTGATAATTGCATCATCATCTGCTCGATTGAAAATGTTGATCCGATGGGCGTGCATACAGGCGATTCCATCACCGTTGCGCCTGCCCTTACCCTGACAGACAAGGAATATCAGGCTCTGCGCGATGCCTCTATTGCGGTATTGCGCGAAATTGGCGTGGATACGGGCGGCTCGAATGTGCAATTTTCTGTCAGCCCGAAAGATGGGCGTATCATTGTTATCGAGATGAATCCGCGCGTATCGCGCTCCTCGGCTCTGGCTTCCAAGGCAACAGGTTTTCCAATTGCAAAAATTGCCGCCAAACTGGCGGTCGGCTATCGGCTGGACGAGCTGGATAATGATATTACCGGCGTCACCCCTGCCAGCTTTGAGCCGACCATCGACTATATTGTGACCAAAATTCCGCGCTTTACCTTTGAGAAATTCCCGGGCGCAGTCGCTGAATTATCCACCTCGATGAAATCGGTTGGCGAAGCCATGGCGGTAGGCCGCAGCTTTGCTGAAAGCCTGCAAAAGGCATTGCGCTCTCTTGAAACCGGGTTAAATGGCCTTAGCCCTATTCCCGCACCCGAAGCCGAAGGCGAAGACCTTATCAATACCTTAAAGGGATGGATTTCCGGTCAGACACCTGATCGTATCCTGCGAATAGCCCAGGCGATGCGTATGGGTATGTCGGTAGAAGAAATTCACCAGACCACCTATTGGGATAAATGGTTTTTAAATCAGATTGCCGATATCATCAGTGCAGAAGCCTATCTGCATGAAACAGGCCTGCCAGATAACAAGGATACATTCCATAAAATCAAGGCACTTGGCTTTAGTGACAGCCGCATAGCCGAATTATGTAACAGGACAGAAGCAGAAATCTCGGCCGCACGTCTTCACTTGGGCATTACCCCTATTTACAAGCGCATTGACACTTGCGCAGCCGAATTTGCCTCGGACACAGCCTATTTATATTCCACCTTTGAAAATAAAGCAGGCGCCATCTGCGAAGCTGCCCCGACAGACCGGGAAAAAGTGGTTATTCTGGGCGGCGGGCCAAACCGTATTGGTCAGGGCATTGAATTTGACTATTGCTGTGTCCATGCCTGTTATGCCCTTTCAGATGCAGGTTTTGAGACCATCATGATCAATTGCAATCCGGAAACGGTTTCCACAGATTATGACACCTCGGACAGGCTGTATTTTGAGCCGCTGACACAAGAAGATGTCATTTCTGTCCTGCAGCGGGAATCCGATAATGGCACGCTAAAAGGGGTGATTGTTCAGCTTGGCGGACAAACTCCTCTGAAAATCGCTGCGGCTGTTGAAGCAGCCGGCTTTCCTATCCTTGGCACAAGCCCGGATGCCATTGATCTGGCCGAAGACAGAGAGCGTTTCCAGCTGCTCTTGCAAAAGCTGGCATTAAAACAGCCGGAAAACGGGATTGCCCATTCTTTAGAAGAAGCCAGAGCCATTACCGAGAAAGTTGGCCTGCCAGTGGTTATTCGCCCTTCTTATGTGCTGGGTGGCCGCGCCATGGAAGTGGTTCATCAGATGAGCGATCTGGAACGCTATATGCGCGATGCGGTGGTGGTTTCGGGCAGCAACCCTGTTCTGATAGATCGCTTTTTGGAAAATGCGGTAGAGGTGGATGTGGACGCGCTTTGCGATGGCAGGGAAGTCTTTATCGCCGGCATCATGGAACATATCGAGGAAGCCGGCATCCATTCCGGGGATAGTGCCTGTATTTTGCCGCCGCAAAACCTGTCAGAGGGCGTGCTAGATAAAATCAGGGAACAAACCAAAGCCCTTGCCCATGCCTTGCAGGTCGTTGGCCTGATGAATGTACAATTCGCGGTAAAGGATGAAGTGGTTTATCTGTTGGAAGTAAACCCCAGAGGCAGCCGTACCGTGCCTTTTGTGGCCAAGGCCACCGGCAATGCAGTTGCTAAAATTGCCGCCCGTCTGATGGCCGGGGCAAAGCTGGCAGACTTCCAGTTGCTGACCGCACCGCTTTCTCATGTCGCGGTTAAGGAAGCTGTCTTTCCTTTCTCGCGCTTCCCGGGCGTGGATGTATTCCTGGGCCCTGAGATGAAATCCACAGGCGAGGTGATGGGCATCGATAATGATTTTGGCCGCGCTTTTGGAAAAAGCCAGCTGGCCGCCAGCACGGTTCTGCCGCTGGAAGGCATTGTCTTTATTTCAGTTAAAGACGCAGATAAGGCGGCCTTTATTCCGATTTGCCGGGATTTATCGGTAATGGGTTTTGAAATTCTGGCCACTGGCGGAACAACCGATGCGCTGAACGCTGCCGGCGTACCGGCCAAGCGCATTAACAAGGTGATGGAAGGCAGACCCCATGCAGTAGATGCCATGCTGTCCAACCAGATTTCGCTGGTCATGAATACCGCGCAAGGCGCACCGGCTATTCGTGACAGTTTTTCCCTGCGTCAAACGGCATTGAAAAATAATATTCCATATTACACCACTGTTTCAGGCAGCCGGGCTGCTGTTGCGGCGATTAAAAGCATGAAAGAGGACAAATTGGGTGTAAAATCCATTCAAGATTATTTGCCAAACAGGCCAGAATTAGCGTAGCCTTTTAAGATAGTCTTGAAACAAATGTGACCCATCCCCACATAAGGGATGAGAAACACAGGATCGATAATGGAAAAGATTCCCTTTACCCAGCTTGGCCTTGATAAGCTCAAAGCAGAGCTGACAAATTTAAAATCGGTTGAACGGCAAGCGGTTATTCGCGCCATTGCCGATGCCCGTGAACATGGCGACCTTTCGGAAAATGCCGAATATCATGCCGCGCGCGAACGCCAGTCCTTTATCGAAGGCCGTATTACCGAGCTGGAGGATGTAACCAGCCGCGCCGAGGTGGTGGATATGAGCCGGCTAACCGGCAAGACCGTGACCTTTGGCACAAAGGTGGTTATCGCGGATGAAGAAACCGATGCGGAGTCTACCTATATCATTGTCGGGCCCTATGAGGCGGATATCTCGCGCCACATGATCTCGACCTCCTCGCCTATTGCCAGAGCTCTGATAGGCAAGACTGAGGGGGATTCAGTTGAGGTACAAACCCCGCGCGGGCCCCACCCTTACGAGATTGTGTCTATCAGCCTGATAAGTGATGCGGATCTCTAGGTCAGGCCTGCTATCGATATATTATTACCAGCTATTCCAGCGTCTCTGCTACCTGCTAGAGCGCGATTGGCACGCCTGGCAAATTTTTGCGCGAGCGGATAGAAAGAGCGGTTTTCACATGGCTGACATTGGGAGCAGGCGTTAGTTTGGTAGTAAGGAAACGCTGAAAATCATCCCAGTCATGGGCAACAATCTTCAGCAAAAAATCTGTCTCCCCCATCAGCATATTACATTCGCGCACCATATCCCAGCTGCTAACCAGCGCTTCAAATTCCTGAAGATCTGTTTCCGCCTGGCTGGTCAGGCCAACAAAGGCAAAAATGGTGACAGTATAGCCCAGCGCTTCGGGGTCGATATCGGCATGATAGCCCTTAATGATATGGGCATCTTCCAGCGCTCTTACACGCCGCAGACAGGGCGGGGCAGAAATACCGGCATTTTGTGCCAGTTCCACATTGGTCATCCGGCCATTTTGTTGCAGATCATGCAAAATTTGCTTATCAACAGAATCAAGTTTGAACTTTTTAGACATAATCTTTTATACTGCCAAAAATTGATCTTTGCTTAAATCATGGTGAGGAAGATTAAAGATACCATATTTTTACACGGAATAAAGCAAGATTATTACAAAAAAATGAAATAATTGATTAAAGTCTTTCCCTAATAGAGAATTTGCCCCATGCCGACTGGTAAACGCCCCTCCTCTCATCCTGTTTCGTCTTCCAAGCCGCCGCCGCTTCATCCCGGCATTGTACGGGACGATCCGCTCAATCCCCTGATTTCACGCCTGCTGGAAAAACAGGATGCCGAAGAGCGGGTTTTTGATGGCTGGCCGGGGCGATGCTGGGTGATATCCGATGGCACTATGGGGATGGTCAGCCAGTGCCTGGCACTATTGCGGGCACTGGATATAGATGGCGAGGATATCCGCGCTGTTCCTACACCGCTTTTGCGGATGTTTCCGGCACTGGCCGCGATACCCGGATGGCAGCTTACCATGGGGCGCAAGCCAGACTGGCTAAAGGCCGGAATTTGGCCAGATCTGTTAATTACCTGTGGCAAGCGTATGGCGGGCATTTCTATCGGGGTAAAGCGCCTGTCGCGTGGCCAGACGCGCACCATTCATATTCAGGATCCCCATATTGCCCCGCGCTATTTTGATCTGCTCATCACCCCGGCCCATGATCATATTGCCGTTGCCCAGCGCACGGGTAGCCAGTTTCACGATAATCTGCTGGTAACGATGGGCGCCCTCAACCGCCTTAGCCCGGAAGAGATAGCCGAAGCCAGTGCCGAGCTGCCAACCGAGATAAAAAAGCATAAAAAACCGATAATAGCAGTAATGCTTGGCGGTAATAACAGCCGCTACAAGGCCGGCAAAGAGGCGTTTTTACGTCTGGCAGACCAGCTTACCGCTCTGGCGGAAAAAACAGGCGGCAGTCTGATTATCCTGCCCTCACGGCGCACCCCCAAACGCCATTTACGTGGCCTTTCTGACCAGCTTGGCACCACCGCCCATCAGATTTGGGATGGCAAGGGCGATAACCCCTATCCGGGCGTGCTGGGACTGGCCGATATTCTGGCCGTGACCTCGGATTCTGTAAATATGATCAGCGAAGCCTGTATTACCGGCAAGCCTGTCCTGACCATTCATCTGGCTGAGGAAACAGGTCGCATTGCAACTTTTCACCAAATGATGGAAGAGCGAGGCCATATCCTGCGGCTGGACGATATTTTATCTGGCAAAACAGCCCTGCCAAAGAAGATGGCCATTCTGGATGAGCGCGCTAAAATCGCGTCACAAATCCACGCTTTTTTCGGGGTAAAACCGGGTTAGCAATACACCCCTAGCGATAGAGCTTGTCTCCCAGATCGGCCTTATCCTGATAGAGGCTGGCAACCTGTTCACCATAGCCATTATAGAGCAAGGTTGGCACCCGCTCATTCGTGCCCAGCATCCGCTCGGTGGCTTGCGACCAGCGCGGATGGTCTATGGCAGGATTTACATTTGCCCAAAAACCATATTCATTGCTCGCCAGTTCTTCCCAGAAACTGATCGGCCGTTCATCGGTAAAGGTAAATTTGACGATAGATTTAATGCCCTTAAAGCCATATTTCCAGGGCAGGACACAGCGTAAAGGGGCGCCATTTTGTTTCTCCAGCCCCTTGCCATACATTCCCGTCGCAATAAAGGCCAGCTCATTCATCGCCTCTTCGATGGTTACCCCTTCAACATAGGGCCATGGATACCAGCTTTGTCGCTGGCCGGGCGCAACAGACGGATTATGAAAGGTTTCCATGCGGATGAATTTTGCCTCCGGCTTCGGCTGGGCCAGGCGCACCAATTCAGCCATCGCAACCCCTGTCCAGGGCACTGCCATTGCCCAGGCTTCCACACAGCGATGACGATAAAGCCGTTCTTCCTGGCTGCCCATTTTTTTGATCAGATCGGCCGCATCCAGCACCATCACCTCTTCGACCAGCCCGTCTATGGTCACCATCCAGGGGTCTGTGACCAGCTTTTGTGCCTTGCGCCAGATATTTTTCGACGAGCCAAATTCATAAAAATTAGTATAGGTGGTCGCCTCTTCTTCCATGGTCAGCGGCCTGTCCAGCTGATAGGCGTCATTGCGCGGGGCAGGAAAGCCGGTAATGGGTGCGGCCATCGCCCCCGAAAAAGGCAGCTGGCTGGCAGCAATCCCTGCCCCCGCCATGCCCATTTTTGCCAGCAATTGCCGACGATTCAGATAGATGGCCTCATCTGTTGCGTGATGTTCTGAAATTGCCCAGCTCTTATGCGCCTTGATAAACATATGTCGCCTCCGCTATTGCGTGATATTTTTGCCTGACCTCTGCCCCTTTTTCACCCGTAATATAATTGTCAGAATAAAATTTTCCACAGCTTTACGGCTAAAACAAGGCAAGGCCGGCTTCGATATGAAACCGGCCTTTGCTCTTATTTCTTAAAATCTGGTTATTGGCGAAATCTGCCAAACCTTCAATGACCTGCCCCTACCCCAGCTGGTTACAGGCCCTTGCTATCCGCCCCATCGCATCTTCCAGCGCTTCGGTACTGGTGGCATAGGAAATACGGAAATAGGGCTCCAGCCCAAAGGCCACCCCTTGCACCGCAGCCACCCCCTGGCTGGCCAGCAGATAGGACACAAAATCACTGTCATTTTCAATTACCTTGCCATCCGGGGTCTTGCGCCCAATCAGCCCCTCACAGGAGGGATAGACATAAAACGCCCCTTCCGGCACAAAACAGCGCAAGCCTTCAATCTGGTTCAGGCTGGAGGTGACCAGCTGGCGCCTGGCGGCAAAATGCACCAGATTATCCGCCATAAAATCCAGCGGCCCGTTCAGTGCGGCAACCGCTGCCCATTGGGCAATCGAATTCGGATTAGAGGTGGATTGCGACTGTATCTTTGCCATCGCCTTTATCAGGGCTTGCGGGCCGGTCGCATAGCCAATACGCCAGCCGGTCATGCAATAGGCTTTGGACACGCCATTAATGGTTAAAATTCTATCCTGTAAATCCGGGGCAATTTCGGCCATAGTGGCAAATTGAAACCCGTCATAGACCAGATGTTCATACATATCATCGACCATCACATAGACATGGGGATGGGCGCGCAATATTTCTGCCAGCGCGCGCAAATCATCACCTGTATAAGCTGCCCCTGTCGGGTTGGACGGGCTGTTCAGGATAAGCCATTTTGTCTTTGGCGTAATGGCCGCTTCCAGCGCGGCAGCGGTCAGCTTGAACCCGTCTTTTTCAGGACAGGCAACAGTGACAGGCGTGCCACCTGCCAGCAACACCATATCGGGATAGGAGACCCAGTAAGGGGCAGGAATTAATACCTCGTCCCCCCCATCCAGTGTGGCCATCAGCGCGTTATACAAAATCTGCTTGCCGCCTGTACCCACCGTGACCATATCGCGGCTGCAGGTAATATTGTTTTCCCGGGCAAATTTATCGACAATCGCCTGTTTCAGCTCAACAATCCCGTCCACAGCCGTATATTTGGTTTTGCCGTCTTTTATCGCCTTGATAGCAGCTTCCTTTACATGATCGGGCGTATCAAAATCCGGCTCGCCCGCGCCCAGCCCGATGACATCCTTGCCAGCGGCTTTCATTTCAGCGGCCATATTGGAAACAGCAATGGTCGGGGACGGCTTTATCGCAGACAGGCGGGTAGCAAGCATCATCATATTCCTTAAATAAACAGCAAAGGTAAAAAATTACACTGGATAACAGGCAATATCACGCCTGTCACCCGTGCCAAAATACGCCTGACAGACCCGGTATGTAAAGAGGGGAAGATAATATTCGAAAAGGTACTGGAACACCCTCCTCTGGATGGCCGTTAACGCCTCCATCTCAATCCCCCCTCTTCCCATTTTGTCTTACCCGCACTATCTTGTTTGGCATGGACAGCTCTGCAGATATCCTTCAACGCGAAAACATCCTGACTGACCGGCAGCCCCTGCCGGCTGACTATCATCTGTCATCGGAATTTGCACCCAATGGCGATCAGCCTGCCGCCATAACCGAGCTATCGGCCGGTATCGCAGAAGGCGAGCGCGATCAGGTTCTGTTAGGCGTAACCGGCTCTGGCAAAACCTTTACCATTGCCCATGTGATTGAACAGGCCAGGCGCCCGGCTCTTATTCTGGCGCCGAACAAAACGCTGGCAGCCCAGCTTTATGGCGAGATGAAAGCCCTGTTTCCCGATAATGCAGTGGAATATTTTGTCTCTTACTATGATTATTATCAGCCGGAAGCCTATGTGCCGCGCTCTGATCTCTATATCGAAAAGGAAAGCTCGATCAATGAGCAGATAGACAGGATGCGACATTCGGCTACCCGTGCCCTTTTGGAACGCGATGATGTCATCATTGTTGCATCAGTGTCCTGTATCTATGGTATCGGGTCAGTGGAAACCTATTCCACCATGACCTTGCGTCTGGCCATAGAAGACGAGATTGAGCGGCAAACCCTGCTCCGCAATCTGACCGAATTGCAATATCGGCGCAATGATCTGAATTTTGTGCGCGGCAGCTTTCGCGTGCGCGGCGATAATGTCGAAATCTTTCCAGCCCATCTGGAAGACCGGGCCTGGCGGGTCAGCCTGTTTGGCGATGAAATAGAAGAGATATGGGAATTTGATCCGCTGACAGGCGAGAAAACCGCCCGGCTGGACAAAATTACCATCTTTGCCAATTCCCACTATGTGACCCCGCGACCGACCCTGCAACAGGCGGTCAAGCTGATTGGCACAGAGCTGACCGGCCGTCTGGCTGAATTTGAAGCGGCTGGCAAATTGCTGGAAGCCCAGCGTTTGCAACAGCGCACCCAATTTGATCTGGAGATGATAGAGGCAACCGGCAGCTGTAACGGCATTGAAAATTATTCGCGCTATCTATCTGGCAGAGGCGCTGGCGAGCCGCCCCCGACCCTGTTTGAATATCTGCCGGAAAATGCGTTGCTGATCATTGATGAAAGCCATGTTACCGTCCCGCAAATCGGGGCTATGTATAAGGGTGATTTTGCCCGCAAAAGCACGCTATCCGAATATGGGTTTCGCCTGCCTTCCTGTCTGGATAACCGGCCGCTGAAATTCGAGGAGTGGGAGCAGTTCCGCCCGCAAACCATTTATGTATCTGCCACGCCCGGCAATTGGGAGCTGGAACGCACCGGCGGCGTCTTTACCGAACAAATCGTCCGCCCGACCGGCCTGATTGATCCGGTCTGTATTGTCCGGCCGACCGAAACACAAGTCGATGATATTATCGCAGAATGCCGCGAGGCAGCCGAAAATGGCACCCGTGTTCTGGTCACCACCCTGACCAAGAAGATGGCCGAAGCCCTCACAGAATATATGCATGAGGCCGGCATCAAGGTGCGCTATGTCCATTCCGATGTAGATACGCTGGAGCGGATTGAAATTATCCGCGATTTGCGGCTGGGGGTATTTGATGTGCTGATAGGCATTAACCTGCTGCGCGAAGGGCTGGATATTCCGGAATGTGCGCTGGTCGGGATTTTGGATGCCGATAAGGAGGGCTATTTACGCTCGCGCACCTCGCTTATCCAGACCATCGGCCGGGCGGCACGAAATGCCGAAGGCCGGGTTATTCTCTATGCCGATAAAATCACTGATTCCATGCGCTATGCGCTGGATGAAACCGAACGCCGCCGTACCAGACAGCAGGAATGGAATGATGCCCATGGCATTACCCCGCAAACCATTAAAAAGGATATCGCCGATATTCTGGATTCTGTTTACGAGCGCGCTGACCATGTCAATGTCAAGGCCGGGGCAGGCGAGACACTGGTTGGCAAGGATATTAAAACCATCATTGCCGAATTTGAAGGCAAGATGCGCGAAGCGGCCGCTAATCTGGAATTTGAAGAGGCAGCCCGCCTGCGCGATGAGATTAAGCGGCTGGAGGCCAAAGAGCTGGGGCTGGATGCACCGGGTATGCCGGCCACCATTAAAAAATCTTTCACCAGCAAGGCTGAAATAGACGCACCTGTCCAGCCGCCATCCGGCCGCCGGCCACGCCGCTAGGGCTTGCAGCAGAGCCCGTGCCTTTACCCATTCATGCGGCAGCAAAAACCGCTTTTATCAGACCATTGAGTGCAGGCCGATACTATTGCCCTCGCTATCGCCAATAATGGCGATAAATCCATGCTCGCCAATATCGGTTTTTGGGACATAAACGGATCTGTTTTTTGCCTCTGCCCAGCTTTGCCTTTCCCCGCAATCCGGCACCGAAAAATAGACCAGCGTGCCATGCAGATTGGGCGGGCGCATTTCATGGAGCACCAGCGCGCCTGTCGCCCCGGTTTTTTCGATATCATGCGGAAATATCCACATCTCCAGCCCGTCCATTTTCGCCTCTTCCAGCTCTGTATTCAGCAGCTCTTCATTAAAGGCTTTGGCACGTGCCATATCCTCTACATAGATTTCGAACCATACAACAGGATTATGTTCCATCTCTGTCTCTCCTTATTTTTGCCTTGATACGCAAGATGCGCATTGAACCTTCAGGGTAAAGCCGTTAGGATTTGCTCGCAATTTTGCCTCTGCTTTTCTTTGTTAAAAGGCGCGATAGGATGCTGACCAGCCTGTTCATTATTTTTTGCGGACTAGCATTGCTATTAGGGGGCGGGGCTATCCTTATTCCCGGTACAATCGGGCTGGCAGAACGATTTAATATTCCGGCACGCATCATCGCCTTTGTCATCATCGCTGGCGGAACCTCTGCCCCGGAATTGCTGGTATCGGTAAATGCGGTACTGCAGAACAGCCCGGCGATTGCCTGGGGAAATGTGCTGGGATCAAATCTGGCGAACAGCCTGCTGGTGCTGGGCATGGGCGCACTGGCTGCCCCTGTCATCACCAGTGACAATCTTACCAGATGGGATTTAAAATTCCTGCTTCTGGTGACCTTCTTTATTATATTTGCGATCTTTTTTGGCCTCTATGCTGGAACGGTGGGGATTATTATCAGCCTTGTCCTGATAGGCGCCTATATCGGGTATCTGATGCATATCTTAAAAGGGCAGAAAACAGATCCGGCACTGGATGAGACGGGCGAAAAACGCTCCTGGAAAACCGCTCTTTTCTTTACAATTGGCGGTATTCTTGCCCTTGTTTTTGGCGCGGATCTGTTTGTCGAGGGCGGAATTGAACTGGCACGTCTGTCTGGCTGGAGCGAGGCCTTTATCGGCCTGACCATTATCGCGATTGGTACCTCCTTGCCAGAAATCATTTCGGTTGCCGCCAGCATTTTGCATAAAAGAAATGATATTGCGCTTGGCAATGTGATGGGCTCGAATTTATTTAATTTACTTATTGCACTTGGCGGGGCGGGGCTGGCTGGCAGCCTTGTAATCGATTTTCAGATAGTTGTATTACCGGTTATTTTTCTGCTTGCCATATCGCTCATCCTGCTTGTCTTCAGTTATCGGGACAGGCCAATTACAGCCAGATGGGGGTTTGTTTTCATTGGATTTTATCTGTGTTTCCTCAGCCTGGAGAGCCTGTTAGGCACCATATAGTTGTACACATCTGACATTAATCTGCCATAATCCGGGCAAAAGAGAGGGGAAGGCTATAAAAAAAAGAATAAATTACCCATTGATTTTATATAAAATATTGTTTTTATTGATAATTTTTAAACTGCCTAAGAATTAGGCATTTTTGTAAAACTTACGGAATTCTGCGCCTCTCAGCCGCAAATGGCAAATTAATACACAAGCTTATCCACAGGCTGAGGGGATAAAAATTCCCGTTCTTTTTTTGAAAATTTTCGCGATTCACCCCTGTGATTCTTTATCCAGGGTGGTGGAAGGCCGATGCGGGTTCACGCTTGCCTCTTGCTTCTGCGGTACAAACAGACCAGATTAATTTTTATGAGCCCTGACCAAATAAAAAAAGACGCCCCCGCAGAGGCTGTTTCGGATGAAAGGCCGGAAATGGCAGCTGAGCCGGATTTTGCCAAGGGGCTGGCTTTTTTAAAATCCAAAATAAAAACCCTGCCCCATCAGCCAGGCGTCTATCGGATGTTTGATGCAGCGGATAATTGTTTATATGTTGGCAAGGCACGCCATCTGGCCAGGCGGGTAACCAGCTATACCCAGCCCAACAGATTATCCACCCGCCTGATGCAAATGGTCGCCCTGACCCGAAAATTGGAAATCACTGTCACCAATTCCGAAGTAGAAGCCCTGTTGCTGGAATCCAATCTAATTAAACAGCACCGGCCACGCTTTAATATCCTGCTCAAAGATGACAAAAGCTTTGCCTATATCCTGATTACCGGCGACCATGACTATCCGCAAATGACCAAGCATCGCGGCGCACAAAGACGCAAGGGTCAGTATTTTGGCCCTTTTGCCTCAGCCGGGGCGGTCAACCGAACCTTGTCCTCGCTCTCGCGTGCCTTTTTGCTAAGAAATTGCAGTGACAGCTATTATGACGCCCGCTCGCGCCCCTGTTTGCAATATCAGATCAAGCGCTGTACAGCCCCTTGTGTGGGTATGGTCAGTGTGGCCGATTATGACCGGCAGGTCGCCGCCGCACAGAAATTTTTATCTGGCCAGTCCGCTGCCATCCAGCGTGAATATGCCACAGCCATGCAGGACGCATCAGATGAGCTGGATTTTGAAACAGCGGCTATCTGGCGCAACCGTATTCGCGCCTTGACCGCTATTCAGGCCAATCAGGATATCAATACAGATGGGCTGGGCGATGCCGATATCATTGCCCTGCATCGTTCAGGCGGGCAATCTTGTGTACAGATTTTCTTTATCCGTTCGGATACCAATTTTGGCAATGCTGCCTATTTTCCCAAACATGAGGCGGAGGCAGAAACAGCCGATGTTCTGGCTGCCTTTATCGGCCAATTTTATGATGAGCGTATACCACCGGCAAAAATTCTGGTCTCTGCCCAGCCTGCACAAACCGCATTGCTGGCAGATGCCTTGTCCAAAATTGCCGAGCGCAAAATAGAGATTAGCACCCCCCAGCGCGGCACCCGGCGCCAGCTGATGGCCAATGCGATGAAAAATGCCGAAGAGGCGCTTGCCCGTCATCAGGCAGATTCAGCCTCGCAAATCCGTCTGCTAGGTCAGTTAGCGGAAACCTTTAGTCTGGAATCCCCCCCTGAACGAATAGAGATTTATGATAATTCCCATATCCAGGGGGCTCATGCTATTGGCGCGATGGTGGTGGCCGGCCGCGAAGGCTTTATCAAATCTGCCTATCGCAAATTCAATATGAAATCCGAAGGCAAATATGCCGCCGGCGACGGGGATGATTTTGCCATGATGCGCCAGATGATTTTCCGCCGATTTGAACGCGCCCTAAAAGAAGACCCTGACCGCCAGCTTACCAGCTGGCCAGATCTGTTACTGATAGATGGCGGACGCGGCCAGTTAAATGCCGTGCATGAGGTAATGGATGAGCTTGGGCTGGAGGATATAGCGATTGTCGCTATTTCCAAAGGCCCGGATCGCAATGCAGGCAAAGAGCAATTCCATATACGCGGGCAAGACAGCTTTACCCTGCCAATGGACAGCCCGGCCATGCATTTCTTGCAGCGGCTGCGCGATGAGTCGCATCGTTTTGCCATCGGTACCCATCGTGCGAAACGTACAAAACAAGCCCTCAGCTCGCCGCTGGATAATGTCCCGGGCATTGGTGCTAGACGCAAAAAAGCCTTGCTGGCCCATTTTGGTTCTGCCCGGGCGGTGTCCCGTGCAGGGGTGCGCGATCTGGCCGCTGTAGAGGGTATATCCCAGGCCATTGCCCGTCGCATCTATGACTGGTTTCACCAGGCGGGTGCGTAACCCTTCGCAGGCCTGTTGGTTTTTATTTCCGGCAAAAAACCTGTTTTCGGTTCAAAAGGATAAAAATAGCGCCCCCTTTATCGGTTTGTTTACTGGACGCCATTGCTTACCCCGATTAAAACTAGAAGGGATAAGCGCAATAATGCGCGATATAGTGATAGTGCAATATGTTGCAACAACCAGATGAGCCGGAAAAGCTATGCTGAATAATCTGCCCAATGTTATCACCCTGATACGCATTGTTCTTGCGCCTGTGATAGCTGCCATTTTATGGCAGCCACCATCGGCCTTTCTGGGCGCGCTGGCACTTGGCCTGTTTTGTTTTGCCGGCTTTAGTGACTGGCTGGATGGCTGGATGGCACGGCGGCTGAATATTGTCTCGTCGGTGGGGCGAATGCTCGACCCCATCGCGGACAAGCTGCTGATAGCTGCCTGTCTTATCGCCTTTGCCGCGCAACGCGGCGCAGATGTCCTTTTTCTTGTACCAGCCCTTATCATTCTGTTTCGTGAATTTCTGGTCTCGGGCTTGCGCGAATATCTGGCCGGGGCAAAGGTAGTTGTGCCTGTATCGCTGGCAGCAAAATGGAAAACCGCCATTCAGATGACCGCACTTGGCGTGCTGATAGCTGTACCAGCCTTTCCGCAATTTATCTGGCTGGATAATGCAGGCATTATTCTGTTATGGATTTCTGCCATTTTGACAATACAAACAGGGCTGGCCTATTTTCAGGCCAGCATTCCGCATTTCAAAAAATAAAGGCACGCTATTAATGCGTGCCTCTATCTGATCACCGGCTTTTCTTGTTTTACTGGCAAACGCCTCAGGCGTGATTATTTACCAGATCAGAATAGCCTTGCACAAAATCGCGTGTCAGCGCATCCGGCGTGAAATGATAATCGCCAATTTGTGAAACAGGGGTGACTTCAGCAGCGGTACCTGTCAGGAAACATTCCTTTACATTGGCCAGTTCCTTTAGCTCAATATGACGCTCTACCACCTCTATGCCTTTTTCCTTTGCCATTTCAATAATGGTTTGGCGGGTAATACCGTTCAGGAAACAATCGGCCAGCGGGGTATGCAGCTTGCCATCTTCCATCAGGAAAAACACATTTGCCCCCGTAGCTTCGGCAATATACCCACGATAATCCAGCATCAGCGAGTCCTGAAAGCCGTGTTTTTCGGCATTATGCTTGGACAAGGTACAGATGGTATATAGCCCAGCTGCCTTGGCATGAACCGGCGCGGATTGCGGCGATGGGCGGCGCCAGCTCGACACATCCAACGTAATGCCTTTCATCTTGGTTTCAGGGTCAAAATAGCTTGGCCATTGCCAGGCAGCGATCGCCAGATGAATTTTGGTCTGCTGAGCAGAAATCGCCATCATCTCGGATCCGCGCCAGCAAAAGGCACGCACATAGCCATCGATAATATTATTGGCTTTCAACACCTCGTCTTTCAGGCGATCCATTTCCTCATCACTGACAGGCAGATCAAAATCCAGATAGCGACAGGAAGCCCGCAACCGTTCTGTATGGGCTCTGGATTTAAAGATTTTACCGCCATAAGCGCGCTCGCCCTCAAACACTTGCGAGGCATAATGCAAGGCATGGGTCAATGTATGGGTTTTGGCATCCCGCCAGGATACCATCTCTCCATTCATCCAGATAAAGCCATCACGATCATCAAATGGAATTAGGCTCATCGCGCTCTCCAAAAAAGTTTTTATTAAAGCGCGCCCTTTCAAGCTGTGATAGGGTGAAAGGCGCGAATTTGTTTCAATCTGTCGAAAATCATGGATTTAGAATAATTTTCGTCAAAAATCTTTATTTTTTTAGCAGTACCATTATTATTGGTCAACATGACTGACATAAATCTTTCAAATAAAATTCCTGCCCGCCCGCAAAAGGGTTTGTATTTGCGCAAACAGGATTTGCGCCGGGGCATCGAGCTGATGTTTTTTGCCTATCGCGACTTTACCGGCGAGGCAGATGATGTGCTGGCAGAGCTGGGTATGGGGCGCGCGCATCACCGGGTCATTTATTTTGTTGGCCGCCAGCCCAATATGACAGTCAGCGATCTACTAACCATTTTGAAAATTACCAAACAGAGCCTGTCGCGCGTTCTCTCGTATCTTGTAGCAGAAGGCTATATTCATCAGGAACAGGGCGCGCGCGACAAACGCCAGCGTCTGTTATCCCTCACCGATAAAGGCCTTGATCTTGAAGAGCGGCTAACCGATTTGCAATGTAAAAGATTTGCAGCAGCCTTTAGTGTATGTGGCGGCGAAGCGGTGGCCGGCTTTCAGGATGTACTGGCCAATTTGATCAATGAGGATGAACGCGCTGCCCTGCAAGCCCGCTATCCGGACTTATTTGAATGATGCATGATAACGCCCCGCATATTCTGGTAGTTGATGATGATGCACGTTTACGCGATTTGCTAAGCCGTTTTCTGCAGGAAAGCGGCTTTTTGGTAAGCGGGGCGGAAAGCGCGGCACAAGCCCGTAATATACTGAAAAATATGCAATTTGATTTGCTGGTCATAGATGTGATGATGCCCGGTGAAACCGGCCTGGAATTGCTGGCCGATATCCGCAAGGCTTCGTCTGTTCCGGCATTGTTTTTAACCGCTATGAACGAGACAGCGGACAGAATAGGCGGGCTGGAGGTCGGGGCAGATGACTATATCGCCAAACCGTTTGAGCCGCGCGAGCTGATTTTACGCATCCAGCGCATTTTGGACAGGCAGGCGCAGCAAACCGCAACCGGGCTGGTAAAATTCGGGGCGTTCACCTTTGATTGTGACAGCCATATTTTGACCGAGACTGGCCAGCGTGTGCATATCACCACAGCCGAGCAGGATTTATTAAGCTGTTTTGCCGCCACCCCTAATCAGGTGCTATCACGCGACGATATTTCTGCCCAGCTTAACGGGCGCATGAAAGGCCGCTCTATTGATGTGGCCGTAGCCCGTTTGCGCACCAAGCTGGAAGCCGATCCGCGCTTTCCTGTCTATTTGCAAACCAGCAGAGGCAAAGGATGGCTATTGCGCACAAATTAGGGTTTTGCCTGAAGCTGTCCGTATGGCTATCCTGGCCTGACATAGTTGGATAGGATAATGCTATAATCCGCTAACCGATAATCCTGGCAGAGAATTTATGCAGTTACGAAATTATATGCCAAAGACTCTTTTCGGCAGAATGCTGGGCATCATATTGATCCCGATGATTCTGGTGCAAATTGTTACAGTCTTTATCTTTTATGAACGGCATTGGGATTCGGTTACACGGCAAATGGCCAACAGCCTTTCCGGGGAAATCCAGCTGCTGGTCACACAGGCGGGCGCCCAGTTTACACAAGAGGAATTGCCAGAACTGCAAAAAATGGCCTTGCGCTATTTTGGCTTCAAGCTGTCTTTTTCACCATCAGAAATCCTGTCCGCAGACGCCCTGAAATCCGAGCCGGAAAGCTATGCTGAATTATCCCTGACCAGCACATTGCGCGGGCGGCTTGATTTTCCCTTCTCTCTGGATTTGGATAATAGCGAGGATGAAATCGCTATTCATATCCAGCTGGCAAACGGGGTTTTGCATATTCTGGCCGGGCGCAAGCGCATTATCAGCTCAACAGGCTGGACATTTTTAGGCTGGACAATCGGCACTTCCATTATCTTGTTTTCGATTGCGCTGGTATTTATGCGCGCGCAAGTCCGGCCTATTCGCCAGCTGGCCCATGCCGCCAGACAGCTGGGGCTGGGGCGCGAAACCGATGCCTGGCAGCTCTCCGGCGCAAGAGAGGTTCGTCTGGCTGGCCGGGCTTTTCAGGCGATGCGTCACCGCATTAACCGCCAGATATCCGAGCGAACCGCGATGCTGGCCGGGGTCAGCCATGATTTACGCACCCCCCTTACGCGTATGCGGCTGCAAATGGCGTTAATGCCAAAAACAGCTGAGACAGACGCGCTGGAAGAAGACATCATAGAGCTGGAGCAAATGATCGATGGCTATCTGGCCTTTGCCAGAGGCGAAGGTGAGGAAAGCGCCAAAACGGGCAGTATTCCGGATCTGCTGCGCCAGATTATCAGCCAGTATGAACGCACCGCCTCCGGGCGTATCGCATTTGACCCGCCAGACAGTGCGATACCCAGTCTGGCCATGCGCCCGCAAGCGATGCGCCGCGCGCTCGACAATCTGATAGGCAATGCCATGCGCTATGCCAAACGCGCAGAAATTCGGGTAAAGACCCGCAATGATAATATCTTTATTTTTATCGATGATAATGGGCCGGGCATTGAGCCGGAATTTCGTGCTGATGCCTTGCGCCCCTTTGTTCGGCTGGAGGGGTCGCGCAATCGTTCTACCGGGGGCACCGGGCTGGGTCTGGCCATCGCCAGCGATATCATCCTTGGCCATGGCGGAGAAATCACGCTGGATGAAAGCCCGCTTGGCGGTTTGCGTATTATTGTTCAGCTGCCTGTCTAGGGGCGTGCCGTTTATACCTCGCACCTAATGCAGGCGTGCGCCCTCTTTAACCTCGTTATCAGGTTTGATCAGGACAATCGCGCCGGCCGCATCACTTACGCCTAGGGTCAGCACTTCAGACATAAAAGGGCCAATCTGGCGGGGCGGGAAATTAACCACTGCCAATATTTGCCGACCAAGCAAGCTTTCTGCGTCATAAAGATCGGTGATTTGGGCAGAGGATTTTTTTACCCCGATATCGCTGCCAAAATCAATTTTCAATTTCCAGGCAGGCTTTCTGGCTTCGGGAAACGCCTCTACCTCGATAATACGCCCGACCCGAATATCAACTTTTAAAAAATCATCAAAGGTGATCATCTTCTTCTGCCCCGCCTTCCTGAACGGATAATAGTCGCAAGCTGACAGCCCATTCTGCTGCGGTTTTCAAATCCCTGTCCAAAACCTTCATTGTCCTGGATAAATCCGGGCTATCATCGCGCTGCCAGCTTGCCCCAGCTTTTACCGCCACCGCACAGACCCCCTTGATACGCGCCATGCGGCGAAAACTCCGTTCGGTATCTCCGCAGATATATAACAGCCGGTCGATATAGTGATATAAATTGGCCGATAACATCATCGCCAATGCCGGATGGCCGGGACAGGCTCTGGCAATGGTCTGCAAGGCAGGGCGTTTGTCACTATAGGCTTCAAATCTTTGCACCAGCCCTTCCAGCAATTTTTCATGAACAGTAGCGCTTTCATCCTCGCCAAAATCCGTCGCAGATTGAACAAGGACAGCCTCGTCTATCGCCTCTATTGCACTGAGCAGAACGCGGTCAACAGAACCGGCCACCAGCACAGCCTGTTGCGGGCTTATCCCGGCCGCCTCTGCCAGATTTTCCAGACGGATCAGGCGATAATCATGGCTGCCAAGTGCTGTCCATAATACCTCGTGCAACCCTGCCAGCATTGCCTTTTTATCTGCCATAGCTTCTGTCATTTTGCTTCTCTTTATCTGGCTGTCATCCCTATGATATGGGGCGGAAATGGCCATAAAGCAAGAATGCCCGTCTATTCCGGTGATCCGCTATCTGTGCTATTTGAGACCTACCCTTGTGCATCCAGCTCTGCTGCGCGTCTGGCAGCGGCCTCTAACGCCTCGTCCATCAGCCTTGCCATACCGTCATCTGCCATTAATACAGATAAAGCCGCAGCAGTCGTCCCGCCCTTGGAGGTGACATTTTCGCGCAAAATGGCGGGCGGGCTATCATCTGCGGCCATCAGCGCGCCTGCCCCTCTGATGGTTTGGATGGCCAGCTGCATCGCCATATCTTTAGGCAGGCCAAGGCGTGTACCGGCCGCTGCCATCGCTTCTGCCAGCAAAAATACATAAGCAGGGCCCGACCCGGACAGGGCGGTGACCGCATCCATTAATTTTTCCTCATCGAGCCGGACAACCTCGCCACAGGCACGAAGCAGGCGTTCGGATAATGCACACATTTCGGGCGGCACATCTGCACAGGCAAATAAAGCGGTAATGCCCATCGCGATTGCTGCCGGCGTATTGGGCATGGCGCGTAATAATTTTTTCTCGCCATCCAGCATTGCCGATAATTTTTGCGTGGACAGGCCGGCAGCGATGGATAGCCAGCTTGTCCTGTCCCCTTTGATGGATTTTGCTTGTGCCAGCACCTCTGCCATCATTTGCGGCTTGACCGCCAACACTACCAGATCCGCGCAATAACCAGATGGCAAGGCAGCGATATCGGCATAAAAATAGCTGTTTTCCCTGCCAGGCTCGGGGGCAGATAAATGCGGCTCTATCACATGAAATTCAGCCGATAAACGGGCATCCTTTTGCCAGCCTGCCAGCATGGCACTGCCCATTTTTCCGCACCCTATCAGACAAATATTTTGCATTTTATCCCTTGCTCCTTGCCGCATGGATGCGATAGTGCCGCATCACGGGGCTAGTCTATCATAAAATATCGGGAAAGGCAGAAGGGGGTTTGAAAAATTTTCAGGCTTCGCCCATTGCCGGTGTCATTGCAAGAGCGGTCGCAGAAATATCTTCAGGTACCTTGCCATAGACAAGCTGGCATAAAATGGGGGCGGCCTGCTCGCACTGACCCAGGAGGACATCGACAACATCCTCAATCTGTTCCGGGGTTGCCCCGCCCGCCCCGCGCAAGGGCAGCCGGCATCGCAAAATAATATGCTGGCGGTCAGGCGAAAGCTGGAAATGACCAAGATATAATTCGGTGTTTAATTCTGCTAGCAGGCGCTGTACCGCCATCTCGTCCTCGCGCTCAATCAGCACATCCAGCCGGGCTTCGACATTTAGCACTTCGGTATCGGCGTGCCAGTCTGCCAGCAATTGATAATGCCCCCAACGCCCGGGTACATCTGCCAGCAATCCATGCGCGCTTGTCTGTTTCAAAAACCAGTCCTGAGCGACCACCAGACGCGATACCAGCTCAATCGGGTCTTCAAGAGTCATTTCATAATGTGGATTTTGCAACGGCATCAGACATTCTGCCCGGATAAAGATAAGGGTTCATATAGGCCAAAACCTGCCCATAAAAGCCTGGCAGATAACGCCCAGCTTCTTCTAATCTCTAACCAATATTGAACATCGCTTCAACACAAAATATTGTGGATAGCTGCATATCAAACCACATCAACTTGTGGTTTTTGCCTGTTTTTCGGTGATTCCCTAGCGCTTTTGAAACGGCAAATTTTTCACGCTGTCAGCCCTGTTTTTTCTTTGTCGTTGCGCGTTTAGCCTTTGCGGGCTGTTTTAGCTGTGATTCCAGATGCGCGATTCGCGCTGACAAGGCATCGACCCGTGACATCAGGGCTTCAAAATCCTCTTGGGTGACCATGCCGGCGGCGGCCTGGCTGCGTTCGGCACGGCCACGCCGCATCATCTGCACATCCTCGCGCATTGTTCCCAGCGCAGAAGCTGCGCCATTCGCCATTTGTGCCAGATCAGAGATAAGATTAGAGCGTGGTTTCATCTGTTTCGCCTTTTTGTACCGAGCAAAGCTGTTGGGTCTGAGCCTATTATATAGAACAGTCACAAGGGAAAATCCACACCTCTGCATTTTGACTGTTTTAAGGCTCATTCCGTTTATCGGTAGAGAAGATATCCTAAACAGGCTATATATAGTCTCTAGGACAGGTGTTTAAAATATGGCGCAAACCCCGCTTTTCACATTCCCCAATATTGACCCGGTAGCCTTTTCCATCGGCCCGATAGATATCCGCTGGTATGCGCTTTCCTATATGGCGGGGATTATTCTGGGCTGGCTGTTTATGCGCCATCAGATTTCGTCCGGGCGTTCTGTCCTCAGCCAGGTACAACTGGAAACGCTGTTGAACGCTGCCATTTTCGGCATAATTATCGGGGGACGGCTGGGCTATGTATTTTTTTACAATCCCGGGCTGTATCTGGCCGACCCCCTTGCCATTATCCGGGTTTGGGAAGGCGGTATGTCCTTTCATGGCGGTATGCTAGGGGTCATGGCCGCCATTTTATATACCGCTTATCGCTATCGCCTGCCGCCCCTTGGTCTGGCAGACGAGGTCGCGGTGATCGCACCTATCGGATTATTTTTTGGCCGGATGGCCAATTTCATTAATGGCGAGCTGTTTGGCCGCATCACCGACCATCCCTTTGGCATTATCTTTCCGCGCGGCGGGCCTGAACCGCGCCACCCAAGCCAGCTATATGAAGCGGTTTTTGAAGGGGTGATTTTATTTATTCTGCTTTTTATCCTGAGCCGGGTAAAACACCGGCTTGGCCTGAAAAATGGGGGGGTGATGTGCGGCTTTTTACTTGGATATGGCCTTGCCCGTTTTTGTATTGAATATGTACGCGCGCCCGATAGCCATCTCGGCTTTTTCAGCGCTGGCAGCCTGTCTCTTACCATGGGACAGCTACTTAGCTTGCCGATGATAGCCCTTGGCGTTGCTGGCATTATAATTGCCATACGCGCCCGCCAATCGGGCAAGGATATATAAGACCGGATGCGTTGCCGCGATATATTAGCTGACCAGATAAAGGCCAATGGGCCACTGCATATTGACCAGTTTATGCAGACCGCACTTTCCCATCCCGAGCATGGCTATTATACAGGCCAGGATCGCTTTGGTAGCCAGGGCGATTTTATTACCGCCCCGGAAGTTAGCCAGCTTTTTGGCGAGATGATGGCCGGTTTTCTGGCCTATCTCTGGCAGGCTTCCGGCCAGCCGGACGCGCCCCGGATGATCCGGTTTGAAGCCGGGCCCGGGCGCGGCACATTATTTGCCGATATGCATAAAACCTGTCAAAAAATTTGCCCGCCCCTAAGCCATGCTGACCCCTATTTTCTGGAAGCCAGCCCCTATCTTCGCCGCCGCCTTGCCGAAAAAATTGCCCCGCTTGCCCCGCTATTTTGTGACCAGATAGCCCAATTACCGCCAAAACCCCTTTTCGGGATCGCCAATGAATTTTTTGATGCGCTGGGTGTACGCCAGGCCTGTTTTCGTCGCGGAGAATGGATTTGGCGGATGATAGATATAGAAAAAGGGCGCTTTATCTTTACCGATGGGGCGCCCCTTCGCCCGTCAGAGCAGGAAAGCGCATTTTTGCCCGTCCGCCCGAAAGAGGGGGATATTTATGAGATCAGCCCCATGTCAGAAAGCTTTATGGCAGAGATAAGCCGCCATATTGCCTATCATGGGGGCGGATTTTTAATCTGTGATTATGGCAAATCAGATGGTCATGGCGATAGTTTGCAAGCGGTAAAATCGCATACAAAAGCAAAAATGCTGGAAAGTCCGGGCGAGGCAGATATCACCCATCTGGTTGATTTTTCCGCGCTGGCACGGCAAGCTAAAGCTATGGGGGCACGCCTCATCGGCCCTGTAGAGCAAGGGGCTTTTCTGACAGAGCTTGGCATAAATGCACGGGCTGAAGCCTTGCGCAAAGTCGGTCAGCCGGAAACAGACCGCTTGCTATTGGCCGCACTGGACAGATTATGTGCCCCTGCCCATATGGGACAAATTTTTAAAGTGGCCTTGCTTGTACCGGCTGGAGATGGCCTGCCCCCGGGCTTTGCAACCATTGGCGATACAGCCTGATAAGGCAAAAGCTCGCCTTAAGGAAAAAGATAGGGATTAAATCATTTTGTCAATCGATAGCCCAGAGATGCCCGCCATGCCCGAATGGATAGAGCGCCATGACAGCACCGCAGGGCCTGTCTTTTTCAGCCATGCCGCTCTTGATGCAGAAACAGATGTCATCCGGCATGGCTTTTTCACCCGGATAGGCGGTGTTTCCACTGGCCTGTATGATAGCTTAAATTGCGGGCCGGGTTCAGCCGACAGAGCAGAAAATGTAGCTAAAAATCGCGCGCTAAGCGGGGCAGCGCTTGGCCTTGCCCCGGACAGGCTGGCCGGTCTCTATCAAACCCATAGCGCTGATTGTCTGGTGATAGACAGCCAGACACAAACGCAATATCTGAACCCGGAAACCCGTCCCCATGCCGATGGTCTGGTGACCCGCCTTGATAATATCGGTATCGCGATTTTAGGGGCAGATTGCCTGCCCGTTTTATTTGCAGATAAAAAAGCGGGCATTATCGGTGCCTGTCATGCGGGCTGGCGCGGGGCGGTAAGCGGCATTATCGAAAATACGGTTGATGCCATGTGCTCTATCGGGGCGCATTTGGGCGATATTGTGATGGTGACAGGCCCTGGCATTCACCAGAAAAGCTATCAGGTCAGCGCAGATATGGTGACAGAGATTTCCACTCTGAAACCTGATTGTGCGGGATGTTTCATGCCAGACCCGGCAGCAGAGGTTACCGCAGAAGGGGCAAGTCATTATCTGTTTGACCTGCCTGGCTTTGCCCGAATTGCCGGCCGGCGTAGCGGGCTGCATCACATCCACAGCCTGCCCTTTGACACTTATGCTGATTCTGCCCTTTTCTTCTCGCATCGCCGCGCCACCCATCTGGGCGAGCCGGATTCCGGCCGCCTGATTTCCATCATCACGAAGAAGTGAATAATATGCCGCATCTTTGGATATTTTTAGGCTTTTTAATGCTTGGGCTTATCGGCGCGTGTATGCTGATTTAGCAGAAAAAGCGCGATTTGGCCTTGCAGGTCGCCTGCCAGATTGCTATCAAAATGATTATTGGGATCGGTCAGTTTGATGTTACCATATATTGCTGCTCATATCGATGTGGAAGGGCCGTCTCATTTTGATAAGGGAAAAGCGGTAATTAAATGGTAATTGGTACGGATATCTGATGAAAATTATTGCCGGCAATTCGAACCGTCCATTGGCTGAAGCTATCGCAGCCTATCTTGACACCCCCCTGACCAATGCTGATGTGCGCCGCTTTGCGGATATGGAAGTATTTGTTGAAATCCATGAAAATGTGCGCGGTGAGGATGTGTTTGTGGTGCAATCCACCTCTTATCCGGCCAATGATAATTTGATGGAATTGCTGGTAACGCTGGATGCGCTAAAACGCGGCTCGGCACGCCGTATTACCGCTGTTCTGCCCTATTATGGCTATGCCCGCCAGGACAGAAAATCTGGCCCCCGCACCCCTATTTCGGCAAAATTGCTAGCGAATTTGATCACCACCGCAGGGGCGGACAGGGTATTGACCATTGATTTGCATGCTGGCCAGATACAGGGCTTTTTCGATATCCCGACCGATAATCTGTTTGCCGCCCCTGTTTTTACCAGCGATATAAAGGAACGCTATAAAAATGGCAATTTAATGATCGTCTCGCCGGATGTGGGCGGGGTGGTTCGTGCGCGTGCGCTCGCCCGGCGTCTGGATGCTGATCTGGCTATTATCGATAAAAGACGCCCGCAAGCAGGGATATCGGAAGTAATGAATATTATTGGCGATGTTTCCGGCCGTCATTGTGTGATGGTCGATGATATTGTTGATTCGGGCGGAACATTATGCAATGCCGCCAAAGCGCTGATGGATGCGGGCGCGCTGTCGGTAGATGCCTATGTTACCCATGGGGTGCTATCGGGCGGGGCGGTATCGCGCATTGCCTCATCGCCTCTTACCTCGCTGGTAACAACTGATTCTATTCAGGCAACCGAAGCGATGCGGGTTGCCCGAAATACCCGTCAAATCTCTATCGCCCCGCTTTTGGGAGAGGCGATTTTACGGATCAATGAAGAAAAATCGGTCTCCAGCCTGTTCCAATAAGCCATCTTATCGCCTTTTTCCTTGATATTATGGGCATAAACGCCTATACAAACCCAGCCTTGTGCACCCCTGGAGGCACAGGGAGCTGATATCTATTTCAGCTTTTACCCAAACATGGAGACAAATAATGTCAGACATTACACAAATTGACGCAACTATGCGTTCTCGGGTCGGTAAGGGGTCCGCCCGTGCGGCACGCCGCGCAGGCAGAGTTCCCGCCGTTATTTATGGCGATAAAAAAGCACCGCTTACCATTGAGATGGAAGAGCGTGTGGTACAGAAAGTTATTCACGAACCGGGCATTTTTGGCCGCCTGCTGAACATCAATATTGATGGCAAGAACACCACTGTTCTGACCCGTGATATTCAAATGCATCCGGTGACAGACGAGCCATTACATATGGATATGCTGCGCGTTGGGGCAACCTCAACAGTGGCAGTGGCTGTACTGGTTGAATTTATCAACCATGAAAAGTCACCTGGCCTGAAAATTGGCGGCGTGCTGAATGTGGTACGTCACGAAGTGGAACTGAACTGTCCTGCCGGGGATATTCCGGAAAAGATCACTGTTGATCTCGATGGTGTCAAAATCGGGGATTCTATCCATATTAGTGCGATTGAATTACCGGAAGGGGCAACCCCGACCATCACCGATCGCGACTTTACCGTTGCCACCCTGCAATCACCGGGCGGCGGCGTGAAGAACGAAGACGAAGCAGCTGAAGGCGGCGAAGAGGGCGAAGCAGCAGAAGGCGAAGCAGAAGCAGAAGAATAAGCCCTGCTGGTGCAGACACGCAATCGATAGGGCTGTCAGGAATATCCTTCCTGCCAGCCCTTTTATTTTGCACGGCAACTTATTATTCTAGCCGATATTATTTTTATAAAGGAAGTTATGCGACATGCTATGGGTCGGTCTTGGAAATCCGGGGTCATCTTATGCAAAAAACCGGCATAATGTCGGCTTTATGGCACTTGATTATCTGGCTGAGGCCTATCGCTTTGCGGACTGGCGACAAACCAAACCGGCAGCCGAGACTTCCGGGCTTGTCGGTACGACAAAAATCCGGCTGTTAAAGCCTTTATCCTATATGAACCGTTCCGGCCTGCCGGTCGCACAAATGGCAAAATATTATGATATCGCCCCTGAAAATATCCTTGTCTTCCATGATGATATTGATTTGGGCGCGGGCAAGATACGGGTGAAACAGGGGGGCGGACATGGCGGGCATAATGGCTTGCGCGATATTGACCGTCATATAGGCAAGGAATATTGGCGGGTGCGTATCGGGGTAGGGCGGCCAGATGGACGCCAGGATGTCGATAAATGGGTCTTGTCTGATTTTACCAAACAGGAACAGACAGACTGGCTGGATGGGCTATTGGCAGCTATTACCAGCGAAGCGGTGCGCCTGAGCGACAAGGATATGGCCGGATTTGCGTCCAGAGTTGTGATGCGCGCCCCTGCCCCAGAGAACAACAAACCAATCGTGAATGGAGAAGAAAATGGGCTTTAATTGCGGCATTGTTGGCTTGCCAAATGTGGGCAAATCCACCTTGTTTAATGCGCTGACCAAAACCGCAGCCGCGGATGCTGCCAATTATCCTTTTTGCACGATTGAGCCGAATACCGGCCGTGTGGCGGTGCCTGATCCGCGCCTGGATGCCATTGCAGGGCTGGCAAAATCGGCTGAAATCCTGCCGACTTTTCTGGAATTTGTGGATATAGCCGGGCTGGTACGCGGGGCGGCCAGCGGTGAAGGGCTGGGCAATCAGTTCCTGGCCAATATCCGCGAGGTCGATGCCATCGCCCATGTGCTGCGCTGTTTTGAAGATACCGATATCACCCATGTGGAAGAAACTGTTGATCCGATAAGGGATGCCGAAACCGTTGAAACCGAATTGATGCTGGCCGATATTGATAGTCTGGAACGGCGCATGACAGCTTTAAACAAAAAGACACGCGGCGGGGACAAACAGGCCGCAGCAGACCTGGCATTGATGGAAAAGCTGTTTGCCTGTCTGTCCGATAACCAGCCGGCGCGTGCCTGCCAGAATTTAAGCGAGGCAGAACAGGCACGCTTGCCATATCTGCAGCTTCTCACCTCAAAGCCTGTCCTGTATGTCTGTAATGCGGGCGAGGGGGATGCCGCCACAGGCAATGCCCTGACAGAAAAAGTAGCCGAGATGGCCGCCCGGCAAGGGGCAGCCCATGTTATCGTCTCTGCTGCAATAGAGGCCGAGATAGCCACTTTATCCCAGGAGGATGCCGCAGAATTTCTGGCCGAACTGGGTCTGGAGGAAGCTGGCCTTGACAGGCTGATACGTGCCGGTTACGGCCTGCTTGACCTGCTGACCTTTTTTACTGCGGGCCCGAAAGAGACCCGTGCCTGGACGGTTCATCGCCATGCCAAAGCCCCAGAGGCAGCCGGAGTTATTCATACCGATTTTCAGCGCGGTTTTATCCGGGCAGAGACCGTTGCCTATGCCGATTTTATCGAATATGGCGGCGAGGCCGGGGCAAAGGAAGCAGGCAAGCTGCGGGTGGAAGGCTCTGACTATCTGGTGAAGGACGGGGATATTTTACATTTCCGCTTTAATGTCTAGCTGATCTCGAAGATAAAGTGATCAAGGGATATCTGACTTTGATCCAGCCCTTTTGAAAAAGTCCTGTTTGCAAGCAATTCTATCTATGCGTTAATTTTATGTAAATTAATACAGATCTTCTGCATAAAAAAGCCGGATGCGTTAACATCCGGCTTTGATAATAAAAGGATTTATCAGGTGGTTATTTTTTTACATCTGCCCAGATAAAGCGCATCGCCCCGTAAGACAGGCCGGTCAGCAATACCAGGAAGATCATCACCGCAACGCCTGTACGCTTGCGGGTTTCCATTGCCGGCTCTGCTGTCCAGGCAAGGAAATTCACCAAATCTTTGGCAATGCCGTCGACCGAGCTATCTGCCCCGTCGGCATAGGTCACATCATCACCATATAGCGGCTGTGGCATGGCGATCATATGGCCGGAATAGGCAGCATTATAATACATCCCTTCGGGTACCTTTACATCAGCCGGCGCTGCCTGATAAGAGGTCAGCAAGCTATAGAGGTAATCAGCCCCATTTGGACGAGCCTTGAAAATCAGGGACAGATCCAGCGGATAAGCCCCGTTATTGGCCGCCCGTGCTGCATTTTCATTTGGATAGGGAGCCGGGAAATGATCAGCTGGCACCGCTGCCCGCATGAACATTTCGCCCTCATCATTCGGGCCATCCTCTACCTCATATTCAGCGGCGATGGCTTTTACCTCATCCTCATTATATCCCAGATCAGCCAGATTGCGAAAAGCGATGTAATTAAGCGAGTGACAGCCAGAACACACTTCGCGATAGGCCTGAAGACCACGCTGCATGGACGCTTTGTCAAAGGTGCCCAGCGGCCCGTCAAAAGACCATTCACCCTGTTTTAACACGCCCCCGCTGCCAGCGGCCAGAACCGGGCTGGCAAACAGACAGGCCAGAATAACACAAAGAAGTTTTTTCATTATACTTTCTCCTTTGGTGCAGCTGCTGCGCCAGCCATACCACCTGATCCGCTAAAGATGGGTTTTGAAATGGATTGCGGCAGGGGACGCGGGGTCTCCACCACAGACAAAATAGGCAGGATAACCAGGAAATGTACAAAGTACCAAACCGTCGCCAGTCGACCGATTAATACATATACACCTTCAGCCGGCTTTGCCCCGATATAGCCCAGCAATACGCAATCTACCAGCAACAGCCAGAAGAAAATCTTGAAGACAGGGCGGAAACGACCGGAACGCACAGGTGACCTGTCCAGCCATGGCAGAACAAACAGCACCGCAATCGCCCCGAACATGGCCAGCACGCCGCCCAGCTTGTCTGGAACCGCACGCAAAATCGCATAGAAAGGCAGGAAATACCATTCCGGCACAATATGGGCAGGGGTTTGCAAGGCATTGGCCGGAATATAGTTATCCGGATGCCCCATGAAATTCGGGAAGAAGAATACCGCCGCCGCAAAGAAAGTCAGAAAGACAGACAGGCCAAAGAAATCCTTGATGGTGTAATAAGGATGGAATGGCAAGGTATCTTGCGGGCCTTTGGTATCAATGCCAAGAGGGTTGTTTGACCCGAAACGGTGCAAGGCTACCAGATGCAGAACCACCACCCCGACAATCACGAAAGGCAAGAGGAAATGCAGAGAGAAAAATCTGTTCAAGGTTGGATTATCCACAGAAAACCCGCCCCATAGCCAGGATACAATCGCTTCGCCAACGCCCGGAATAGCCGAGAATAAATTGGTAATCACGGTTGCGCCCCAGAAAGACATCTGTCCCCAAGGCAATACATAGCCCATAAAGGCAGTCGCCATCATTAACAGCAAAATGACAACACCCAAAATCCAGAGCAGCTCGCGCGGGGCTTTATAAGAGCCATAATAAAGGCCTCTGAAAATATGGATAAACACCACAATGAAAAAGAAGCTGGCACCATTCATGTGAATATAGCGCAGCAACCAGCCATGATTAACATCGCGCATGATCCGCTCAACAGATTCAAACGCGTAATCGACATGGGCGGTATAGCTCATGGACAGGGCAATACCTGTAATGATCATTACCACCAGCGCGATCCCGGCCAATGACCCGAAATTCCAGAAATAATTCAGATTTTTCGGCGTTGGATATTCATGCGCTTCATGATTTAGGAATGTAAAAATCGGCAGACGATGATCAATCCATCTGACTACCGGATTTGAGAATTGTTTTTCAGACATAACCTGATACTTCCTCTTTTTTAGCTTTGCATCGGGCGTTAGTTTGCCAGACGCCAAGAAACCCTTTTCTTACCCTATGCGAATAACCGCATCAGACAAGAAGCTGTAAGGGGGCACTTCCAGATTGGTTGGTGCAGGCCCTTTGCGAATACGACCGGACGAATCATAGTGCGAACCATGACATGGGCAGAACCAGCCATCATATTCCCCGCGTACCTCGCCCACTTTCTGGCCAAGCGGCACACATCCCAGATGGGTACATACGCCAAGCACCACCAGATATTCCGGCTTTTGCACCCGTGCAGTATCCTCTTCAGGATCACGCAAATCAGCCGAAACCACCTTTTCTGCTTCGGCAATTTCTGCTGCCGTGCGGTGACGGATAAAGACAGGCTTGCCGCGCCATTTCAATGTAATGGACTGACCTTCTGCAATTTTGGACACATCCACCTCGATAGAGGCCAGCGCCAAGGTATCTGCAGCCGGGTTCATCTGGTCTATCAAAGGCCATGCAAATGCCCCTGCGCCAACCGCGCCCATTGCATAAGAAGCTACAACGATAAAGTCTCTGCGTGATTTTTGTGGTTCAGACGCAGCTTTAGCGTTTTTTGTCGATTTAGTATTAGACATTTTTCCCCTCTTCCCTCTCAACAACGCCACCAGGTCATTGCGAAACTGGAATGCTGAAAGTAACGGTCATAGTCATAGCAAAGTTTATGAAAAAAGCCTACAGCCCTTCACCCTAAAAATAGGGTTTTTTCAGGTTTTTTTCTATCTGGAAAGATGTGACAGATTGTCTTACCCGTAACCGGCGCCTATGGCCAGCGTACTTCCGGCGGCAGACTCATCAAAATAGCCTCGATATTCCCGCCTGTTTTCAGCCCGAATAGCGTGCCTCTGTCATATAGAAGGTTAAATTCAACATAGCGACCGCGCCGCACCAGCTGATGATGCCTGTCTGCCTCTGTCCAGCTGTGATGCATGGTATCGCACACAATCCGGTTATAGCTGCTGGCAAAGCTCTGGCCGACATCGCGGGTAAAGGCAAAATCTGCCTCCCACTCCCCGCTATCCAGATAATCATAAAAAATTCCGCCTGCTCCGCGCGGCTCGTCACGATGTTTCAGATAGAAATATTCATCACACCATTTTTTATATTTTGCGTAATAATCGGGGTGATGGCGCTCGCAGCAGGCCTGAAACCCCTGATGAAAGACAGCTGCCTCTTTTTCGGCTGGCATGATAGGGGTTAAATCGCCGCCGCCGCCGAACCAGGCTTTGGAGGTCACCACAAAGCGGGTATTCATATGGGCAGCTGGCACAAAGGGATTCTGCGGATGGGCGACAAGCGAAATCCCCCCTGCCCAAAAGCTGCCATCGCCTTCTGCACCGGGAATTTGCTCGCGAAACGCTTCTGAAAATGTGCCATGCACGACCGAGATATTCACCCCGACCTTTTCAAAAACGCGGCCTTTCATAACCGATATCTGGCCGCCTCCGCCGCCATCGCGCTGCCAGTTTTGCCGCTCAAACTTGCCAGCCTTCCTGTTTTTTTCTATCGCCAGCTGGGTGGTATCTGCCTCTGCTTCTATCGCTTCAAAGCCGGTACAAATCTCGTCGCGCAATCTTTCAAACCAGTCAGCCGCCCTCAGGCTTTGCTCGGATAATGTGCCGGTTAAATGGCCTTGTTTTTCGATATGATCCATCTATCAATCCTCTTTTGGATTCTATCCTTTTTCGGCCAGCAACTCTGTAGCTGTCAGCGTAAAATCGCTGGCCACCCACCTTGCTTCCAGCTCTGCCAGCTTCGCGCCGACATCTGCCCCACTCAGGCCAAAAGCCTTTTGAATATCTCCACCCTTTACAGGACAGGCGGGTGGCTGAAAACCGGCAATATGCCGCAGGCGCGCCGCATCAAGGGCAAGCTGTTTTGCCAGTACCGCCTCGCCATAGGCAAATAGCGCATCTGGCCAGAGGATATAAACGGCCTGTTGCCAGCTCTCACCTCCCAGCATGATAATTGTTTTTTGGCTGCGTTTTATATCCAGCCGCCTGGCCTGTTTGATTTCCCGGCGGCTTAATTTTAGCCGCTTTGCCAGGGGTTCGCGCTGGCCGATAGGGGTTAGCAGGCAAAGGGATTCGATAAAGCTCAAACAGCCCCAGAGGGGCGATAAATCTGCCGTCCCCTCAGCCGTTAGCGTCAATCCATGCCCGAATATGGCTCTGTCTACGCCCAATGTCTGGATTTCAGCTATTATGGCAAGCGCATCTGCCCCTTCACATATTTTGCGCAATTCTGCGGCAATACGTTCTGCTGACAAGCCGAATAATCCGCTAATTGCCGCTGCCATGGCGGCTGTATCTGCTGTATCCATCCACAGGCCGGGATATTGAGCCCGCAACCGCAAGCCGCGTAATAGCCGCAAATAATCTTCAGCCAGTCTTTCTTCTGCCCGGCCGATAAATCGCAGCTGGCCAGACGCGATATCGGCCAGCCCGCCTTGCGGATCATGCACCCTGCCTTCTGCATCCAGATAGAGCGCATTGATGGTAAAATCCCGCCTTTTTGCATCTTCTTCCCAGCTTTGGGTCGGCGCAATGCGGGCGTGCCGTCCATCTGTGTCATGATCGGTGCGCAATTGCGTTACCTCGACTTGGTGATTATCTGCCCCGATAGTGACCGTGCCATGGACAAGGCCGGTCTCATACACCGCCAGGCCGGCTGCGCGCGCTGCATCTGAAAATTGGACAATGGGTACAGACACCGCCATATCGATATCGGGGGCAGATAATTTTGCCGCGTCTACCGGAATTTTCCTGCCCCCTGCCAGATAGAGATCGCGCACTGCCCCGCCGACAATGCGCCCTTCACCGCCACATTTGCGCGCCAGCTCAAAAAGCTGTTGCAGCAACGGATCAGACAACCATTCAGGCATAAGGGTCATGCATTCCTGTCCCGATGAAACGCTGTTGGCCATGCTGGCATCATCCATCTATTGCTTTTCGTTAAATTGGCCTGGCCGAATTTCACCATCGATAATTTGTGCCGGCTGATAGGCCATATCAGGGCTGCCAGAGCCTGTTTCCAGCCATATCCCGCCTGCCACCATCACCGCTATCATCACCGCTCCGGCGATCAGATAGCGAAAGGGCATAACCGCCTCGCCGCGCATATGCCGACCTGCCATTTTAGATAGCAATACCAACACCAGCAGGCCGGCCAAAATCGCAATGGCAATGATAAGATATCTCTGCAAATGCCGCCTCCTTTATCACTTGGGATAATCTATCCTAAATATAGGCGTTTATTTCTGTTCCAGCAAAATCGCCAATTGCCGCAGCATCGCCGCTGTTGCGCCCCAGATGACCGGCTCGCTATTTTTTATTTGCCAGTAATGGCGGGTCTGGCCATCGCGGACAAGCGCGCGTTGTTCAAACTGTCCCACCTGCACCAACGGGTTAGCTGGCTCAAACCATACCTCATCCACCTCTTCAGGGGCCGGGCGCAACAAAGGATGTATCTCCTCAGCAGGGTGATGGCAAAATCCGACCGTTAAATCGACCATATAATTGGTACTGGTCAAAACAGGCGGCAAATAGCCTTTTATCGCGACCATATCGGCTGACAGCCCTGTCTCTTCTTCGGTCTCGCGCAAGGCGGTATCGGCCGGGCTGTTATCCATCACCTCTGGCTTGCCCCCCGGAAAGCTGACTTGCCCGGCATGCAGGCGCAAATGTCCGGCACGTTTGGTCAGCAAGATTTCCAGCCCCTGCACCCCTTCGGCAAACAGCATCAATATCGAGGCCGGGCGCGAGGATGCCTCTGGCAAATGGGGCGGACGCTGCCCGGCAAAAGGTTGCGGTCTGTCCGATAAAAGGGACAGAATATCCTGTTTGCTGACCATTTAGCCTTCCTCATCTTCTATCGGAAAGGCAAACCATACCCCGTCCGACCATATCCCCGCCTCTTCTTCGCCGATATAGTCTGCCAGCTGATAATAGACAGGCCGGCTTATCTTGGCCGACAAGCCCTTATCGATCAGCAAATAGGGGTGCACACCATAAGGCTTAATAGGGGATTTGCGAAATACCAGCGGGCATTTTGCCGATAATAAATGCACGCGCTCTATATTATCACTCAGATAAATCTGTGCCGCTTTGCCTGAGCCCTGTCTGTCTGCCCTGGTGATAATAAAGGCTGCATCCTCTACCTCTATCTTGCCAAATTCCACCGGGGTGCGCAGCCAATGCTGGCCATCTGCATCACAGGACAGAACCGAGCTGAACAGCTTGACCAGCGCCGGGCGTTTTATCATGCCCCCTTCATGGAACCATTGGCCGTCCTTATCGATTCTCATCTGAAAATCTTTTTCGACGGGATTCGGCTTTTTTATGCCCTGATTTGGCCTGGATTTAGGTCTATCTGCCGACATTTTGGCGATTCAGCCCCCGTTTTTGCGATTAAAACCTATTGTAATCTATTGATTATGGCAAAAAAACAGTCTTTTTCACAAAAAAATGCATCTTGTAAACGGTTTCCTAACCTTTTTCTGAGACAATGCAATTTGTCCAAAAAATTATGGCGGCGCAATTTGCTCTGCCAGCATTGTTTTTTGGGGCGGATGCTTTGTCTGAAACAGGCTTGGAAAACTGGATGCGGCTGACAAT
>JAYOMZ010000001.1:157433-165646 GCA_038121125.1 Alphaproteobacteria bacterium
CCTGATTTGGATGATCCATCCTCACGCTCTACTGCTATATTAAAGGCGATTAGCAATCAGCGTCGCTTGCAGATTTTAAACCATCTGTCCGATGGCACAGAACGGTCTGTTTCCGAGATAGAACAGCTTGTCCCGGATCTTAGCCAATCTGCCCTGTCCCAGCATTTAGGCCGTTTGCGCCAGGCAGAAATTGTAAAGACACGCCGGGTTTCGCAAACCATCTTTTATTCGATTGAAGATCAAAATGTGGTCAGGATATTACGCCTGCTCAAACAGATTTATATCGAAGACCCGGCCTTACATTTGCGCAAGAACTAGCGGGCTGTTTCGCCTCTCGCCATACTTCTTTGGAATAGCTCTAAAAAAAAGCCGTTTCAGGATGCTTGATTCTGCCATCCAAAAGTGGCACAAGACATAAAAGATCGGCCTAATCTGTCATAAATGATACGGCTTTTTGGCCGCGCTTCTGGTTATTGCGCTTACACGCCTTCAGGTATTGTCTAAGTCTATGTATATTTATCTACCTATTGCTGAAGTTTCGATGCATATCGCTGTGGTGATAGGCCTCGGTGGCGGGATCGGGTTTTTGTCCGGAATGTTTGGTGTCGGCGGCGGCTTTTTGATGACGCCCATGCTGATTTTTCTGGGCGTACCGCCGGCGGTTGCGGTATCGACCGAAGCCAATCAGATTGTTGCCTCTTCTGTATCAGGGGTTCTGGCGCATTGGCGGCGTGGCAATGTCGATTTTAAAATGGGCGCGGTATTGCTTATTGGCGGTCTGGTTGGCTCGTCTCTCGGGGTGTTATTATTCTCTATTTTGCGGGATATCGGCCAAATTGATTTGGTGATTAAACTATCCTATGTGATATTTTTGGGCATTATTGGCGCATTGATGCTGATGGAAAGTGTGCGGGCAATTATGCGTACCCGCCAGCCCGGGGCCAGGCGTTCTAAAATGCACCAGCATAACTGGATGCATGGCCTGCCCTTTAAAATGCGCTTTCGCAAATCCAAACTTTATATCAGCGCGCTTCTGCCCTTTTTTCTGGCAGCCTTTGTTGGCGTGCTTTCAGCCATTATGGGGGTTGGCGGCGGTTTTATCCTTGTCCCGGCGATGATTTATCTTTTGGGGATGCCAACTTATGTGGTTATTGGCACCTCTTTGTTCCAGATTATTTTTGTCACCGCCAACATTACCCTGTTGCAATCTGTGCAAACCCAGACAGTGGATTTTGTTCTGGCTGGCTTGCTGTTATTCGGGGCGGTTATCGGCGCACAAATCGGCGCACGCTTTGGCACCAAATTACGGGGCGAGCAATTGCGCGGCCTTTTGGCGCTGATGGTGCTGATGGTATCGCTCAAGCTGGGATTTGATCTGGTTGTCACACCAGAGGATGTCTTTTCGGTGGAGATATTGAAATGATGTCTTTGCGCGCCTTTATAGCCTCTATTGCCGGTCTCTATCTGATTTTTGCCAGCATCACCCCGGCAAGTGCCAACACATTAGTGGCCGATCTGTCGCTGGAAGAAGTGGCGATTACAACCGATTTTAATGGCGAGACCTTGCTGTTATTCGGTGCGGTCGGTGATGCCCGCGATGGCGATATTATTGTTGAACTCAAAGGCCCGGTGCTGAAGATTGCCAGCCGCAAAAAAGAACAGGTAAGCGGCATCTGGATCAATCGCCAGACAGTTAACTGGAAAAATGCGCCCAGCTTTTACCATCTTTATTCGACCCGTCCGATAGAGGAAATCCTCAGCCCTGCCAGCCAGAGCGACCTTTCTATCGGCTATCGCAATCTGGGGCTGAAACCGCAGAAGCTGCGCTTGCCGGAGAATGAGCTGGCTGGCTGGATAGAAGCCCTTAACCGCAATATGATCGATCGCGGATTATGGCAACGCCATGATGGGGGGGTAAGCATTAATCGGGGGGTATTGTTTCGCACGCCCGTAACCTTGCCGGCAAATATCCTGCCAGGCGATTATGATGTGCGCGTCCTGCATATCCGCGATGGCCAGCTGGTGGCAGAAGACCGCACTTCTATTCAGGTGGCCAAGCGCGGTGCGGGGGCATTTATCTATCAGGTTGCCCATGAATATTCAGTTTTTTACGGGCTATTTGCGATTGCCTTTGCGGTGGCAGCTGGCTGGGTAGCGGCAGCGGCCTTCAGAAAAACTTAAAAAAGCAACGCTGGCCTTTCTTGTCAGCTGAAAATTTACAGTGGTATTATAAAACGGCTAAAAAGAAAATCGGCCTTTTACAGACCTTAAGGATTTAGAAAAAATGAGTTCTACAGAGACAAAATTCTTACTGGTTCTAGTGGATGGCAGCGAAGAGCTGCATCAGGCATTGCATTATGCGTGCAAGCGTGCCAGCGCAGCCGATATGCGGATTGCGCTATTATATGTTATTGCGCCGGCTGAATTTGCCCATTGGGCGGGGGTGGGCGAATTAATGCGCCAGGAAGCCCGCGAATATGCCGAAGAAAAAATGCGCAGCCATGCCGATTATGTACAAAATCTGACCAGGAAAGCCCCGCTGATGCATATCCGCGAAGGCAAGGCGGTAGACGAGGTTATCAACCTCATTAATGATGAAAAAGATATCAGCTTGCTGGTACTAGGCGCGGACACAAAATCAGATAGCGCAGGCCCCGTTGTCTCTTATCTGACCGGACGCGGCGTTGCATCCTGCCGAATCCCCATTGTTATCGTGCCGGGCAATATGACCGACGAGCAGATTGACGCGATAACCTGATCGCACTAACTATCTTTTAGCATAGAGCCTTTCAAACAAATTTGAGGCTATCAGGCCTGCGCCTCTGACAGGCGGGAAGGGATGTATCTCTGGATGTTCACCAAACTTAAAAACATATTTTTCTTATTAATCGGAGCCTTTGTTTTAACCATGACCACTGAAACCGCACACGCTAACGCCTCCCGTCTTATTCTGGATACCACCAAAGGCCAGATTGAAATTGAATTTAAACCTGATCTGGCCCCCGTTCATGTCGCCCGTATATCAGAGCTGGCCGCAGAGGGCTTTTATGACGGGATCATCTTTCATCGGGTCATTCCGGGCTTTATGGCACAAACAGGCGATCCAACAGGTACAGGCATGGGCGGTTCCGGCCAGAAGCTGGACGCTGAATTCACCGATTATCAATATATCGAAGGCACAGTTGGCATGGCACGCTCGATGAACCCGGATAGCGGGGATAGCCAGTTTTTCATCTGTTTTGAGGGATGTGGCCATCTAACCGGCCAATATACTGTATGGGGGCAAGTATCGCGCGGCATGGATGTGGTGCGCCAGATAAATGCCGGCGAGCCGCCTGCCGAACCTGACAGCATTATCACCGCCACAATTGCTGAATAATCCGGGCTGAATAATCTGGCCAGCCCCTTATAAGGGATATTTACGCTTTGGCAGCCTTGCAAATTGAAAAAGCAGGGCTGTCCAGATGCAACCAAACGCCAGCATATCCTGCCAGACAAAATCTTCGCCAAACAGCAAAACACCGATAATTAATTGCAGGCTGGGATTAATATAAAATAGAAAGCCGGTGATATTGAGGTGCAAATAGCGGTTGCCTACATGAAATAATACCAGCGGCACAGAGGTCACAATCCCTGACGCCAGCGCCATTATCATGCCATAAGAGCTGCCATCCAGGAAAAAAGATCCCTGCCCTGACTTTGTAATAAAGGTCAGATAGACCAGATAGCCCAGCATTACCGGGGCTATCATCAGCAATTCCAGCACCATACCGGCAAAGGCATCAATATTAATCTGTTTGCGCACCACCGCATAAACAGCAAAGCTTGCCCCTATCAGCAAGGCCAGATAGGGCATCCCGTCCAGCTGGGTCGCCTTGATCAGCACGCCTATGGTGGCAACCAGCAATGCCAGCCAGCCGCGCCTGTCCAGCTTTTCACGAAAAACAACCATGCCCAGCGCAATCGCCATCAATGGATAGATAAAATATCCAAAGGCAGATTCAACAATATGACCGCTGCCAACTGCTACCAAATAGGCTGTCCAGTTTGTAGTGACAAGGCACGCCCCCACCATCAGCCCCAGCAATTGTTTTCTGCTTTGAATGGCGTTGAATAATTCCCCCCCCTCGCCCAGCAAAAAATACAGCCCGGTCATAAATACCGCTGCCCATAAGGCGCGGTGTGCCAGAATTTCATCTAAGGCAAAGGCCGTTAGAAAATGAAAGAATATCGGGGCAAATCCCCATAAAGCCGGGCTGGCAATAGCCGCACTATAGCCCAGCTGGCGAGGCGATAAATTTGAAAGCATCCCCTGGATAGCTCCTCAGGCCAGATAGTTTTTCACGTTAATATCACACGAAAATCATTTACATTTGTTTTGGTAGGGCCGGTAATAATCTGGCTATCCAGCGCGGCAAAAAACCCGTGACTGTCATTATCTTCCAGCATGGCTTGCGCATCTATCCCGCGCGCCCTGGCCAGCGATAATGTCTCCGGCGTGATATAGGCCCCTGCAACTGGCAGCGCCCCGTCAATGCCGTCTGTATCGGCTGCCAGCCCGTAAAATGCCCCGCTCAAGGCCAGTGCATGAATAAATTCAGCATTGCGCCCGCCCTTGCCTTTGCCGGTGACGATCACCGTTGTTTCCCCGCCCGATATCAGGGCGGTTTTAGCCGGGCTGGCAGTGGCTTTTTGTGCCATCCAGGCAGCCAATGCCCGGCTTTCCCCTTCCAGCGCATCACCCAGAATAACAGGATTATAGCCAGCCTTACGGGCAATTTCTGCAGCCGCTTGCAAGGATTTCTGCGGCGTGGCCAGCACATACATATCGCTGGCAGATAAAAGCGGATCACTGGCAAGCGGGGTCTCGCACTCAGCAGAATGTAAATGCGCCTCCACCGCTTCTGGCACGGCGATCTTGTAGCGTGCCAATATTTCCAGCGCTTGACGGGCCGTGCTTTCATCGCCCACCGTAGGCCCCGAGGCAATCACAGCCGGATCATCACCTGGTACATCAGATATCGCAAAGCTGAGGGTTTTTGCCGGATAGGCCGCAGCAGCCAGTTGCCCGCCCTTGCCTGCAGAAAGATGTTTTCTAACGCAATTCATCGCATCAATCGGCGCGCCATTATGCAATAATTGGGTGGTAATATCCTGTTTTACCTGAAACCCGATAGCCCGATGGGGCAGGGAAAACAGGCTGGAACCACCGCCCGAGACCAGCACCACCATCAAATCATCCTGCCCAAGCTGGCTGGCAGTCTGAATAATCTGTTCGGCGGCTTTCAGGCCACGTTCATCCGGCACAGGGTGAGCTGCTTCGATAATCTGAATATGTTCGCACTCACTGCCATGACCATCCGGGACAATGACCATCCCTTCCATTTTGGCCTTTAGCCTGTCAGGGGCGGCCGCTTCAAAGGCACGAGCCATCACCGCAGATGCCTTGCCAAATCCGGTAACAAACACCCGCCCCTCAGGCAGGGCTTGCACTGTTTTTTCTACCGCTTCGCCAATGAAATTATCAGGATGGGCAGCGCTAACAGCTGTATCAAACATCGCACGCATCAAGGCAATTTTCTCGGCTGGGGACATATCATTAACCCTGTAATTGGCACTGTCATTAAAAATAGGCAGAATTTAAAAAGGAAATGCGAGGCAGAATATTTATCCCTTTTCTTACTCCAGAAGTGTTTTCAGCGCAAATTCCGGATTAGCGATTTCCTGCGGGTCTGGATGACGGCTTGCCTCCAGACATTTTTTGCCGATCATATAGGCCTGCCCGTCATTGGCAGCTTCTATCGCGACCAGTTGACCATCCAGCCAGCTCCAGACAGACAGGCTGTTTTCGCGCCTGCCAGCCCGGGTTATCGATATCAGCTCTGGCTCCCGCGCCACCGGCACTATGCCGGCCATCTGAAATTTCACCTCATACTGATCTGACCAGAACCACCAGGCCTCTGGCGCAGGGGCGGGCATAGCTGTCATGGCAGCCGCCGCAACTGATGCGCTATATTGGGCGTGATGGATAGATTCTATGCGCATGGGGCTGATTTCGGGGGCGCGTGCCACATCGCCTATCGCCCAAATGCCAGCATCGGCTGTCTGATAGTTGCTATTGACGATAATCCCGTTTTCCACCTTCAGCCTGGCTTGCGTTGCCAACTGGCTTTCCGGGACAACCCCGATACCTGCCAGCACCAAATCTGCTTCCAGCTCTGTGCCATCTGATAGCCTGACAGCGCGTAATTTTGTGCCGTCATCGCTTATTATTTCTTCAACGCCCTTGCGGCAATGCAGGCGCACATCATGGCGCTGATGCAAATCAGCACAATATTCTGACAGCGCTTTCGAAGCGACACGTGCCAGCAGGCGCGGCGCCATTTCAACGATATCCACCTCTATCCCGGCCGCACGAAGAGAGGCCGCTGCTTCCAGCCCGATATATCCGCCGCCTATCACAACCGCTTTTTTTGTATGTGCCAAATGCGCCCGAATAGCCCGTGCATCACGCGCGATACGCAATTCGAACACCCCCTCGCACTGCCCGCCTGGCATGGGCAGCTGGCGCGGGCTGGCGCCTGTAGCGATGACCAGCTGGTGATAGGCCTCAATGCGGCCATCTGCCAGCTCTATCTGGCCGGATTTCCGGTCGATGGCACGCACCGCACATCCTGGCTGAAAATCAATTTTAAACACCTCGAACCAGTCAGCTTTTCGCAGGAAAAAGGCTTCTTCTGATGTGCCGGCCTCTGTCTTTAGATAGGCTTTGGACAGGGGCGGTCGCTGCAAGGGCAGACCATCTTCGCGGTCAAAAATGGTGATTTGCCCGTCAAAGCCGTGATGGCGCAACCGCTCTGCACAGGAAAGCCCGGCATGGCTTGCCCCGATAATGATAATTCTGCTCATCTCTTTCCTATATGACAGGCTATGTTTTTGCTTTTCACCATAGCCTATCTCTTGTGCCGTGAATAAAGAAATTTTGCCCCATCGGGGAAAACAGGGTAAGAAAAGGCAGGTTTTTTGCCCTGTCTTTTTTACCCTTTCTTGCCATTCAGGCAGTTCTGGTAGTATTGGAAGATAGAATATTCGATGAAGAAAGTAAAAATGATGCATTTGGATAAAGTCACCACCATAGATGAATTAAGACAAATTGCCCATAAACGGGTACCCACCATGTTTTATGATTATATGGAATCCGGCTCCTGGACAGAAACAACCTTTCGGGCCAATTGTGATGATTTCAAAAAAATCTCCTTTCGCCAGCGTGTAGCGGTGGATATGTCCAACCGTACCACCAAAACAACCATGCTGGGCAAAGAGGTCGCCATACCTCTGGCCATCGCCCCGACCGGGCTGACCGGAATGCAACATGCCGATGGGGAAATTCTGGCTGCCCGTGCTGCGGCTGATTTTGGCATTCCTTTTACGCTTTCGACCATGTCCATTTCATCGATAGAAGATTTGGCCGCCCATACCCAGGCGCCTTTCTGGTTTCAGCTTTATGTGATGAAGGATCATGATTTTGCCAAAAGGCTGGTGAACCGCGCCAAAGCCGCAGAATGTTCTGCCCTCATGCTGACCCTTGATCTGCAAATTCTGGGGCAACGCCACAAGGATATAAAAAACGGGCTGACCACCCCGCCGAAACTGACCTTTAAGAATATTGTGGATATGGCTATTCGGCCGCGCTGGTGTCTGGGGATGCTGGGCACGCCGCGCCGTTCCTTTGGCAATATTGTTGGCCATGTGGAAGGGGTATCGGATATGACCAGACTTTCTTCCTGGGTGGGCGAGCAATTTGATCTGCAGCTGGATTGGGATGATGTTGCCCGTATCAAGGATTGGTGGGGCGGCAAGCTGATCATCAAGGGGATACTGGATGCAGAAGATGCAGCTATGGCGGCAAAATCAGGGGCGGATGCACTGATTGTCTCCAACCATGGCGGGCGCCAGCTGGATGGGGCGGAAAGCTCTATTGCCATGTTGCCGGAAATCGCATCAGCGGTCGGCAAGGATATCGAAGTCTGGATGGATGGCGGCATTCGCTCTGGCCAGGATATTTTAAAGGCCGTTGCCCTTGGTGCGCAATCCACCCTGACCGGCCGTGCTTTTTTATATGGTCTGGGAGCAGCTGGCCAGAAAGGCGTTACCAAAGCGCTGGAGATTATGCATAAGGAACTGGATATGAGCATGGCGCTTTGCGGCCACCG
>JAYOMZ010000001.1:165746-174886 GCA_038121125.1 Alphaproteobacteria bacterium
AGAACCTGTTTTGCTTTCCTCTTTTTTCCAAAAGGGCGCGTTCGTTTTCAAGTAATCCATAATAAAGGCAGCGCTTTCAAAAGCGGCCTCTCGATGGGCAGAGGCCGTGCCGACAAAAACGATATTTTCTTGTGGCAACAGGCGGCCAACACGGTGGATAACGCGCACCCCTTGCAATGGCCAGCGCGCTTCTGCCTGCAAAATAATATTTTCTATCTCCTGTTCTGTCATGCCGGGGTAATGTTCCAGTGTCATGGCGATCAGCTGCGGGTCTTTGGCCGTATCACGCACAATACCGGCAAACATCACCACCGCCCCAACCCCGGTTTTTTTCAGGGCGTCATATTCAGCCCTGATATCGAAATCAGCTTCGCTAATCAGAATTTTTTGCATCTGTTTCTAGCCCCCTGTTACAGGCGGAAAAAAGGCAATTTCATCGCTATCTGTTATCGGACTTTCCAGATTTGCATATTTGCGATTAATTGCAACCCGTACTGTTTTCAGATTACGCAAGGCTGTATCATGCCCGGCCGAGCGGCCGCGTAAATATACTGCCAGTTCTGAAATCGTGGTCACATTTTCGGGCAACCGGATTTCTTCTGTACTACATCCGGTATGCTCCCGCATCCATGCAAAATATAAAATCTTCATAATACCTGTTCCTGAAAAGGTATGAAATTCAGTATATCCCCAAGCTCTACGCCTTTTGATTCGAAGGGTATTTCAACTAGCCCGTGCGCGCCCGTCAAAGACGATATGACCCCAGCGCCTTTTCGTCCATGTAAAAGAATATGTTGATGGCTAGCGTTATCTATTTGAATGACTGCACGCAAATATTCTGTGCGGCCAGGTTGTTTCTTATGCTGAAATCCTGCTTTTATTCTGAATGTCATAGGTTCTCGCGGTTTTCTTCCAGACAACACATCCATTACTGGCGCAATTAATAATTTAAAACAAACGAAAGCTGCAACTGGATTTCCAGGTAAGCAGAAAACTATTTTTTCTTTCTTCTGAGAAACGGACATCGGCCTTCCGGGCTTCATCGCCAAACGCCAAAATAAATTTTTGGCTCCTATTGCATTAAGAGCTTTTTGTGTATGATCCTCTATACCATCCGATGCCCCCCCGCTTGATATGATCACATCTGCTTTTTTGATGCCCTCATTATATGCATTAATGAGAGCTTGTTCATTATCAGGAATTATTCCGCCATCTATCACGTCAACATTTTCAGAACTTAGCAGTCCGGAGAGAATAGGCCTATTGCTGTCATGAATTTGTCCCCCTTTAATCTTCGACCCCATTTCCATAACTTCATCACCCGTTGAATAAATTACAACTTTGAGTAGACGAAATACATTAACCTTGGAAAATCCAGCAGCTGCTATTTGTCCCATATCAGAGGGAGTTATTTTTTGACCTTTTTGGACAACGCATTCTCCCTTTGCAAGATTTTCACCGCATGATCTAATATTCGTGCCAGGTTTTAATTTTTTTTTAAAAATTACCTGGTCTCCTTTATCAATACAGTCCTCGTGCATAATCACAACATCAGGGCCTTTTGGAACTACTGCTCCAGTATATATTCTAATAGCCTGGCCAAATTTGACCTCTCCCTCAAATGGATGCCCCGCACGAGCCATACCAATTATTTCTGCTGTAAAGTATGATTTTGCCATTTGCTCGGAAAACACGGCAAAACCATCGACCGCAGCATTATCCTGAGTTGGCAAATTTATTTCACTAAAAATATCTTCTGAAACTATTCGGCCGTATGCCTGCATAATCGGAATAGTTTCGACGTCATTGGTAACCTGAGAAGCGTATTTTAAAATTAATGACTTAGCATCTTCTAGTTTCGTAGTGGTTGGATGAGCCATTTTTTTAACCGTTGAAAATTTTCCACCCCGAAAAAATAACACTGTAACTTTGCATTCTAGTTACCCACCAGTAACATTCATCATGCGACTCACATGTTTACTAGTTCTTCTAGAAATAACGAAATCATGCCCTTTAGGTTTCCGGGAAATTGCGTCAATAATTGTTTTGTCTAAAGATTCCACACCCTCATTTCTTAAGGCAGAAGTTAAATTTGCGTGGTCTTCCTGGCCAAGACACATGAATAGTTGCCCGGTACAAGTTATCCGCACTCTGTTACAGCTTTCACAAAAATTATGAGTTAGTGGTGTTATAAAACCTAATTTCCTGCCTGTTTCTTGAACTTCAACATATCGAGCGGGACCAGCGCTTTGATATGCAGAGTCAATCAAATTAAAACGTTTTTCTAATTGGGTTCGAACCACGGAAACAGGGATGTATTGACCTACCCTCTGCTCATTTCCTATATCGCCCATTGGCATAACTTCTATTATAGTCATATCGAACCCTTGGTCCCCACACCAAGCTACCATATCACCAAGTTCATGGTCGTTGACACCTTTGAGTGCTACCACATTTAATTTAATTTCCATCCCTAATTTTTTGGCAACAGTAAGACCCTCCAAAACCTTTGAAAGATCACCCCATCGAGTGATTAACTTAAATTTTTCTTCATCTAGAGTATCTAATGAGACATTAATTCTTTTGACACCCGCATCTAAAATAGACTCTGCCATATTTAGAAGCTGGCTGCCGTTTGTTGTAATAGTCAATTCTTCTAAATTGCCATTTTTTACCTCAGAACCAAGATTTCTGATTAACTGTATAATATTCTTCCTTACTAAAGGTTCTCCGCCTGTTAACCTTATCTTTTTGGTTCCTAAACCCATGAAACGGCGGCAAACAACTTCAAGTTCTTCAATAGTTAGCAATTCCGCCTTAGGAAGAAATGTCATTTCTTCTGCCATACAGTAAACACACCTGAAATCGCATCGGTCTGTGACCGAAACTCTTATGTAGTCGACTTTACGACCATAGGGGTCAATTAATGTTTTCTCTCTCATGAAACCCATTTCTACGTTTGGAGTAGATTTAAACTCAAGGATAAACCTAAATTTTAATCTAACTCAACATTTTGTCAAAAGTTTAGAGACTTTTTCCATAGAACAGAAATTCGGATATGAAGCAATTATACCATCAAATAATTGATTGTTAGGTGTTACAAAATTTACACCTGCATTTATGTCAGCCTCTTTTGTAAAAATAGAATTAATCATACCAATTAAAAATCCATCCTCATCAACTAGAGCACCTCCTGACATTCCAGGATTAATGGCAACATCTGTCTGAATAAATTCTTCAATTTCTTGAAAACCAACTTTCCGATTAAGGCCTGAAACAACACCGCAGGAAAAACTGCTTCCAAGGCCAAAAGGGTTCCCTAAAGCACACACATGACTTCCAATTTCCGGATGCGCTAAGTCTTTAACAAAAACAGACAAACCTTCAGAGTTTGTTTTCAAGATTGCGATATCCCTTTTAATATCGAAACCAACAAGCTCAACTTCTTCCCTTGTCCCGTCCCTATGCTCAATTTTTACGCTTATAGCCTTATTTATTACATGAGCTGCAGTTGCCACATAATGGGTTCCAATATCTGGCATTAGTGTTGGCGATATAAAAAATCCACTCCCTTCCGGCGCTACACCCGGTGGAGCCCCATATCCAGGACGCTGATAACCCGGCCACGTTGGCAAGACTTTAACTACCGAATTTTTTACTTTTTGATATGTGTGTTTGCCATGTTCCGCATAAGACGAAAAATTCAATAAGCACCCTAACAAAATCAAAGAAAAGTAAATAAACCTTCTTTTCATTAAAGTCGTACGGATGAACTAGAATACACCGACGCAGTATCCGTTCCGAGGGAATTCAACACAAAGTAGCCAGCCACTCCTAAGGAAATGGCAACTGCTGAACTAATTAGAAACATTTTCATTTTTTACTCCTTTTCTAATTTTTAATTTTCGGTTGCAATTTTTAGATATGAAATTAAATCATCCCTATCGCGTTTATTTTTCATGCGTTGAATCGGCATTTTTGTGCCTGGAGTTACGATGTCTGGCCCATCAGTGAATAAACGCGCTATTGTTTCAGCGGACCAGATGATTTCTGATTTTAAAAGTGCCTCAGAATAGGTATACCCATCAAGAGACCCTGCTTTTCTTCCAAATAAATTAAAAAGAGTTGGACCTGCCCTCCGCAATCCATCTTTTTCAAGCGTATGACAGACGGAGCATTTTCTTGCAAATTGCTTTTCCCCATTGCTTATATCATTTGCTGGGTTGAACCGATGACGAGGCCCAGGCGATTTTAATATTTCTGGTGGAAAGTCCGTAACCTGCCATTTAGAGATATGATCATCTAAGCTCGCAATCAACATTTCACCTTGAGTTGGTAAAAGTAACATTGACCATATTGGTCCATTCGACGCCTTAAAGTCCCTAAGCAAAACCATTTTTTCAAGGTCAAGAATTTTTACTATCCCCTTTGCATTTCCAAACCCTATTTGCGTATTATCTAGGCTCACTTCCAAGGAGAGAACTGGAACACGCTCATCGCCCATCCTAAGAATCTCAGCATCATTTATAAAATCATGAATCACCATTGCACCATCAGTTGACCCAAAACCTAGCACTCCAGTTTCCTCATTTAAATACATTACATTTATGCCCCATCCATTTTTGATTAAAGAGCGTAAATATGTCTGGTCTTTAATGCGCCAATACCGGATATGGCCATCATAACCTGCTGTGTAAGCAAAATTACTATCATCAGAGAATGTTGCGTCATTTACTGGACCATCATGCCCTTCAAGTGAAATAAGCATACTGTCAATGCCATTCGAGGCTCTTTCAACATCCCAGATTTTAGCAGTACCATCCCAGCTAGCTGATATTATAAACTTACTGTCTTTTGAAAAATTCAATCCTACTATTTTGCCGTGATGACCTTTCAATACAATCGGCACTGCACTCTGTTTTTTCTTCAAAATTTCCAAAACATTCCAGAGAAGAATTTGGTTGTCATCACCGCCAGAAGCAATCCATTGCCCATTGGGCGAGAATTTAGCGACATTTACAGCAGCATTATGCCCCATTAATTGAGTGATTTCCGTAACTTCGGGCAATCCCCATAAAACGACTGAGTAGTCAAAACTTGAACTTAGCAAAAACTTGCCATCTAGGGATTGGGAAAGATTTTTAACTGGTCCCCCATGCGCCGTATATTTTTCAATAGAAATTGCATCAGAAATTGGCATTGTTACACATGCCAAAAAGATCAATAAGAATTTACAACTCCGCCATCGATTACGAAGAATTCTGTAATCGAAATGCGATAGATTACTGTAAGCAAGTTGAATTTTTGTTGTGAACATTTCTGGAATAAACCAAAAAAAGGAACAAAAATGTTCCTTTTTTCTTTTATCGAATTATTCTGCTGGCCGTTTAGTGCCTTTAATTTCACTATCCATTTCTTTAACCCAAAGATTGTGGTGTTCTTTTGCCCAGTTCCTATCAACCTTTCCAGAATTCATAGCATCCAATGCCCCTTCCATGCCGACAGACCCAATATAAATATGAGCAATTATAATGGTCATCAAAACTAGTGAAACGATTGCATGCCAAAGTTGATTTAGTTGTTGCTCCTGCATTGCGGTTAGATTTGTTGGTAAGTCAAAACCAATGACATTCAATATACCGAATGTTTTTGCGAACATATCTGTTTGAAAGGGGAACATTAACGCTATTCCACTTAACGATACAGATAGACCACCTAACATAACAATCCAAAAAATCAATTTTTGTCCTGCGTTAAATTTACGGGCGGGGGGATGAGAACCCTTTACAAAGATTCCTCCACCAGCTTTTAACCAATCAATATCGATTTTCGAGGGAATATTGTGCCTAACCCACAATAAAAACGATAAAGCCAGGCCAGCCATAAATGCGAAAGCTAGGTAATTATGCGCATATTTTCCTGCAGTAGTTATCAAACTAAAAATTTCTGGTCCAAGCACCGGAAGTAAAACATACCTACCATAAAGCAAATTTAATCCAGTTATTGCAAGTATCACAAATGACCCTGCCATTAACCAATGTGAAAACCGATCGAGAGAACCAAATCGTTCAATTGTCTTGCCAGATGGCCCAGCATCAATTTTTATACGACCCCGCCAAGCATAAAAGATAGCCAAAAGGCCAATCATTCCAAAAACACCGAGGACGCCAAAAGTTGAAATTGGGCCATTTCGAGCCGCTCTCCAATTATCACCCTCTGATTGTATCATCACTGCAGCCAACTCATTCTGCATCGAAATATTTCCAGAGTTACCATTTCTGATAAAACGCCAAAGGTCAGCATCAGAGTTTAAACCGAGTGCTTGTCCTGGAACCTCTCCGCTCGTTTGAGCGTTAACAGGGATGTTGAATGAAGTAACACCTATCATGATGATGGCTAACGTCAGTATAACAGATGTCCATTTATAAGACGCTTTTCCATTTATTTTCATCTTACTTACTCCTGTCCATTCTTTTGTTAATTGGTAAAAAGTGTCATTTACCAGCTACCTTGCAATCTTGTTTGATTGGCGAGTCCATTCACTTCATTCGAGGTTAATTCTGTATCAGGCTGCCCTAAGTAGATGCCTTTCTTGTACATTAATATCCGGTCCTGCTCTTCTTCCCGGCAAGCCGAGACAGTCAGCACTAAAAAAACAGATAGAACAATCGGTACAATTTTACTCATTTGAGCCTCTTTTATTTGAGAAAAGTAACAACAAACTAAAATTTAAAAAAAAAGGGGAAATCCTAATTTAATGTTCTTAGGCTTTCCCCTTCTCATCTTATTTTTTTGGCTTAACCGCTCTTAGATGTGTAGGCGGTTCCCCAGCCCCATGCTCCAGAGCCGAACCCACGGCCAACAACACGCTCGCGGAAGATATTGGAAACTTGATCCCCATCTCCTGCTAGCAATGCTTTTGTAGAGCACATTTCTGCACATATTGGCAATTTACCCTCTGCCAGACGATTGCGACCATATTTTTGGTGCTCTGCTTCTGACATATTTTCTTCAGGACCCCCAGCGCAGAATGTGCACTTATCCATTTTACCACGTGAGCCGTAATTGCCGGCTTGTGGATATTGCGGAGCACCGAAAGGACATGCATAGAAACAATATCCACAACCGATGCAAAGGTCTTTTGAGTGAAGAACAACGCCCTGATCTGTTTGGTAAAAACAGTCAACAGGGCAAACTGCCGTGCAAGGGGCGTCAGAACAGTGCATACACGCAACGGAAATTGACCGTTCACCTGGCTTACCGTCCTGAATTGTCACCACTCTCCGGCGGTTAACACCCCATGGTACTTCATGCTCATTTTTACAAGCTGTGACACAAGCATTACACTCAATACAGCGTTCTGCGTCACAAAGGAACTTCATTCGTGCCATGATATCCCTCCCTTATGCTAGCTCAATGGCACACAGGGAACACTTGGTCTCCTGCATGAGCGTAACTGAGTCATAACCATAGGTAAATGCTGTGTTGGCAGCTTCACCCAATACATATGGATCCGCACCCTCTGGATACTTATCCCTGAGGTCTTTTCCTTCCATGTGGCCTCCGAAGTGGAATGGTAGGAAAGCAACCCCTGCGGCAACACGTTCAGTGACCATCGCTTTAACTTTGATCTGTGCACCTTCAGGTGTTTTTACCCAAACCATATCTCCGTCCCGAACCCTTAAGGAGTTTGCATCCCTTGGATTCATTTCGACGAACATATCTTGCTGTAATTCAGCAAGCCATGGATTAGAGCGGGTCTCATCACCACCACCCTCATACTCAACCAATCGACCCGAGGTGAGTATGATTGGGAAAGCCTTAGAATGGTCCACATCTTGAATAGACTTATATAACGTCGGCAGACGATATAGTTTTCTATCAGAATAGGTAGGATAATCTGCCACCAGGTCGCGTCTGCTGGTGTATAATGGCTCCCGATGCAGTGGGATTGGGTCCGGGAAAGTCCATACTTTCACGCGAGCCTTCGCATTCCCAAATGGGGCACAACCATGCTTGATAGCAACACGCTGGATACCGCCTGAAAGGTCAGTCTTCCAGTTTGTTTTATCACCAGCGACGCCTTCGATTGCCTTTTTCTCGGCGGCTGTTAGGTCTTTATCCCATCCAAGCTTTTTAAGGCCTGCCATATTAAATTCAGGATAACCGTCTTTAATCTCTGAACCTACTGGATATGAACCCTCAGCAAGGAGGTTATTACCTTCATGTTCAACACCAAAGCGTGCCCGGAAGCATAAACCGCCTTCTGCTACAGGCTTAGATGTGTCATAAAGAACCGGCGTTCCTGGGTGGCCCATATCAGCTGTTCCCCAACAAGGCCAAGGTAGACCGTAATAATCCCCATCAGCTGGTCCGCCAACAGCTTTCAATGTTGTTCTATCAAAAGTATGCTGGTTTTCCATATGGAGCTTCAAACGCTCAGGTGACTGACCGGTATACCCAATCGTCCACATGCCCTTATTGAACTCACGTGTGACGTCTTCAATGAGAGGCTCATCATTTGAGACGCTGATATTACGGAACATACGGTCTGCAAATCCTAGTTTCTTTGCAAACTTATAAATAATCGTATGGTCCGGAAGAGAATCAAATGATGGATCAATAACTTTTTCACGCCACTGCAAAGAGCGATTTGAAGCAGTTACAGAACCATACGTCTCAAATTGTGTGGTTGCAGGAAGCAAATACACGCCATCAGTTCTGTCTGAAAGTACAGCTGAGACAGTTGGATAAGGATCAATAATGACCATCAGATCCAGCTTTTCCATTGCTGTTTTCATTTCTTTCATGCGGGTCTGTGAGTTTGGAGCATGACCCCAAAATACCATCGCGCGCACATTATTAGGCTGGTCAATGTTGTCTTTGTTCTCTAGAACACCATCAATCCAACGTGAGACAGGGATCCCGCTCATGTTCATCAGGCTTTTTGTCTTGCCGTCCGCCCCTTTAATCGAGTCAAAACGAGCTTTCAACCATTCATAATCCTCGCCCCAAACGCGTGACCAATGACCCCAAGCTCCCGCTGAGAGACCATAGTAACCTGGAAGCGAATGAGAGAGCACGCAGAAGTCTGTTGCGCCCTGAACATTGTCGTGGCCGCGGAAGATATTAGCGCCGCC
>JAYOMZ010000002.1:0-48612 GCA_038121125.1 Alphaproteobacteria bacterium
CCTGACCCATCCGGTTTTCATAGGCACGGAAATAGGGCAGCACATCAGCATAGCCCCAGCCCAGATTGCCTTTTTGTGCCCAGACATCAAAATCCATCGGCTGGCCGCGATTAAATACCAGCCCGTTGATAGAGCTGGAACCGCCCAATGTCTTGCCGCGCGGTACAGCAATAGACCGCCCATTTGTGCCCCAGCTGGGTTCGGACTGATATAGCCAGTTCACCCGTTTATCGGTCAGGGTATACATAAAACCGGCGGGAATATGGATAAAGGGATGCCAGTCTGGCGGCCCTGCCTCAAGCAGGCAAACCGAATATTTCCCATCTTCCGAGAGACGATTGGCAAGAACACACCCGGCAGAGCCTGCCCCTACGATTACATAATCAAATTTTTCAGCCATCGCCCCAGTTCAACCCTTAAAAAATAGCAGTATGTTTAAAAACCAAATCAGGGTAGGTTTTGTCAAGAAAGGAATAACTGCCCTGAAAACTACCTTTAATTTACACAGACAGTTTGCCCTTCTCAGAAGCGCAAAGACGCGATAGAGTGCGGTAGCATTAAAAGCAGTTGCCCCAAAAATTTTTATCCGGGGGGCGCTGCATCTCAAATACATATCGTTCTAGGAAAGGTTTTTAGATATGAAGATCGCCATTTCAGGTACAGGCGCGATGGGCTCGGTTTATGCCGCATTGCTAAGTGATGCCGGCAATGAAGTATGGGCTGTAGATACATGGGCAGAACATGTAGAGGCTATGAATACAAAAGGGCTGCGTGTTGAAGGGGCCAGCGGGGATCGTACCGTTAAAAACCTGAACGCCACCACCAATATAGCTGATGCCGGGAAGTGCGATTTATATATCATCGCCACCAAGGCAGACGGGGTAGGCGCAGCTGCACAGGCGATTTCAAAAATCATGGGGCCGGACAGCCTTATCCTGACTATCCAGAATGGTCTGGGCGCTGGCGAGCGTATTGCCCAGTTTATCTCTACCGATAATGTATTGCTGGGCGTGGCAGAAGGTTTTGGGGCGTCCATGAAAGCAGCTGGCCATGCCCATCACAATTCGATGCGCCAGATCCGGCTGGGCGAAATGGAAGGCGGCATGACCGACCGGCTAAAGGCAGTTGAAAAAGTCTGGCAGGATGCCGGGTTTAACGCAAATGCCTTTGCAGATATCCATCAGCTGATCTGGGAAAAATATATCTGTAATGTGTTTTTGAGCGCCCCTTGCACGGTGTTTGACTGCCCCATTAGAGGAATTCTGGAAAATCCGGACAGGCTGGCTATTGCGCTGGGCTGTATGCGTGAAGCCTATCAGGCTGGCAAGGCAAAGGGGATTAATTTTTCCTTTGATGACCCCGATGATTATGCCATGAAATTTGCCCAGAATATGCCGGATGCCAGCCCGTCCATGCGCCTTGACCATCTGGCCAGGCGCAAATCGGAAATTGATGCGATTAACGGGATGGTACCTGTGGTCAGTGCCGAGCTTGGCCTTACCGCTCCCTATAATGAGACGCTGGCAGCGGTTGTCCGCAAAATCGAGGCAGGCTTCTAGACCCGTCTAGCCCTTGATAATTTCAGGCGGTTGATGGGCAGTTACCTCTGTTTCGAGGTCTGCTGCAGATGCCGCCTGAATTTCAACTAGACAGGAATGGGCAGCAGGCCCCTGAGCCAATTGCGAGGTTGGCCTGTCCGGGGCAAGCACATTTGGATTGCCATGTTTACATAATCCCGGCTGGCCAGAGGCCGGGTCAAACCACGCTCCTGTCGGGACTAGCACTACCCCTTTGCGGATAGCATCGCTTATCTGAACGCCGGCCAGAATACTGCCGCGCGCATTAAAGATCAGCACAATATCGCCTTCTTTTATCTGCCGACTGGCCGCATCTTCGCTATGGATGGTCACCGCTTCGCGTCCGCTAATTTTTGCCGCTGCCGATATCTGTCCCTGGTCAAGCTGGCTATGCAATTTTGTGCGCGGCTGGTTAGAGATAAGGTGCAGGGGATAGTCGGCGTCCTGTTTGCCCAGCCATTCCGGCGGGGCTTGCCAAATCGGATGACCCGGACAATCTGCATAGCCAAAACTGGCTACGGTTTCAGAGAAAATTTCAATCTTGCCAGAGGGTGTTTTCAACCGGTTCGCATCGGGGTTCTGGCGAAAGGCCTCAAATAAAATTTCCGGTGTTTGACGGGCAGGCAATTTATGCCAGCCAGCCTCGCGAAAGGCGCGATAGGAGGGCAGCTCAAAACCTGATTTGGCCAGTCTTTGCCGGCTGACATCATAGAGCCATTCTTGCCATTCTTCTGCATCACGCCCTTCGGTGAATTTTTCCTCGACATCCATTTGCCGGGCGAGATCAGAAAATATGGCATAATCATCGCGTGCCAGCCCCACAGGCGGTATCGCAGCGTCCATCGAAATCATATAATTATCGAGCGGGGCAAAGCCTAAATCCTGTCGCTCCAGCGCGGTGGTGACAGGCAAAATAATATCGCCATGTTTGGCCAGCGCATTCCAGCACCATTCATGCACAATAACGGTTTGCGGTTTTTGCCAGGCATCAACCAGCCGATTTAAATCCTGATGATGGTGAAAGGGATTGCCGCCTGCCCAATAGACCAGCTGAATATCGGGATAATGATATTGCTGGCCATTATATTGAAATGCCGCCCCCGGATGCAGCAGCATATCTGCAATACGGGCCACCGGAATAAAATCGCTAACCGCGTTAATACCTTGCGGCATCGCGGCAAAGGGCAGTTGATCCAGATTATGTCCCACCCGGTTTACCGCAGAATATCCCAGCCCGATACCGCTGCCCGGCAAGCCGATTTGCCCCAGCATTGCAGCCAGAACAATCCCTGCCCAGATAGGCTGCTCGCCATAGGCCTGGCGGGTAAGAGACCAGCTAAGCGAAATCATGGTAGGCTGGCTGGCCATCTGGCGGGCAAGGCTGGCAATCTTTTCAGCCTCAATGCCGCAAATATCGGCTGCCCATTGCGGGGTTTTGGCAATGCCATCTGCCGCACCTGTCAGATAGGCAGCAAATTTGTCAAAGCCGGTACAATGGCTGGCCAGAAATTCGGTATTATGCAAGCCTTCATCCAGCAAGACATAACATAAGCCCAGAATAAGGGCGGTATCGGTATTGGGGCGAATGGCCAGCCAGTTTGCCTCTACCACATCCAGAATATCATCCTGCAAAGGAGAGATATTGACAAATTTTATCCCGGCCTGATGGGCTTCCAGCAAGCGCTGTTTTTGAATATGCTTGCCGGTTCCACCCTGATTAATCTGTCCATTTTTAAGCGGGATGCCGCCAAAACCGACAAACAGGCTGCCATGCTGAATAATGGATTCCCAGCTGGTCTGATTATATATAAAGCCTCTGAAGTCGCCCAGAATATGCGGGACAATAACCTCAGCAGCAGCAAAGCTATAGGTATTGACCGATTTGGTATAGCCGCCAATGCAATTTAGAAACCGATGGATCTGACTCTGGGCATGGTGAAAGCGCCCCGCACTTGCCCAGCCATAACATCCTGCATAAATGGCCTGATTACCGTAATCTGTGCGAACCCTGTCCAGCTCGCCTGCGACCAGATCAAGGGCGGTTTGCCAATCAACCTCTACAAAGCTGTCCGCCCCGCGCTGGCCAGACGGGACAAGACCCTTTCGCTCCAGCCAGCCCTTGCGCACCATCGGGGCGGTTATCCGCGACGGGGCATCCAGAACATCGATAAACCCCCTGCCGATATCCGACGGATCGGGATCTTCGGAAAAGGGCTGCATATCTGTTATGCGACCCTGTTCCACTTTCGGCTGGTAGGTTCCCCAATGCGTACTGGTTAGCCCCATCTGGCTATTTCCCCTATTTCATAATGAACGGATTGGCCGCGCTGGTTTCGGTGGCAATCCAGACAGATTTTTGCTGCAGATAGGCCATGATCGCCTGCTGGCCATTTTCACGTCCCAGACCGGAACGCTTATATCCGCCAAACGGGGTCATATAGCTGACCACGCGATAGGTATTTACCCAGACCGTACCGGCGCGCAACCGCTCGGACATACGGATAGCCCGTCCCATATCCGATGTCCACACCCCGGCAGCCAGACCGAAATTGATATCATTGCCGATTTGTACTGCATCTTCTTCATCCTCAAACGGGATGACAGATAAAACAGGGCCAAAAACTTCTTCTTGCGCGATCCGCATCTGGTTATTCACACCGGTAAAGATGGTCGGCTCGACAAATTGCTTGCCCTTCGCGCCTTCGCCTGTATAGGCATTGCCGCCCAGCACACAATTTGCCCCTTCATTTTTGGCGATTTCCAGATAATCCATCACCTTTTGGAATTGTGGCGGGGTGGTTACCGGCCCTACATGCGTATCCAGAGACATCGGATCGCCAATTTTGGCTGTCTTGGCCACCTCGATAAGGCGGGCAACAAATTCATCATGGATAGAACGTTGCACCAACAGGCGTGAGCCGGCGATACAAGTCTGGCCAGTGGCGGCAAAAATACCTGAAATCGCGCCCATAACAGCCGCTTCTCTATCGGCATCCTCAAAAACGATATTGGGTGATTTGCCGCCCAGCTCCAGCGTGACAGGGATCAGCTTTTTCGCGCCATTTTCATAAATCTTCTGCCCCGAAGCATCCGAGCCGGTAAAGGCAACTTTCATCACATCGGGATGATCAACCAGTGGGGCGCCCACTTCTGCCCCATAGCCGGTTACCACATTTACCACCCCGTCAGGGAAACCTGCTTCCTTGATAAGTGCCATCATCTCCACTGTAGAGGCAGAGGTAAATTCAGATGGCTTAATCACCGCTGTATTACCCGCAGCCAGTGCCGGTGCCAGCTTGTACGCCACCAATAATAAAGGCGAGTTCCAGGGGGTAATCATCCCCACCACACCATAGGGCTCAAGGCGGGTGAAATTAAACATATTGGGCTTGTCTGTCGGAATAACTGTGCCTTCGATTTTATCCGCAAGTCCGCCAAAATAACGATACCATTCCCCGATATAGCGGGTCTGGCTGCCCATTTCTGCCAGCAGCTTGCCATTATCCTGTACTTCCAGCTTGCCCAGCCTTTCGGCATCTCTTTCCAGCAATTCTGCCAGCTTGTTCATCAGCTTGCCGCGATAGGTCGGGCTGCTGGTGCCCCAGCCATTTTCAAATGCGTCCTTGGCCGCCTTTACCGCTTTATCGACATCTGCTGCATTGCCTCTGGCAATTTGTGCCCATACCTCGCCTGTATAGGGGTTTTCGCTGTCAAACCATTCGCCGCTATCCGGGTCTGTCCATTGGCCATTAATAAAATGCTGGTATTTTTTCATTTATTTATCCTCTTACAATCTTCTTGTAGGTTTATCATAAAAAAGTAGCGGTGGCTCTTCTCTAGCTATCTTGCGGATTGAGTATAATGCGGCCGGTTACGCGCCCTGCCTGCAAATCATCTATCGCTTCATTTATAGCCGAAAGCGGGCGCACCTCAACAGGAATCGGTTTTAACTTGCCTTGTTTATACATCTCTATCAGGCGGCGTAATTGCGGTGAATTGCCGACATGGCTGCCGCGCACGCTCAGGGCTTTTTGCGGTAGCCAGATTTGCGGCAGGGTAAAATCCCCGCCATGCTGGCCGACCACCACATAGCGCCCTGCCTTTGTCAAAGCTGCCACGGCCAGCGCCCCTGTCTGGCCACTGCCAAAAGTATCCAGCACGGCAAACAGCCTGTTTTCGGTCAGGTTTTTTAGCTGTTCTTCTGCATCATCAGCGGTGGAATTCAATGTCAGGCTTGCGCCCATTTCCATGGCGATTGCCAGCTTGCCATCATCAATATCGACCGCGATAATATTCGTATATCCCATCGCCTTTGCGATTGCGATCCCGTTCAAGCCCAGACCGCCTGCCCCCAGCACAGCCAGCCATTCATTACCGCGCACCGGGCCCAGCTTTTCCAGACCATTAAATACCGTCAACCCCGAACAGGCATAAGGGGCAACTTCTGCTGCTTCCAGCCCGTCAATATCAATGACAAATTTTTCATCCTCGACCAGCACATGGCTGGCAAATCCGCCATCGCGGTGGATGCCAATAATCCGCATGGCCGTACAATCACTTTCCCGGTCTTCTAAACAGGCAAGGCAGCTGCCACAGCCGATCCAGGGAAAGACAACCACTTGCTGGCCGGGCTGAACAGTCTTTACATCGCTACCCACCTCTTCGACAATGCCGGCAATTTCATGCCCCAGGGTCAAGGGCAATACCGCCCCGCGCTGGGTAAAGGTCAGCTTGCCCTTCTGGCCTAAATCCATAAATCCCTTTTTGATATGCAAATCAGAATGGCACAGGCCAGCGGCTGTTATTTTCACCCAAACCGCTTTGGCAGGGATATCTGGCCGGCTGCGCTCGCGGCGGGCAAATGGCTTGCCCCATTCCACCAGATCATAGCTACAACAATTTGACATAACACTCCCCCCAAAAGCGCTTTATCCCTTACCTTGCCAGTCTGGCAAAATTTGTCCCCCAGAGCAATTTTTAAACAGACATCACCTAATGCTAGTAAGAGCGCGGCATTTTTAAAATATGCTCGCCCACATAGCTGAGAATCAGATTGGTCGAAATAGGTGCAACCTGATAGAGGCGAGCTTCACGATATTTGCGTTCCACATCATATTCCCGGGCAAAGCCGAATCCGCCAAAGGTCTGGATACAGGCTTCTGCCGCTGACCAGGAGGCATCTGCTGATTGCATTTTCGCCAGATTGGCCTCTTCGCCCGGATTACCCCCTTCTTCATACAGGCCAAGGGCTTTTTGCAGCATCAATTCTGCCCCGCGCATTTCGGAATAGGCTTTGGCAATGGGAAATTGCACCCCCTGATTTTGGGCAATCGGGCGGCCAAATACCTCACGCTCGCAGCCATAATCACGGGCTTTTTCGATAAACCATTTGGCATCGCCAATACATTCAGCAGCAATCAGCATCCGCTCGGCATTCATGCCGCTCAGAATATAGCGAAACCCTTTACCTGCCTCGCCGATCAGATTTTCAGCTGGCACCGGCATATCATCAAAAAAGATTTGCGTGGTCGCATGGTTCATCATGGTAGGCACAGGCCGGATAGTCAGACTATCGCCGCGCACCTCGCGCATATCCACCAGCAATACAGATAGCCCGTCTGTCTTTCGCCCGCCTTCCGGTACCGGGCTGGTACGTGCCAGCAATACCATTAAATCGGAATATTCGGCACGCGATGTCCAGATTTTCTGGCCATTGACAATATATGTATCGCCCTCAAGTCTGGCGGTAGTACGCAGCGCGCTTGTATCTGTACCGCTTGTCGGTTCGGTCACGCCAAAGGCTTGCAGGCGCAATTTGCCTTCGGCAATCTCTGGCAGATATTTTTGCTTTTGTGCATCATTGCCATGACGCAAAATTGTTCCCATCGTATACATTTGGGCATGACAGGCTGCGGCATTGCCGCCTGAGCGATGAATTTCTTCGAGAATCGCTGCACCGGCAGAAAGCGGCAAACCCATCCCGCCATAGGCTTCCGGGATCAGGGCGGCCAGATAGCCTGCCTTTGTCAATGCCTCTACAAAATCAGCCGGATAGGCATCGCTTGCGTCACATTCCTGCCAGTAGCGATTATCAAAATCGGCACAAAGCCGGCGAATACCATCGCGGATTTCAGGATGATCCAGAGGGTAATCCATTAGTTAAATTCCTCTCTTATTTTTGCCCCATCTTCATCCAGAACAGGTGCGCGCGTCACCGATCCCTTTGCCCGGCGAACAGGTAAATCTGCAATATCGATAATTTTATCGCCCATCTGCACGGTTCTGTTTTGCAGAAATTCATGTTCGGAAACTTCTTCGACAGAGTTCAGGCTGGCACAGGCAATGCGTGTTTCTTCCAGCATATCGATAATGACATCCTTGTCATAGGCGGCAAAAGCCTGATTGATGATCTCGGCCAGCGCGACCCGGTTTTTATAGCGTTCCGGATTATGCTTATAGCGCGGATCCTCCACCAGTTCTGGCTGCTGTAACACCTGCAAACAAAAATCCTTCCATTCCCGATCATTTTGAATAGACAACATCACCTGGCGGCCATCCCTGGTATGATAGGCACCATAAGGGGCAACAAAACCGTGGGTTAGCCCATAGCGTTGCGGCGGCACATCGGAATAGCGATAGCCCAGCAAGGCCATATTCATCCAGTCGGTCATCACATCAAACATATTGACCTGTAAATCCACCCCCTTGCCGGTACGGGCGCGTTGATGCAGCGCCCGCAATATGGCAGAAAAAGCGGTGAGCCCGGTCGATAAATCTGTCATGGAAATACCGACCCGAACCGGCTCTTCTGGTGTGCCGGTAACCGCGACCACCCCGCTTTCGGCCTGTACCAGAAAATCATAGGCTTTTTTACGCCCGGCTTTGCCATCCCTGCCATAGCCAGACAGCATACAGGTGATAAGGCCGGGGTTTTTTTGCCGCAAAATCTCGCCTGTCAGCCCGTAACGTTCCATCGCCCCGGGCGCCAGATTGCTCAGTAGCACATCTGCCTTTTCTATCATCCGCCCCAATAGCGCCATATCTGCGTCTGATTTCATATCCAGGCAAATGGATTGCTTGCCCCTGTTCAACCAGATAAAAATCGCACTATCGCCATCTGCCCAGCGGTCATAAATACGGGCAAAATCCCCGCCCGGACGCTCTACCTTTATCACCCGTGCGCCTGCATCGGCCAGCAACATTCCGCAATAGGGCCCGGCAACAGCCTGTTCCACTGAAATAACCGTTATGCCCTCAAGCTCATTCTCAAGTCCTGTCACGACATTCTTCCCTTATCTGACCATGTGCTGGAAATAGATGCATAGATTTATAAATCATATTGGCGAAGGCAAAGGCTTGACAAGCATCATTAAAGGCTAATCATCAAAAAAACGTAAAAACTTTGCTAATTGATAAAAAAGAGCATTTTTCAAATGACAAGCCCGGCCATAACAAAATCCTATGATACGCTGAACCTTACCTTGCTTGACCCGCATATCCTGAAGGTGGAAATGCATCGCCCGGAAGCGGCCAATGCCTTTAACACCCAAATGGCCTCAGAGATGGTCACCTTTTTTGAAGAATTCAGCCTTGATTTTGGCACGTGCCGCGCGGTGATACTAACCGGTAGCGGCAGCAAGGCCTTTTGTGCAGGCGGGGATCTGAAAGAGCGCAATGGTATGACAGATGCCCAATGGCAGGCCCAGCATCTGGTATATGAGCGGATGGTCAGAGCCATTATGGGCTGTCCTGTTCCAATTATCGCTGCGGTAAATGGCGCGGCCTATGGCGGCGGGTGCGAGCTGGCAGCAATGGCCGATTTTGTCTATGCTGCCCGTCATGCCCGTTTTGCCCAGACAGAGGTAAAGCTGGGCATTATTCCAGGGGCAGGCGGGACACAAAACCTGTCGCGGGCTATTGGCGAGCGGCGCGCCAAAGAGCTGATTTTATCGGGGCGTGTCTTTAGCGCCGAAGATGCCCATAGCTGGGGTCTGGTCAATGCGGTTTTTGAGGGCGATCAGCTATTGGCAGAAACAGAAAATATTGCGCGGCAAATTGCCGATAATGGCCCGGTTGCGGTGCGCCAGGCCAAACAGGCCATTACCAGAGGCATGAATATGTCTCTGGCCGATGGTCTGGCCTTTGAAATTGAAGCCTATAACCGTGCGGTGCCGACCAAAGACAGGCTGGAAGGGGTGGCCGCCTTTAATGAAAAGCGCAAGCCGAACTTTACCGGCCATTAAGCCTGAACGGCCTCGGCGATAGCCAGAATATGCTGCATTTTTAAAATAACCGGCTTTTCGACCAGCCGGCCATCTACCACCACCACCCCGGTAGGGGCGTTGCGGTAGGCAGCCAAAATGCGCCGGGCAGTTTCAACCTCTTCTGGTGCGGGGGTAAAAACAGCATTTATGCCTGGCACCTGAACGGGATGGATAGCTGCCTTGCCGCCATACCCCATATCACGCGCGCGGGTGGCTTCGCCAGCCAGCCCGTCCGGGTCATCAACGCCCAGATAGGGCATATCCATCACATCCAGACCTGCCAGCGCGGCGGCATGAACCACCCTGCCGCGTGCATAAAGCATGGCGTCCCAGCCGGTACTTGCCCGCAATTCTGTTGCCAGATCCACCCCGCCAAATAACAGCATTTCAATGCGCGGGCTGGCAGTGGCAATCGCGCTGGCATATTCCAGGGCTTCGGCTGTTTCGATCAGCAAATGCACCGCCATATCCGGCGCATGGGCAGACAGTTTTTTATCCAGTACAGATATCTGTTCCGGCGTTCTGATTTTCGGGATCATCAGGGCTGCCGGTTTTTGCGGCAAGGCTAATATCGCCTCCAGATCAGCTGCGCCTTCTGCCTCTTCCAGCCCATTTATTCGCACCAGAATTTCGGGATAGGCCAGCAAGCCGGGACGTTTGGTAAAAAAATCTACCATATTGCTGCGTGCCATATCTTTCTGGGCAAAGGCCACCCCGTCTTCCAGTTCCAGACAGACCATATCTGCCCCGCTATTCAGGGCTTTATCAAACCGGTCGGGACGATTGGCCGGAATAAATAACAGGCTTCGACGCGGCTTTATGGCAGGCATTTCTTGCATCTTTTCATATCCTCTCTGGCAAAGGTTTTAAAAAGGACTATCTCTTTGCCTCTATCTTGAAGTGTGAGAGAAAAACCTTATCTGTAAAGCGTTAAGTTGATTTATCTGGCCGATGATACCCCTTATTGGCCTGAAAAAAAACCGCCGGAGAGTTAGATGATAAAATGTTTGCACCATGCCGCCTTCAGATGCCGTAACTCTGAGGAGACCAGAGCCTTTTATGAAGATTTTTTAGGCTTGCCTCTGGCAGGAGCGCTGGAAATCAAAGAGACCAAAACAGGCCGGGAAACAGAGGTTTTGCACAGCTTTTATCAGCTGGATGATGGCTCTAACATTGCCTTTTTCGAAGCCCCTGACAGGGAATTTTCCTTTACCCGCCAGCATGATTACGATTTGCATCTGGCACTGGAAGTCAGCATGGAACATTTACATGAGATGTTTGAAAAAGGTCAAAAAGCAGGGATTGAGACAAGAGGGATTTCTGATCACGGTTTTATTTCTTCTATCTATTTCCGCGACCCGAACGGCTATGTGGTAGAGCTGACCGCCAAAAAGCCGGATCATGATGAGCATCTTCATGTCGGCAATGAAAAAGCCCGCAATATTCTGGCCAGCTGGACAGGGCGCTATCACACCCAATCCTGACACGGCATAAAAGCGGGATATAAAAGATGACAGCCAAGACGCGGCGGCTTATTGTTGTAATTTTCTCCGGCCTTATATTAGGGCTGGCAGGCTATCTGGTGCTGAATGCGCTGAACAGTAATATCATGCTGTTTTACAGCCCCTCTGAAATTACCGATGCCCAAAAGCAGGGTCAGCGTTTGCGTCTTGGCGGACTGGTAGAAGAAGGCTCGGTCAGTATTGATGGCTTGCAGGCCCGCTTTGCCCTGGGCGATGGTGCGGGCATCACACAAGTTTCCTATGAGGGGGCATTGCCGGATTTATTCCGCGAAGGCCAGGGGGTGGTCGCCCAGGGGGTGTTTGAGGGTGATATTTTCAAAGCTGACAGCGTGCTGGCCAAACATGATGAAAATTATATGCCGCGCGAAATAGCTGACAGCCTGAAAGAAAAAGGCGTCTGGCAGGGCAAAAAGAGCGCGCAATAAGCAGCGTTACTTGCCACTATTTGCCGCCAGGCCCATTATCGCATAGCTAACAAGGGCGGCGGTAAAATCACAATGTGTATGGGCCGGATGCGGGGCAAGCTCAACAATATCTGCCCCGATAATTTTGCGCCCCTCAACAGCAGAAGCCAGCAAATCCAGTGCCTGATAAAACCCCAGCCCGCCTGGCACCGGCGTACCGGTTGCAGCCATAATTGCCGGATCAAGGCCGTCCAGATCAAAGCTGATATAGACCTGTTCCGGAAAATCCTCTGGCAGCGAGACGTTGCTTATCTGGCCGCGCACCAGCTCTGAGGCATCTTTATATTCGATATTATATTCTGTTCGTCTATCGGCTTCTTCCTGGCACAGGGCACGCACCCCAAGCTGATAGATAGGCACATTTTTTTGCCCCAGCAAATGCATGACACTGGCATGGGAATGCGGCTCGCCCTGATAGGCTTCTCTTAAATCTGCATGGGCATCTATCTGGATAATACCGATGGGCTGGTCAAAAACAGCGCGCAACCCCATTATCGCGCCATAGGTCAGGCTGTGTTCGCCGCCCAGAATAATCGGGATATGTTTTTCGCTGGCAGCTGAAAAAACCGCTTGCGTCAAATTTTTCAAACAGCTCTGGATATCGCCCGAACAGTCAATTTCCGGGGCGGTGAAAATACCATGCCGGCAAGGCTCGTCTCCCTCCAGCCATCTTTCCAATTGATGGCTGGCCTCAATAATTGCCGCCGGGCCATTGGCCGTGCCACTGCCATAGGAGACGGTTTTTTCCAGCCCGAAAGGCAGGACATGAAACAGGGCTGACGCCTCGTTATTTTCAGCTTTGCTCAGCTCTTCGCCCAGAAACTGGGTTTCCCAGCCAGAGGGTTTTTCTGAAATATCTGTCATGAGAGGCGCCCTTCAAAATCGTCATAGGAAAAGCTCTTTACCATCTGCAAGCTGTCATCATCACTGTCCCAGAGCATGATAGAAGGCAGTGGAACACCATTAAACATAGTGGTTTTTACCATTGAATAATGGGCCTGATCCAGAAAGGCAATTTTATCGCCTGTTTGCGGGGTATGGGCCAGGCAATAGCGGCCGATCACATCGCCCGCCAGACAGCTTGGGCCGCCAAACCGCACCCAAACCCCCTCATCTGCCTCGCCAAGCAAGGCCGGGCGATAGGGGGCTTCCAGCACATCGGGCATATGACAGGTAGCTGAAATATCCACAATCGCGTTCAGCCCGTCATTTTCTGTAATATCCAGAATTTCGCCCACCAGAATACCGGCATCAAAGGCAATCGCTGTCCCGGGTTCCAGATAAATCTCCAGTGCCAATTCATCGGCCAGATCGCGCAAAAGCTTTATCAGACCATCGCGGTCATAATGGGGGCTGGTAATCATATGCCCGCCGCCCAGATTAAGCCATTTCAGCTTGCCTTTGGCACGGGTCAGGAGCGGCATCGCCGCTGCCACTGTTTTTTCCAGCTCTGGCAGACCCTGTTCGCATAAATTATGGATATGCAGCCCATCTATCTGATCCAGAAGCCCGCTATCAAAATCGTCAAGCCGAACGCCAAGGCGCGATCCGGCCGCACTGGGGTCATAGGTAGCCACCTCGCCTAGCGGGATTTGCGGGTTCAGCCGCAGGGCTTTCTGGACATTTTTCCCCTCCAATAAGGGGCTATATTTTTCCAGCTGAGCCACACTATTGAAAATAATATGGCCGCAAATATCGGACAGGCTCTCAATATCACTTTGCCGGTAGGCGGGGCTGAAAACCGAAATCTCGCCATCTGTTTTATTCGGAAAATAATATTTTTTGGCCAGGCGAGCCTCATAAATGCCAGAGGCGCACGCCCCGTCCAGATACTGGCGGATAAGCGGGGCAGCCGACCAGAGGGAAAACGCCTTTAGCGCGGTCAGGATTTTTACCCCAGAGGCATTGGACACGGCAGCCAGAATCTGTAAATTTTCTTCCAGCTTGCACTTGTCTATGACAAAGGCCGGGCTGGCAATTTGGCCTAGGTCAAGCCGGGCAAACCGGCCAGGCCCGGCAGATTTGGTTTCCATCGCCATCTAGAATGCAAGCGGCTTTTCCAGCATCACATACTGCCAGGGCAGACCATGCTGGTTCAGCATATCCATAAAGGGATCCGGGTCGAACTGTTCCATATTAAACACGCCCGCACCGCGCCATTTGCCGGTTAGCATCATGGCCGCCCCTATCATTGCCGGTACACCTGTTGTATAGCTGACCGCTTGCGATCCCACTTCCTTGAAACAGGCTTCATGATCGCAAATATTATAGATATAGGCTGTTTTATCCTGTCCGTTATTGCTGCCGGAAATAATTGTACCGATACAGGTTTTGCCTGTGGTGGTTTTTCCCAAATCGCCCGGATTGGGCAGAACAGCTTTTAAAAATTGTAGCGGGATAATTTCCTGACCCTCATACATAACCGGCTCGATAGAGGTCATCCCCACATTTTGCAGCACTTCCAGATGTTTTAGATAGGCATCGCCAAAGGTCATCCAGAAGCGTGCCCGTTCAATTTCCGGAAAATGGGTAACCAGCGATTCCAGCTCTTCATGATACATCAGATACATATTACGCGCGCCAACTTCCGGGAAATCAAAATTCTGTTTGGTTGTGAGCGCCGGCGTTTCAATCCATTTTTTATCCTGCCAGTGGCGCGACGGGGCGGTTACTTCGCGAATATTAATTTCCGGGTTAAAATTGGTGGCAAAATGCTGGCCATGATCGCCGCCATTACAATCGAGAATATCGAGCGTGCGCATATTCGCGATCAGATGTTTTTTTGTATAGGCGGTAAAGACATTGGTGACACCCGGATCAAAGCCGGAACCCAGCAAGGCCATCAAACCCTGTTTTGTAAATTTTTCCTGATAGGCCCATTGCCAGCTATATTCAAATTTGGCTTCTTCGGGCGGTTCATAATTTGCGGTGTCCAGATAATCTGCCCCGGCCATCAAACAGGCATCCATAATCGACAGATCCTGATAGGGCAGGGCAAGATTAACCACTAATTTTGCCTCGCAAGCCTGGATAAGCCGGGCAGTGGCATCGCTATCATCAGCGTCAATCCGGGCGGTTTTGATCGAAACCCCTGTACGCTCCAGAACAGAAGCCGCAATTTCATCACATTTAAATTGGCGACGGCTGGCAAGGGTGATATCGCTAAAAATCTCGGGCAGCATTGCCATTTTATGTACCGCTACCGAGCCGACACCGCCTGCCCCAATGACCAGAGTTTTTGTCATGTCACCTTCTCCTGCCTGCTTTATTTACTGACCTGTTCTATGCCTGTGCGCCGCACATTAATGTTCGGCATGTTCAAAATAGGTATAGCCGTTCATGCTATCTGTATAGCTGCGCAACATTTGCCGCCTGTCAGATGGGCTAAGCCTGCCACCTTTCACCGCCTTTTCCACATTCGCCTTAAAAGCAGCTGTCAGCTGTTTTGGTTCATATTCCACATAGGAAAGCACTTCATAAATTGTATCGCCGTCCTGTTCTTTTAGAATATCAAAACCGCCATCTTCGCTCAATGCAACCGTGACCACATTGGTATCGCCAAACAGATTATGCAAATCGCCCAGTGTTTCCTGGTAAGCGCCAACAAAAAACACCCCCAGATAATAATCCTCGCCCTCTATCAGATCATGTACAGGCAGCGTATCGGATATCCCGTCACCCAGCACAAATTTATCAATCTTGCCATCTGAATCACAGGTAATATCGCTTAAAATAGCGGCGCGCACAGGCGCCTCATGCAAGCGCTGTATCGGGGCAAGGGGATGCAGCTGATCAATCGCCCAGACATCGGGCAGGCTTTGAAACAGGCTGAAATTGCAATGATAGATATCGGCTGCCTGAACCAGTGCTTCATGCATATCTTCTGTCATCGCTTCGGGGTCAAGCAAAACCGTTTTGATTTTATTCATCAGATACAGATAGGCACGCTCGGTACGTGCCGTCATCGCCAGACTGACCTGATTGCGCCGGAATAGCGCGCGGATTTCCTCGCGGTAATATTTCAAGTCATTCCAGCATTCCTGTACCCGATCGCGGTTCAAATAGGTCTGGATTTCCAGCATTTTCAGCAATAAAGGGTGGTCGTTTTCTTCTGCCACCACCTCATATTCACTATCAAAGTGGGTGGCTTCCAGTACATTAAAAACCAGCAGCGAGGATTGAGCCACACAAGCCCGGCCGCTTTCGGTAATAATGGTTGGATGTTCAACGCCATTGCTATCCATCATATCCTTGACGGTTTCAATGATATTCAAACAATATTCTTTCAAAGAATAATTGATGGAATTGGCAACCGCTGATTGCTCGCCTGTATAATCCACACCCAGCCCGCCACCCAGGTCAAGATAGGATAGCGGCACGCCCTCGCGGCGTAATTCGGCAAAAAACTGGCACGCCTCCTGCGCCGATTTTCTGATCTCGATGATGCTCGGGATTTGGCTGCCCAGATGCGAATGCTGTAATTTCAGGCAATCCAGATAGCCGGTTTCGCGCAACCGTTCGACCACATCCATAATCTGGGCAATGGTCAGCCCGAAAGTAGAGCGATCCCCGCTTGATTCTGCCCATTTACCGCTCACCGTATTGGTCAGCTTGATACGGATTCCCAATTGCGGGCGGATATCACTATCTTTTACCACATCAAGAACCAGCTCCAATTCTCTGGGGCTTTCCAGAACGATAAAGATATTAAAGCCCAGCTTCATCGACATCATGGCCAGCTGCAGGAATTCTGTATCCTTAATGCCGTTACAGATGATAGCAGCGCGTTCACCCAGATTAAGGCTAAGGGCAATAAGCAATTCTGCCTTTGAGCCAACTTCAAAACCGAAATCATACGCCTTGCCATATTCAGCGATACGTTCAACCACCTCTGCCTGCTGGTTTACCTTAATCGGAAAAACGCCCTGATAGCGCCCCTTATAGTCATATTCTGCAATCGCAGCAGCAAAGCTCTGATTAATCTCGTCAATACGGCTTTTCAGAAAATCGGTGATACGCAACAAAACAGGCGTTTCAATCCCGCGCTGCTGCAAATTTTGGATCAGGCTCAGCAAATCTGTAGGGGCTTGCTCCGGGTTATCTGGATGACATAGCCCGATATGGCCATTTCCCAGAACCGTGATGAGGCCATCACCCCATTCATTTACCCCGTAAATATCTTTTGCCATATCCGCGCCCTCCTGCTGTGAGATGCGATACCTAACCCCTAATCACGAAACAGCGATTTTGCTTATATACGGGTTTATGCCTTAAAGGGTAGTCATAAAATATACGCTTGTCGTAAAAATCTGGTTTTCCGGAATATTTCCTGACAGATTAAAGGCATACAGGCTTAAAAAGAGTACCGCCACAAGAAGAGGAGAGGCAAATGCCCTATTTTGAACGCGATGGTATTAAATTGCACTATATCGATGCTGGCCAGGAGTGGGGCGGGGCAGAAGATAGCGCCATGTTATTTTTACATGAATTTGGCGGTGATGCCCGAACATGGGAAGAACAGGTCGCTTTTTTCAGCCAGCATCCAACCCATAGCCGGCGCTGTCTGGTATTGAGCGCGCGCGGCTATCCGCCATCTGATGTCCCGGAAAAGGCAGGCGATTATGGCTGGGAAAAAAATCTGCAAGATGCGCTTGGCCTTATTCATCATCTAGGCCTGAAAAAGATAGATGTGGTTGGTCTGTCCATGGGCGCCTATATCGCCCTGTTGATGACCCTTAATGCCCCGGAAATCATTATGTCTGCGATTTGTGCCAGTGTAGGTTCAGGCGGGCTTGCCCCGATGCGTGAGCCCTTTATTACCGATGCGCTGGCCAGTGCGCGCACTATCCTTGAAACAGATAAAATGCCGGCAACCGGCATGGCGATGGCGCCAAACCGTATCCAGCTGCGCGATAAGGACGAGGTTGCCTGGCAAAAATTTCGCGATCATTTACAAGAACACCCTGCCATTGGCGCCGCCCATACGCTGGCCGAAGTTCAGGCAAAAAGACCGGGGTTAATGGATTTTCAGCAGCAGCTTCAGGCTTGTGAAATCCCTGTCCTTATTCTGGCAGGCGATGAGGATGAACCATGTCTGGATGCCAGCTTGTGGCTAAAACGCCAAATGCCCCTGTCCGGTTTGACGATGTTTAGCCGCTCTGGCCATTTGCTCAATCTTGAAGACCCGCAAGGCTTTAATCAGACCCTTCTGGATTTTCATATTTGCCTGGCAGAAAAACGCTGGAAAAAGCGGGATCAAACCCCTTTTACCTCGATGTTTGCAAAAGAGGATTAAGCCCTAATCATATAAAAAGCTTTGCTTGTTTGCCCCGGCCATCATCGCCTGCTTTTGTGCCTCGCGCATTTCTTCATACAAGGCCAGATGTTCAGGAGCAAATAATGTGCGCGGCGGGGCGTAATGGATAAAATGCCGGGCTCTGTCTGCCCCTCTGACCAGCATGGCATAATCTTTTTGTGCCACCTCCTGCATCACCTTCGGGTTGACATAGCGGATAACAAATCCGATGCGCCTGTCATCCGAGCTATTAGGGCCCGAGCCATGGATGGTGCGCCCGTGATGCAGCGAGACCTGGCCGGGTGCCAGCACGATATCTGTCTTTTCCTCTTCTTTTACCTCAACCTGAATTTCCTGTCCTCTGGACAGCAGGTTATTTTCAGCAAATGTATCTTCATGCGGCAAAATCTGATGGTTATGCGAGCCGGCAACAAATTGCATACAGCCGCTTTCCTGATTGACCTCGGACAGGGCTATCCAGGCCGTGACCAGATTATCAGTCGCGCCAAGCCCCCAATAGGTTAGATCCTGATGCATACTGACAATATGGGGCGTGCTGGCTTCCTTGATAAAAAATTCTGCGCCATAAATCAGAATATCGGGCCCTAAAATGCCTTCGACCATATCCAGCAAATCCGGATGGCTGGCCAGCTCATAGGCAAAGGGCATCACACATTGGGCATTAATGCGTTTATAGGTATTGACCGTGCGCGGCATTTTTACCTCGCGGTAATCCTGTTCCATTTGCTCCAGCTTTTGCCGCCAGATTTGTGCCTCCTGACGGGACATTAAATCCAGTGGGAAGATATAGCCATCGCGCCAATATTGCGCGACCTGCTGCTCGGTTAATTTTTTGGTGTGCGGGATGTGACCTTCGGGCATAAAACCTCCCTGACAGATAGAACTGCAATGATAGAAAGATACGCTCTATTCCATAGCAGAACAGGTTTTTTTCAGCCTATCAAGGAAATTTTCCACTGCTGTTAAAAAGGGGGGCAAGCATTGCTTACCCCCCCTTGGATGACGCCTGGTTTTGGTTTTAGTTTTTTCAGGATGCCTGCATCTTTTTGCGCAAGGCCAGAATATCTGTATCGGGATGATCGCCAACATCCTGCCAGGTAATAGGCGCACCAGCTGGCACATCGCGGGTCAGCGTTAAATGATGGGCCAGTCCGATTGGCACACCGCCAATTTCAGCTGATTGCCGGGCAGAACAAAGCTTGCCCCAGACAGTAAAGCCGCCTTCCCCATCCAGCATTTCGCCTGCCTTTAGCGGGCGTTTTGCGGTGGCCACCACATCGCTGTGATACCCCTTTGTCATGCCGGTAGGCTGACCCAATAATGCTGCTGACAGGATAGAGATGTTCAGCTCCAGCCCGATCAGATGGAAGGGTTTATACATCGCAGAATAACGGCCACTGGCATCGGTGTTCATGCCATATTGTTTAAAACAGGCGGCCGCATAATCATTCGGGGCTTCGATAACCACATATACCCCCCAGCGCAAATCCTTATGCACCGGCCGGCCATCGCGTTCTATCGAAGTGACAACCTCTACCTGTCCCTTGGCCTCAAGGCAGCCGCCTTCAGATTGCGGGCGCAGAATATGGGCAAGGTCATCCATGCCTGCTGCCGGAAAACCCAGCCCGTTTGAGGGGGCAGACAATCCCGTCGCATTTGAAATCGCCGCCATTTCAAGGGCGGATTTTGTCCCGTCCAGAAAGCTGTTAAACATCTGGCTGTTCATGCCAGCTGCCTTTGCCTGTTCTGCGGTCAGCCCGTAATGATCCCACACCGTATCGGGGGTTGAGCTATGATAGGCGGGCAGATATTTTGTCCCCTTGCCAGCGGCTATCACCTCAAATCCGGTGGCTCTGGCCCATTCCACCATCTCGATTGTCAGGGCAGGCTGGTCGCCATAGGCCATTGAATAGACCGTGCCAGCGCTGCGTGCCTGTGCGGCCAGTGCGGCCCCTGCCAGCACATCTGCCTCGACATTGACCATGACGATATGCACGCCATTTTCAATCGCCTTTTGGGCATGGCGAATACCGGCAATGGGATTGCCGGTTGCCTCTACCACCACATCAACCTTGCCAGAGGCCATCATCGCCGCCGCATCATCGGTAAATTCTGTGCCCGCGATCAGCTCGTCCGGCCAGCCAACAGAACGACAGGCCGCACGCGCATTATCGGGGCGCAAATCTGCAATAGCGGCAACGCTCAGGCCGGGGGTTGTCGGCACTTGTGATAAAAACATAGAGCCGAATTTCCCCGCCCCGATCAGACCCACCCGCACAGGCCTGTTGGCATCTGCACGTTGCAGCAACTGGTCATATAGATACATCAGATATCCCTATTCCGCAGCAGCCGGCTGGGCTTTTACCAGCTCATCCAGACAATCATCCTCCAGAGCCGTAATCGGAGTGAAATCGCGGTGGGCTATCCATTCCGCCCGGTTAAAGGCACGGATATGATTATCTACATGACATAAAGATAGATACACAATCGTTCTGTCAAATGGCGAGATATTGGCAGGGCTGGCATGCACCAAAAGCGAGGAGAACATCAGCATACTGCCAGCTGGCCCTGTCGGGGCAACACAGCCGCCTCTATCTGCCAGCTTTTTCACCAGCGCATTATCCAGCGTCCATAAAGGATAGCTGGTGGTGCTCAGATCGTGGCCTGCCTCGACAACCCCTTGTTTATGGCTGCCGGGGATAAACAGTAAAGGCCCGTTCGCTGCTGTCACATCATCCAGAAAAACCGCGATATTCATCGCCCGTGGTTCCGGCATTTCATCATCTCGTTTCCAGGTGCCATAATCCTGATGCCACTGCCAGACATCGCCATCAAAGGCAGCTTTGGCATTTACCTTGAACTGATGCATATACAGATCGCCATCCAGCACTTGCGAGACAGGGTCAACCAGACGCGGATGGGCGCCCAGGCGACGGAACGGCTCATTATAGGTATGGGCAGCAAAGGCGGTACGGGCAACACCGCTTTTTTCGCGCCACACCTCTTCACGATCCATGGCATAAACATCATCTGCTGCCTGTTTTAACAGCCTGGCTTCTTCCGGTGAAAATCTGCCTGGAAAAAACAGATAGCCTTCTTCATCAAATTGTTTCAGTTCTGCATCGGTTAGTTTCATCTCTTCCTCCTTGAAATAAACTGTTTTGTGTTTTTGGTTTTCATCTAGGCTGATCGTGACTGACCAGCCAAAAGATTTTCAAAGGTCAGCTGGCCACTGGTTTGGGCATGGCCGGTCGCATAACAGGCAGCGGCCTCGCTATCGCCGTCACAGATGGCTTTGGCTATTTTTTCATGTTCCTGCCAGATATCGGCCGCTGATAACGGCCCGCTTAATACAATATGCATGGCCCGCATCATATGCGGCCAACCCGGCTGGGCAGCTTGAAAAATTTCCGGATTGCCGGAATGATGATAAATCGCGGTATGAAAGGCAATATCGGCCGCGACCAGCTCCTTGACATCCTTTTTTTCGGTGGCGGTATATCCTGCCTGCAGCAATCTGTTTAGGTCGGATTTTACGGCCGGGCGAATATGGCGCGCGCACAAGCTGGCCGCTAACCCGTCCAGCACGCCGCGCACCTGATACAGCCCAAGTAATTTTTCATTATCCAGAGGGGCAACCATGCGCCCCTTGCGCCCTTTTTCCACTACCAGCCCGTCTTTTTCCAGCAAGGCCAGCGCATGGCTTACCGGCTGGCGGCTTACCCCCAGACGCGCGGCCAGGGCTTCTTGTGCCAATGGGGCAGAAGCAGCCAGATCGCCGGTGACAATCGCCTGTTTTATCTGCTCATACACCTGATCTATAAGGGCGGGTTTTGTATCTATCGGAAACATTAAATACCGCTATTTAACTCAAACTTTATTTTCTGAATTCAGAATTCAGAACACCAAATTGAAATATTTTATCCTGCAGGTCAAGCAAAAATATTCCCCCCAAAAAATATGGGGGAAAAATCTTCTCAGGATGCGTCTGATTTTGCTCGCATAAAAAATGTAGCAAGGGCGAGGATGGTAATCACCATCGGATAGGCATTAATAGTTTTTTGCTAATCAGGTCGTTACTAAAATCAGTCCGCCTACCAATATCAATATGACCCCGCTGACCTGATTAAGGCGGCGGCGGGCAGAGACAGAAGAGATAAGCTGGCGTGCCCGTCCCACCGCCAGACCCAATATCAGATTTCCGCTAAAGGGGACGAGCGCAGAAATAAGGGCAATCAGCATAATATCGCCAATTTGCAAGCGTGATACATCAAAAAATCCGGGCAGGATGCCAATATAAAACAACATCGCTTTCGGATTGCCGATTATCACCATCAGCCCGGCCAGAAACCCGGCGAGCACCCCTTCTTTTGTCAGCTTGCTTTGTGCTTGCAAGGGCTGGACAGGGGCCAGATATAATCCGATACCCATGCCCGCAAATACCGCTACCGCGATATAGCGTAGCCAGAAAATAATATCGCCATGCAGGCTGACAATCTGCCCCAGCGATAAAAGCGCTAGAGCTGGCCAGCAAATATCGCCCAGCGCAACCCCCAGCGCCAGCGGCCATGCCCCGGCAAATCCGCTTTTTAAACTGCGGGCAATCAGCGCGACCCAGACAGGGCCAGGCGTCATAAATAACAGCAATAGCGCAAAGCTATACAGGCCGATTTCAGATAGGCTTGAGGCAAACATTTTTCTGCTCGTGAAAATAAAAGCCTGTCAGTTTTTCTGCTTTTCATGCAGATAGTCAAGCAGATAATAGCCCGCCATCACCACCACAAACCAGGCGACAAACTGATCTTTCAGCTGATCGGTCGCGGGCGCATCTTCTGTGGTATCTGTCAGATTTGGCTCAGGGGTGCGGCTCATATCCAGGCACTATCCTGCCAGGCATGGGCAAAAGAATTATTCAGAATGTCGCTTAAATGACGAACATCTTCACTGGTGAAAAAGGCCAGCTGGTCAGAATCAATATCCAGCACGGCACGCACGCTGCCCTGCCGGTCAAAAATTGGCATGACCAGTTCAGAACGGGTGCTGGCCGAACAGGCAATATGGCCATCAAACGCCTCAACATCATCGACCAGCTGAACTTCACCTGTTCGGGCAGCTGCCCCGCAGACCCCCTTGTCAAATGGAATGACAAGACAGCCATGCCCGCCCTGATAGGGGCCGATTTTTAGCAAGTCTGGCTGTACTACCCGGTAAAAGCCCACCCAGTCAAACCCGTCAAAGCTGGCAAATAATTCCTGCGAAACGGTGGCCATGATGGCGATATCATCTGTCTCGCCCTCACACAGAGCCGCCAGACGCATACGAACATCCCTGTAATTACGCATCTGCCTTATCCTGTTCATAAAGGGTTAAAAAACCGGGATTGGTGATTTCCAGTTTTGCGCGCACATAGCAAAAAAGCCTGTCTGGCAAAATCTGCTGCTGATCTGAACAAAGATTGCGCGCCCGAACAGCCTTGGCCAGAGCTGAAATATCCTCATATCCCATTGCTTCTGCCAGCGCGGCCTCCGGGCTTTCTGGCTGGCGCAGCTGCGTTTTCACAATTGCCAGCGCCCTTCGGATCATGGATTTGCGAAAATTTTGATGGCCGGGTAAATCCGATGCAATATGGCCGTCAAATTCCGCCTCTATCGCAGCTATCAGCCCGGCCAGTTCCCGGCTAGTCTGACCTGCTAGCTGTTTATGTTCTTCGGCTTTATCTATTCGGGTCATTGGCGATAATCCTGCCATTTATTTTGATCGATTTCCTCTATCAGGCTCAGCATATGATATTCCATTTCAGGTACCATTTGCCCCGACAAGGCCAGCTGCAGGGAATATTCAGCCCCGCTATCATTTCGGTTTGCCTGTTGCAGGGCAATAACCGCCCATCTGATTTCTGCCATCACCTGCCAGCAGGCCATCGCCTGCAGATGGATGGGCTGGCCATAGGCCTTTTCATAGGCCTGTTGAAACGCAGCAAAAGGGGCAAGCCCGCCCACGGTTAAATGCGGATTACCAAAGCGCCAGCATCTGGCACATAGCCAGCCTATATCTTCATGGCGGTCGCTAAAGCCGGCAAATTCCCAATCCAGCAAGGCCGTCATCGCCTCCCCCTCGACCAGAAAATTACCGGTGCGAAAATCGCGGTGACATAGAACTTTTGCCTCATCTGTTTGCCAGATATCCAGCCTGTCTTCCAGCCAGTTCAGCGCATATTCCAATACAGGCTGTCCTGTCCCCAGCACATCCAGATAGCCGCGCATTTCACGCAATTGCTGCTGCTGGGGGCTGAGGGGGGAGGGCGCTGGCAACGCGTCCAATGCTGGACTGGAAGGGGCAAGATGCAGTTTTGCCATCTCGTACCCCAATTGCGCGCCAAGCTGTTTTGATCCCTGTTTGAAAACAGGGTCTTTTGCCAATTTATGCCCGGCTGCCAGACCGCTTGTGCACCGCATAATAAAAAAGACACTGCCCAAAATGGCCGCATCTTCGCACAGACAAATCGGTTCCGGCACCGTAACACCGGCGCCAAAAGCATGAGATAAAACAGCAAATTCAACCGCTCTGGAATGCGAGACAGAAACAGCCGAAGGGGCATCTTTACGCAACACCCATTGCTGTGCACCCTCAAAAACCCCGCCCGTGATATGCAAGGATAGCCGCCAGTTTTCCTGGATAGCCCCGCCGGACAGAGGGGTAATTTCGGCAATCTCAATATCGCTTGCCCCCAGCGTTTCAGCCAAATAGGCGCGCAAGCGCGAAGCCATAAGGGGGGTGTTTTTCTCTGTCACTCACACACCCCAATGCCAGTAATCACTGCCCTGTTCGGCATAATGGCGGGCAAGCACCATCTTATGCACCTCATCTGCGCCATCTACCAGACGGGCTTGTCTGGCATAGCGGTAAATCCATTCCAGGGGCGTATCTTTGGAATAGCCGCGCGCACCATTAAGCTGTATCGCACTATCCACCGCCTTGTGCAGGGTTTCGGCAACATGAATTTTTGCCGAAGAAACTTCCTTTCGCGCAAAACTGCCCTTGTCCAGGCACCAGGCAGCATGCATCACCAACAGCCGCCCTATCTGAATATCATGTGCCAGACTGCCCATCTTTATCTGTACCGATTCCCTGTCGGCCAGCTTTATGCCAAAGCCATAGCGATTTTCGGTATAGTCTGCTGCAATTTCCATACAGCGTTTGGCCAGCCCCAGCCAGCGCATACAATGGGTTAGCCGTGCCGGGCCCAGCCGGATTTGTGTAACCTTCAGCCCATCGCCCACTTCCAGCAATCTGTTTTCATCCGGAATTTCCAGACCATCAAAAATCAGCTCGCAATGCCCGCCATGTTCTTCCGGGCCCATAATGGGAATACGCCTTTTGATATGCCAGCCAGGCTGATCTTTATGAAATAAAAAGGCCGTCAGCCCTTTCCGGCTATCATCTGATGTTCGGGCAACCAGAATGAAATGAGCGGCTTCTTCTGCACCGGTGATATACCATTTATGCCCCTTTATGACCCATTTATCGCCCTTGCGGGTCGCTGTGGTCTGCATCATGGACGGGTCGGATCCCGCCCCCGGAGCCGGTTCGGTCATGGCAAAGCTGGAGCGCACCTTGCCATCAATAAGCGGTTGCAGAAACCAGTCTTTTTGTGCCTCTGTCCCGATTTTTGACAGCAGATTGATATTGCCATCATCCGGGGCAGCACAATTCAGGACAACTGGCCCGAAGATAGAGCGGTTAGCCTCTTCATACAGGCTGGCCCATCCACGCACAGGCAAGCCCATCCCGCCGCGATCCTGTGGCGCTTGCGGTGCCCATAGCCCGGCAGCCCTGGCCTTGCTGCGCGCTCCTTCCAATAGTGGCAGGGCAATATTTTCATGGGCATCATAATTGGCTTTATCGGCTTCCAGCGGCAAAATATGCTCTGCGATAAAGTCTCTGGTTTTTTCGCGCAATGCGTCGAATTCCGGTTCGAGTGTGAAATCCATTTCCCTGCCCTGTTCCAAGAGTGCCAATTGGCCTGGCCATTATGTCTGATATACATTTTTGTTAATGCTAGAACAGGGCAAATTAAAAATAAAGCAGAGCGTTTCCATTATTATGTGCTAGGCTGTTTTTCATGCAAGACACAGATAAAAAAGCCCCGCCTGCCGATCAGCTAAATGAAGCGATAGGCGTATTAGCCAGAAGAGAAACCGAAGCCCGACTGATGGCCCCGCTGATAGAAGCGCTGGCCCGGGCATTTGGCCGCGAGGAAGTGCTGGCGGTTATCCGCGATACGGTGATTAAAATTGCCCATAGCCAGGGGGCAGCACTGGCCGATAAATATGGCACCAGCTCGGACGGATTTCTGGAATCTCTGGCTGCCTGGCGACAGGATAATGCACTGGAAATAGATATCCTCCAGCATACAAAAACACAGCTGGATTTTAATGTCACCCGTTGCCGCTATGCCGAAATGTATAAAGCGCTGGGCATGGAAGAATATGGCGCGGTATTATCGTGCAATCGCGACCTCGCCCTTATCGACGGCTTTGATAAGGGGGTAGAGTTGGTGCGCGACCAAACCATCATGGGCGGGGCAAGTTGCTGTACCTTTCGATATGATTTCAGCCGTGCCGGCCAGCATGATACCAAACAGCCCGACGCTGGTCATCCAAATTCCGGCCATACAGATTTCGGCCATACAGATAAAGACTAGCTAGAAGCCGACCCTGTCTGCCCCTTTTAGCTGCAGGATTTCGCGTGCTTCATCCGGGCTGGCAATCTCCAGCCCCATCCCTTCAATAAGGGCGCGCACGCGGCTAACCTGTTCTGCATTAGATTTTGCCAGTTGTTTGGGTCCGCCCCACAGGCTGTCTTCCAGGCCGACACGCACATTGCCGCCCATGCCAGCGGCCATAGCCGCAATCCGCATCTGATGCCGGCCTGCCCCCAATACCGACCAGCGATAATCTGCGCCAAACAATCTGTCAGCGGTACGCTTCATATGAATAACATCTTCTTCATGCGTGCCAATCCCGCCCAAAATGCCAAAGACAGATTGTACAAAAAAGGGCGGCTTGACGATGCCTCTATCGGCAAAATGTGCCAGCGTATAGAGGTGCCCAATATCATAGCATTCAATTTCAAAGCGGGTCTGATTTTCCGCACAGGTGGTCAGGATATATTCAATATCCTCAAAGGTGTTTTTAAAGATCAGACTGGTGGAATTGGCCAGATATGGCTCTTCCCAGTCATGTTTAAATTCCTTGAACCGGTTCAGCATCGGATAGAGGCCAAAATTCATTGACCCCATATTTAGAGAGGCCACTTCCGGGCGAAAGGTTTCGGCCGGCTTTACCCGCTCTTGTACGCTCATGGTAGGCGCGCCGCCTGTGGTGATATTCACCACCGCATTAGAGGCCTGTTTGATACGCTGCAATATCGGGCCAAAGGCTTCGGGCGACTGATCCGGCCGGCCTGTTTCAGGGTCTCTGGCATGAATATGCACACACGCTGCCCCTGCTTCGGCTGCCCCGATGGCGGCATCGGCAATTTCCTGAGGCGTCACCGGCAAATAAGGAGACATAGAAGGGGTATGAATAGCCCCGGTTACCGCACAAGTTATAATGACCTTATCTGCCATTTTATTTATCTCCCAATCCTGTCTTGTTACATCTTGTTTTTTTGTTCTGCCTTATGCCGGACAAGGGCAGCCAGCCTTTCATTACGCCAGCGTGACCGAGCCGCAATCCCGGACGGGGCAAGCTGCCCCTTCCAGCTGGCGGCAATCTTTTGCGTTCTTTCAGGGGCAAAAATCTCTGCCCCGGCGGAACTTCGTGCCATTTTGGCAAAAACCGGCCCATAGCGGGAAAAATAATCTGACACCCCTTCCGGCGCGTTAAGCTCTATCGTCTCAAACGGGCCCATAAATGCCCATCTCAGACCCAATCCATCTTTGACGGTTTTATCCAGATCTTCAACTGAAATCACGCCCTCTTCTATCAGCTGCAAGGCTTCGGCAAGCAAGGCGCCCTGCAGACGGTTCAGAACAAACCCGTCTATCTCTGAGCGGATGCGTACAGGTACCTGGCCGATCCCGGCATAAATATCATAGGCCTTGTCCAAAATATTCCTATCTGTCCAGGGCGCGCCGCATATCTCGACCAGCGGTACCAAATGTGGCGGATTAACAGGGTGACCGACCAGACACCGCGCCTTGCCAGCCAGCCCTTCGGAAAAAGCAGAAGCGATGATAGAGGAAGTTGAAGAAGCGATAGGGACATTAGGGGCAGCCAACCTGTCCAGCTTTGCAAAAATTTCCTGCTTCAAATCCAGCCTTTCCGGGCCATTTTCCTGGACGAAATCTGCCCCTGCCAGCACAGATTCCAGATCAGAACATATCTGGATAGATGCCAGCAGAGCCGCGCTATCTTCTGCTAATTGATGGCGGGATAATATCTCGCTTTCTGCGTGCAGTTTTGCCGGTAAATTTTCCAGCAAATCCGGGTCTATATCATAAATTTGCACCTGCCAGCCGGCTCTGGCAAATACCAGTGCCCATGCCCGGCCAATAAGGCCAGCCCCGATAATGGCAACAACAGACATTTCTTCCCTCCTGACCCGGCTTCGGGCGTTCTTGCTAACACACTCCCTTTCCAGTGGAAGATGGGATGGCCAGATCTGTCAAGGGTTTGACTTTGTAAATTGAAAGGAACAGACTTTATGCATATCTCAGTTAATGGCCGATAGAGAAAGAAAATAGATGGATTTACAGCTTCAGGGTCTGCGTGTTTTTGTCAGTGCAGGTGCCAGCGGAATTGGGCTGGCGATTGTGGAAAGTTTTTTAGCCGAAGGGGCAAATGTTGCTACCTGTGACGTGGATGAAACAGCCCTTGCTGCGCTGGCCAAAAAACACCCGGGCGTGCATAGATATCACTGTGATGTTTCCGATAGTGCAGCCATTCAGAAAGTTATCCATGAGGCAGCAGCTAGAATGGGCGGGCTGGATTGTCTGGTCAATAATGCCGGTATCGCTGGCCCTACCGCAAAAATTGAAGATATTGATGATGCGGCATGGCAAAATTGTCTGGATATTTGCCTGAACGGCCAATTTTACTGCGTAAAGGCTGCGCTTTGTTATCTGCGGAAAAGCGATAATCCGTCTATTGTTAATCTATCCTCGGCAGCCGGCAAATATGGCTTTGCCCTTCGCACCCCCTATGCGGCGGCAAAATGGGGCGTGGTCGGGCTGACCAAATCCCTGTCTATTGAATTGGGCGCAGATAACATTCGGGTAAATGCTATCCTGCCAGGCCTGGTAGCAGGCGACCGCCAGCGCCGTGTCATGGAATCCAAATCCCAGCAATTAGGCGTGGCTTTTTCCGAAATTGAAGAGGCGGCTTTTTCCTATTCCTCTATCAAAGATTATGTCACCGCCCAGCATCTGGCTGACCAGATTTTATTTCTGGCCAGTCCACGCGGCAAGCTTATCAGCGGACAGGCACTTTCCATAGATGGTGATACAAAAATGCTGATTTAAATGGGCCACCAGCCCAGCCGTTCTGCTGTCCAGTACAGGCCGATAGATGCTATCACCACAGAAGCAGGTATCTGAATAATCACCCTGTAAAAACGGGCAGTCGGACGCAGCCAGCGCATCAGGATATATAAAGGAGCCACAATCGCCAGCTGGCCGATTTCAACACCAATATTAAAGCTGACCAGTGCCGGAATGAACTGGCCATCCGGCAAGCCAAAATCTGCCAGCACAGAGGCAAATCCCATCCCGTGCAACAGGCCAAAGCCGATAATCAGCAAGCCCCTTTGCCAGTGAAAGCGCCCCTTTGCCCAGATGGTTTCTATCGCCACATAGGCAATGGACAGCGCGATAAGCGGCTCTACAATCTGGGCAGATATTCGAACAATGCCCAAGCTGGACAGCGCCAGAGTAAGGGTGTGGGCAAGGGTAAATAAACTGATCTGATAAATCAGCACGCGCCCTGACAGGCTGAATAAAAACAGCCCCAGCACAAACAGGATATGATCCACCCCTAACGGAATAATATGGACAAAACCGGAATGCAGATAGCGATATATCGTATCGGTAACGGATATCTGTGTCGCACCTGTCAGATTTATCGCATCGCTTCTCTCGCCAGGGCTCAGATAGACCGCATAGAGCGTGTCCCCATCAGAAGAGCTGTCTTTCCCCGCCTGGCGCACAATTAATGGCCCAAGTGAGGGTGCCCATGAAAAGGTGACAGGCTGCGAGATATCTATCGCCGCACCCTTGAAACGGATTTTGGTTTGCCGAATTTGGGCGGTGTCTACCCCTTTTTCCACCTCTATCTTTTCCAGAAGAAGGGATAATTTAGCCCCGCCATTTTCAATGAAAATCTGTTCTGCCAATCCAGGCCATCGGGCTTGCATTTCTTTTGTCAGCCAGGCGGCATCCCGTTCGCGATAGCTGTCATATTCTGCTGATTTATCGCTCTCATCTGTATCGTTGAGCTGGCCTGCATCCATGCCCGATAAAAAAATCTCTGCTGTCATATCCAGGGTTAGATCAAGCGTATCTGGCTGGCTGGATGACAGATTGAATTCCAGCAGGGCTGGCCGGATTTCATGAGCCTGTGACAGGCTGCCTGCCCCTAGAAAAATAGCGATCCCCAGAATAAAAGAAACAAAGTATTTTTTGGCAATCAGACATATTGGCTTTATCATATAAAAAGGCTAGCTGCCCTTGATGATTTGTAAAGGCAGAAACGTGAAACAGCGACAAAAATATCACCGGCAAAAAGTAAAAAGAACATGGTGGCCATCTCTTCTGCTTGGCATATTTTTTCTTGCGTGGCCGGGATTTGGACATGAGGCCTGGCTTTCCCCGCAAGCCTATATTGATAACAGCGATATGTCGGTGCGTGCCGATATTCGCATTGGCCAGAATTTCACCGGCGATGGCTTGCGTTATATGCCGCAAAAAATCGCCACTCTGGCTTTTTTAACAGATGACGGCCAGCAGGCAATTACCGGACGTCTGGGCGACCAGCCAGCTATTCAGGCAAGCGCGCCCGTCAGGGGTCAGAATATCCTGATCTATCAAAGCCAGCCGGAAAAAATAGTCTATCAGAGCTTTGATAAATTTGCCGATTTTGTGCGCGAAAAAGCAGATGAAAGCCTGTTAAACACCCATCAGCAGCGCGGCTTGCCGGAAAAAGATTTCACCGAAATCTATATCCGCTTTGCAAAAACCATCCTTGTTCGCGGGGCAGATGCCCCCGGCCTGGCAGATCGCTATAGCGGTATGGACGTGGAATTCGTGCTGGAAAATAAATCGCTTCAGAGAGCAGATAAAAAGCCTTTATCCATTCGCCTGTTTTATCAGGGCAAGCCGCTGGCAGGGGCAAAAGTCACTATCTTTGAAAAAGGTTCAGATGGGGCGCTGACCATCACAAATCACCGCACCGATACACAGGCTCGTATATATCTGCAGCCAAAATCAGGACATGAATATCTGATTGACCATGTCACTATTCGCCCGCCCTTGAAAGGTGAAAATGCAAAGGGCGCGGCATGGGAATCACTATGGGCTTCTCTGACCTTTTATTATTCCCGATAAATTTACCGGCATAATGCCCCTAGCGTTTTCGGCTGTGATATAATTCGCGAAACCAGATTATCAGCCCTGAAATGACAATCACCACCGCCCCGATAATCGTCCATCTATCTGGCAGATGATCAAAAATCAGATAGCTCCAGACCGTCAAAAACAGAATAAAGGAATAGCCAAAGGGGCTGAGCGTGCTGGCAGGGGCATAATTATGGGCGATGGTCAAAACCTGATGCCCTGCCCAGCCAAAAAAACCGAGAGAAACCAGAATAAGCCCGTCTGTCAGGCTGGTCGGCATCTGCCACTGAAAAAGGGCAAAGGGCAACAGGCAAACACTGCCGACCATCCCGGAATGAAATTGCAATAAATCTGTACTGACCAGACCTGAGAGATGGCGCGTTAAAAGGGAATAAAGCGAGAAGCATAACGCCCCGCTAAGAGATAAAAACACCGCCCAGTGAAAGCTCTCATCAAAGGGGCGAATAGCGATAGCCACCCCGGCAAAGCCCAGCAAAATAGCTGACCAGCGATAAATACCTACCCGCTCTCCCAATAATGGCCAGGACAAAAAACAGATAATAATCGGTGCAGAAAATAAAATGGTTGAGGTCAGGGTAAGCGGCAGCCAGCGCAAGGCGAAGAAATTAAATACTGTAGAGGCCATTAACAAGACCCCTCGCAGAAGAACCAGCTTTATATGCGGGCTGGAAAATCGCGATAAATGATAGCCGCCGCGCCCGACCAACGCTGTGGAAATAACAAAATGCCCCGCATAGCGCATAAAGGCAATTTGCAATGCCGGCAGGCCAAGCACCGCCAGCCATTTTGCCCCTACATCGATAAAGGAAAACAGCGTATAGGCCGCCAGCATTAAAAAAATGCCCAAGCGTACATTATCCTGATACTGACCGGCGAGCACCATAGCTATCCATCAACTTTCTTTTTTTTAAAAACCCCCCTTTGCCAGACCGGCAAGGGGGGAGGTGGAAAATCCTGTTACATCACCGCGCCAATTTGCCAGGGAACAAATTCATAATCGCCCAGCCCCTGGGCTTCGGATTTGGATTGCCTGCCAGAGGCCACATCCAGCAAAAGCTGATAAATCTCGCGCCCTTTTTCTTCCAGCGTCTGACCTTCTGTCAGCATCGCCCCGGCATTGATATCCATATCATCTATCAGCCGTTCATACATTTCTGTATTGGTCGCAATTTTGATGCATGGAGAGGGTTTTGAGCCAAAGGCAGAGCCGCGCCCGGTGGTAAAGACCACCAGATTACAGCCGCTGGCGATCTGGCCTGTAACAGATGCCGGGTCATAGCCGGGCGAGTCCATAAAGGCAAAGCCCTTTTTTGTGATCGGTTCTGCATATTTATAGACCCCTGTCAGCGGGGTTGTGCCGCCCTTTGCCGCTGCCCCCAGCGATTTTTCCAAAATGGTGGTCAGCCCGCCCTTTTTATTGCCCGGGCTGGGGTTATTATCCATAGAACCTTTATTGCGCTCGGTATAATCTTCCCACCAGCGGATAAGCCCAACCAGTTTTTCGCCTGTTTTGGTATCTATCGCGCGGCGCGTTAATAAATGTTCTGCCCCGTAAATTTCGGGGGTTTCGGCCAATACACCTGTCCCGCCCTGTGCAACCAGCAAATCACAGGCATAGCCCAGAGCCGGATTAGCGGTAATTCCGGAAAGCGCATCCGATCCGCCACATTGCAGGGCTACGGTTAATTCCGATACCGAACAGGGCTCGCGCACACATTTATTCGCCTCTGGCAGCATTTCTCTGACCATCGCAATGCCGGTTTCCACTGTTTTGGCCAGACCAAAACTATCCTGAATATTCATCGCCTTGAATAAAGGCCCCTGTTCCAGACCATAGGCTTCCAATAGCCAGTCAATCTGGTTCATCTCGCATCCCAGACCCACCATCAAAATACCGGCATGATTTGGATTGCGCGCATAGCCCCACATCACCCGTTGCAAGGCTTCAAACCCGTCCCCCTGGCCAGCCATGCCGCAGCCGGTACCATGTACAAAAGCGACCACCCCGTCCACATTCGGATATTTGGCCATTTCTTCGGGGCCAAAGGCAGAGGCTATCATCCGTGCGGCGGTGGCAGAACAGTTAACCGAAGTCAGAATGCCAATATAATTGCGCGTCCCCACCTTGCCAGAAGCACGCCGATAGCCCATGAAACTGTCGCGCTTATCGGCTGGCACTTCGGCAACTGGGCGCAGATCGGTTGCAAATTCATAAGCCATATCGGTATTTCTAAATTCGACATTATGGGTATGCAGATGGCTGCCGGCCACAATATCTTCTGACGCATAGCCGATGATTTGGGCATATTTTCTTATCGCCTCACCTGTCGCAATAGCCCGGGTGGCGATTTTGTGATTACGCGGAATTATCCCTTGTGTTACCGCCCCTTCAATATCCACTCCGGCTTCCAGTGTCTGGGTGGCGGTCACCACATTATCTGATGGGTCAAGACGAATAAAATCAGCCATGAAATCACTTTCCTTGATATGTTCAAACTTTAATGTTTAACAGGCCTTAATTGTCCAGCAAGCGGGTCATTTCCTTGCGATAGCCAAGGATATCTTCTACCCCCTCCAGCTCTACATCGCCCAGGGTAACAGGCCTGTCTTTCTGAATAGAATGTTTGAGTTTTACATTATGTGCAAGGCCTATTGGCAAGGCATCTATGGCCTGGGCATTTTTGGCCGGCACGGCATTTGCCCAGACACAATATCCGCCCTCGCCATCCAGCATTTCGCCAGCTTGCAAATCGCTCTTGGCGGTGGCTACCGCATCGCCGCGCCAATAGCGCGAACAGCCCGTTGCCTCACCGCGCAGGACAGCTGATAACACACTTGTGTTGGTCTCCAGCCCGATCATATGAAAAGGCCGCCACATAGACCCATACCAGCCCGATTTGTCTGTCAACAGGCCATATTGCTGAAAACAATCCCGCGTATAGGCATTGGGCGCTTTAAAGGTCACAAACATCCCGAAGCGGATATTATTAAGCACCTCGCGCCCATCCGGTTCCTGGCTGGCAGCGATTTCTACCAGACCGGATTTGGACAGTCTGCCACCGTCACTGGCCGGTTTAAAGACAGACGCCAGGTCATGCAAACCGGCAGGGAAAAATGCCAGACCATCCTGCGGGCAATCCATAGCTGTGGCATTGGCCACCGCGGCCATTTCGATAGCCGCCTTTGTGCCATCGGTAAAGGAATTATACATTTTCGGGTTAAAATCGCCGGCGGCCACTTCTTCTTCTGTCCAGCCAAAATACCCCCATACTGTATCCGGGGTGGAATAGCGATATTCGGGCTGAAAATTCATCCCCTTGCCAGCTGATACCAGCTCAAAACCATTACTATGCACCCAGTCAACCAGCTCGCAAATCGCCGCTGGTTGATCGCCATAGGCCATAGTGTAAATCACCTTGTTTTCTGCTGCTTTTTGGGCGATATAGGGCCCGCATAAAACATCTGCTTCAACATTTACCATCACCACATGTTTGCGATGTTCAATAGCTTTCAAGGCATGGCGTACCCCGAAAATCGGGTGACCCGTTGCTTCGATAACACAATCAATTTCCGGGATTTCACATAGCGCGGCGGCATCTTGCGTCAGCCATGTTTTGCCTGATATCAGCGCTTCCTGGCTGGAGCGGGCAAAACAGTTTTTTATATCCCATCCCACCCGTTTAAAAGAGGCTTGTGCCTTATCCATATCCAGATCGGCAACGGCCATAATATGTATGCCCGTGATATGCCGGGCCTGGGCTAAAATCATCGAGCCGAATTTTCCCGCACCGATCAGGCCAATACGCACAGGTTTATCTTTGGCATATTCTGCCAGAAGGCGACTAAGGTTCATCTCACTTTTCTTTCTTATATACTCTGAACTGGTTCAGGCACAAAAAGGGGCATCTGATTGCCAGCGATGGATGGGAATATGCGCGCCCGCTGCACATTTATCTCTCGCTGCCTCCCAGCTTGCTTTCCATTTCCGCCAATCGGTTAACACGCTATCAGGACTGGCTTTGCTTCTGGCAACAAATTCGGGGAAATGGGAACGCCCTGTTGGCTGGCCTGTTTTGTTGAAACGAATATCAAAAGACCAGCGAAATCTATCTGATCTGTTTTCCAGCGAGGAATGCGGGGTAAGGGGGTGAAAAATCACAATACCGCCTGATGATACCGGCAGGGGAACTGCCTTGTCCAAATCAATAAAATTATCCGCAATGGCGGTCTGGCTTTTCGGGCAATGCGGTAATAAAGCCTGGCCACGGCTTTGCGGGATGACCTGTAAACAGCCATTTTCAGGGGTGGCATCGGTAATGGCACACCAGATAGTGACCATATCTGTATTATCTGCCTCATCATGGGCAACACCCTTGTCCTGATGCCAGTCTGTATGGGCGATATGGGCACGAATTTCATCTGCATATAATTTTCGGGCAGGGGGTTTTAAGCGCACATGCTGAATAGGATTAGAGGTAATCTCCGGCCCGATGAGCTGTTCGACAATATCCAGCAATTTCGGGGCAGTTAACAGGTTGAAAACAGCCGGCCCGAAATGCATGGGTGTATCTTTTTCTATCTTATCGCCAGGCAGGGAAATATCCATTGGCTGAAACCAGTCACAGCCCGCCTCATAACAACAGCTTAGCTTTTCAAAAAAATCAGCTTCACGGATAGTTTCCGGTACAAGCCTTTTTGCTATCCAGCCTTCGACAAGCTTGTCAAGCAGGGCGCTATATTCTGCCCTGACGGGATCCAGGATTTGTGTCTGGTCAAAGACATCTTCAACGACCAGATAGCCCTTTTCGGCAAAAAATTCTTGTTGATGTGAAGAGAGCATCTTATCCCTCTGGATTATGTGGCAAATGTTTTTTCAATAAGTTTAGTAAAAGACAGCTTTTCAAAAAGCACAAGGCGAAAAATATCTCTGCGGCCATTGCCGCCCTCTTGCAAATAAAAACCCCCATCCGGCGCACTGGATGCCAGATGGGGAAGATATGGTTTTTGCCAAAGGGTCAGGGATTGGCAGTGCGCCTACCCTAGAAACACCGTTACAATTTGCGGCCAAATCAGCAGCACAGAAAGTGCCAGCAACTGAATACCGATAAAGGGCAGGAAGCCTCTGAAAATATCGGTCAGCGAGATATGTGGCGGTGCTACAGATTTCAGATAGAAGGCGGCCGGCCCAAAGGGCGGGGACAGGAAAGATACCTGCATATTCATACAGAATACCACCCCGAACCATACCGCGATATAGCGCGGCTCCAGCGTGCCTAAAAAGCCGATATCCTCAATTGGCAGTTTCCGCACAATCGGCAGGAACACCGGCATAATCAGCAACACAATACCTACCCAGTCCATGAACATCCCCATGACCAGGAAAACCAGCATCATAAACAGGATAACACCCATCGCTGGCAGATCATATCCGACGATCAGATTAGCTACATAGGTAGGCCCGCCAACCAGCGTATAGGCCGCTGCCAGAGCCGCCGCCCCGATAGTTACCCAGATGATTGTCCCGGTAGATTTCAAGGTACGCATGACTGAATCCCAGACAATCTCAAAAGTCATTTCCCGGCGAATAAGGCCGATGACAAATACCGCGATGACGCCCATGCCGGCCGCTTCTGTAATGCCGGTAATGCCGCCATAGATAGAGCCCAACACCACCCCGATAACAATGGTAGGTGCGATAAGCCCCTTGCCCATTTCCCAGCCGCGCTGGGTGCGTTCCTTGCCCACCAGCACATAGATAATAGCAAGACAGATAAAAAATGCGCCGGCAATAAAGGGCATATCCGAGACCATGCCCAAAAAGATAGGGTCAACTCCCTCCTGAATAGTATTTTCGCCTGTGAGGGTGAAAAATACCGCCCGCAAAAATAGCACGCCGGTAATCCATAACCCGAAGCGGGCGAGGAAACCTAAAAACATGGCGGTCTTTTCAAGCGAGGGCGGATCATTGGGATCAGGTTCTGGCAAGGGCGCATCTTGCGGGCGCAAGCGCGTGATCACCATGATATAAATGATAAAGAAAGAGGCCAGCATAAAGCCCGGCAGGAAAGAGGCGGTAAAAAGCGCCTTAATCGATGTCTCGGTAATCAGACCATAGAAAATCAGCACAATCGATGGCGGGATCATCGTCCCCAATGAGCCGGAGGCACAAATGGTGCCGATCGCCAGATTCTGATTATATCCCAGACGCAGCATTTGCGGCAGGGCAATCAGACCCAGCAACACCACCTCGCCGCCAATAATGCCTGACATGGCGGCCATGATCACCGCCATGATAGAAGTCACAATCGCGATGCCGCCACGTGTACGGCTCAGCCAGACATTCAGCGAGGAATACATATCACGTGCAATGCCGGATCGTTCCAGCAAGGCCGCCATAAAAATAAATAACGGCACCGATATAAGGACATAATTCGTCATTTGTCGATAAACGGCCTGTCCCAGCACAGAAAATGGCCCGCGACCAAAATCCATAAACATCAAATCCGGGCCAAACTTCAAGACCAGCGCAACAACGGCCAGAAAGGCAGAGGCAAAACCAAGCGGCATACCAATGGCCAGCAATACAAACATCCCCCCCAAGAGGATAAGGCTAAGAGTACCTACATCAACCATTTAAGACCGCTCCTCAAGCGTTTTGCGGATATTTTCAATTTCTGTCTGATCAATTTCATCGGCTGCTGTGTGTTTCACATCTTCCTTGTTCCAGTCGGCAATCAGATTTGAGATAGCCTGAATACAAACCAGTGAAATAATAATCAGAATGGCCGGCTTAACCGTGGCCGGAATAGGCGGATCCCAGGCCGTGCCGAATTTTTCGAAACGGTTAAATTTATCGACCGCCTCATTAAAGCCGCCCCATACCAGACAGGTCGTAAAAATAACGATCAGCAAAACAGAGACGGTATCGGCTGCCTTTTTTGCCCAGCGCGGAAACATTTCATAGATGATAAAGATACGGATATGGCTGCGCTGCTGCATGGCATAAAGACCGGCAAGCAAAAACAGAAAAGACGCAATCCACAGGGTCATTTCGTTTGCCCACAAGGTTGGGCGGGCAAACACATAGCGCGAAATCACCTCGTATAACATCGCAATTTCAATAAAAATCACCGCGATCATCGCCAGGCGCGAACAGACAAGCGAGACAATATCAAAAAAGCCGGATTTTTCCGGTTCAATCGCCCCTTTATTGTCAGAAAAATAAATGCTGCCGATAAGCAGGGTAAAGGCCAGCAACAGCATAAAGGTTTTGGCCAGAATACCGCCTTCGGGACGGAGCATTTCATGCACCCCTACCCCGCTTCCAAGAAAGGCCTTGTTAAAAACCAGTATCGCAAAAACAAGAAGTGTAAGCCCAGCTGAACCGATTGCTGTTTGCCTTACCACCGCTCGAAAACGCCCTAGCCAAACACTGTCTTCATTCATCATTTTGCCCCTTGGCATCTGCAAGAAAATTTAAACGGTTAGGTTATAAAAAAATGAGCTGTCTTTTATGTTGAAATGAGAGAGCAAACCTATAAAAGTTTGCCCTCTCAGGAAAAGTTGTTTTGCGGTCTTGTGACCTTACTTGGTAATCAGACCCAGCTGACCCAGATATTCGCGGTGGCTCTTAACCAGCGCAGCTGCTTCTGGTGTCTTTGCTGCCCAGCCATTCCATGCTTCCTGCGCAATCTGGCGGAACTTTGCACGGTCTGCTGTTGACCAGTCATACAGCTGAACACCCTTGGCTGTCAGCATGGCTGCAGCTTCTGCGTTCTTCTTCTCGTTTGACAGCGCTGCATGCAGAGATACTTTTTGCATCGCAGTGTCGATGATACGACGCTGTGATTCGGTCAGACCATCCCAAACAGCCTTGTTACAGGCCAAATGGTCAGATGGCATGGAGTGGAAACCAGGATAGGTCGCATGGTTTACCAGATCATACAGACCAAGACCCACATTGTTGTTCAGACCAGAAGCATCTGCACCGTCAATGATGCCCGTTTCCAGCGCGGTAAAGATTTCGGTGAAGTCCATCACAATCGGTGACGCGCCCAGACCGGTAAAGATTTCTGTTTCCAGACCTGGAGGTGAACGGAACTTCCAGCCTTTAAGATCTTCAAACCCTCTTAGCGGCTTTGAAGATGACAGGCTTTCCTGGCCATATACTGACCAGCCGATCAGCTGCATACCATAAGCATTATACAGTTCCTGTGCAGCGTCATAACCACCACCATAATACAGCCAGCTCAGCTGCTGGTACGGGGTGTCATACCCGCCCATGATATCGCCAACAAACTGGAAGGCAGGGTTCTTACCTGTCTGGTAAGCACCGCCTGTCATATCACAGTCCAGAATACCATTTGCTGCCGCATCGAAAGTTTCTACTGAACCAACGACTGATGAGGCCCAGAACATTTCAATGTCCAGCGAGCCGTTTGACATGGTTTCCACATCATCTACCCACTCCTGATAAATCAGGCCGGTTGGGTGGTCAGCCGCATAATGCGTCTGAATGCGAAGCGTTGTTGTGCCGCCATGTGAACCAGCCAGAACTGGCCCTGCCAGCATAGCGGTGGCTACAGCAGCGCCCATTGCTAGTTTTGTGAATTTCATCACGTTCCTCCGTTACGTTTACAATATCAGGAGGGCATGATTATATTCTGCGTTCAGCAAAATTTCCCCCCTTGCTAACATTTAGCAGTGAAGTAGATAATCATAGCAATGTCCAGCAAAATCTTAACCTTTCAGGTTTGAATTTTGTTCTTTTCTTGCTAAAAAATCGGTAAAATTAGGCAGATTATTGCAATTTATCCTGATTAACCATCACGATAGCGCGTGTTCCGGTATCTTTGATGTGGAAAAATGCCACCGATAGATGAAAATTTGCGCCTTTATTTTCTCTTAAAATAAAGTAGTCGCGATGAGGCTTTTCTTCACCAGAAAACTTCGCCACTATAGATTTTGAAACGAATCATCCACCTTGCAAATACATAAAGACCCTTCATGAAAATCACACAGATCAATACACATATATTATCCTCGCCGCTGGAAACCCCTTTTGCCTTTTCACAAGGATGGGTGGCAAACCGTTCGGCAACCCTGATAGAAATCTGTACCGATACCGGCCTTGTCGGCTGGGGGGAGGCCTTTTGTCAGGGGCTGGAAACCCCGCAAATTGCCGCCGCATCAATAGAGCATTGTTTTGCACCCATGCTGGTCGGGGCAAACCCGCTGGATACCGAAAAATTATGGTTTGAGATGTATCATCGCTCGCGCGATTTTGGCCGCAAGGGGGCGGTGATGGCCGCGATAAGCGGGATAGATATTGCGCTATGGGATATTGCTGGCCAGGCCTATGGACAGCCAGTCTGGCAGATACTGGGCGGGGCATTTCGTCGGGAAATTGAACCCTATGCTACCGGGTTTTACCGCATAAAAGGACAGGGCGAGGCCGGCCGACTGGCAGAAGAAGCGGTCATGCATTTCGAAAACGGCTTTCGCTATATGAAAGTAAAGCTGGGTTTTGGGGTGGCAGATGACATCGCGGTAATGCAGGCCATTATGAAAAAAATCGACCCGTCCAAAACCACCCTGATGGTCGATAGCAACCATGCCTATGGCCGGGCAGAAGCCCTTTATTTGGGTCAGGCAATGGCCGATATGAACTTGCGCTGGTATGAAGAGCCGGTCGCCCCGGAAGATTATGAAGGCTATAGCGAATTGCGCCGCCGCTTGCCAATGGCCATCGCTGGCGGTGAAAATGAACATAGCCTTTATGGCTTTAATGCGCTGTTTGATGCCGGGGCTGTTGATATTGCCCAGCCGGATATTGGCTCTTGCGGCGGTTTTACCGCAGCGCGTCATATTACCGCCCTTGCCCAGGCCAAAGGCATAGAGATCAATCCCCATGTCTGGGGCAGTGCGGTTGCACAAGCCGCCTCTATCCAGCTGATAGCCGCGCTACCTGTCGCGCATCATTCGATATTTGCCCGCCAGCCTATCCTGGAATATGACCAGTCCTCGCACCCCTTTCGCCGCGAATTAACCACCACGCCAATCGAAATGAAAAACGGGTTTATTGCCCTTTCGGATGCCCCGGGTCTGGGCATAGAAATACGCCGGGACACCCTTGAACGCTATCTGTGTTAAGCTGGCAGCCGGCCACGCTAGCCAGCGGCTTTGGGCAGGTCATCTTCCAGATAAATTTTAATGATTTCTTCAAAGCTGCTTTCGCTCTCAAAGCCAAATTGCACAGAGCGTTCTGTGTCAAAATTGCGCGGCCATCCAGCCACAATTTTCACAATATGATCATCCAGCTGCGGCCTGATAAGAGAGACCACATCATTGCCAGCTATCGTGCGCAAGGCTTCGATTTGTTCTGCAACTGTACAGGAAACACCTGGCATATTTAGGGCTCTGCGGCTGCCCAGCACAGAAAGATCCATCGAGGCGGCATGGGTCAGGAAGCGTGCAGCAGAGCGCGGAGAGGCGTGCCAATGGCGCACATCATCCTTGACAGGCAAAATCGCTTCAACCCCGTTTAGCGGCTCGCGGATAATGCCGGAGAAAAATGAAGAGGCAGCCAGATTAGGCTTGCCCGGCCGCACACAGATGGTCGGCAATCGAATGGAAATCCCGTCAATATAGCCCTTGCGGCTGTAATCGGAAATCAGCAATTCGATAATGGCTTTCTGGGCGCCATAGGATGTTTGCGGGGCACATAAAAATTCATCTGAAATTTTATCCGGGAAAGGCGCACCAAACACCGCAATAGAAGAGGTAAAGACCATTTTTGGCACATAGCTGCCGCCGCTATCTTCATGATGCTGGCGCAACGCCTCCAGAAACGCCCAGGAACCGGCCATATTCACTTGCCAGCCCTTGACAAATTCCAGCTCTGCCTCACCGGAAACAATAGAGGCCAGATGAAAAATCAAATCCGGTTTCAGATCTGCCAGCTTTTGCATTTCAGCCGCTTCGGCAATATTGCCTACCAGCACTTCGCTCTCGCCAGACCAGGATGCTGTGTTGGCCGGCACCATATCATGCAGATATATCCTGGAAATCCTTCCCAGACCTGTATCGGCATTTTCCAGCCGGCTTAACAATTTTTGGCCAACCATGCCCGCAGCACCCATAATCAGAACGCGCATTCTTCTTCTCCTAAAAACATTTTTACGTCACATCATTTTTAACTGGTTTTTTTCGACATGATGCTGTCATTATAGTGAAGAAATCAAAAAGAAAATCAAAATATCTCAAAATTTTTGATGAGCGCAGGAAACGGCCAGACGATAAATTTGGCACCAGAATTTGCACGATAGAGCTGCATAGTTAAGATTTAGTCATGAAGGGTGGAACAGAATGACCAAAAAGAAAATAACCCCGGAACAGCTTCGTTCCCGTTTATGGTTTAACAATCCCGATGATGCGGAAATGACCGCACTTTATACTGAACGCTATCTGAATTACGGGCTGACCCGAGAGGAGCTGCGCTCTGGCAAGCCGATTATCGGCATCGCACAAACAGGCTCGGATCTGTCGCCCTGTAACCGGCATCATCTGGAACTGGCCAAGCGGGTAAGGGACGGGATCATTTCTGCCGGGGGCGTACCAATGGAAATTCCTGTGCATCCTATCCAGGAAACCGGCAAGCGCCCGACCGCGATGCTGGACAGAAACCTTGCCTATCTCAGCCTTGTTGAAACCCTGTATGGCTATCCAATTGACGGGGTGGTGCTGATGATCGGCTGTGATAAAACTACCCCGGCTTTATTGATGGCCGCCTCTACGGTGGATATTCCGGCCATTGCGCTTTCTGTCGGGCCGATGCTTAATGGCTGGCATGATGGCAAGCGCACCGGCTCTGGCACGATTGTCTGGAAAGCCCGCCAAATGATGGCCGCTGGCGAAATTGATGATGACGGCTTTCTGGATTTGGTTACCTCATCTACCCCGTCGACCGGCTATTGCAATACAATGGGGACAGCCAGCACTATGAATTCGCTTGCCGAAGCGCTGGGGATGCAGCTGCCAGGTTCGGCAGCGATACCTGCTCCTTACCGCGAACGCGGCCAGATTTCCTATGAAACAGGGGCGCGGATTGTCGATATGGTTTTCGAAGATTTGAAACCATCAGACATTATGACCCGTGAAGCCTTTGAAAATGCGATTGTGATCAATTCGGCCATTGGCGGTTCAACTAATGCCCCTATCCATTTAAATGCAGTGGCGCGTCATTTGGGGGTCAGTCTGAACAATGATGACTGGCAGGCTGTAGGCCACAAGATCCCCTTGCTGGTCAATCTGCAGCCGGCAGGCGAATATCTGGGCGAGGATTATCACCGTGCCGGCGGCGTACCGGCAGTGGTTGCTGAATTGATGCGGCATAATTTACTGCCGCATCCAGGGGCAGTGACCGCCAATGGGGCATCGATGGGTGATAATTGCAAAGGGGCTTCTATCAAAAATACAGATGTGATCAAGACTATCGATAATCCGTTGAAAACAGATGCCGGCTTTATCAATCTGAAAGGCAATCTGTTTGATAGCGCGATTATGAAAACCAGCGTGATCAGCAGTGAATTTTCCGGCCGTTATTTATCCAATCCCGATGATCCCAACGCCTTTGAAGGCACCGCCTATGTCTTTGACGGGCCCGAGGATTTCCACAAGAAAATCGATGATGAAAGTCTGAAGATGGATGCCCATTCCATTCTCGTTATGCGCGGGGCAGGGCCAAAGGGCTATCCGGGCGGGGCAGAAGTGGTGAATATGCGTCCGCCTGCCTATCTTATCAAACAGGGGGTGAACGAGCTGCCCTGCATCGGCGATGGTCGGCAATCCGGCACATCCGGCTCGCCTTCTATTTTGAATGCCTCGCCCGAGGCAGCAGATGGCGGCGGGCTGGCATTGCTGCGTTCAGGCGATCGCATCCGCATTGATATGAACAGATGCAGTGCCGATATTCTGATCAGTGACGAAGAGCTGGAAGCGCGCAAGGCTGAATTGGCGGCAAATGGCGGCTATCCATCGCCAGAAAGCCAGTCGCCCTGGCAGCAATATTTCCGCGAAATGGTTCAGCCATTTTCCGAAGGGATGGTGCTGAGAGATGCACCAAATTATCAATCCATCGCCCGTACCAAAGGGGTGCCGCGCGATAATCATTAAGGGGTTTTTTTGATCGCCCAACAGGCGATCGGAGCAAGATTTTAAAAAAGAGGAGATAAGAGATGAAGTTAGTAAGATTTGGTGCAATTGGCGCAGAAAAGCCCGGCATTCTGGATGCAGAGGGTCAGATCCGCGATTTGTCCGCACATATTGACGATATTAACGGGGCGGCACTTTCAGCTGCCAGCCTGGATAAATTACGGGCGATAGATATCGCCAGCCTGCCAGTGGTCAGCCAGGATGTGCGCCTGGGGGCCTGTGTGGGCGGCATTGGCAAATTTATGTGTATCGGGCTGAATTATTCAGACCATGCTGCTGAGACAGGCTCGCCCATTCCAGAACACCCGATTTTATTTATGAAGGCTACCTCTGCTGTTGTGGGGCCAAATGATATGGTGATGCTGCCGCGCGGCTCTACCCATTCTGACTGGGAAGTGGAATTGGGCGTAGTTATTGGCAAGTCGTGTAAATATGTATCTGTTGAAGATGCGCTGGAATATGTCGCAGGCTATTTTGTATCCAATGATGTGTCCGAGCGCCATTTCCAGACCAAGCTGACCGGCCAGTGGACAAAGGGCAAATCTTGCGACACGTTCGGGCCTATTGGCCCATGGCTGGTCACCGCAGATGAAATTGCCGATCCGCAAAATCTGGATATGAGCCTGGATGTCAATGGCAAGCGTATGCAAACCGGCAACACCTCTACCATGATCTTCAGCGTGGCAGAATGTATCTCGCATCTCTCGCAATTAATGACCTTGCATCCGGGTGATGTCATTTCAACCGGCACGCCTCCCGGGGTGGGGATGGGCATCAAGCCTGATCCGGTCTACCTCAAAGAGGGCGATGTAATGGATGTCTGGATCGAGGGGCTGGGCAAACAGCGCCAGCAGGTTGGTCAGGACTGAAATTAGCAAAAAACAAGCGGGAGGAAGAAGATGCAGGCCAGCTATGATATGCACAAGGATGTTGCTGTGATTACAGGCGGGGCAATGGGGATAGGTCTTGCCTGTGCCCAGCGCCTTGCCAGCCACGGGGCAAAAATCGCATTATGGGATGTGGATAATGGCGCGCTTGATGCGGCCGCTGCCACCTTTGATAATGCGCCGCTTTGTCTGCAAGTGGATATTACAAACCCGGATGAAATTAATGCCGCCGCCGCGCAAACAGCGGAAAATTTTGGCTCTATCACCCAGCTGTTAAATTCAGCCGGTATCGCCGGAGCCGCCATTCCAACTATTGAATATAGCACCCAGGAATGGGAGCGAGTGATCGATCTGAATCTGAATGGTACATTTTTTGTCAATCGGGCTATCCTGCCTTTCATGCAGGCCAATAAATATGGCCGGATTGTCAATGTGGCCTCTATTGCCGGCAAGGAAGGCAATCCGAATGCCGGGGCCTATTCAGCGTCAAAAGCCGGGGTGATCGGTCTGACAAAAACGCTGGGCAAGGAGATGGCTGGCCAGGATATCGCGGTCAATTGTATTACCCCGGCCGCGGCCAAAACCCGCATTTTTGATCAGATCACGCAAGAACATATTGATTATATGCTGGCAAAAATCCCGCGTGGACGGTTTTTGCTGGTAGAGGAAATCGCCTCTATGGTGACATGGTTGCTGAGCCGCGAGAACAGCTTTACCACCGCGGGTGTATTTGATATTTCAGGCGGACGCGCAACATATTAAATCATCACAAGCTGGCATCGCGGATACATTAGGAAAAAGGGATATATCATGACAGCACAACCGAAAATTGCCTTTCTGGGCATTGGCCTGATGGGCAATCATATGGCACGCAACCTGCTAAAAGCCGGCTATGCACTAAATGCATGGAACCGTACTATCAGCAAGGCAGAAGCCCTAGCCGTCGATGGGGCGGAAATCGCCCGGACACCGGCAGACGCGGTAAAAGACGCTGATTATGTGATCACCATGTTAAGTGACGGGCCAACTGTTCGCGATATGTTTTTCACCAATGGTCTGTGCCAGCAAATGAAGGCGGGCGCGTGCCTGATTGATATGAGTTCTATCAAGGCCAGCGAGGCCAGAGAACATGCAGCTGAAATGCGCGCCACCGGACGCAACCATCTGGATGCCCCTGTATCGGGCGGCACCAAGGGGGCAGAAGCGGGCAGCCTGGCTATTATGGTAGGCGGGGCAGAAGAGGTGTTTGCAAAGGCAAAACCTGTTTTCACGCCAATGGGAAGACCCGTTCGTGTAGGCCCTGATGGGTCAGGCCAGCTTTCAAAACTGGCCAACCAGACCATTGTGGCTGTGACCATCGGGGTAGTGGCCGAAGCGATGCTGCTGGCAGAAAAAGGCGGGGCTGATCCAGCGGCTATTCGCGATGCGCTGAAAGGCGGTTTTGCCGATTCTGTTATTTTGCAACAGCATGGCGAGCGCATGACCACCGGCAATTTTGAGCCGGGCGGGCTGACAAAATTCCAGCTAAAAGATATTAATAATGCGCTGGAAGAGGCTGGTCACCACGGTCTTACCCTGCCCTTAACCGAACAAATCCAGCAGCGTTATGATGTGCTGACAAATGAAATGGATGGGGCAGATACCGATCATTCCGCGATTTATCTGGAATTGCTTCGCCAAAATAACCTCTAGGCCTAACACCCTGCAGATAGCCAGACAGATAATTCTATCTGCCAGGGCTAGCCCATGAAAACGGAAATAAAGATGAAACCAGAACTGCTTATTATTGGAAAAATCACCCCGCGCATGGCCGCGGCATTTGATACAGCCTTTATCTGTCACCATTATGATGAAATACCCGATATAGACAGCTTTATCAGCGGGGCGGGAAAAGCGGTTCAGGCAATTGCAACCACTGGCCATGATGGCGTACCTGCACCGATTTTAACCGGTTTGCCTGACTTGAAAATTATTTCCTGTTACGGGGTGGGCTATGATGCCATTGATGTTGGCGAGGCTGCAAAGCGCGGTATTCTGGTTACCCATACACCCAATGTATTAAATGATGAGGTGGCCACCACCTCTATCATGTTGCTGATGGCCTGTTACCGCCAGCTTTTTGTGAATTATGATTATATCCTGTCCGGGGACTGGGTAAAAAAGGGCGAAGCCCCCCTCACCCGCACCATTGATGGCCTGTCTGTCGGCATATTGGGATATGGGCGCATTGGCCAGACCATCGCCCGTAAACTGGAAGCCTTTAATTGCCGGATTTCCTATCATGCCCGCACAGAGCGCAGCGATAGCCCGCATCGCTATTATGGCGATCTGACAGAAATGGCAGGCGATGTTCAGGCATTGATTGTGATCACACCGGGCGGGGCAGCAACAAAACATCTGGTAAATAAAGAGGTGCTGGAAGCCCTCGGCCCTGAAGGATGTCTGGTCAATGTTGCCAGAGGCTCGGTCGTGGATGAGACCGCCCTGGTCACCGCTATCCAGGAGGGCAAACTTGGCTATGCCGGCCTGGATGTATTTGAAAAAGAGCCGCAAGTACCAGAAGCATTATTTAATCTGCCCAATGTCGTGCTGACCCCGCATATTGGATCGGCCACGGTAGAAACCAGACAGGCAATGGGCGATTTGACCGTCGATAATCTGGTGCAGTTTTTTGAAAAGGGCACGGTACTCACCCCTGTGCCGGAATGCCAACATCTAATTAAATAGGCATCT
>JAYOMZ010000002.1:48712-95751 GCA_038121125.1 Alphaproteobacteria bacterium
AGGCATCTGTAAAGACGCGCCCTTTGGATAAAAATCACACTGTTGTGGTCATCCCGCCATCGACATAGATAATCTGGCCATGCACAAAATCAGAGGCAGGGGCGGCCAGATAAATAGCGGTGCCTATCAGATCCTGTACCTCGCCCCATCTTTTGGCCGGGGTATTATCGCATAGCCACTGGCTGAATGCCTGATCGCTAAATAGTGCTTGTGTCAATTCGGTTGAAATATAGCCAGGCCCTATCGCATTACAATTAATGCCAAGCTCTGCCCATTCGGATGTCATCGCACGGGTCAGCCCGCCAACCGCTGCCTTGGAGGTGACATATGCCCCGACATGATGGCGTGCCATTTTTGTCATAATAGAGGCGATATTGATAATTTTGCCATGCCCGCGTTTGGCCATATGCCGGGCAACAGCTTGCGAGACATGAAAAATACCGCGCGTGTTGGTCGCCAGAACATCCTCAAAGGCTTTTGGATCAAATTCCATCAGGCTGGCACGATGCTGGATACCGGCATTATTAATGACAATATCAATCGCGCCATACCTGGCTTCGTAATCATCAATCGCAGCGGTGACATTTTGGTCATCTGTAACATCGAAAACCAGTTCCCGGGCCTGATAGCCTTTTTCTGTCAGCGCCTTTACCGCTTTTTCCGTTTTATCTTCTGCCCGGCCATTTAGAACAATATTTGCCCCTGCCTCGGCCAGACCGCCTGCAAGCGCAAATCCAATGCCGCGCCATGCCCCGGTAATTAATGCTGTTTTACCTGTTAAATCAAAAAGCCCACTCATAAATCAACCTGCTCCTATCGGGCTGTTGCCAGCCTGTTTTATCGCTTTTTTTAAGAAAAATGTGCCTTGAACACATCAATAGACCCGCGAAACCCGTCTTCAAAATTACCATTACCCGGATGATAGACACTTTCAAATGAAATCACCCCGTCATAGGGAAGTTCTTTCAGGCCTTGTGCAATCGGGGCGAACATATCTGCCAATTGCCCCTTGCCCATCGGGCGAACCTCAAGCGTCGCCTTGGGGGTATCAACCTGAACATCCTTGATATGAATATGGCCTAAATAGCCATCCCTTGCAGTTTCAAATCCATCTGGCCAGGCCTGTTCATGGCACCAGCAATTATTGGCCGGATCCCATAATATTTTCAAAACATCCCTGGCATCGAGCGCATCTATCAATTTAACCGCTGTATAATTGGAATTCACCATCGTGCCATTGCCGGTTTCCACTACCAATGTCAGCCCTTCTTTTCTGGCCAGCTCAACAGCAGGGGCAATCAGGGGCGGCAAGCTGTCCCATGCGCCTTTAGCAACATTCCATTGCTCTGCCCCGTTTCGCCCCCATAAAATCTGTTCCTTTTTCGAGGTCATAATCCGCACCAGAGGGGAGGCCAGATCATGGGCCATTTCCATCACCCGTTTCAGCGCATCCATATGGCGCGTATGGTCGATATCGCCTGGCCGATTAGCCGTGGTCAGACCAGCAAATATATGCCGCGAAAGACAGGAAACAGGCTTGTTATATTGATCCAGCAGCGCTTTGATTTTGGCCATCTGGCTGGCATCATGATCGCCAATTTCATGTTCCCAGATAAATTGCAGTTCAGCATATTCCAGCCCGAACTCATCCATTACTTTCAGGCTATGTTCCAAATCCCTGCTGATACCATCACAAATTACACCCAGTTTCATAATGATCTCTCCTCTGGTTACACCTTTATCGATGCAATTCTGCCCCGACAATTTCTTCCAGCACACGTGTTACAACCCAATTATCGCCTTGCGGATATTTTGACTTGCCGGCATGAAAAAGCTGCATGGCAGTAGAGGCGGTATGCAACGGCACGCCCAACTGTTCTGCCATGGAAAGGCAAATGGTTAAATCCTTGTGCATGGTGGCAATATGGCTGCCTGTGCCTTCGAATTTTCGGTCAATAATATTTTCAAGGGCTGTGCGCGCAACCCCGCAGCCTGCCCCGGAAGTCGAGACCACATTGAATAATGTCTCGCCCTTGATGCCCGCTTTGGCTGCCAGCGATGCAGCCTCAAAGACAGAGGAAAAAACAGACCCGATAATCGATTGCAAACAGGCCTTGACCATCTGCCCTTTCGGGGCGGCATCCCCGACAATATGAATAGTGGCAGAGACCGCCTCCATAATTTCACGGCAGGAAGTCAGGGCGTCATCTGAACCGGCTGCCATCATCGTCAGACTGCCGGATTGCGCCCCGGGAAAACCGCCACTTACCGGACTATCGATCAAATGGACAGCCGAGCTGGCCAGCTTATGTGCAATTTGTTCTGCCTCGGCGGGCTTAATTGTGGCGGTCAGGATAATAGATGCCCCTTGCGGCATATGCGCTGCCAGCCCGGCCTCGCCCAGAATAACCGCCTCTGCCTGTGCCCCGGTCATCACCATCACAAAGACAGCCTGTGCATCCTTGCCCACCTCAGCCAGTGTTTTGGCCGGTATGCCGCCTGCCTCTGTAAAGGCTTGCATACGTTTTTTATCCAAATCCAGCCCGCAAACCTCAAAGCCGCTAGCCATCAGATTTTTTGCAATGCCGCTGCCCATATCGCCAATGCCCACAATGCCAACTTTTGTCATTTTGCCGCTCCTTTTTGCTGACCTGAAAAAAAGCCTGTTTCTATAACAAACGAAAAAAATGACAGCTTCAATAAAAAACGGGTCAGATAACGCAAGTTTGTTCGTGATTGACATTCTGTTTCCAATAGAGGCATTTTGAGCAAATATTTTTGGGGGGAGTTTGACCTATGAATTTATTTACCCGCCTTGAGGCACATTATCGGGCAGGCAAAACCATCCCTGTCGCGATGATAGGGGCAGGTAAATTTGCCACCATGTTTTTAGCCCAGCTGCGCAAACTGCCCGCAATCCATCTGGCCTGTCTGGTTGATCTCTATCCGGAAAATGCCAAAAAGAACCTGACGCTGGCAGGCTGGCCGGATGAGGCCTTTTCAGCCAGCACTATTGATGACGCGCTGGCAGGCAAAACCATTTGCGTCAGCGATGATTGGCAGGGGGCGATAAATCATCCCGGGATTGAGATCATTATCGAGGTTACCGGCGATCCGCTGGCAGCGGTAGAACATATCAGCGCGGCCTTTGCTGCCAAAAAACACGTTATTAATGTCACGGTTGAGGCCGATGCCTTTTGCGGGGCAGGGCTGGCCGCCGCTGCCCGGCAAGCCGGGGTGATCTATTCTATGGCCTATGGCGACCAACCTGCCCTTGCAGCTGATCTGACCGATTGGGCCCGGGCGTGCGGCTTTCAGGTTATGGCAGCTGGCCGGGGGCATAAATGGATGCCCCATTATCGCCATTCCACCCCGGATACGGTCTGGGATCATTGGGGATTAACAGCCGAACAGGCAATGCGTGGCAAGCTGAACCCGAAAATGTTCAATGCCTTTTTGGATGGCTCTAAACCGGCCATTGAATCAGCCGCGATTGCCAATGCCTGTATACTAAAAGCGCCGACAGAAGGGCTGGCCTTCCCGCCAGGAGCCATCGAGGATATTCCCCAATTAATGCGCCCGAGAGAAATAGGCGGTGTTTTGGAAGATAGCGGCATGGTCGAGGTGGTATCCTGCCTGACAAAAGACGGCCAGCCTATCGCCAATGATATTCGCAAAGGGGTATGGGTCGCCATCGAGGCAGATAGCGAATATATGAAAAATTGTTTTGAAGAATATAGCGTGACCACCGATGATACTGGCCGCTATATGGCTGCCCATAAAAAATGGCATATGATCGGGCTGGAGCTGGCGATATCGGTGGCCAGTATTGCCCTGCGCGGTGAGCCAACCGGCTATGCGCGGGTTTTTAATGCTGATGTGGTCGCTATTGCCAAATCGCATTTGCGCGCTGGCACAATTCTGGATGGGGAAGGCGGGGCAACCATTTATGGCGGTTTGCGCCCGGCACATACAAGCATAGAACAGGGCTATTTGCCTCTGGGTCTGGCCAATCATGCAAAGCTGAAAACAGATATCGCACCGGATCAGATAATCACCTTTGGCGATGTAGAGATAGACAAGACAAGCAAAGCCTTTGCCATGCGCCGTGCTACCCAAAGCCTGCTGGATGCCCCGCCACTGGTCTGGCCAGCCCCTTAATACGTAAAAAACACTGTCAGACAAGCTGGCAATAATCAGAAATAGAGCACAGGATCAATTTATCTGTTATGGATAGTGTTATGCACGAGGATGAAAGCAGAAATCTGCGTCATACGCTTGGCCGATTTGTGACGGGCGTGGCGGTTGTCACCACCCGGACAGAGGCCATGCCAACCGGGCTGACCGTTAATTCCTTTAGTTCTGTCTCGCTTGACCCGCCCCTGATTTTATGGAGCCTGAGCCGTGATTCTGCCCGCCTGGAGGTGTTTCAAGAGGCTGAATATTTTGCGGTGAATGTTCTGGCAGACGACCAGATAGATCTGTGCCGACATTTTTCATCGACGAAAGAGAATCTGTTTGCAGATATTGCCTGGCAGCCTTCCAAACATGGCCAGCCCATCCTGGACGGGGTGGTGGCCAGTCTGGAATGCCAGACATGGAAAGTCTATGAGGGCGGCGATCATATCATCATTATTGGCCAGGTTCTTGCCCATAACCATCACGATAAAGCACCGCTTATCTTTGCCAATGGCCAGCTCACCGCCCTTTAACGCTATAGGCCGCAAGCTGGCATTTGGCTCTTTTTTACTGACCGGTTTCAATCAGCGTTACACCGGTTGTCTTGCGGCCGGTCAGCGCACGAAACGCCTCGGCTGTATCGGCCAGATCATAACGCTGGTTAACCGAAACTTTCAATTTGCCAGAGCCCAGCATGGCAAACAGATTATTAGCGCTTTCGCTAAGCTGGGCATTGGTGGCGATATAGGTAGCCAATGTCGGACGCTGGGCATAGAGCGATCCATTGCTGGCCAGATCGCCCAGCTTGAAATCCTTTATCATGCCGCTGGATTGCCCAAAGGCAATAAAATATCCGCAATTTTGCAAGACTTGAAGCGAGCCGGGATAGGTATCTTTACCCACCGAATCATAGACCGCACACACGCCCTTGCCGTCGGTGATATCCTTGACCGCCTCGACAAAATTTTCTTCGCTGTAATTTATTACATGATCATAGCCTGCCTCTTTGGCCTGGGCACATTTTTCGGCAGAACCGGCTGTCCCGATAGATTCAACGCCTATCGCGCGCAGCCATTGACCTGCCAGCAGCCCTACACCGCCGGCTGCGGCATGAAACAGTACCTTATCGCCAGCTTTCAACGGCACAGAACGGTTCAGCAAATATTCCACGGTCATCCCTTTCAGCATGGATGCAGCGGCCATATCATCTGAAATTTCCTCTGGCAAATGTACCAGGCGATCAGCGGCAATCACACGCTCTTCGGCAAATGCGCCAACGGCCATCGGATAGCCAACCCTGTCCCCTTCCTTAAAACCGGTTACGCCTTCGCCCACCGCCAATATCCGACCCGCCCCTTCATTGCCGGGAACAAATACATCTTTTTCCGGGAAAGGATAAACCCCTGATGTCTGATAGACATCCAGAAAATTCAGCCCCATTTTTGTCTGGGATACTACCACCTGACCGGCAGCCGGATTAGGTGTAGGACGCTCACGCAATTGCAAGACATCTGCATTCCCCGGTGTTTCTGCACAAATGAAACGTCCCATATTTTTCTCTCCTTAAAAATAAAATCGGTAATAATAGATAAAATGGATCTGTTTTAATAATAGGCCAGCTTTGGCAATTGTCATGTTGTTTTTAACTTGTCAGTTGCGGCCATCTTTAGGACAGTATTATTCTAACAGTCTGTTTTTTATCGCTGTCTATTTTCGCCTGTCTATTTTGTGAGAGCAAAACTTATGAATTCCAGCAGTCATCGCGCCGCTGCCTTGCAGCCCAGCCTGATAAGGGAAGTTGCCGAATCCGCCATGGGCAGGGCAGATGTTATCGGGCTCTGGTTTGGCGAGGGGCGATGGCCTACCTCTGAAATTGCAGTGAGCGCTGCCCAAAACGCACTGGCAAAGGGCGATCATTTCTATCAGCCCAATAGCGGCAAACCGGCTTTGCGTGCCAGCTTGCAAAATTATATGAACCGGCTTTACGGGCTGGCACTGGACATATCGGCTATCACGGTGACAGGATCGGGAATGCAGGCGATGATGCTGGCCGCACAAGCCCTGACCGATCCGGGGGATAAAATTGTTGTGGTTGGCCCTGCATGGCCGAACCTGGCTGAAAGTTTTAAAATCGCTGGCGGGGATATCCATATTGTTTCTCTGCAAGCGATAAATGGCCGCTGGCATCTGGATATGGACAGGCTGTTAGACAGCCTGACCCCGGACACCAAGGCGGTGCTGGTCAATTCGCCCAATAATCCGACCGGCTGGGTGATAGACAAGGCAGATCAGCTGCAGCTTCTCTTTCATTGCCGCAAACATGGCATCTGGATCATTTCAGATGATGTCTATTCCAGATTATATCAATTTGCCGATGCCGCCCCCAATATGATGAGCTGCGGCCACCCGGAAGACAGAATTATTTCGGTGAACAGTTTTTCCAAAGCCTGGTCGATGACAGGCTGGCGGCTGGGCTGGCTGGCAGGCCCGCCCGAGCTGGAACCCGTCTTTGCCCAGCTTACCGAATATAATATGTCTTGCAGTTCAGGCTTTGTTCAGGAAGCCGGCAAGGCCATGATAGAACAGGGTGAGGGCGAGGTGCGCCAACTGCAAGAAAGGCTGGCACAAAGCTATCAGCTGATTAAAACCCGTCTGCAAGCCATAGAGGATGTCAAATTTATCGATCCCGATGGCGCATTTTACAGCTTTTTTTCGATTGACGGCCTGACTAATTCGGTCGGTTTTTGCAAAGCCCTTATCCAGACAGCCGGTGTGGGTCTTGCCCCTGGCCTGGCCTTTGGGGCGCAGGCAGAAGGCTATGTCCGCCTATGCTATGCCCAGGATATTGCCCTGCTGGAAGAAGCTTTTGACCGCTTTGAAAAAGGCTATAGGCAAGCTATTAAATCCAGCCATTAGAAGCAGAAAAATAGTAAGAATTGTTTTAAAAAAGATAAAAGAATGGAGCCTGATATGCGATTAAATCAAGATGAGATTACCAATTGGCTGGATGCCCTTTTCACCGCTGCAGGCTGTCCAAAAGAAGAAGCAAAATTAATCGCATCCCATCTGGTTGATGCCGATGCATCCGGCCACCCCAGCCACGGAATTGTGCGTGTTCCGCGCTATATGGAATATATTAAAGAAGGTACGGTGCGCCCGGTTTGTGCCATTGAAACGCTGATGTCCTCTGGCAGTCTGCGCCTGATAGACGGGCAATATAGCTTTGGTCAGGTATTGGGCCATCATGTGGTGGCACAGGCAAAGGAAATGGTCGCCAGCCAGGGTCTGGCGCTTATCGGGCTGCGCAATGCCGGCCATTTGGGACGGATTGGCGGCTGGGCAGAATTGCTGGCAGATGCCGGACTGACTTCGCTGCATTTTGTCACGGTTGCAGGGTCACGAATTGTTGCCCCCTTTGGCGGGCGAGAGGCGCGCATCTCTACCGCCCCGATTGCGATAGGTGTGCCAAGTGCCGATGGCCAGCATTTCATTCTGGATTTTGCCACCAGCCGGGTGGCCGAAGGCAAAATTCTGGTCAGCCAGAAAACCGGCACAAAATTACCCTTTGATGCGATGGTAGATAGCAAGGGCGAGGATTCAGATCAGCCTGTGACCATTTATGGAGAAAGCGCGACCAGCAATGTGCCTAATCCGCGCGCGGGCGAAGGGGCTATCCAGACCTTTGGCCAGCATAAGGGATCCGGGCTGGGCCTGGCGTGCGAGCTGCTGGCAGGGGCGCTGACAGGGGCTGGAACAAACGCCCATGAGCGTCCCTTTTGCAACGGAATGTTATCGCTGGTGTTCAAAGCAGAAGATTTCGATACAGAAAATACCATGCAACAGGAAGTGGCCGATTTTATTGCCTCTATTCGCACCTGCCCACCGCGCCAGGATGGACAGGATGTGCTGATCCCGGGCGATCCGGAACGTGCCAAACGCGCAGAGGTAGCAAAAAATGGCGTCAATCTGAGCCAGACCATCTGTGACCAGCTTAAACAGATTTCCATTTCGCTATCTGTGCCGGTTCCCGCCAGCCTGGGCTAGCCAGAAGGAAAGGCACTGAAAAGCGTTTTCAGGTTCTGGATTTTTCGAAGGCTGCCCATGCCGCTTCAAAAGCGGCAAAATCAAAGCCGGGCTTTTTTGCAGCTGTCAGAACAATCGATTCGCTTTTATGCAGCTGGTCAAGGGCTGTTATCATCTTATCCTGGATATCGGCCGGGATAACACAAGCCCCATGCCGATCAGCATGGACAAGATCGCCCGGGCGCACCTGCATCCCATAGACCTCAACCGGGCAATCATATTCCAGCAAATGTACAAAGCCATGGCTGGGCCCGACAGCACCTGCCAGCAAGGGAAAGCCGGACGGGATATCGCCCAGATCGCGCACCACGCCATTGGTGACCACCCCTTCAAGGCCAAATCCTTTATGAATATTTGTATTGATCTCGCCCCAGAATGCCCCGCAAGCCTCCTGCTGGTCAGCATCCTCAATAACCACCAGACCCGGCCGCGCACCTTCTGCCACATATTTATAATATCCCATCCGCCGCTCTTTCAGGGTCTCGGGGCTATCTTCGGGCGCATTTTTGCCTCTGATTTTAGCCGTAAGGGCATAGCCAACCATGGCCGGGGCATCCGGCTCTGTCATCACCATCTGGCGGTGGGTAAAGTTGGAAAAGCCTCTCTTGTTCTGGGCAACCTCTATCGCATTGCAAATGGTTGGCGTATCTACCGCGCCTAGCCGTGCAAATAATTCTGTAATATTTGTCATTTAACCCTGCCTTTTTTATCTATTCTGCGGTCCAGCCGCCATCCACCAGCAAGCTGGTACCAGTAATCATTGCCGCAGCATCCGAAGCCAGAAACACCACGCTGCCCATGATATCTTCTACCTCGGCCACTCTGCCAAGCTTTATCTTATTCATAATCCAGGCTCGTTTTTCAGGATCATCAAAAGTGGACTGGGTCAGGGCAGTGCGCACAAAAGTAGGGCATACTGTATTAATCCGCACCCCATATTGTCCCCATTCAATCGCCATGGCCTTGGTAAAACCTTCCACGCCAAATTTCGAGGCACAATAAACAGAGCGTTCAATCCCCCCGACATGTGCCATTTGCGAGGAGATATTAATAATAGACCCGCCTGTACCTGCTGCGATCATTTGCCGGGCGATGGTTTGCGATAAAAAATATGCCCCGCGCAGATTAACCCCAATCACCGCGTCAAAATTTGCCAGCTCGGTATCCAGAGCCGGGCTATGTTTGGCAATACCGGCAGAATTTACCAGAATATCAAAATTCCCCAGCCCGTCCAGTACCTGTTGCATCTGGTCAATATCGGCCACATCCATCACCGCCGCGCTGGCCGAAAAACCTTTTGACAAGGCCGCCTCAACAAACCCGTCCAGCTTGTCTCTGGAACGTGCCGCCACCACGACTTCTGCCCCATATTCTGCGAGTGCAGCCGCACAGCCAAGCCCGATGCCGGAAGAAGCCCCGGTAATCAGTGCGCGCTTGCCATCCAAACGAAAGGCAGGGGTTTTGGGAAGTTCCATTTATCCTCACTCCTTAAAAATGATTTTTCGCTATGCCGCCTTATTTAAACAGATAGGCTATTCAGCCGCCGCACCATAGGGGACATTCTGGCCGCCATAGCGGCGTACACGCACATTGCATTGTTCGGCATGACCCACAAAACCTTCGAGCATACAAAGGCGCGAGCCATAGGCCCCTATCATGGCAGCTGCCTCATCTGTCATCACTTTTTGATAGCTATGGGTTTTCAAAAATTTGCCAACCCATAAACCGCCTGTATATCGGCCAGCCTTTTTTGTCGGCAGGGTATGGTTTGTGCCAATAACCTTGTCGCCATTTGCCACATTGGTACGGGCGCCTAAAAATAACGCGCCATAACAGGTCATATTTTCCAAAAACCAGTCATCTCTATCGGTCATCACCTGAACGTGTTCCGAGGCGATGTCATCTGCAACCTGCAACATTTCATCATAGCTGTCACAAACAATCACCTCGCCATAATCGCGCCAGCTTACCGAGGCGGTATCTGCGGTTGGCAAAATCGCGAGAAGACGATCAATTTCGCGTAAAGTATCACGTGCCAGTGTTTCGGAATTGGTCAGCAAAACGGCGGGCGAATTATATCCATGCTCTGCCTGTCCCAGCAGGTCTGTTGCACAGATTTCTGCATCCACGCTTTCATCGGCAATTACCATTGTTTCTGTAGGGCCTGCAAATAAATCAATGCCCACCCGCCCATAAAGCTGGCGTTTTGCTTCGGCTACATAGGCATTGCCTGGCCCGACCAGCATATGTACCGGCTCAATCGTCTGTGTCCCCACAGCCATTGCCCCAACTGCCTGAATACCGCCCAGCACATAAATTTCATGCGCCCCGCCCAAATGCATGGCCGCAATAACCGCAGGATTGGGCGCACCCTTGAAAGGCGGGGTGGCTGCCACAATACGCGGCACTCCCGCCACCGAAGCTGTCGCTACTGACATATGGGCAGAGGCAACCATCGGAAATTTGCCGCCCGGCACATAACAGCCCACCGACTGTACCGGAATATTTTTATGCCCCAAAATGACGCCTGGCAGGGTTTCCACCTCGACATCCAGCATACTATCGCGCTGTATCTGGGCAAAATTTCTGACCTGTTCCTGGGCAAATTTTAAATCGGCCATATCGCGCGTCGATACCTGTGCCATCAGCGCATCAATTTCGCTTTGTGACAGCCGAAAGGCAGGCGGTCTATAATTATCAAATTTTTCTGACAGGCGGCGTACCGCGACATCGCCCTCTGTTTCGATAGAGGCAAGAATTTCTTCTACATTTTTTCTGACCTCGGCATCATCTTCTGCCCGCGCTGTTTGTGTCTTACCTTCTTTTAGATAGCGAATTGCCATATCACCCTCATTGCCAGATATTTATTTTACCTATGTTTGATATCCCTCTTTTTAGTGTAATCTTTCTAAAAGAGGTTAAAACCCTTTTCTTGCCCCGATGGGCAATTTCCTGTCTGTTAAAAAATTTTTGCCAGTTTGGCGGCCAGCTCCTCTGCCTGTTTGGCAATCGACCCCGCCCCTATCACATCGCCGAGACAAGAGGCAGTCATCGCCCCGATAGCCCATAGATTATCTTGGCGCTCTTGGGCGCTATCCATCACGCCAAGGCAGGCAGCAACACGCAGGCTTTTTCCTGTCCTGTCAGTCGCTGCCAACCCGTCTGCCAGCATCTGCTGAACCAGCCTGTCCGGGGCAGGGCCGGTACAATTTACCGCCCTGTCTACCAGATATTTTTGGCCATCTTGCAGGATAAGGCAAAGCTGGCTGTCCTGTTTTTTTATCTGCCGGACGCGGCCTTTTACAAGGCTGAGCCGGCCTGTGGCACGCAAGGTCTCGGCTGCATCAAAATTTTGCGGGGCAGAACGAAATCTGGCCAATTGCCACCAATGGCCGACATGACGCATCAGCCGGTTCTGTTCTGTATCCCCCAGCTGTTGCCAGACGCTGTTGATATGGATGCGCAAGGCTTCAAAACGCGATTGCCAGACTGTCTGTGTCCAGTCGCGTGTCCCAAGGGAATGTTTCATAAATCGGAAAAACTGGCTGGCGGTGGTGATGTTATCCGGCCAGATAACAGGCGGCTCTGTTTGCCAGTCTGTTTGTTTTGGCGGCAGGATGCCATGCGGCAAAACCACCTCTATCTGGCCGATATGGTCTTGCCGGGCAAGGCTGTAAATACCATCCATTGCGGTTAGCCCGCCGCCGATAAAAGCGACCTTGTCTGTTTTGGCGATTTCGCCCAGCCATTGACCAGACCAGGGATTTTCCACCAGCCTGTCTGCTGGCAGGTCGCTTGCCAGCTGGCATGGCCAGCGCGGCGGCGGATTGCCTGTTGCCAGAACAAGGGCTTTTGCGTTGAGTTTTTGCCCTGTGGCCAGTACCAGCTGCCAGAGATTATCTGTTTTATCCGCAGAGATAACCTCATCTGAAACCAGCTTAAGCTTGTCAAAGCCGGATAGCTGATGGCGAAGAACAGACAGATATCTGGCAAAATCCTTGCGCCGATAAAAGGCCCCTTGCGGATTATGGGCAGCGATATCGTCAATTTCTGTTTCTGCCCATTTGCGAAAATCTGTTGGTCTATCGAGAAAAATACGCATGATCTGGGCGCGGACATTCAGCCTGAAATCCGGGTGGCTACAGCCATAGGCCGCGCCATATCCAAAGGGCTCTGGCCCGATAACGGTGATATCTGATGCGCGCTCAGGGTGATCCTGCAACAAATGGGCGGCTAGACAAAAGCTGGCAAAGCCGCTGCCAACAATCACCAGCGGGCAGATAGAATTTTCTGAAAATGCGGCTGGCACGGCAGCGTGCCTCCCCTTGTCAAACGAGTAAGCGCTTTACGCCTCTACAGGGCCGCCCTGTTCTTTCCAGGCGCCAAACCCCCCTACATTGGAGACATTCTGATAGCCCATATCAATAAGGGTTTTTCCTGCCAGCGCAGCTTGCCCGCCTGCGGCACATATTAAAATCACCTCTGCATCCTTTTGCATGGCAGGCTGATGAAACTGAGTATTGGAATCAGCGGCAAATTCGATAAAGCCGCGCGGAATACGCAAGGCACCTGCGACCGTTCCTGTCTTGGCGATATCCATCCCGTCGCGCACATCCACAATTACAACATTGGCCTGGCCATGACGGGCAATGCCGGCATCGGTTTCAATTCTGGGTACAATGGCATTGGCTTCGGCCAGAAAATCCTGTGCGGTTTTAGACATACTCTTTTCCTCACTTTTCAAAAAATTAAAATAGCGTTCGAAAAGTATCTGCGCAGGCGACAGGGCTTGTCAAAACATTTTACGCCCTGTCTGCAGATGGGCTGGATGTGGCGACATAGACCCCGATAGTTGCGGTGACAAGACCGATAATATCCAGGCGGGTTAACAGCTCGCCCAAAAACAGATAACCCATTACCGCAGAGACAGGCGGCACCAGAAAAAACAATGTGGCGGTACGGCTGGCCGATCCTATCTTGATCAGATACATCAAAATCGTAAATGCCCCGAAAGAAACCGCCAGAATTTGCCAGCCCATCGCATAGATAAAAGCAGGGGTGAAATTAATAAAGGGCGTTTCCACAAGGGCCATCACCAGCAGATGAAACAGACAGGCCGCCAGAGCCTGATAAAAATTGGAGACAGATAAAGGCAACTTGCCGCTCAGCTTTTTCTGCCAGAGCGTGCCAGCGGTCACCGCCAGCAATCCTGTCATGGCCGATAAAAACGCTATTAGCGGAAAACCTGTTCCTATATCCAGCCCCAGTACCATTGCCGCCCCGCCAAAGCCAAGTGCAATACCCAGCCATTGCCGCCATGTAACCTTTTCACCCAGAACAGGCCCTGCCAGCGCCCCTGTCAGGACAGGCTGCAAGGAAACCAGCAAGGCGGCCATGCCAGCTGGCATCCCCCTGGATATTGCAAAAAACACCCCGCCCAGATAAAAACCGTGAAATAAAATACCGGTTGCCCCGGCTTCGAGAATATCAACAAATCTGTGTCGCACCCAATCGCGCATTACCAACGCAAAAGCCAAAAAGCCCAGCGAGACCAGCGCAAATCGAAATCCCAATGCGGCAAAGGGGCTGGCACTTGTGACAATCACCTTGCTGGTGATAAAAGCAGAAGCCCATAACACCACAAATAACAAAGGAAATGTCCGAACCATTATATCTAGCCTTTCAGCGCTAGACCGTTTCATACAGGTCAACAGCTGTATCGGTTTGTGTGACTGTCAGCCGACCGGTTGTCACCAGATGGGTAAGATGGGCACGTGATTCGCCAGAGGCAAAATATAATTCATGATCGCCAAAAGACCGCCCGAATAGCACATCCATCGCAGACGCCACGGTCAGGGGCTGGGTTTTGGCAGCCTCTTCAAGCTGGTTGAGGCGCATATGATGATGATCTATTAGCGCAGCTGCCCGCCTTCCGCCTTCGCAAAACGGCCAGTCATGCCCCGGGAAGATAGACATATCTGCTGGCAGAGCGGTCATCTCCTGAAGATAGGTAAAATAATGCGATAGCAAATCCAGATCCGGATTGCGAATATCGGCCGAAATATTGGGCGAGATGCGCGGCAGCAAAAAATCAACACTTAAAAATAAATTACGTTCCATGTCCATCAAACTGATTTGGGCATCTGAATGACCTGTATCTATACGCGCTTCCCACACCCCGGCACGGGTTTTAATCCGGTCACCTGCCTTTATTTCCCGGAAGTTTGGTATGGGGCTGGCATTTGCCCGAAACCGGCTGCCATTTGTCGCAACACGCTGAACTGTTTCAGACGGCAAATCATAACGCTGATAGGTGCGCGCCACAATAGACCCGAATTCCTCTGGCGATAGATTATACAGCCAATGCCCGTGTTTTGCCTCTTCATCCGACGCATAGACAGGCGCCCCGGTAATGGCCGACAATGCCCCGGCATAACCGATATGATCGACATGATGATGGGTGACAAGAATAGAAGATACGCGCTGATGGGCAAGCGGGCCTGAAAGCAGCGCCTGCCAGTGATCAGCTGTTACCTTGTCATTCACCCCTGTATCGACAAGACACCAGCCATCAGGCGTATCCAGAACATAGAGATTGATATGATTAAGCCGGAAAGGCAGAGCAAAGCGTGCCCAATATAAATCATCCGCAAGCTGGGTGAGTGTACCATATTCTGGTACTGGAATATCAAGCGGCTTCATCTACCCCTCCGAGAATGGATAAGCTGGTGAAATGATTAGCTAAGGGTGATTTTTATTTCGCCGATCCCCTCAACGCCGCCTTCCAGCACATCGCCGGAAGTCACCGCACCCACACCTGCCGGCGTGCCAGTCATAATCAAATCCCCTGCCTTCAGGGTGACGGACTGGCTGCAAAAGGCAATAATATCGCGGACATTCCAGATCATATCACTTAAATCTGCGTCCTGGCGCATTTCGCCATTTACGCTCAGCCAAATTCGCCCGCTATCCAGCCCTTTCTGGGCTTGTGGCAAGGCAGAAAGCGGATGAAAGCTGGTCATCGGGGCAGAATTGTCAAAGGCTTTGCCCCAGCACCATGGCCGGCCTTTTTCGCGGTGAGCAATTTGCTGATCGCGGCGGGTTAGATCGATACCAACCCCGGCGCCCCACACATGATCCATTGCCGCATCTGCAGAGATATTTGCCCCCTCCTTGCCAATAGCCAGCACCATTTCAATTTCATGATGCAGATCATTGGTAATCGGCGGATAGGGAATAGTGGCCCCGTTTTCCACAATCGCATCTGCCGGCTTGGTAAAGAAAAAAGGCGGTTCTTTATCGCTAAAGCCCATTTCCTTTGCATGTTCGCCATAATTTCGGCCAACGCAGAAGATCCGTCTGACAGGAAAATAGCTGTCTGAACCAGCGACCGGAACGGCAGCTTGTGGATTTGGTGTGATCACATAATTCGTCATAATATGCCCTTATCTTTTTTTGATTTTAAAGCAAAGCATTTGCGCTTTATGCCCAACCGGATGCAAGGGCATGAAAAAAAGCTGTGCTGGAAAATGAACAATCCCTTCTTTTATATCAACCACATAAACCATCTGGCAGACAACTAAATTTTTGCATTTTTGCGTCTAGCGCTTTGGTCTATGCCGTCCAGCAGAAAAGGCTGCCATAATACCTGCCGCAATAATCAGCCCCATACCGGCAACCTCGCCCATACCAAAAACACTGCCCCATAACAGCCATCCCGCCAGCCCGGCTGAAATAAGATAGCTATATTCAAAAATGCTCATATAGCTGGTTTCCGCCATCTGATAGGCTTTGGTGATCATAAAAATCCCTGTCACAGATAACAGGGTCATCACCGCAATCCAGCCAAGAACAGGCGCAGCCGGCCATATCAGACCACGCAATAGAAAACTCGCCTCATCCCGGCCCTGAATACCCAGAAAATCGATAATAGAAGCCCCGAACAAACCGATGAACCCGATCATGACAAAATAGGCAAGCGAGAGTGTATAGGGGCTTTCGGTCGCACAATATCGACGGGTAATCAGGCTGGCACCGGCATAAAACGCCCCTGCCAGAATCGGCAGGAGCTGTAATAAATGAAAGCTTTGGGCATCGGGGCGCAACACCAGAAACACGCCAAGACTGCCGCAAATGACCGCCACGATACGCCGCCAGCCCGGGCGCACCCCAAAGAAAAGAAATGAAAAAACCAAAACAAAGACAGGCGAGGTAAATAGCCCTGCCCCGGCCAGTGCGACGGGCAGAAAGGACAGAACAGAAAAGAACAATGTCATTGACAGGGACAGACATAAAGTGCGCCAGAAAACCGGCCGCCAATTTATCGGCTGGAGCTGAAAATGCAGAAAAGGGCGCAGGCATAAAAATATCGCTATCGACATGGCAGAGCGCAAAAAATGATATTGCCCCAGCCCGACCTGATCAGAAACAAGCCGCACAAGATTATCTGATAATCCCATAATGGATATCCCGCCTGTCAGCAAAAAAGCAGCGACAAGATAGGCCGGCAAGCTGGCGATAAATATCGATAGGCGGGTAAACATAAACCCTGTTCTATAACCGAGTTTACAAAAAGAGGAAAGAGGCGAGGCGTGCTAGCTGCCACCGCCAGCATAAGGGGCAGAAACCGCTGTTGTCATCCAGACCAAATCTGCTTCATCTGTATCTTCTGCCAGGCTGGGAGAAAGCCTGGCAGGCAGGGTGCGCAACGACCAGATATAGCCATAGGCTGCCCCGTCAACTGCCCGAATTGTGATCACAAAACGTGCCCTGTTTTCCGAAAGAACGCGGTCATTAATAACATAATCGCGCAGCCCGATAAGCGGGGCATAGGCTGGCAGATCAAAGAGCTGGGAAAAACGGGTAATCGGCCCTGTCATCTTGCGATTATCGGGATGGGCAAATCGCCAGACCTGTTCTATGCCGGCTGGCCGGTCATCGCCTGCAGCCTGCAAGCCCAGCAATTGAATTTCCACCACCTCTTCGGCAGAAAGCCTGGCAGAGGGTTTGATAAATTCATCTGCCTGACCCAGACCCGGCAAGAACAGAGAAATATATAGCAATAGGCAGTAAATATTTTTCATATAGCTGATACGCTGTCCACCGCGATTTAGATGAAAGGCGCTCTCGCCCCCCGCAACAGGTATTTTTTAAAAAAACAGCCTGGCTTTTATTTTTTACGCAACCGAATACCCGCAGCCCTGGTGATATATAGACTGATTAAAATCACCGCCATCGCCATCATGGTCATAGGCGTTATTTCCTCATCCAGCAGAAAAAAGCCGATAAGCAAGGCTACCACCGGTATAAGATAACCAACATTTGCCATAAAACCTGCCCCTGCCCGTTCGATCAAAATATAGCGCAAGGAAAAGGCAAAAGCGGTCGAGATGACCGCCAGCCATAATAACGCGCCCCATACGGGCAACGGCCAGTCTTGCGGGGCTGGGGCTTCCAGCCATAATGCTGCCGGCACGCTTATCACCGCAGAGATTAGCAAGCTGCTGGCGGCCAGCTGAACCGGGGTTAACAGGCTTCGCCCGCGTACCATCAAATTGCCGGCCGCATAACATCCAAACGCCGCAATCAGAGCCAATTGCCCAGGAATGGAACTGGTGCCCAGCTTGGCCAGCCCATCTTGCATCAGCAACACAATCCCTATCAGCCCCACCAGTACCCCAAGCAATCTGCCTTTGGTCATCAGCTCGTCGCGGGTGATAAAATGCGCCCCAAGCACTGTTACCAGTGGCCCTGCCCCATTTAACAGGCCAGCCACCGCACTATCGACAGTTTGTTCTGCCCAGCTGATAAGGAAAAAGGGAAGTAATGTGCCGATAATGGCAATCGCCAGCAACCGGCGATAGGGAAGGCGGGCATAATCCAGCTTTAACCCGCCTGAAAATGCAAGAAACAGCCATAAAGCCAGAAACCCTATCAGGGTGCGTGCTGCCACCAGGCTGAACGGGCCGGTACTGTCAACTGCAATTTTTATTGCCCCGAAAGCCGATCCCCAGATAACAGCAAGTAAAAGCAATATCGCAAAATCCAGCGGCTTCGGGCGGATAAAATCATGGCTCATATCATATTATCCATTTTTCCTGCGGGTTAGTATTTTGGCAAAAAAGCGAAAATTACAGCCATATAGTGCTGAGTGTTACCAATAGAGCGCCCAGCCATGCCCCCCAGGCCGGGCATTTTCCTGTCTTATACCACACAAAGGGCAATATCATTACAGGGCTCATCGAAGATAAGATGGCCACTTGCGCGACCGCCCCTGTTTCCAATGCCTTTAGCAATAAAAACACCCCGAAGCTGAGGCCAAAAAATCCATTTGCCAGAATCAAAAAAGACATTTTGAGATCGGGAAGCAGGGGGTGGTCTGATTTTTTTCTGTCAAAGGGCCAGCTGAGCCAAAAGAGCAGTCCGGCAATAGATACCCGTATCAGCCCGACCAGTAACGGGTCGGCCCCGGCGGCCATAACCGGGCGCAAAATCAGCACCCCGACCGCCTGGCCGGTGGCGGCAAACAGACCGGCTGCCAGCCCTATCCATAAGGGCGGGGTGATCGCCTCCCAGATATGAAGCAGGTCGCGCCGCTTGCCATAGATAATCGCAAAACAAATACCGGCAAAGCCGATCAAAATAGCCAGAATTTGCAATAGCGAGAGGATTTCTTCTAAAAATAGCCAGCTTAAAATAGCGGCAATCGGCGCATTTCCGGCAAATAACATCGCTGTCCGTCTGGGCCCTAATCGCCGCATCGCCACAAATAAAAAATAATCGCCCAGCACCACCCCGATAATGGCCGATGCCAGAACAGGCAGCCAGAAAGCCTCTGGCAAGCGAAACTCTCCGCCTGTGATGGTAATCATTATCAGCAATAAAAAGGCAGCCGCGAGCATCCGCATACGGTTGAAATGCAGAGAGCCAAATCGCAATACGACCTGATGGCTGAACAGGCCAGCCAATGTCCAGCTAAGCGCAGCCCCAAGAGCAAAGAGATGGGATATGGCCATTAATTGGCAGCGACCCTGGCAAGTGCCTGAGACAGATCAGCCCATAAATCGCTGGTATGCTCCAGCCCGACCGATAGCCGGATATGACCTTCGGTAATAGATAATGCCGCCCTGTCTTCGGGGCTGAGATTGGAATGGGTGGTACTGGCCGGATGACAGGCCAGGCTTTTTGCATCGCCCAGATTATTGGAAATATCTATCAGCTTCAGGCTGTTCAGGGTTTGAAAGGCTGCCTGTCTGCCGCCCTTAACCTGAAAGGCGATAAGCGAGCCAAACCCTTTCATCTGTTTTTGTGCCAGTTCAAATTGCGGATGGCTGGCATGGCCTGGATAGGAAATATTTTCAATGGCCGGGTGGCTGGCCAGCTTGTCGGCAAGCTGGCTGGCGGTGGCCGACATCGCCTCGACACGAAGGCGCAAGGTTTCCATCGATTTTACCAGCATCCAGGCATTAAACGCGCTCATCGATGCCCCTGTCTGGCGATAAAATGGCTGAAAAACATCCTCGATAAAGGCCTTGCTGCCCAGTACCGCCCCGCCTAAAAGCCGTCCCTGACCATCGAGATGCTTGGTTGTAGAATAGGTGACAATATCTGCCCCCAATGCCAGAGGTGATTGCAAAACAGGGGTGGCAAACACATTATCGACAATCAGTTTTGCCCCGGCCTTATGGGCAAGTTCTGCTACAGCTGCAATATCCACCAATTGCAAAACAGGGTTAGACGGGCTTTCCAGAAATACCAGCTTGGCCGGTGTGGCCAGTGCAGCCTGCCATTGCAACAGGTCTGTTCCATCTATCAATTCGGTATGGATGCCCCAGCGTGGCAGAATTTTTGTCAATATCGCATGACAGGCGCCAAATAGCGCCTGGCTTGCTATCACCCTGTCCCCGGCCTGAAGCTGACACGCCATCGAGGCAAAAATCGCTGCCATACCTGTCGAACAGACCCGGCAAGCCTCTGCCCCTTCAATTGCCGCCAGCCGCTGTTCGGCCATTTGCATGGTTGGGTTGCCATAGCGCGAATAGATAAAATTATCTGTCTTGCCCTCAAAAGAGGCAGCGGCCTGTTCGGCGCTATCATAGACAAAACCCGAGGTCATAAATAACGCTTCCGAGGTTTCGTTATTTTCCGAACGGTTCAGGCCGGAACGAACCTGTATGGTATCGGCGTGCCAATTTTTATCGTCTGTCATCTTTTATCTCTTTAATTAAAATGTCGTGGCAGGGCGGCTATTTCCTGGCCTGTTTTTTATCTTCTGTTATCGTCTCTTCTGGCCAGATTACCGCCTGACCGACAATTCGCTGACCGTCTTCCAGCAGCATCACCGGGCTACCATAAAGCTGATATCCCTCTTCCAGCGCATTGCTTACCCGCTGGCAAAATTCAGCTGTATCAGGCCCGCTCAGAAAGCGGTAGCGTTTGTGTGATACTTGTTCCATATCTCACTTCCATAAATCGGATAAAGGGGGGTATGCGTTATTTCATCAGCTCCGAATAGCCTTCCTTTTCCGAACAGGTGAAAAAGGCAGTCATTCAAACCATTGGCGCGATATTAGCTTCGAGGGGCGTGTTTTGCAAGAATACGTTGCAAGGTGCGCCTGTGCATTTTTAGCCGCCTGGCCGTTTCGGACACATTGCGATCACATTGTTCAAACACACGCTGAATATGTTCCCAGCGCACCCTGTCTGCGCTCATCGGATCTTCTGGCGGCTCTGGTAGATTGCCTTCGCGCTGCAGCAAGGCCTGTTCAATCGCATCCGGATTGGCCGGCTTTGGCAGATAATCCAGCGCCCCTGCCTTTACCGCCGCAACTGCGGTCGCGATATTGCCAAATCCGGTTAAAATAATAATCCGGCATTGGGGATGCAGCTGTCGTAACAGCGCAACAATCTCCAGCCCATTGCCATCTTCCAGCTTTAGATCAAGTACCGCATAATTCGGGGCGTGCAGGCTAATATGCTCGCGCGCTTCCTTGACTGACGCAGCTTCGGTTACGATAAAACCGCGCTGTTCCATAGCCCGTGCAAGGGTGCGGCGAAGCGCATTATCATCATCTAAAATCAGAAGGTCTTTTGCCATATTGTTTTTATTACCCTATTTGGCATTCTGAAGAAAGCTGGCAGAACAGGATACATATCGTGCTTTCCTATTCAGATGGGGCGATTGCAGGTTAAGTCCAATCCGGCGGCATCATATATGGCTATAATAAAGAAGTGCGCGGCATAAAAATAGTGATATGTGCGCCCTTTATTTGCTCAGGCGGCAAAATACGCATCTGTCCGCCCAGAGATTCAATCAGTGTCATTGCCAGGAACAGCCCGAGCCCCTTATGCCCGTCGCGGCCTTCACGGCTACTGTTCCAGGGCTGGCCAAATCTGGAAAGAACAGATGCCGGAAAGCCTGGCCCGTCATCTTTTATCTCTATCTCTATCGCCTCTTCTGTCCAGCTGATGGCAAGCTCTATTCGGGTGGCGGCAAAATCATCGGCATTATCCAGCAAGGTTTCCAGTGCATATTTTAAATCCGGCAAGGGTTTGGCCTGCGGCTCGCGGCTGGCATCGCGCGCCCCGGATTGAAAGAGAATCCGTCCCGATAGCCGGGTTAATTTTGCGTCCAGCAGACCGCGAATCATCTGGCTGACAGGCAGTGCCACATCGCGTGCCAGATTATCTGTCTGGGCATCCCTGTCCAGTTCAGACAGGATCATACGGCATCGCTCCACCTCTTCATTCAGCAGGCGGACATCACCCAGAATTTCATCTTCAGGGGCTATTTTTCCTTTAAGGGCAGCGGCCATATCATGGCTGATGACAGCAATGGTGTTCAGGGGCGAGCCAAGCTTATGGGCAGCAGCAGCGGCAAGGCTGCCCAATATGGTCGCCCGCCTGTCGCGTTCCAAAAGGCTCTGCATCGCAGCAAGGGCGGCATTTGCCTGGCGCGCCTTATCGGCCAGATACCAGACATAAAAACCGATAAATAAGCAAGATACCAAAAGAGCGGTAAACAGTCCGCTGCGATAAAGGGCTGGCAGGGTGAAATCTGATTCTGAAAAGGGCAGAGGCAGATAAAAATGGGTGATCATAATCGCGCAAAATGCCACCAGCAACACCAGATAAACCGTTGCACGGAAATCCAGCAAGGCCGCCGAGACAACCACCGGTGCCAGCAACAGCATGGCAAAGGGATTGGCCATCCCGCCTGTCAGATAGAGCAGACCCGATAACTGGATAACATCAAAAGAGAGTGCCAGTAATAATTCTGGCCGGCTGGTCACTCTTTGATAGCGGCTGCGCCAGCTTTGCCATAAATTCACCGCCGCCCCGATAGCCACCAGCCCAAAGGCTGTGGGAAAGGCGCCGTCAAAACCAAAACCAAACGCCACAATCATCAGGGCGATAGTCTGACCGGCCAGAGCCAGCCAGCGAATCGCTATCACCGCCCTAGTATCAATAACAGAATGTTTTGTAGCCGAATGTTTTTTTGGCGGATCTTTTATAATAGGCGAGCCGGGCTTTTTCGAGGGAGAAAAAGCGTTTCGAAATTTCGAACCAAGCCTGCCCATCAGATATCCAGATTAGAAACTTTCAGCGCATTTTCCTGAATAAAATTCCGCCGCTCTTCAACCGCTTCGCCCATCAGGGTTGAAAAGGCCATATTCGCCTCTTCCTCTTCATTCACACATACCTGTAAAAAGGTGCGCTGGTCGGGGTCAAGTGTGGTTTCCCAGAGCTGATCCGGGTTCATCTCTCCCAGACCCTTATAGCGGGCAATTTGTGCACCCTTTTTGCCAAGTGCGGTTACTTGTGCTGCCAGTTCAGACGGGCCTTTTATCGCAAATTCGGCATTTGCTGTGACAAAGCTCGCCCCTTTGGCAAAGATTTTCTGCAACAGACCGGCTGCCTTATCCAGCTGGCGGGCTTCGCTGGTTTGAATAAATTTGCGGTTCAGATAATGGGTTTCTGTAATCCCGCGCAAGGTGCGCGATATCACAATTTGTGCGCCATCATTTGCGTTTTCTGCCACGGCGTGCCAGCCACGCTCCAGCGGATCGGATATCTGATCCAGCCGCTTTACCAGATAGGCTGCAGCCTCTTCATTACCCAGCATATCCAGATTCAGAATGCCGGCAATGGCGGCCTGTTCGATAACATCGCGGTTGCTGATCTGGATGGTGAGCTGGTCAATTGTTCGGCCGAGCTGAATACAGCTATCGGTTACATCGCGTAGCTCTGCTCCGGCCATTTGCAACCCTGTTTCATTTTTCAATACCGCATCTTTCAGACCTGCTGTTACCAGATAATCATCCAGAGCCGCCTGGTCTTTTAAATATACTTCCGAGCTGCCGCGCTTGGCACGAAACAGGGGCGGCTGGGCAATATACAGATGTCCCCGCTCTATCAATGGCCGCATATGACGAAAGAAAAAGGTCAGAAGAAGGGTGCGAATATGCGACCCATCCACATCCGCATCGGTCATAATGACAACTTTGTGATAGCGGATTTTTTCTGCATCCATGCCATTTTCGGGATCATTGCCTACCCCGGCTCCGATCGCCGTAATCAGCGTGCCTATTTCAGCAGAGGAGAGCATTTTATCCAGCCTAGCTCGTTCCACATTCAAAATTTTGCCGCGCAGGGGTAAAATGGCCTGATTGGCCCTGTCCCGCCCCTGTTTGGCAGAACCGCCAGCTGAATCGCCCTCCACCAGGAATAATTCTGATTTTGCCGGATCGCGTTCCTGGCAATCTGCCAGCTTGCCCGGCAGGCTGGCCACATCCAGAACGCCCTTGCGGCGGGTTAATTCACGCGCCTTTCTGGCTGCTTCTCTGGCGGCGGCAGCCTCATAGGCTTTGGAGACAATTTTACGCGCTTCTGCGGGGTGTTCTTCAAACCATTGCCCCAGCGCATCCCCTACCGCCTGTTCGACAATCGGGCGCACTTCAGAAGATACAAGCTTGTCCTTTGTTTGCGAGGAAAATTTCGGATCCGGGACTTTTACCGACACAATGGCGGTCAGCCCTTCGCGCGAATCATCACCTGTCAGGGCGACTTTCTCTTTTTTTGCAATGCCGGAATCTTGTGCATAATTATTGATAATACGGGTTAATGCCCCGCGAAATCCGGCCAGATGCGTGCCGCCATCGCGCTGCGGAATATTATTGGTAAAACATAGGGTGGATTCATGAAAACTATCTGTCCATGCCAGTGCCAGCTCAACGCCAACATCCTCTTTATCCGAATTGCAATAGATAGTGGGGTGCAGGGCATTGCGTGATCTGTTCAGATAATCCACAAAGGCTATCAGCCCGCCATCATAATAAAATTCGGTTACCTTTTGTTCTGCCTTGCGGTCATCTGTCAGGCGAATACGCACGCCCGAATTCAAAAAGGCCAGCTCGCGCAGGCGGTTTTCCAGCGTGGTGAAATCAAATTCCACATTGGAAAAGGTCTCAGAAGAGGGCTTAAAGGTAATCTCGGTACCTGACTGGCCTTCTGCTGTGCCGGTTACCGCAAGCGGGGCCACCGCCTCGCCATGTTCAAAGCGCATTTCATGGCGGCTATTATCGCGCCAAATCCGCAATTCTAGCCATTCTGATAGCGCATTAACCACTGATACGCCCACCCCGTGCAAGCCGCCGGAAACCTTATAGGAATTATTGTCAAACTTACCGCCAGCGTGAAGCTGGGTCATAATAACTTCAGCGGCCGACACCCCTTCTTCGGCATGGATTTGGGTAGGAATACCGCGCCCGTTATCCGAAACCGTTACCGACCCATCCCCATTAAGGGTGACTTTGGCAATATCGCAATGCCCGGCCAGCGCCTCATCAATGGCATTATCCACCACCTCATACACCATATGATGCAGACCAGAGCCATCATCGGTATCGCCAATATACATACCGGGGCGTTTACGCACCGCATCCAGCCCGCGCAGCACTTTGATAGAATCTGCACCATAATCTTCATTTTCTACCGCATCATCTGACATATTCTGCTCCCTCACTGGCTGCGCTATTGGCGCAATTGACCGTCTTCAATATAAAAATGTGCCGCGATATCCCTTATCGCTTCAAAGGCTGTTTTATCTGCCCCGCTATACCATGTCTGTGCAGCCATATTCTGGCATAAATCAAACAGCTCTTCGCGCCGCCCTGCATCCAGATGTGCCACCACATCATCCAGCAACAAAACAGGCGGTTTATTCAAACGCTGATGCTGTAATTTGGCATGGGCTAAAATCATCGAAATCAACAGCGCCTTTTGCTCGCCTGTCGAGGCAAGATGAGCAGAGCGGCCTTTGAAATTCAGATTGAAATCAGCATCATGTGCTCCTGGCATTCGCACCTCGCCATCCAGCCTGTTATGCCGGGCGGTTGATAGAATTTGATCCTCGATATCGATAGCTGGCAGGCCAGCGGCCAGCCAGTCCGCCACTTGGCCTGTCATCTGGCCGGAGATGTGCGGAAAATGGCTGTCCTGACTTTGGGAAATTCGGCAAATATCTGCCAGCATCTGGGCGCGTGTCGCCATCAATGCCACGCCTGTTTCGGCCAGAATCTGTTCAATAGCCTGTAGCCAGCTTTCATCTTTTATCTGTTCCTGCAACAGGTGATTGCGCTCCCGCCAGGCTTTTTCATAGCGCAATAATCGGCCATTATGTGCCGGATCAAAGGTCATGGCCAGCCTGTCCAGAAAGCGCCTGCGCTGGGAAGGGGCGGCCAGAAACAGCCCGTCCATTTGCGGGGTAAACCAGGACAGGCTAATCCTGTCCAGCAGATCATTCTGGCTGGCAGGGGCATGATCTATGCGAATAGCCCGGCCTTTTTCTGTATGTTCTGAAATACCTGTACCGATAAAAGAAGGGCCGTGATGGCCATGAATTTCGGCAAAAATTGCCCAGTTTTCCGGCTCCTGTGCCTGCGGGGTGCGATAGCCCAGCTCTTCACGGCCAGCCCGGCGCAATCCGCGGCCAGGCGCCAGCATTGATATCGCTTCCAGTAAATTTGTTTTCCCCGCCCCATTGGCCCCTGTCAGCAAGACCGCCTTTGCGTGTGTCTGTACTTCCAGTTGCGGATAATTGCGAAAGCCATTCAGGCGCAATTTACGGATGCCGGTCGTCTCAATTGACGCCTGTGATCCGGACGCGGTCATGCTGACCGCAGCATCCGGGGGCAAAATATCCCTGTTTATAGCTTCCAGTTTCACTTACCTATCCCTGTATCAGGGGCGCTTGCATGGGTGGACAACAGATATCCTCTATACCCGCATGGGCATCAGCACAAATACATTCTGGTCATCATCAGGGGTGGAAATCAGGCTTGGCGAGCCCGGATCAGACAAGGCCAGCTGCATCACATCTCCTTCAACCTGCTGGGCAATTTCCAGCAAATAGCGGGCATTAAAGCCAATATCCAAATCCTCTCCGCTATAGGACACTTCAATTTCCTCAACCGCAGAAGAGGCTTCCGGCGTACTGGCAGACAGGGTAAGCAAATTGGTTGTCAGGCTGAGCTTTACCGCACGGGACTTTTCCGATGATATGGTGGACACCCTGTCCACCGCAGCAGAAAACAGGCCTGTATCCACAGACAATATCTTGTCATTTCCCTTGGGAATAACACGGGTATAATCCGGGAAAGACCCGTCGATAAGTTTTGAGGTAAGCCGCACCTGACCAAAGGCAAATTCGGCGCGGGTTTCTGACAGGCTAACCGATACCTCGCCTTCTTCATCATCCAGCAATTTGCGCAGCTCGCCTACTGCCTTGCGGGGCAGGATAATTTCCGGCATACCATCTGCGCCTTGCGGCATATCCATTTGTGCCAAAGCCAGCCTGTGGCCATCTGTTGCGACCGCTGCCAGAGACCCGCTATCGCTTTTATGAAAGAAAATGCCGTTCAGATAATAACGGGTTTCCTCGTTCGAGATGGCAAAGCGGGTAGTATCTATCTGATGGCGCAAATCTGCGGTTGTCAGCGTAAAATGAACCGGCAAATCACTGACATTAAAGGCCGGGAAATCTTCTACAGGCAAGGTGGGCAGGGTAAAGGCAGAACGACCCGCCTTGATAGAGGCTGTCCCTTCGGCAACAGTGACCTCCACCTCTGCCCCGTCTGGCAATTTACGCACAATATCATAAAAGAGATGGGCAGGGACGGTACACGCCCCTTCTTGCTGAACAGAACAGCTGATTTGTTCTGCAATATCCATTTCCATATCCGTAGCGGTAAGCGATAGCTGGCCTGCATCGGCGCGCATCACAATATTGGCCAGAATAGGAATGGTATTTCGCCTCTCAACAACAGAACTGACATGCCCGAGAGGACGAAGTAAACTCAATCTGTCTATGGCAAATTTCATTCGTGCGATTTCCTTTAATTTGGAAGTGGTTTTTAATCACTCTATTTTGACACACAAAATATAGCAGTACAAACAAAATTACGCACTAGATATATGGCTAATATCTGTGTTTTATGGATGTTTTCTAGATATTTTTTCCCGAATTTGGCTATATTTGCCAATTTTGCCAAAAGCAGGGAAATTTAGTCTGCCAGAATAGATTTCAGCAGGCTTACATCATCTGCCAGAGCGGCATCTGTTTCCATCAATTCCTCGATTTTGCGCACCGCATGCATGATGGTGGTATGATCGCGATTTCCAAAGTTACGGCCAATTTCCGGATAGGAAAGAGAGGTCAGGTTTTTCGCCAGAAACATCGCTATCTGGCGCGGCCGTGCAATCTGGCGGGCCCGGCGGGCAGAAAACATATCTGCTACCCGTATATTGAAATGGGCAGCTACCTTTTTCTGGATATCATCAATGCTAATCTTGCGGTTGCTGGCCCGCAGCAGGTCGCTCAGCACTTCTTTGGTGGTTTCCACGGTCACCGCATGGCCAACCAGGGTCGCATAGGCCGTAATACGGTTAAATGCCCCTTCCACCTCGCGAATATTGGAGGTAATTTTACGCGCCAGGAAATCCAGCACCTTATCGGGAACATCGACACCCATTTTTTCGCGGCGCGCCTGTAAAATCCCCAGCCTTAATTCATAATCCGAGGGGTGGATATCTGCAACCATACCCCAGCCGAGACGCGAGCGAAGCCGCTCTTCCATACCGGAAAGGTCGGTGGGCGATTTATCTGCTGATAACACCACCTGGCGGCCATCTTCGACCAGCGCGTTAAAGGTATGGAAAAATTCTTCCTGCGTGGAATCCTTGCCGGAAATGAACTGCACATCATCTATCATCAGCACATCGACAGAACGGAACTGCTCTTTGAACGACATCATATCGCGGTAGCGCAGCGCACGAATAAAGCGATACATGAATTTTTCTGCTGATAAATACATCACTTTGCGATGTGGCTGGCGGAAATGGATCTCCCAGGCTATTGCGTGCATCAAATGGGTTTTGCCCAGCCCGACCCCGCCATAAAGAAACAAAGGATTATAGGTCGCGTCCGGGCTTTCAGCGACCCGCTTTGCAATCGCAAAAGCCAGCTGGTTGGGCGCGCCCACCACAAAATTTTCAAAGGTAAAGCGGGTATCCAGCCCTTCAATGCTTGGGCTTGTATCTGCATCGCTATTCCGGGCGTGCGAAAAACGCAAAGGGCGGCTGGCAGACTGGCCATGTTTTTCAGCCCCTGCCGGGTCTGATGTCATTTCAGCCGCATTTTCGGCTGTGGCGGTCTGGCTGTTTAACGCGCTAAAGGGCTGCGCCTTGCCTTCACGTGCCAGCAAAACACGCACTTTGGGTTGCGCCCCGGTTTGCGCCGCGGCAAGAAGCCGGACTTTATCAAGATAATTGGAATGTACACGGTCGCGCAGGAAGCTGGTCGATGCCCGCAATATCAGCTGGTCTTCGCTAAATTCCTCTAGCAATAGCGGCTTGATCCATGCCCGCCATTTGGCTTCGCCCAGCTCGGTTTTCAAACGATGGGAAACGCGTTGCCATAAGAGGTTTTGTTCGGCCAGATGGCCGGCATCGCTGGTGTTCCGGGACAGGCCTGCAACAGATTGTGGCGAGGAGATATTGTGGTCAGAGACAGCGCGCTGCTTTCTTCCACCCTCTGCCATATCTTTATCTGATGCCGCCATAAAATTATGCTTTTCTTTTATTTTTCAGGCATTAGCGCCCAAAATGGTTTTTAAAATATCGTTTATTGACTGCTGAGGAAGGTGGATAAAACGCCTATCTCTGAAAAACACAAAAACACGCATCCTGACCATGAGCCATAGAGCCCAAAGTAAACTGAAATGACCGGGCGTTTCAAGTCACGAAAAGCCCATTTGATGAAAATAAAGTTGGGTTTTATACAGTTTTTTTCCTTGACAGTCAGGCGCGTCAAAAGCGTTCAAAGACAGGTCTTATTCTTTTTTTTTAGAGAAGATAATAAGTTAGGAAAGACGAATCAAAGTAGCATGGGAACAATGCTGGCTAACTGCTATTTATCGTTCTGCCAGCAGAAGCCGCCCTGTCCGAATGCGGTGATTGCAACACAGGCGGCAAGAGTCCCAAAAGAGGCCTGAAATGCGATTTGTGCGACCATTATAAGGCCGGCATAAACCGATACATCCGAATCCGGACAGCAAAAAAGGGCAACAGAAGAACTGCGCCCTTTTTGAAAGTCTATGAGAAAGTCCTTTATTACGATTAGGCGCTAACAGCCTTTACCCGTGCTGCCAGGCGGCTAACCTTGCGTGATGCGGTGTTTTTGTGCAGAACACCTTTAGTTACGCCGCGCATAATTTCAGGCTGGGCTTCTTTTAAGGCAGTTTGCGCTGCGGCCTGGTCGCCAGAAGTAATAGCATTTTCAACTTTCTTGATGAAAGTTCTGATTCGGCTGATCCGGCTTTTATTGATCTCGGCGCGATTCGCATTACGGATGATCCGCTTTTTCGCAGATTTATGATTAGCCATAAAGCTATTCCTTAAATTAACAATCCAAAAGATGGCGCACGATACGCGAAAACCCTGACGTAGGTCAAGTATTTTATGCAAAATGGTGAGTATCGGCTTTTGACCTTTTGCCGGATGGCAGATAGCTGTCAGACCCGTGACAGCACTAGCTGAATATGGCGCTTTAATGTTTGTCCTTTTTTGCTGCCTAAGCCAAAGGCATATTATCGCTGGCAATTGGGGCAATAAAAGCCAGAACGCCCGCCCTGTCTTATCATTTTAATCGGTTTATCACAGACCAGGCAGCCCGCCCCTTCGCGGCCATATACCTTCAGATTCTGGACAAAATAGCCAATCTCGCCGCCTGGCTGAATATGGTCACGCAGGCTTGTCCCGCCAGCCGATATCGCTTCTGTTAATGTGGCACGAATCGCAGGGACCAGCCGCTCTGAACGCTTGCCAGCAATATTGCGAGCTTGTCTGCGCGGCGAAATCCCGGCTCTGAACAGGGCTTCGCTGACATAAATATTGCCAAGACCCGCTATGAGCCTTTGATCCAGAAGGGCGGTTTTTATCGGCTGTTTGCGCGCGGCCAGAACCCTGTCCAGATAGGCAGGCGAGAAATGATTGGATAGGGGCTCTACCCCCATCCCCGACAATAGGGGATAGGCTTCTTCCTTGCCGCTCTCCAGCAAATCCAGATGGCCAAAGCGGCGCGGGTCAGAAAAGATAAACCATTGCCCGTCTGCCAGCCCGACAGAAAAATGATCATGTTTTCCAAATTGCGCCGGCTGGTGCTGATACAGCCTTATTGCCCCGGACATACCCAGATGGACAAGCAATGTTTTGCCGGACGGCAGGAGGGGGATCAAAATATATTTGCCGCGCCGCCAGGGCAGACCGCATATCTGGCCGGTGAGTGATTCGGGCAAATTTCCGGGCAGAGGCCAGCGTAAATCCTGGCGTGTAAGGCGAACGCTGCTGATCTGCTGGCCGTGCAGGACAGGTTCAAGCGCGCTACGCACTGTTTCAACCTCTGGTAATTCAGGCACTCTTCAAATTCCCTTGCAACTTCTTTATAGTCATGATGTATCAGTGATTTATGGATATTTCCAATAAACGTCACAGCAAGGCTAACTTGCCGTTTGGAACGTAATACAGGTAAAAGAAAATAAATTACAGCCTGAAGCGAGCTTGTCCATCATGCGTACAGGATATAATGATTAGACCAGATAAGGATGTTTTGACGTGACAGCACAGCCCGAAAAGGATGTGATTGATTTCGGGTTTTCCGAAGTGCCGCGCGGCCAGAAACAGGCGCGGGTAGGAGAGGTGTTTTCCTCTGTCGCACCTTCTTATGATCTGATGAATGATGTGATGAGTGCGGGCATTCACCGGCTATGGAAAGATGCGCTGATGGACTGGATGGCGCCGCGCCCGACCCAAAAGCTGGTGGATTTGGCAGGCGGGACAGGCGATATCGCCTTGCGGTTTTTACGCCGCGGCGGCGGGTCTGCCCATATTGTCGATATAAATCCCGATATGCTGGCCGCTGGCAAAAAACGGCGCGATCTTGTTGCCTATGCTGACCAGCTGGCCTGGACACAAGCCAGTGCAGAAGACCTGCCAATAGAAGATAACAGCGTGGACAGGGTGACCATTGCCTTTGGCCTTCGCAATGTAACAAACCGCGAGGCTGCGCTTTCACAAGCCTATCGTATCCTGAAACCCGGGGGGCGGTTTTGCTGCCTTGAATTCTCGCATGTCGATAATCCGGCCCTGTCAAAGCTTTATGATTTCTGGTCATTTCAGGCCTTGCCGCGACTGGGGCGCTATATTGCCAAAGATGAAGCGGCCTATCGCTATCTGGCCGAATCTATCCGTATGTTTCCGCGTCCCGAAGCGCTGGCCGCGTCTTTTGGGGAAGCCGGATTTGGCCAGATTCGTATTCGCAGCCTGTCTGGCGGTATTGCAGCCATTCATTCCGGCTGGAAGCTGGATTAATGGATAGCCTTATCCTGTTATGGCGCTTGCCGCGCACAGGTTTTATTCTTGGCCGGGCAGGGGTATTGGGGCATCTGGCCAAAATAGATTTGCTTCCTCGCTGGTTTTGCCGGTTGCTGGGGATACTGAACTTCCTCATCGCCGGAAGCAAGGCGCGCAAGGATGCTGGCCAGGCCTTGTGTGAAGCCTTGCAGGCACTTGGCCCCGGCTTTATCAAATTTGGACAAGCCCTTGCCACCCGTGCAGATTTAATTGGCCCGGAACTGGCCAGTGCGCTGGGACAATTACAAGACAGGCTGCCCCCTTTTTCCGGCAAAAAGGCTATCCAGATTATTGAAGAGACCAGCCAGAAATCTGTCTCCGAGCTTTTTGCCGATTTCAATGAAACAGCTGTGGCGGCGGCCTCTATTGCCCAGGTGCATAAAGCGCGCTTGCCAGATGGCCGTATTGTTGCGGTAAAGATATTACGCCCGGGCATTGCCCATCAAATGCGCCGCGATGTGCGTTTTTTCCGGGCAATGGCGCGCCTTGCAGAGGCGGTTGCCCCGGGATTGCGCCGGCTAAAGCTGGTTACCGCGGTTCAGCAATTTGAACATATCTCGGATATCGAGCTGGATTTGCGTATGGAAGCGGCGGCCGGCAATCGGCTGGCAGAAAATATGGCCGGCGATAAAGGCATCCGTATTCCCTTTATCGATTTGGAACGCACCAACAGCCATATGCTGGTTATTGAATGGATAGACGGCATACGCATTGATAATGTCAGCGCACTCAAAGCGGCCGGACATGATATCACCAAAATCACCGAAGCGGCTGCAACCAGTTTTTTCAATCAGGTCTTTCGCGATGGCTATTTTCATGCCGATATGCATCCGGGCAATATTTTTGTCACCTCAGACGGGCTGCTGGTGCCGATTGATTTCGGTATTATGGGTCAGCTGGATTTTGCCGACAGGCTGTTTTTAGCCCGGCTTCTGGATGCGATTTTGAACCGCAATTATGATGAGGTAGCGCGCCTGCATTATGATGCCGGTATGCTGGATGATACGGTCTCTCTTGCGGCTTTTTCCCAAAGCTTGCGCAGCGTGGCCGATCCGGTTCTTGGCAAGGCACTTGGCGATATTTCGCTTGGTCTTGTCCTTGGGCAGATTCTGCAAATCTCTGCCCGCTTTGAAATTTCCATCCAGCCGCAATTTAATTTGCTGCAAAAAACCATGATGATGGCCGAAGGGGTGGCAAGAAGCCTGAACCCGGCAGCCGATATGTGGAATTTTGCCCGGCCATTAGCCAGCAGCTGGATAGGTTCAGAAGATACGATACGCGCCCAGATTGAACGCGCACTCTCGGATATGCGCCAGCTTTATCTGAAACTGCCAAAGCTGATAAAAAAGCTGGAAAACCCGCCCCTGCCCCGACCCGCCCCGAAATGGCCCTATATTGTAACGGCCATTTCTGTCGCCATTGCCCTTTACAGCTTTCTATCTGTTCACTAAAATGTGAATTATTCACAAATTTGTGAATAAAGAGAGGCTGAATGAGCAATTTTCAAACTATTTTTGATGCAGCTATCGGGCAGCTGGGCGGCCGCGAAGCGGTACAAAAATTATTATCGGTTGGTGCTAGTGCCCTGTCCAATTATCGCCAGCGCGCCCAGATTCCGGCGGCCAAACGGGCAAAGCTGGAAGAAGCGCTGGCGGCAAAAGGCTGGCATCTGGATTTGGAAGGGCTGCAACTCACACCGCTTAACCCGGCCAGACAACAGCGTATCCTGCTTTTGATAACAGGTGGTATTGCGGCCTATAAAGCGCTTGATTTATCGCGCCGATTAATGGATAGGGGCTATCAGATACGCGGGGTGATGACCCGCTCGGCAATGGAATTTATCACCCCCCTTAGCCTGTCTGCCCTGACCGGTGAAAAAGTCTATAGTGATTTGTTTTCCCTGACCGATGAGGCCGAGATGGGGCATATAAGGCTGGCACGTGATGCAGATGTGGTACTGGTTGCCCCGGCAACCGCCAATTTCATGGCCAAAATGGCGCATGGGCTGGCAGATGATCTGGCCAGCACCATTTGTCTGGCAACAGATTGTCCGGTGATGATAGCCCCGGCCATGAACCCCAATATGTGGGCCCATCCTGCCACACGCGCCAATCTGGATGTACTGATAAAAAGAGGGGTGCAGCTTATCGCTCCGGAAGATGGCGATGCCGCCTGCGGAGAGATAGGCACAGGCCGGCTGGCCGACTCACAGGTAATTATCCGCGCGATTGATCAGCAGCTTGGGCAAGCTGCAGCTGATAGCGAGAGCCCGTTACACGGCAAACATATCCTTGTCACATCCGGCCCTACTTTTGAGCCGATAGATCCGGTGCGCTATATCGGCAATCATTCTTCTGGCAAGCAGGGTCATGCGCTGGCCGATGCCTGCGCCCGAAAAGGAGCAAAGGTCACGCTGGTGACAGGCCCTGTTCATCTGGCTGATCCTGACGGGGTAGAGGTGATAAAAATACAAACCGCCAAACAAATGTATGATGTTTGCATGGCACAGCTACCGGTAGATTGCGCGATTTGTGCCGCAGCAGTGGCTGACTGGCACGTGGTTAATGGCGGGCAGCAGAAAATTAAAAAAACGGTGAAAGGTACACCGCAGCTGGCACTGGCTGAAAATCCCGATATTCTGGCTAGCCTTGGCCAGCATGAAAACCGGCCGGCTTTGGTTATCGGCTTTGCTGCGGAAACCGAAAATCTGGCTGAATATGCCCGGGCCAAGCGGGCGCGCAAAAAATGTGACTGGATAGTGGCCAATCAGGTGGGCGGCACAGGCGAGGCCGCTGTTTTTGGTCAGGACAGCAATCATGTTACCCTCATAGATAGCGATGGCCAGACCGAGTGGCCGCGCGCCAGCAAAACAGAAATAGCCGAAAGATTAGTACAGAAAATAGAGGCCTGGTTTCATGACCATAAACGTTAAAATTCAAAAATTGCCCCATGCACGGGATTTGCCCCTGCCCGCCTATGAAAGCGCGGCCGCTGCCGGGGCAGATATATGTGCTGCTTTGCCGCAAGGGGCTATCTTCTTGCACCCCATGCAACGCATGGCGATCCCCACTGGCCTGGCCATGTCTATCCCGGTGGGGTATGAAGCCCAGATACGCCCGCGCTCCGGCCTTGCCATCAAACAGGGGCTGAGCATGGTCAACAGCCCGGGCACAATAGATTCAGATTATCGCGGCGAGGTAAAAATACTGGCAATTAATCTAGGTCAGGAGCCGATTGAAATCACCCATGGGATGCGCATTGCCCAGATGATTATCGCCCCGGTCATACAGGCAGAATTTGACGAGGCAGAAACGCTGGATGAGACCATCAGAGGCACATCCGGCTTTGGGTCAACCGGACAGTAAAGCAGTTAAAATGCTATTAAATGATGCAGAAATAGAACGTTATGCCCGTCAGGTAGTGATGCCGGAAATAGGCGAGGAAGGGCAAAAAAAATTACTCTCTGCCCATGTCCTGATATTGGGGGCGGGGGGGCTTGGCGCACCGGTAATTGCCGGTCTGGCCGGAGCCGGAATTGGTCATCTGACCATTATCGATGATGATGAAGCTGATATCACCAATTTGAACCGCCAGTTTATTCACACAATGCAGCACCTGTCCCAGCCTAAATCGACAAGTGCCGAGCAATTTGTGAAAGGTCTGAATCCCGATATTCGCCTTTCCTGCCATATTACGCGTTTCACAGAGGAAAACGCGAAGATGCTGATTGAGTCATGCGATTTGGTGATTGATTGCACCGATAATCCGCACACACGCTATCTGGCCAATCAGCTTTGCCAGCAATTACACACGCCGCTGATTTTCGGAGGGGCAGTTCGAACCGATGGCCAGATAACCAGCTTTATCCCCCTGGATCCGAACAGCCCCTGTTTGCGCTGTATTTTTCCGCAAACCGAGCTGGATTATGACCAGGCACCCTCTTGTGCCAATGCCGGCATTCTGGGCAGCACCACCATGGTCATAGGCGGATTGCAAACCGCAGAAGCGATAAAGATAATCGCCGGCTTTGGCACGCCTCTGGTTGGAAAACTGTTATTATATGACGGGCTAGCAAGCAGTTTTACCGAGATAGAGATAGCCCGCGATCCCGCCTGCCCTGTTTGCAGCCAGAAGCTGTGATAGCCTAGAGCATCGCTGCCAGAACCCTGTCTGGCGGGGTATGGCCATCCAGAAAGGTCTGGATATTGATAATGACCTTATCCCCCATTGCATGACGCCCCTCAATGGTGGCCGAGCCGATATGCGGTAGCAACACCACATTATCACGCGCCCGCAAACCCTCGGGGATAGACGGCTCATCGGCATAAACATCCAGACCTGCCCCTGCAATAGCCCCTGTCTCCAGCGCATGGGCCAATGCCTGTTCATCGACAATTTCACCGCGTGCAGTATTGACCAGATAGGCGTGTTCAGGCATCAGCGCCAGCCGCTCGGCACTGACCAGCCCTTTGGTAGCTTCTGTATAGGGGCAATTAACAGAAACAATATCCATGCGTCGCAGCATTTCATCCAGATTGTCCCAATAGGTCGCTTCCAGTTCTGCTTCAATAGCCGGATGAACAACCTTTCGGTTATGATAATGCACAGACATACCAAAACCCCTGGCACGCCGGGCAATAGCCTGGCCAATTTGCCCCATACCGATAATGCCCAAACGCTTGCCATTAATGCGGTGGCCGAGCATCCCGGTAGGTGACCAGCCCGTCCAGTTGCCCGAACGGGCCCGGCTATTGCCTTCTACCAGCCGGCGCGGCACAGATAAAATCAGTGCCATCGCCACATCGGCTGTATCCTCGCTTAAGACGCCCGGGGTGTTGGTCACGGTGATGCCGCGCGCCTTTGCCGCTGCCAGATCGATATGATCCACCCCTGTCCCGAAGGAGGCGATCAGCTTTAGCCTGTCACCTGCCTTTGATAAAATATCTTTTGTCAGCTTGTCGGTTACAGTTGGCACCAGAACATCTGTATCCTGCATGGCCGCAACCAGCTTGTCCGGATCAAGGGGGGTATCTTGTGCGCGCAGCTCGGCATCAAATAATTCGCGCATACGCGTTTCTGTCACATCAGGCAGTTTTCGGGTCAGAACAACTTTCGGCTTCATCCACTGCGTTTCCTTGTAAAAAAGCGCGTATCTGGCAATAATATATCAGCTGCATTATTAAATGCGTATTTTCTTGTAACCGAAGTTACGCTATCAAGTATAGATGTCTCTCCAGATAGATCGAATAAAAAAATAGAGAACTGTTTTCTGGGGGTATTTTAGCCATATTACCGTTATAAGGACATAGCTGAGTAATGAGATTTTCGCGCCATTTGGAAGTTCTGCCTGCTTTTGAGCTATTTTTCAAAAAAATTGACCGGGTCTTGAAATTTCTGTCTGTCTTTCTGGCTATCAGCGGTATTTTTGCACTATCCGTTCTTTTTTTTCCTGCCCCTGTCCAGGCAGCAGATAATAATGGCCAAAACAGCCTGACAGAGCGCACGGTTATTCGCGGCTCGGGCTATCCTGTACCGCGTTTTGTGACCTTGAAAAAGGATTTGGCCTATATGCGGGTAGGGCCTGGCCGCGAATATCCCCTTGACTGGGTATATGTGCGCGAAAATCTGCCGCTAAAGGTAATTTCTGAATTTGATGTATGGCGCAAGGTGGTTGACCATGAAGGCACAACCGGATGGCTGCATAGCTCGCTATTATCCCTGAAACGCTATGGATTGATCACCAAGGCAGAAGTCAGGCTCTATGCCGAGCCGGATGACACCGCAGATATTGTCGCCATTGCCGGGCGAAATATATTGCTGGAGGTTCAATATTGCGAAAAACAATGGTGTAAACTGGCCACCGACCAGATGCGCGGCTGGACAACACGCCAGAATTTCTGGGGCGTACTGGAAGATGAAGAGGTCAATTGACAAAAATAGGGCTTCTATTTGGTATTTTGCGCGTTCTATACTAAAAACAGATAGATAAAGAATTTTAACTGTTTTCACTGATAGACAAGGCAAGGGCTAATGGCACTCACCCATCAAAATGAATTTTCCTATGATGAACTGATTTCCTGTGCGAAAGGGGAACTTTTCGGGCCAGGCAATCCGCAATTGCCAATGCCGCCGATGCTGATGACAGACAGAATTACCCGCATTACCGATACAGGCGGGGCCTATGACAAGGGCTATATTGAAGCCGAATTTGATATTCATCCCGATTTATGGTTTTTCCCCTGTCATTTTGAAGGCGATCCGGTGATGCCGGGCTGTTTGGGCATGGACGGGTTATGGCAGCTGGTCGGCTTTCATCTTGGCTGGCTGGGCGGTTTGGGGCGCGGACGCGCGCTGTCTGTCGGGGAAGTGAAATTTACCGGCCAGATTTTACCCTCTGCCAAGCTGGTCACCTTTCAAATTGATATCAAACGGGTTTTGATGCGCCGTCTGGTAATGGGTATCGCAGATGGCCGCGTATTATGTGATGGCGAGAGCGTATTTGAAGCCACCGATATACGGGTGGGATTATTCGGGGCTGAGGAGGCAAAATAATGCGGCGTGTTGTGATTACAGGTATTGGAATTGTTTCTTCTATCGGCAATGATGCGGCTGCAGTCACCCGTTCCTTGCGCGATGGACGCTCTGGTATTGTGGCAGCACCGGATTATGCTGAGCTGGGATTCAGATCACAGGTAAAGGGCGCGGTAGATATTGATCTGAGCGAGCATATAGACCGCAAGCAGATGCGCTTTATGGGCGAGGGGGCAGGCTATGCCGTGGTCGCCATGCAACAGGCAGTTGCTGATTCAGGTCTGGAAAAATCGGATATTTCCAATCCGCGTACCGGCCTTATCGCTGGCTCGGGCGGGCCTTCTACTGCCAATATGCTGACCGCCTTTGATACCACCCGCGAAAAAGGGCCAAAACGGGTAGGCCCCTATATGGTACCGCGCTGTATGTCCTCAACCGTCTCTGCCTGTATCGCCACCTTTTTTGAAATTAAGGGGGTGAATTATTCTATCTCCTCTGCCTGTTCAACCTCGGCCCATTGTATTACCGCAGGGGCAGATGCTATCCGCTACGGGATGCAGGATGTCGTTTTTGCCGGCGGCGGCGAGGAATTGCATTGGACACTATCCGTGCTGTTTGATGCGATGGGCGCCATGTCTTCAAAATATAATGATACACCGCAATTAGCCTCGCGCGCCTATGATGCAGACAGGGACGGATTTGTCATCGCTGGCGGCGGCGGTATGGTGGTACTGGAAGATTATGAACACGCCAAAGCCAGAGGCGCAAAAATCTATGCCGAAATAGTCGGTTATGGTGCCAACTCGGATGGCTATGATATGGTCGCCCCTTCCGGGGAAGGGGCACAGCGTTGTATGAAGCTGGCACTGGACGGCTTTTCCGGCAAGGGTTTGGAAATGCCGGTGGATTATATCAATGCCCACGGCACCTCAACTCCGGTAGGCGATGTAAAGGAGCTGGAAGCGGTTCAGGCGGTTTTTGGCCCGCGCGGCTATCTGCCTGTGGTGACCTCTACCAAATCGCTGACCGGCCATTCTTTGGGGGCAACCGGCGTACAGGAAGCCATTTACACGCTGTTGATGATGCAAAATAACTTTATTGGCGCTTCTATCAATATTGAAAATCCCGACCCGGCCATTGGCGATATTCCGGTGCCGCGTGAACGCCTGGATGACAAAACAATTAATCTGGCATTATCCAACAGCTTTGGTTTTGGCGGCACAAACGCCACCCTGGCACTTGCCCGTATCTAGGCCAGATATATAAAAGAGGGGTTCTTGAAAATGGGTATCCTTGCTGGAAAAAAAGGCCTGATTATGGGCGTTGCCAATGAACGCTCGGCTGCCTGGGGCATTGCCGAGGCGGCGGCCGCACACGGGGCAGAGCTGGCCTTTACCTATCAGATAGAGGGCTTTCGCAAAAGGCTGGAGCCGCTGGCAGCCTCTATCGGCTCGGATATCCTTATCGAATGTGATGTTGCTGCAGAGGACGGGATTAAAAATGCCTTTGGCCAGTTGCGCCAGCATTGGGATCAGCTGGATTTTGCGGTACACGCTATCGGTTTTTCCGACAAGTCCGAGCTGAAAGGGGCATATTACAATACCAGCCGAAATAATTTTGAACAAACCATGCTGGTATCGGCCTTTTCCTTTACCGAGCTGGCAGCAGAAGCCCGGCATATGATGCCAAATGGCGGCTCTTTATTAACCCTGTCCTATCTGGGCGGGGTACGCACGACCCCAAATTATAATGTGATGGGGGTAGCCAAAGCGGCATTAGAAGCCTCTACCCGCTATCTGGCGGTGGATTTGGGCAGACAGAATATCCGTGTCAACACCCTGTCAGCTGGGCCCATGCGCACGCTGGCCGGGTCTGCCATTACAGGGGCGCGCCATATTTTCCGCCATTCAGAAGAGCAAGCCCCGCTGAAACGCAATCCCGATATTCAGGAAGTTGGCCGGGCAGCGGCCTATCTGTTATCTGATCTGTCCTCAGGGGTGACAGGCGAGACCCATTATGTGGATGGCGGCTATCATCATATTGGCGTACCCGCCGAAATCGGTGAATAGACCGTTCCTGTCGCCCGCAAAAAAGCCGCCCTTTTTCAAAAAGGCGGCTTTTTCTTTTAACGATGTTTAAGAGCGCTTATTCGTCATCGCCCTTATCGGCTTCAAGATCCGCGCCGGTTTCCTGATCCACACGCTTCATGGATAATTTAACCTTGCCGCGGTCATCAAAGCCGATGACCTTTACCTTGACCATATCGCCTTCCTTACAGACATCTGTTGTCTGGGCAACACGCTCATTCTTCATTTCAGAGATATGTACCAGCCCGTCCTTTGCGCCAAGGAAATTTACAAAAGCGCCAAAATCAACGGTCTTTACAACCTTGCCATTATAGATAACGCCCAGCTCCGGCTCGGCAACAATCTCGCGGATACGGGCAATGGCCGCATCGCTGGCCGACTGGCTGATAGCCGCAACAGATACGCTGCCATCATCATCAATGTCGATTTTTGCGCCTGTCTGCTCAACAATCTCGCGGATCATCTTGCCGCCTGGCCCAATGACTTCCCTGATTTTATCTACGGAAATCTTGAAAGTGGTGATTTTCGGTGCAGATTCTGCCAGACCTTCGCGCGCGCCGGTCAGTGCCTTGCCCATCTCGCCCAGAATATGCAGGCGGCCATCACGTGCCTGACCCAATGCGATATCCATAATTTCAGGGGTGATAGAGGTGATTTTAATATCCATCTGCAAGGCGGTAATACCCGCATCTGTTCCGGCCACTTTAAAATCCATATCGCCTAAGTGATCTTCATCCCCCAGAATATCGGACAGAACCGCAAATTCATCTTCCTCTTTAATCAGACCCATAGCAATACCGGCAATAGGACGGGCCAGCGGGACACCGGCATCCATCAATGCCAGAGACGTGCCGCAAACCGTTGCCATAGAAGAAGAGCCATTTGATTCTGTAATTTCGGATACCACGCGAATGGTATAGGGAAATTCCTCTTTGGATGGCAGGAGCGGATTAATCGCCCGCCATGCCAGCTTGCCATGGCCAATTTCCCGCCGACCAGGAGAGCCAACACGCCCTGCCTCGCCTACAGAAAATGGCGGGAAGTTATAATGCAGCATAAATCTGGAACGATATTCGCCTGTCAGCGCATCGATCATCTGTTCATCCTGACCTGTGCCAAGGGTAGAGACCACAAGAGCCTGTGTTTCCCCGCGCGTAAATAAAGACGAGCCATGGGTGCGTGGCAGCAAGCCAACTTCGGCAACAATCGGGCGAACCGTTTTGGTATCACGGCCATCAATACGCTGGCCTGTTTTCAGGATAGAGGAGCGAACAATATCGGATTCCATTTCCTTGACAATCGAGGAAACCAGAACGCCGTCTGCCTCTTCACCTGCCATGGTTACAGCCTCTGCACGAGCTTCGGCCAGGGCTTCCTGACGGGCAGATTTATCCGCAATATCGTAGGCGGCGGTCAGTTTTTTGGTCAAGCCGGACAGGCTTTTGCGTAAGTCTGCTGCTTCCGGGGCTTCAACCGGCAATTCGCGTGGCTCTTTTGCGGCTACTTCTGCCAGTTCGATAATCGCATCGATAACAGGCTGCATTTGCTGGTGGCCAAAATTCACCGCCCCCAACATCACCTCTTCTGACAGCTCTTCTGCTTCTGATTCAACCATCAGCACGCCATCTTTTGTACCGGCAACCACCAGATCAAGAGCGCTATCTTCCATCTCGGAAAGAGTGGGGTTAAGGATATATTCCCCGTCCTTATAGCCGACACGTGCGCCGGCAATAGGCCCGAAAAACGGCACGCCGGAAAGGGTAAGGGCAGCCGATGCGCCTATCAGGGCAACGATATCAGAGGCATTTTCCATATCATGTGACAGAACCGTACAGATAACCTGGGTCTCGCACTTGAATTCTTTTGGAAAGAGCGGGCGGATAGGACGGTCAATCAAACGGCTGGTAAGTGTCTCATGTTCAGAAGGCCGGCCTTCACGCTTGAAAAACCCGCCGGGGATTTTACCTGCGGCAAAGGTTTTTTCCTGATAATTTACGGTAAGGGGAAAGAAATCCTGGCCAGGCTTTGCCTTGCGGGCGGCAACAGCTGTACATAAAACTGTGGTTTCGCCCATGCTGGCCATAATGCTGCCATCTGCCTGGCGCGCGACCTTTCCTGTTTCAAGAATGAGGGTCTTGCCCCCCCAATCGATTTCTTTTCTGTATATTTCGAACATCTGGTTCTTCTCTTTTTTCAGTTTCATCTATCTTCGGTCATGATGAAGAAGCATCCCTGCCTGTCATGCCGTTCATGGCCTGACATGAAAACAGGGCGGTTTGCTGAGAAATGTAAGGGAGTTGTGTCACTAGACGCTTAACGATTGAAAGACTCTCAGTCTGGTCTTTTCCCGCCCGCTTAAAGGCTTATCTCGCGGTTTTTGTCAAATCTCTATCTTCATCTATTTTTTATGACAGCAGATATGACATGACCGCCACACAAAAGCAACCTCTATATAACCCGGAACAAACAAACGGGCCTGCCAGAACAGACCCGTTTATCAAGTGAGTTTCAAAATTGGATAGGCGGCTGTGCCAATATTAGCGGCGCAGACCCAGCTTTTCGATCAATGCTTTATAGGCCGCTTCATCGCCGGAACGGATATAATTCAGCAAATGGCGACGCTGACCTACCATTTTCAACAGGCCACGACGTGAAGCAAAATCCTTTTTATGGGTTTTCATATGTTCGGTCAGATAAATAATCCGATCGGTCAAAATAGCGACCTGAACGGCTGCTGAACCTGAATCATTTGCATCCTTACCAAAAGCAGAAATCAGCTCTGCCTTGCGTTCCTTCGTAATCGACATCGCATTCTCCTTCATGCTAGCGCTGTGTTTTCACAACAGCAGGTTTATAAATTCAGCACCCTCTGGGGCGACAGGACGCTGTCTTTTAATTCAACCAGCGCCACAGGACGCCCGTCAAAAACAGCTACCGCTCTATCGGTATGCTCACTATCTCCGGCCTGATTCAATGCCGCACGCAACCGCGCACAACGTTGCCCGTCCAAAGACAGCTTCTGACCAAATTGAAGCTTTTTGGCTTCTGCGTCTGTCAGGGCTACTGCCGGGATGTCGTCCAGCACAGTCATAACAGACAAAATTGCATCAGATGCGAGCGAACTCTGCCCCATTTCCTGCAAAAAATCCAGAGAAATCGCATCACCTATATGAAATTTACCCACAGATCGCCTTTCAAGGGCGGTTACATGGGCCGCGCTGTTCAATGCCCGGCCAATATCCCGGGCCAGGGAACGGATATAGGCGCCCTTACCGCAATGCACCTCAAACTCTGCACTGCCTGGCCTGGCAGATAATAAGTCCAGCGCATCAATGCGAATTTGACGCGGGCGCAAAAGCGGCACTTCTTCCTCTGGTGTTTTTTCAGGACGCTCACCAGCAGCCTTGTCGCGCGAACGTGCCAGCGCATAAGCGCGCTTGCCATCAATTTTAACAGCAGAATAATCAGGGGGCACCTGATCAATCAGCCCGGTAAATTTCGGCAGGATAGCGGTTATTTCTGCTTTGGAAGGCAAATAGGCAGAGGTGCGGGTTATCGCCCCTTCTGTATCATCTGTCTGGGTTTCAGCCCCCCATTTCACCGAAAACCGATAGGATTTTTCTGCTGTCATCACATAGGAAATGGTCTTGGTTGCCTCGCCAAGCGCGATCGGCAAAACACCGCTGGCAAGCGGATCAAGCGTGCCGGCATGGCCTGTTTTCACGCCATCAAAACAGCGTTTTACAATCGCCACAACCTTTGCCGAGCTGATGCCGGCAGGTTTATGAATAGAAAGCCAGCCATGCGGGCCATTGGGGCGCGAGGAAGCAGACAATTTTATCAACTATTCCTGAGATTTTATGCCGGAAAAAAGCCGTGCCATCCTATCGGCATTATCATAGGAATCATCGCGCACAAATTTAAAAGCTGGCAGGCGGCGCAAATGCACCCGCTTGGCCACCTCATGGCGCAAGACAGGGGCATATTGGTTCAAGACAGGCAGCACCCTGTCCATATCCTGTCCGCCAAGCGTCATAATATAGACCCGTGCCGAGCTAAGATCAGGACTGACAGATACTTCTGATACGGTGATAGATACCTTGTCCAGCTCCGGAATATGGGTTTCCTGGCGCATCAAGATAGCCGCCAGATGATGGCGTAAATCCTCGCCTACCCGTAACTGGCGCTGGCTTGGCTCGGAGCGGGCTGATTTTGAACACTGTACCATGTTACCTGCCTTTGGCACTTATCGGTTTGAAAATAAAAAACGGGGCGCCTGAACTCTTTTTAATCCAGGGTGCGTGCCACTTCCTTTACCTCGAAACATTCGATCATATCGCCTTCCTGAATATCGGAATAATTATCGAACGCCATACCGCATTCCATACTTTCACGCACATCCTTGACTTCATCTTTAAAGCGCCGCAGGGTTTTCAGACTGCCTTCATGTATCACCACATTATCCCGCAGCAATCTGACCTTGCAGCCGCGTTTGATGATCCCTTCGGTAACCATACAGCCAGCCACCTTGCCCTGCTTGGAAACCGAGAAGACCTGTCTGATTTCTGCATAGCCAATAAAGCTTTCCTGCTGTTCCGGGCTGAGCAGACCGCCCATCGCCCCTTTTACTTCGTCAATCAGTTCGTAAATGATAGAATGATAGCGAATTTCAATACCGTCTCTTTTGGCTAAATCGCGCGCTTGCGGGATGGCACGAACATTAAAGCCGATCACCATCGCATTAGAGGCAGCTGCCAGCGAGACATCTGATTCAGATATCGCCCCCACACCGCCTGTCAGGATACGCACCCGCACCTGTTCGGTGGCCAATTTTTCAAATGCCGCACGAATAGCTTCCAGCGAGCCATGCACATCTGTTTTAATTACTACCGGCAATTCTTCTGCCTCGCCAGCGGCAATAGCGGTCAACATCTGTTCAACAGATCCGCGGGCGGTAACCGCTGCTTCTTTATCGCGGATACGACGTTTGCGATATTCGGCGATTTCACGGGCACGTGATTCGCTTTCCACCACCACAAACATATCACCGGACATAGGCGTACCGTTTAGACCCAGTATTTCTACCGGCTGGCCGGGCAAGGCCTGTTTCAGCTGCTGGCCGCGTTCATTCAACAGCGCGCGTACCCGCCCTGATTCGGCGCCGGCCACAAAAATATCGCCAACATTCAAGGTGCCGCGCTGAACCAGCACCGTCGCAACCGACCCGCGTCCGCGCTCTACCTTTGCCTCGACAACTGTCCCTTCTGCCGGTCTGTCCGGATTCGCTCTCAGCTCCAGCAATTCTGCCTGCAGCATGATAGCCTCTTCCAGCTTGTCCAGACCCATGCCGGTATGAGCAGATACATCCATACATAATACCTCACCGCCAAAATCTTCGGTGATGATCTCATGCTGCAGCAGGTCATTTCTGACCCGTTGCGGCTGGGCTTCGGGCTTGTCACATTTATTAACCGCGACAATGACCGGACATCCGGCTGCCTTGGCATGATTAATAGCCTCGATGGTCTGGGCCATCACAGAATCATCTGCAGCCACCACCAGCACAACAATATCGGTTGTATTTGCCCCACGCAGGCGCATTTCGGTAAAGGCTTCATGGCCGGGTGTATCGATAAAGGTGATAAGATTGCCAGATTTGGTTTCAATCTGATATGCGCCAATATGCTGGGTAATCCCGCCTGATTCGCCGCTGGCCACATCGGTTGCGCGAATAGCATCCAGCAAGCTGGTTTTCCCATGATCGACGTGTCCCATCACGGTCACCACCGGCGGACGCGGACGCAGATGTGCTTCGCTATCCTCGCTGCCTGTCAGCCCTTCTTCGACATCTGATTCAGAAACGCGCTGTACCTTATGGCCAAATTCCAGTGTAACCAGCTCGGCTGTTTCTGCATCAATTGACTGGGTAACCGTTGCCATGATGCCCTGTTTCATCAGCTCTTTTACGACATCGGCTGCCCGTTCTGCCATTCGGTTGGCCAGTTCCTGTACCGTGATGGTATCCGGGATAACCACATCGCGAACCTGTTTTACCTGAGGCTGGCTTTCGCGCATCCGCGCTTTTTCGCGTTGGCGGCGCACAGACGCCAGAGAACGCTGGCGACCATCGCCCTCTGAAAGGGCTTGTGAAATAGTCATTTTACCAGAGCGCCGGCGATCACCATCGCGCTT
>JAYOMZ010000002.1:95851-122580 GCA_038121125.1 Alphaproteobacteria bacterium
GGCATTTGCTGGCGCATTTTTGCCTGACGGGCAGCATTTTCAGCTGCCAGCCTTTCGGTTTCGGTCAGGCGCTGGGCAGCGGCCTGTTTTTCAATTTCTTCCAATTCTGCCAGCTCTGCCCGGCGACGCGCTTCACGCGGACCCAGAGCTTCATCTTTTTCGGCTACAGCTTCTTCTGCTGCGGGCTGGACTTCTTCTGGTTCTGCTGCTGTGCTGGCCGCCTCTTTTGATTTGCTCAGCCCTTCTTGCAGAACCTTCATTCTATTAGCGCGTTCAGCGGCGGTCAGACGGTCTTCTGCCTGATCGGCTGCTTGTTCCGGGGCAGGGGCATTTTCAACCGGGCTTGCTACAGGGGCTGGGGTTTTTACCGCTGCTGGCCGCACCGCTGCACCGCCAACGCGTTTACGCCGCACTTCGACCTGTACTGTTTTGCCACGTCCAGAACCAACCATACCGCCACGAAGGCTTGCCGGGTCAACCGCACCACCACCAAGCGAAAGCTTGCCACTGCCAGACAGGCTTAATTTCTTTGGCTTGTTATTTTCTTCACTCATGGTTGACCCTTTTTGATTTAGACTAAGCCATAGCCCCTTGGAATTTAGGCTTTGACAGGATAGCTATGTTTTAGCCTTTCGCACCTTTGTGCATGGTAATACACCTGCTTGCCCCTAAAAGACAAGCTCTCCGCAATTTCTATTCTCTTGTTTTTTGTGTTTGTGTGACCGCACGCCAGCGCTGTAAATCCACCAATAGCGTGTCTATCTGCTTTTGCTCGGACGGATAAGCAGCGCGCAACACCCCGGCATAGGCCAGAGAGGCAACACCGGCTATCTGACCCAGCAAGGCAGCGGGCAAGCCTGTCTCGTACCAGTCAGGCTGTACCATTTGTATCAGCGAGGCGGCCTCGCGCTGGCTGGCATCATCTGCTATCAGCAAGCCTTCCAGGCGGCTGGCGGCCATTTCCAGCTTGCCACGCCCGGTTACCAGCGCACCGCTTTTGCGCATCATGCTCATCCGATTGATCAAAATCTGTGCCAGCTGGTCGCCCACCTGGCCAATGAACCCCTCTTTAATGGTCACAGACTGGCGTAAAAAACGGGCAAACAGATTTTTGGAACAGGCAGTTTCCAGATGCTGCTTATCTGCACTAACCCACACCCCGCGACCCCCCAGACGGCCATAAATATCGGCAACCAGCTCGCCTTCGGGGCTGGCTACAAATCGGATCAGCCTGTCTTTTTCAGCCGATTGCCCGGTTGCCAGACAGCGCCGAAGGCTGGCAGCTTCTGCTGCCCCCTGTGAGGTTTCCATAAATGGCGCTGTTGGCTTCATGGTTGCTGCCTGTTTGCTCTAATGGTTGCATTACTGCGCATCATCGCCAGAATCCGCTGCGGCTGTTTCTTCAGCTTCAGCGTCTTCATCTGCGAACCAGTGCGCGCGCGCGGCCATAATAATATCACCGGCTGCGGCTTCATCCTCGATACCATGTTCACCCAGCAGCTCCAGCAGCTCTTCACTGTCCAGCTCGGCCAAATCATCCAGGCAGAGGATTTTGTTTTCTGCCAGTGTCAATATCATCGCCAGGCTCAGATATTCTGCATCTCGCAGATCATCCTGAACATTCAGCTTTTCCAGCTCTTCGGTAATACGCTTGGCTTCGGCTTCGGAAAATTCTATCGCACGATTTAACAGCTCGCCTGCGATATCTTCATCAAAGCCTTGGATCATCGCCAGTTCAGATACAGGGGTGGCAACGATATCATCAATAGATACAAAGCCTTCTGCGACCAGAAGATGGGCAATCACATCATCAATATTCAACGCTTCGATAAAGCGTGCAGAACGGGTTTTAAACTCTTCCTGTCGACGCTCTGATTCTTCTGCTTCGGTCAGGATATCGATATACCAGCCAGTTAATTGCGAGGCGAGGCGCACATTCTGACCGCGACGACCGATCGCCAGGCTTAATTGCTCATCCGGCACGACCACCTCTACACGCCCCGCAACTTCATCTACCACCACTTTGGCCACTTCTGCCGGTGCCAGCGCATTCACAATAAAGGTTACCGGATCATCCGAAAACGGAATAATCTCGATTTTCTCACCCTGTAATTCGCTGACCACCGCCTGTACACGGCTGCCTCTCAGGCCAACACACGCCCCCACCGGATCAATCGACTGATCACGAGAAAGGACAGAGATTTTTGCCCGGCTGCCAGGCTCTCTGGCAACGGCTTTAATCTCGATAATACCATCATAAATTTCCGGGACTTCCTGCGTAAACAGCTTGGCCATAAACTCATTGGCTGATCTGGAAAGGAAAATTTGTGGCCCGCGCACCTCTTCGCGAACATCCACAATATAGGCACGCACCCTGTCTCCCTGATTCAGGTTTTCGCGCGGGATCATTTCCTCGCGGCGCATCACCCCTTCGGCGCGTCCCAAATCGATGGTCACAGAATAGCTTTCTGCGCGTTTAACCGTACCCAGAACAATCTCGCCCACCCGGTCTTTATATTCCTGATATTGACGGGCACGCTCGGCCTCGCGCACTTTTTGCGAGATAACCTGCTTGGCAGTCTGGGCAGCGATACGGCCAAATTCAATAGGCGGCAGAGGCTGTTTTAGAAAGTCTCCGGCTTCCAGATTATGCTTGCGCCCCTCTTCCAGGCCCATCTGGGTGGCGTCATTTTCCACCTCTTCAACAACTTCTGTCCATCTCTCCAGCTGAATAGAGCCGGATTTACGGTCGATCATTGCCCGAATATCGCGGTCATGGCCATATTTTGACCGGCCGGCCTTTTGAATAGCCTCTTCCATCGCCGCGATGACTTCTTCGCGTTCGATAGATTTTTCACGGGCAACCACATCTGCGATTTGCAATAATTCCAGACCGGGGATTGACGATGTATCCATGGATCTAAGCCTCTTCTTTATTAATGCCTGTTTGCTTTGTCTTTCTTGCAGGCTGTTTTTGAGTGGAAAAAAATTCAGTTGGATCGATTTTCGCGGTATCGATTTGGTCAAGCGTGGCACTTACGCGGCCGGTAAGGGTTTCAACATGGATAACCCCTTCATCATCCACACCGACCAGACGGCCACGATAGCGTTTTTGCCCTTCCAGCATTTGTTTGAGCGTTATTTTCACCAGCTCGCCCGAAAAACGCGAAAAATCCTTTAGCCGGGTTAGCGGCCTGTCCATACCAGGTGAGCTAATCTCCAGCTGATAGGCATCTGCGATAGGGTCTTCTACATCCAGTACAGCCGACAGATGCCGGCTAATGGTTGCACAATCCTCTACGGTCATTTCGCGCAAATCTGTTGGCTCTGCCATAATCTGTAGCTGGCCACGTGCTGATTTGCCGCCCCCGCCCGTATAGCGGATGCGCACACATTCAAAGCCCAAATCAGCAAGGGCAGGTTCGATAAGCTGTTCCAGCTTTTGCGGTATCATCGCCTGTCTTTAATCCTGTATCCTATTCTGGCGTTTTGGCATTGCTGCTGCCTCGGCCATCTGACCCTTCAGGCAACAAAAAAGGCGGGCTTTTGACCCACCGTTCAGTAATTTTCCGAAACGTTTTTTGCATTATAGCGCTTTTGGCTGAATATTACAAGCTTTTGTCATTGTCAGGCACAGATAGACAAGAACTATCGACGCTGAAATTCAAACCAGCTTGGCAAGCGCCCTTCTGTCACCCCTTTTCGCATATAGCGGGTTTGCGGCCAGCCAGAGGGGCGTTCGCGCCAGTCAGCAGCGCTGCGCGCACACCATTCAAAATCGGGGTGGCGCATGGCTTCGGCCAATAGCCAGCTTTTAGCAACAGGATGATCGCTTGCCATACGAAGCTGCCCTTTTGGCTGTAACAAATCTGCCAGCCTGTCCAGCATCTCCTGATTTAAAATACGCCGGCCGGCATGACGGGCCTTTGGCCAGGGATCGGGAAACATCACATAAACAGCTGACAGGCTGCGGGCCGGCAATTTATCCAGAATAAGGCGCACATCATCTGGCCAGATACAAATATTATTTAATTTCTGCTCTTCAATATGGCGCAGCAGGCTGACAACCCCGTTAATAAAGGGCTCTGCCCCGATAAACAAATCCGCGCGCTGACCAGCTGCCAGGCTGGCCAGATGCTCGCCCCCGCCAAAACCGATTTCCAGAATCAGCGCGCTATCTTTGCCCTGCCGCGTGCGCCGCTTTGAAAGCCAGCTTTCATCCATATCCTCTGACAAAAGATTGTCCGGCAAAACCTCATCCAGAAGCCTTTGCATATTCTGGCTGAGGGGGCGGCCTTTACGCCTGCCATAAAAACGTATTTTTTCTATAGCAGAGGCCGCCATCTGTTGAGCTGTCCTTTACCTGTGATAGGGCATCTGGTGACAGGGTTTTTGGCTAATCGCGCCTGATTAAAGCGCAGCGCGCAACTTTTCAGCCAGGTCAACAGCTTCCCAGCTAAACGTACCCTTGCCCGCTTCGCCTGCACGCCGGCCAAAATGACCATAGGCAGCGGTGGGCGTGTAAATCGGGTTATTCAGCCCTAGATGAGTGCGGATACCGCGCGGGGTGAGGTCCATCACCTCATTGCTGGTCAATAATGCTGACAGCTTTGCTTCCTCTACATTCTGGCTGCCATGTGTATTGACATAGACCGATACAGGCGCCGCCACACCGATAGCATAGGCAATCTGGATAGTGCATTTATCGGCCAGCCCGGCCTCGACAATATTTTTGGCCAGATATCGGGCAGCATAGGCAGCTGATCTGTCCACCTTTGTCGGGTCTTTGCCAGAAAAGGCACCGCCCCCATGCGGGGCAGCCCCGCCATAGGTATCGACAATAATTTTCCGCCCTGTCAGCCCGGCATCGCCATCCGGCCCGCCAATTTCAAATTTTCCTGTCGGGTTGATCAGAAAATCATCTGCACCCACCATCCAGCCCTTCGGCAAAATTTCTGCAACCAGAGGGGTGACAAGCGCACGAATATCCTCGGTAGAAACACCGGCTTTATGCTGGGTAGATAGCACCAGCTTATCCACCCCGTCGATAGAGCCATCTGTATTATAGCGCAGCGTAACCTGGCTTTTTGCATCCGGGCCCAAAATTGTATTTACATCTGCTTTGCGATGGGCGGCCAGCTCTTTTAAAATCTGATGCGCATAATGAATAGGTGCTGGCATCAATTCTTCGGTTTCGCGGCAGGCATAGCCAAACATCAAGCCCTGATCGCCTGCCCCTTCTTCTTTTTTCTCGGTGCTATCAACCCCTTGGGCGATGTCGGCAGATTGTTCATGCAAATAATTCTGAAATTCAAAATGTGCGTGATGGAATTTTTCCTGCTCATAGCCGATGTCGGCCACAGCGGCGCGCACCGCTGGTTCAATTTCAGAAAAAATCTTTTTTATTTTATCTTCAGATGCTCGTACCTCACCAGCCAGAACAATGCGGTTGGTGGTGGCAAGGGTTTCACATGCAACGCGAGCTTCTGCTTCCTGGCGAAGAAATAAATCCAGAACTGTATCAGAAATTTTGTCACAAACCTTATCCGGATGTCCTTCAGATACCGATTCAGAAGTAAAAAGAAAGCTCACAGCGCTTCTCCTGTATTAAAAATAACCTAAAAGTAATTTAACCCTGACTTTTATTACGCCTCTTTGAAAATAATTCAAGAAAAATAGCCAGAACCCCCAGCCAGACAAAGAGCAAAACAGGCGCAGTGATACGGTTTTTGGCATAAAAGGGCGGGTCAAGCGCCCCGATATGAGGTAAATCAATAACCGCCCTTGTGCCTAAATCTGTTTTGCCAAGCAGCCTTCCAAATCCGTCAAATCCGCCGGAAACACCTGTATTTGCCAGCCGGTACACCGCCAGACCCTCTTCAATGGCGCGCAATCTGCTTTGATAAAAATGCTGATGCGGGCCAGAGGTGTTACCAAACCAAGCATCATTGCTAAGGGTAATGAGCATATCGGGGCGGCGTTTATCCCTGGCGATAAAGGCAGGGAAAATTATCTCGTAACAAATCAGCACACGGATATAGCCAAAAGGTTCGATGTAAATATCTTCAACAGCCCCGCCCTTGCTAAATTCCCCCTGTCCGGCTATCGCATCGATAAAGGGGAGTTGGCGAAAGGGAACATATTCACCAAAGGGAACAAGATGCTGTTTATGATATTGCCCTAATAGCCCGCCTGAATGATGAACAAAATAGGCAGAATTATAAAAATTATTTTCCCTGTCCGAAGATAAAATGCCGGTCAGCATTACGCCATCTTCCGGTGTAATAGCGTTTGCCAGCGCACGCACCAGCCCCTCATCATCGCGCCAGAAACCGGCAATCGCGGCCTCTGGCAAAATGGTCAGGGCAGCCGGACGCTCTGGCCGAAGAGCCAGCGCAGTCATAGCCTTGATATGTTCTGCCTTACGTGCCCTGTCCCATTTTTCTGCTTGCAGAATATTAGGCTGTACAAGCCGGATAAGACCTGCTTTTTCTATTCGCTGGTCTGGCAGGGGCGGTGCCTCAGCCAGACGAAATATGCCCAGCCCCAGTAATAAAAATAAAGGCAAGCAAAGAAAAATAGCCGCTTTAATCGCGCGCAGATAAACGGCTCCAGCCGCAATAATCAGCATCCCCGCCAACAGATTAAGGCCATGCTGACCTGTAAAGGCCGCCATTTGGGCGGTGAGTAAATTTTCTGCAAAAATATGCCCTGTCACATTCCAGGGAAAGCCTGTGAAAATCACCGAGCGCAGCCATTCTGCTGCGCCCCAGAAACCTGCCAGCAAAACAAGTTTTGCAACAGGGGCAATAGCCGGCCTGAGGGCAAGATAGGCTGCCATCGCCCAGAAAAGAGATAATAACAGGGGCAAGCCCAGACAGGCGAAAGGCAATAGCAGTAATTGTACCCCGCCCTTGATAAATAGCGCATGACCAATCCAGTAAAGAGAGGCGGTAAACCAGCCAAATCCGGCCGCCGTGAACAAAACAGCCCCTCTTAGCGGACGCGCTTCATTAACTGCGAATATGACCGGGACAGAAAAGAACAGAGCGGCAGGCAAAAACCCGGCTGGCGGCAACGCCAGAGAGGCCGCTGCCCCGCATAAAAACACCAGAAGATAACGGCCAAAGGGGCGGCGGGGCAATGCTGTCACCCTATCACGCAACATTTTCAAAACAGCTCTATTTGCCTGTTTTTTCATCTATGGTCGGCCTATCGAGGGATAAGGATTTCAACCCTCTTATTCTGACCAGACGCAGTTTTCGCGGATCGGAATCCAGTACCTCAAATTCCAGGCCGCTGCTATGATGCAGCACCTCGCCGCGCACCGGGACATGGCCAGCCAGCGCAAAGATAAATCCGCCAAGCGTATCGATTTCATCGCGCTCATCACATTCCAGCGTGATGCCAATATGCGCTTCCAGTTCTTCCATTTCCAGACGGGCATCGGCCACCGCTATATCTTCATTGATGATTTCAAATTGCGGGGCGTCGGTATCATCATGTTCATCTTCAATTTCGCCGACAATTTCCTCGACCAAATCTTCGATAGTAATCAGGCCGTCTACCCCGCCAAATTCATCTATCACCAGTGCCAGATGCTGGCGCTTCAGGCGCATTTCCTGTAGCAAATCCAATAGCCGTATTGCCGGGGAAACAAATAATACCGGCCGCAATAAATCGCGTAAAACAGGCTGTTCCGGGCTAAGGGAATGGGCGACCAAATCCTTTATATGCAACATACCGCGCACATTATCCTGATTGCCTTCATAGGCCGGAACACGGCTATGGGCAGCAGCGCTAATCTGGCGAAATGCCGCTTCAAACCCTTCGGAAATATCTATTGCCACAATATCTGCGCGCGGTACCATCACATCTTCTGCTGTGATATCGCGCAAACCCAGCATATTGCGTAAAAGCAAGCCCTCCTGATTATCAAATTCTGTATCTGTCTGGCGAATAGAGGTTTCAATTAGGCCGGTAAGCTCTTCACGCACAGAGGTTTGCTTGCCGATAAATGGCCATTTCCGGCTTAGGGTGAGCGCGTTAAACATCAGCGTTATTTCCCCTCATTTCTATTCATATCCCCGTCATAGGGGTTGGCGATATTAACCTCGGATAACAGCTGGATTTCCAGTGTTTCCATCTCTTCTGCTTCTATCTCCTCTTGATGATCATAGCCGGCCAGATGCAACAGGCCATGCAAAAATAAATGCGCCAGATGATGTTCTGCTTTCTGGCCATTTTGTGCCGCCTCTTTTGTCAGCACATCAAAGCTCAACGCCATATCGCCTAAAAATACAGGCCCTGCGGAAACAGAACGGCCAGAAACAGACGCAGAAGGCACATTATCAGCCAGCGCTTCTGATGCCGGAAAGGACAGAATATTTGTTGACCCCTGTTTTTGACGGAATTGCTGATTAAGCCCGGCCATTTCTGTATCATCTGTCCACAGGACAGAAACTTCAAAGACAGGTAATTGCATCTGGCGGGCAAAATTATCGGCAAGCGCCAGGCAGATTGGCCGCCCCGCCTCTAGCAAGGGCTGCCAGCGTCTATCTGCCAGATTATGTTCAAATTTATGGCCAGCCGGGCTTGTCCATTCATCATAGGGGTCTGGCATATCTGCCGGACTGTTGCTTTCCTCGCATAGGCAAGAGGCAGCGTTTTCTTTTTGGATATTTGTCTGTGCGGATTTTTGTGTATTTGTCACGTTTCTAACTATAATGGTTAATGGCTTCAGTGTGAATAACTTCGCTATTTTTGTCCAGTCTCATAGGCTTTCAAAATACGTGCCACAACAGGGTGCCGCACCACATCCTCGCCACTGAGGCGGGTTATGCCGATCCCCTTTACCCCATCCAGCCGATTAACCGCATCCGAAAGGCCGGAAAGTTGGCCACTTGGCAAATCAATCTGGCTAAGATCGCCCGTGATCGCCATGCGCGAATCCTCGCCCAAACGGGTCAATACCATTTTCATCTGAACCGGGGTGGTGTTTTGTGCCTCATCAATAATCACAAAGGCATTGGACAGGGTGCGTCCGCGCATAAAGGCCAGCGGGGCAATTTCAATTTCGCCATTGGCGATCATTCTATCGACCTTGTCAGACGGCATCATATCATAAAGCGCATCATAAAGCGGGCGCAGATAGGGATCGACCTTCTCTTTCATATCACCGGGCAAAAAGCCGAGCCGCTCTCCTGCCTCTACCGCAGGGCGGGATAAAATTATCCGCTCTACCTGACGGCGTTTCAGGAAAGCCACCGCCCAGGCCACCGCCATATAGGTTTTACCGGTTCCAGCAGGGCCTAGACCAAACACCACCTCGTGATCGCGTAATAATTTAAAATAGGTGGCTTGCCCCGCAGTACGGGGGAAGATTTTTTTCTTCCAGGTGATCGCAAACAGGCTTTTATCAATAGGCGTTGTTGCCGGATTGACCCCATTTTCGGTTTGGCGCAGCACATCATCAACCAGGGTTGCGCTTATTTCGTCCTGATTATCCTGAGCACTTAATTGCTGATACAGGCTGGTAAAGGTTTTGCTGGCCAGCTCTACCTTGTCTGGCAGACCGGAAATTTTTATCTGATTGCCAAAACTGTCCATTTGTACATTCAAGGCCTGTTCAATACGCGCCAGATGCTGATTATGCTGACCGCATATAATCGTCATAAGGGTATTATTTTCAAATTCCAGTCGAACGGTTTTTTGTGCCTCTGACACGGCTTATGCTGCTCCCTTTGCTGTGGCATCTGAAGGGGAAGACCATAGCGAGTTTTGCCGCGCCTGGGTAATCTCTAGCTCCATGATACGGCCAATCCAGCTGGCCTCGCCTTCCAGATAGACAGATTGCATAAAAGGGCTGCGCCCTGTCATCTGCCCGTCTCTGCCGCCCTGTTTTTCGATGAGAACCGACATGGTCATGCCTTCACATTTTTTATTAAAGGCAAGCTGCTGGGCGTCCAGCAACTGTTGCAAGGCGGCCAGCCTGTCTGATTTTACCTTTTCCTCTATTTGCTCGCCTGGCCCGCTGGCAGGGGTACCAGGGCGCGCGCTATATTTAAAGGAATAGGCTGATGCATAACCAATATCCGATACCAGCTTGATAGTATCGGCAAAATCCTTATCGCTTTCACCTGGAAAGCCGACAATAAAATCCCCGGACAAGGCAATATCCGGGCGCAATTCGCGCAAACGATCAATAATTCGGCGATAATCATCTGCCTTATGCCGCCGGTTCATCGCGGCCAGAATTTTATCAGAGCCTGCCTGAACCGGCAGATGCAAATAAGGCATCAGAGCCGGAATATCGCGGTGGGCGGTCATTAATTCTTCATCCATATCCAGAGGATGCGAGGTGGTATAGCGCAAACGATCCAGCCCATCAATTTCGGCCAGTTCACGCAATAGCCGCCCCAGACCCCAGACCCCGCCATTATTGCCAGCCTGACCATGCCAGGCATTAACATTCTGACCCAAAAGCGTAATCTCGCGCGTGCCGCTGGCCACCAGTCGGCGGGATTCGGCCAGAATTTGGTCGACAGGGCGTGAAAATTCTGCCCCTCTGGTATAGGGAACAACACAAAAGCTGCAAAATTTGTCACAGCCTTCCTGTACCGATAAAAAGGCAGCCGGCCCTCTTGGGGCGGCTTCTTCTGGCAGAAAATCAAATTTCACCTCTTGGGGAAATTCTGTATCGACAACAGATTTCCGTGCGGATGGGTCTGCCCTGGCGACCAGTTCCGGCAGACGGTGATAGGTTTGCGGGCCGACTACCATATCCACATAAGGGGCACGGCGGGTAATTTCCTCGCCTTCTGCCTGTGCCACACAGCCTGCAACCGCGATCAGCATTTGCCGGTTTTGCTGTTCGGCGGCGCGCTGTTTTAATGTGCGCAAGCGCCCCAAATCCGAAAATACTTTTTCAGACGCTTTTTCCCGAATATGACAGGTATTTAAAATGACCATATCGGCATCTTCGGGCACATCAGTCTGCACATAGCCGGTATGCGCAAGAACATCTGCCATCCTTTCGGAATCATAGACATTCATCTGACAGCCAAAGGTCTTGATATATAATTTCTTCATCTGTCCTTGATCATCCCTTATCTTTGCGCATTTTGCAAAATAAAATTCGCCCTGTTTTATCTGGCAGAGGCCTCTCTTACCTTTATGGCTGTTCTGCCGTCAAGGGCTGGTTTTAGATGAACCGGAAAGCTGTTTTTCCATTACAAGGGCATCTATATGGGCTGTGCCGCGCAGATAATAGTTCGGGCGCCGGGAAATCTGTTTAAACCCTGCCCGGTGATAAAGGTTTTGGGCGGCCAGATTATCTTCTGCCACTTCCAGTATTATGCGGTTTTGCCGACGCTGGCGTGCCTGAAAAAGACCGGCTTCCAGCAATCTCTTGCCAATCCCCGAGCGGCGCATATCAGGGTGTACACAGATTTCCAGAATATCGGAACTGTCCGGGCTGGCCAGCAGCAAGATAAAACCGGCTAATGAACCGCCCCTTTGGGCTATCACCCCGTAAAGGGCAGGGCTTTTCATCAAGCGGGTGAGACTTTCTGCCTCTGTCGGTTTTTTTTCTCCATAGACCGATAAATATAGCGCCCCGATTTGGGTATCCCAGCCAGATATCTTATCTGAATAGCCGATGGAACAGGCGCTATCTGTCATGGCGTTGAGCTGTCCAGACGCTGGCCGCCCAGCTTTGGGGCAGCGATATAAAGCGGCTCAAACCCGGAAACAGGATAGATATCGGGCGCGCCAAGAGCGGCAAAAGCATAATGTGCAATACTTGCGGCATTTAAATTATGTGCTGCAATCTGTATTTGCGCGGTATCTATTAGGGGGGCAAAATCTGCGGAGCGGGCGATTTCTGTGTCTGCCAGACCGCAAAGGATCAGCTTTTCACTATTCCCCTTGTTCAGGGCATTGACGCAGGCTGTTTGTAATTGGTTGGCTGTCATATCCTCAATACTGCCCTGGGCTTTGCCTTCAGCATCAAAAAATTGGGCAAATACACTGCCCCTTCGGCTATCGGCGCAGGCAAGATAGGCTATTTTTTTGCTTTCATCCTGTTCTTTTTGTGCCTGATAGGCCAACGCGGACAGCCCGCTTACCCCTATCGGACTGGCATCAATTGCCAGCATATAGCCCTTTGCCGCTGATAAACATACCCGCAAGCCGGTAAAAGAGCCAGGCCCGCATCCGGCCGCAATATGGGTGATATCCGATAAGGGGCAATCCGCGGCGCTTATGGCCTCTTCTGCCAGCAAAATCAGCGTTTCTGCATGGCCATGCCGGGCTTTATGTTCTGCCATTCCTGCTATCTTGCCATCTATCAACACCGCTGCAGAAGCTGCATTGCCGCTTGCCTCCAAAGCCAAAATGACCGGCGCTAAAATAACCGGCGCGGATGTTACAGGGCTTTTACTGTCTGCTTTCTCGGCCATTTTCGCGCACTCCTGGCGTCATTTTTACCTTTATGCCCAGCGATTAGCATAAAAAGGCAGTTTTTGCCTGACATACTATTCGGCTGGCCAGTTCCTTGCTATCTGTTGTTGCATCACAGGTCAAAAAAAATTACTCTGCCCGACAGAAGAAAAAATGCTTAATCGCTTGCATGGGAGCAGGATAATTTATGGTCAGGCACATACAACAATTTTTTACCATAGCCCTGAAACAGGCTTTTTGTCTGCTGATATTAGGGCTGTTTGGCAATATATCATTGCTCACCCCTGCCCCGGCCATCGCACAAGAGGAAATGCGCGATAGCGCCACGGTGATTATGTATCACCGCTTTGGCGAAGACAGATACCCTTCTACCAATATAAGGCTGGCACAGTTTGAAGAACATTTAGCGCTGTTGACCAATGGCGATTATACTATTTTGCCCTTGCCCGAGATTGTGGCAACACTTCAGGCAGGCGGCAGCTTGCCAGACCGGACAGTCGCCATCACCATTGATGATGCCTATTTATCAGTCTATGAGGAAGCCTGGCCACGCTTGCAAGAGCTGGGACTGCCCTTCACCGTATTTGTGGCAACCGAACCGGTAGAAAAAAACCGCCGCGGCTATATGAGCTGGGAAATGCTGCGCGAATTACAAAGTGCCGGGGTTACCATTGGCTCGCAAACCCACACCCACCCGCATCTTTATCGTGAAAGCCCGGAAAAGGTGCGCGAGGAAATTCAGCTCTCCAATGACTATTTCATCAAGGAGCTGGGGATGCGGCCAGAATTATTTGCCTATCCTTTCGGAGAATATTCCAGCTTTGTCATAGAAATTGTCAAGGAGGCCGGCTTTGTCGCTGCCTTTGGTCAAAATTCGGGCATCATGCACAGCGAGGATATGTTTTTTGAGCTGCCACGTTTTGCCTTTAACGAAGATTACGGCACAACAGACCGGCTGGAGCTGGCCATAAATGGTCTGCCACTAAAAATTACCGATTTAACGCCTGAAGATATGGTGCTGATTGAAAACCCGCCTCTTTATGGTTTTACCCTGCATGAAGATATGCGCCCCGAGGGCCAGCTGCGCTGTTTTGCCAGCGGCTTTGGCAAGGTAGATGTATCCATCATTGGAAGACGCGCTGAAATCCGCCTGCCAGATGCCTTAAAAGAAGGGCGTTCGCGCATCAATTGCACCATGCCAGCCGGCCAGAACAGATGGCGCTGGTTCGGGCGGCAATTTCTGACAAACTAGATTCTTTAAAAAATCAGATTTTTTGCAGCTGCCCTGACCTAGAAAACAGGCGGGGCAAGTTTGGTCTGGCTGAATTTCCTGAAATCATTCTGGGCAATAACGGTTTTCAGCTTTGTGACATATTTTTCGCCAATTTCGGCATAGACAGAAAGCTCTGCCAGCATATCTCCAAATTTAGCCTTGTTCTGGTTGTACAAGGCCCTGTTCTGGCGAAACCCTTCATAGGCATAAAAGGAATTCAAATTCAGCATATAGGCGCGCACAGATGCCTGAAGATCAGGAAAGGCACGCACAGATGCCCGGCTATCACTGGCCTGTCTGGCCTTTATGCCCATATCATCATTCCAGACCCATTGCCCGAACAGCGCGTTACCCACTGCCGCAAAGCGGGACTGGCCCCATCCGGATTCAATCACCGCCTGCGCCAGAGCCAGCGATACCGGCACAGGGGCCACGCGCAGGATAAGCGCATCATAAAGTTCTGCCTCTGTCTTATCCAGGCTAACCTTATATTGCCGGGCATATTGTTCCAGCACCTCTCTGTCATCCTTTTGATAGGCGCGAGTGATGTTTTCTCTCTGCGTTTTAATTTCATCATTCGCCCGCAAAATAAGGGGAAGCAAAATTTTGATAAAAACCTCCTTGCGCTCTGCGACCTCCAGCGGGGCAAGATTGGGCATACGCGGAATAAAGATACGCGGCACAACCCCTTGCCCGTCTTCTGGCAATGAATATCGAATATTTTGCGGGACAGGCGGGCGGCGGGTTGGCACAGATAACAGAGCGCTATGTTTTTGTTCAGATAGCTGCAAGCCCTTTGAGAGCTGGGCGCTGGCGATTTCCATTTGCCGGTCGAGCGCCTGTTTTTCAGCCAGGCTGAGACCTTGCTGTTTTTTCAACTCCTGCAAGCGCAATAATTCGCCTTCCAGCTTGGCAATTTCAGCCAGCAGCGCTTTATTGCTGCCCCCTTCGGACAGGAAAAAGGGCGGATTTATCATTGCTGGCAAAAGCAGACCAAATCCCATACATACCAGCACAAAGCCGGCAAGTGCCCTGTTCGATAGTCTTATGGAAACCGGTTTATGCAAAGACACGGGTGGCTTCATCCATTTGATTTTTGACTATGAAGGCCTGTAGCCCATCTTATGTAGCCTAGTCTTCTGTTGGGCGCACTTCAACCACTTCGGGAATATAATGGCGCAACATATTTTCAATCCCCATTTTCAGGGTCGCGGTAGAGCTGGGGCATCCCTGACAGGCACCGCGCATCTGCAAGGTTACCACCCCTTCATGAAAGGAATGAAAGGTAATATCCCCGCCATCCATCGCAACAGCCGGGCGAACCCGTGTATCCAGCAAATGTTTGATTTGCTGAACCACCTCATCATCATCACTATCCTCTTTATTGGCATCTGCATCGGTGTTTTGGGCGGTTTCCATAACCGGCAGGCCAGAGGCAAAATGTTCCATAATCCCGGCCAGCACAGAAGGTTTCAGGGCAAACCATTCCATATTTTCAGCCTTGGTAATAGAAACAAAATCGCCGCATAAAAACACAGATTCAACCCCGTCTATGCGCAATAAACGGCTGGCCAGGGGCGAGGGTTTTGCCTCTTCAAGGCTATTAAATTCAGCCGAGCTGCCAGCAAGGACATCGACGCCTGGAATAAATTTCAAGGTGGCCGGATTAGGGGTGTCTTCTGTTTGAATAAACATGAGCAGTATCCTGTATTGCGCGCGAGGTCAGCCTGTTTGAGAGCCGCACGACAAGACCTCAAACTTTAGAATAACTATAAACTACTCCCCTGGATATGGGAAGAGCCGCACGGATTATCAAGCCTGGCTATTACCTGAACACTTACAGGGGCAATAGAGGCAATCCGGTCTTATCCTGAAAATCCTATCAGCTGTTTTACCTCTGCCAGAATGGGCGCGGCAATGGCCTGTGCCTGGCCTGCACCCTTTTCCAGCAATCTGTCAATTTCCTCTGGTTGTTCCAGCAATTTATTCATCTCTTTGCTTATCGGGGCGATTTGGCTAACGCACAGCTCGGCAAGGGCAGGTTTAAAGACGCCGAACCCCTGACCGCCAAATTCAGATAATATATCCTCGGCTGTTCGCCCGGAAAGCCCGGCAAAAATACCGACCAGATTAGTGGCTTCCGGCCGGCCTTCCAGACCCTTTATTTCAGATGGTAATGGTTCGGGATCTGTTTTTGCCCGTTTGATTTTCTGGGCAATTTCATCTGCGCTATCGGTCAGATTAATACGGGTTGCATCCGAGATATCGGATTTGCTCATCTTGGAGCTGCCATCGCGCAGGCTCATCACCCGTGCAGCTGTCTTTTGAATTTGCGGCTCGGGCTGGGGGAAAAAATCGGCATCAAACATGGAGTTAAAGGCCACTGCAATATCACGGGTGAGTTCCAGATGCTGTTTTTGATCCTCGCCCACCGGCACATGGGTTGCTTTATAGGCCAGAATATCGGCTGCCATCAATGTCGGATAGGCAAAAAGCCCCACCGTTGCATTTTCGCGATTCTTGCCAGCTTTTTCCTTGAACTGGGTCATGCGGTTCAGCCAGCCCAGCCGGGCCACGCAATTAAATATCCAGGCAAGTTCGGCATGTTGGGGTACACGCGACTGATTAAAAAGGACAGATTTTTCAGGATTAATACCAGAGGCGATCAGACAGGCTGCAACATCGTGAATGGCGCGGCGCAAAATGGCAGGTTCCTGGGGAACTGTAATGGCATGCAAATCCACCACACAATAAATACATTCAAACTCATCCTGCAGGGCTATCCAGTTTTTAATCGCCCCCAGATAATTGCCCAGATGCAGATTGCCTGTTGGTTGTACGCCTGAAAAAATACGGCCTGTTTTTGCCTCGTCCATGATGGATATTATCCCTTAATCTAGACCATAGATAGTCTGTTTTATCATCTTTACTGTTTGCTGTTTTAAGATGTTCTGCTGAAAAAAACCAGCCTTACCAGACCTGTCATCCAGCCCATCAGAAAATATATCATTGCGCCAAGGAAAACCAATGCTATCAGGACAAGCCGGTCATCCAAAAGTGCTGTCTGTATAAACGGCGCGCTAAAATATAGCCCGCCCGCCATTATCCCGGCACAAAACAGGGATAAAAAGACAGCCCGAAGGGCAGTTTTATCCAGCCGTTCTGCGCGCGCCAGCCAGCCAAGCTGCCAGACAAACCCCATCCAGGATACCAGCACAGTCGCAAGAGCCAGCCCAACATAGCCTAAAATCTGCATCAGATAGAGGCTGAGCAGGATATTCAGGCCAACTGAAATCAGCGATATTACCATTACCAGCCGCGCTTTTTGCACAGCATAAAGTGCCGCCCCTGTCAGCTTTAATCCAACAAAGGCTGGCAGACCGATAGCATAGGCAATCAGGGCGGCGGCGGCGGCCTTGCCATCATCCAGGCTGAAGGCGCCTGAATGAAACAGGCCAATAATAATCGGCTCGGCTAAGATCAGCAAGGCGGCGGTAGCGGGCAGCACCAGACAGGCAGCCGGCATAAAACCTGCTGATAATTCTCTGGCAAAATCTTTTTTTCGGCGATCCGTATCGCTGGCCGCTTCTATACGGGACAGGCGCGGCAACAAAGCTGTCCCCAGCGCAATACCAACCAGCCCCAGCGGCAATTGGGCTATCCTGTCTGCATAATAGAGCCAGGATATCGCGCCCACCTCCAGAAGCGAGGCCAGCACCAAATCCACCAGTAAATTTATCTGGGTTGCCCCTGCACCCAGTGCGGCCGGAACAAAGCCTGCCCACATCGCCCGCGCCGCAGGAGAGATGCGCCCAAAACGCCATTTTAAAGAGAGTTTCCGGCGATGCAATCTGGCCTGTAATAACGCCATCTGACAGATGCCTGCCAGCAATAATGCCGCGCTTAGCGGCACTGCCAGCATCGAGGACGGGGTCTGTAATAAGTCGCTGCTGAAAGGAATAAACACTGCCCCGCCAATTAAAAACAGATTTAATATGACAGGTGCAAAGGCGCCGGCGATAAAATCATCCGCACTATTTAATACAGCTGCCCATAGCGCCACCAGCGAGATCATCGGTAAATAGGGCATGGTAATGCGTGCCAAATCTATGGCCGCTGCAAACCTGTCCGGTGTGGCGGTAAAGCCGGGTGCCAGAACCGCGATAATCGCTGGCATGAATATTTCCATCCCCACCACTATTACAGTTAATGCCAGTAACAGAGCCGTCTGCACCTCTGCTGCCAGAATAAGGGCAGCGGGCTGGCCTTTGGTTTCCTTTGCAAGCGCATAGACAGGCAGGAACGCATTGGTCAGCGCGCCTTCAGCTGTCAGCCGGCGAAACAGATTAGGCAGTTTAAAGGCCACCAGAAAGGCGTCGGCGGCACTGCCTGCCCCCATAAAATGGGCAAAACAGATATCACGAACAAATCCCAGAATTCGTGATAGAAATGTCAGGCCGCTTATCTGGCCAAAAGCGCGTTTCAGGCTCATCCCGCTCATTTTTCTATTCCCGCCATCATCGCGGTATCTTCTTCAAAGATAGACAGTAAATCCTGTTTGATTTTTTCCTGTGTCGCAGGCTTTTCAATTTGCAGCCCGTACACATCCTTGACATAGAAAACATCCACCGCCTTTTCGCCATAGGTCGATACGGTAGCTGAATTTACCTGCAAGCCAAGCTGCAAAAGATGATAGGTAATCTGATATAAAAGGCCGGGCCTGTCTGCCCCGTTTACCTCTATCACCGTATGGGTTTTACTGCGGCCATTGGTCACCAGCACGCGCGGCGGCACTGTCATCACCTTTAGCCGCGGCGATAATTGTGCCGATTTTTCCCGCAATTTATCAAATAGGGAAATATCGCCTGCCAGAGATTGTTCAATCAGGCTGGCAATGCGCTGCTGGGTAGCAGAATCGGTTACCGCCCCGCGATTGTGACTTTGAATCCGGAACTGATCCAAAATTGTGCCATCGTGACGGGTATTGATGCGGGCATTGACAATACTGCAGCCCGACATGGCGACCGATCCCACAATCCGGCTGAACAGACCCGGGTGATCGGCTGCCATCACGACCAAAATGGTGGATTTTTTATCTTCATCCACTTTGAAATCAACCAATAGCCGCTGGTCGGAGCTATCAAATTTTGTTGCCAGCTCTGCGTGATAGAGATGAGAATCTGTCGCAAAATTCGTCCAGTAGCTGGGATAAAATAGCCGGGCATGTGCCTCAAAACGCTGGTCATCCCATTGTGTCAGCCGGGCTCTGGCTTCCTGCATCGCATCAATAGCCGCCCCTTTGGATACTTCAGACGGGGCTGCCCCGCCAAGCACCGCCTCGGAGCGGTGATAGAGATCACGCATCAGGCTGGCCTTCCAGCCATTCCAGATATCAGGGCCTACCGCCTGAATATCGGCAACGGTCAGAACCAGCAATAGTTTCAGCCTTTCAGGCGACTGTACCTTTTCGGCAAAATCAATAATGGTTTGCGGATCATTCAGATCATAGCGAAAAGCGGTTTTGCTCATCAAAAGATGGGTAAGGATAAGCCAGACAACCGTTTCTGTTTCCTCGTCATTTAATCCCAGCATCGGGGCAATATTACGCGCAACTTCTGCGCCCAGAACAGAGTGATCACCGCCCCTGCCCTTGGCAATATCATGCAGGAAAATCGCCACAAACAGGGCGCGTCTGGAAGATATTTCATGAATAAGCTGGCTGGCAAGCGGGGCAACATCGGCCAGCTTGCCCTGTTCAATTTCGCGCATAATGCCAACCGCACGCAAACTATGTTCATCCACTGTATAGCTGTGATACATATCAAATTGCATCATCCCCACAATGCGCCCGAAATCCGGCATATAAATACCCAGCCAGCCGGATTCATTCATCAGGCGCAAAACGCGCTCGGGATTGCCTTTGCCGCTGATAATTTGCAAGAAAATTTCATGGGTCTGGGCGGTTTGCAATTGTGCCGTTCTGGCAGCGCGAACCGCACGTGTCAGGCGGCGCAAGGTGTCCGGGTGTATATCCAGCTCATGGATCAGGGCAAAATTAAACAGCCGAATAATCTGATCCAAATCATCGCGAAACCGCCTATTTTCAGGCAAATGCAGCCTGCCTTTTTCCAGAATAAACGGGGCGATATCCAGATCAGAGGCTGCATCTGCCAGCCAGAATTTTTTTAACGACAGGCGCGGGCGTCTGTCAAAATCTGTTTCCAGTGCGGCACAAAAAATACGGGTAAGATTGCCAACATGGCGGGCGGCCAGATAATAGCGTTTCATAAACCGCTCTACCCCGCGCAAGCCGCCCCTGTCTGAAAAACGCATTTTAGGGGCAATTTCCATTTGGGCATCAAAGCTGAGGCGGTCATCCTCGCGGCCATGATGCAGATGCAAAAAACAGCGAACCGTCCATAAAAAACGCTGGGCAGCCGCAAAGCTTCTGGCTTCGGAATGGCGCAATATGCCAGTTTCCAGAAATTCGGCCGCGCTGTTAACGCGGTAGGCATATTTGGCCATCCAGAACAGCGTGTGCAAGTCGCGCAATCCCCCCTTGCCATCCTTTACATTAGGCTCAACCGCATAGCGTGTGCCGCCTGTACGGGTAATACGTGCGTCACGCTCTTCTAGCTTGGCGCTCAAAAAAGGGGCAACAGATTGCCGTTTCAGCCATTTTGAAAAGGCAGCCATCATTTTATCGGTAGCGATATTATCCCCGCCTATGGGACGCATTTCCAGCAAGCTGGTACAGATGGTGTTATCTTCATCAGCAGCGGCCAGATTTTGACGGATAGTCCGGCTGGCATGGCCAACTGTTAGCCCCATATCCCATAGCAGATATAACAGAAATTCGATGATGGGTTCCTGTTTTTTTGCCCCGCCATCAGGCATCACAAACAGCAAGTCAATATCGCTATGCGGGGCCAGCTCGCCGCGCCCATATCCGCCAACCGCCATCAAGCCAAAGCTGGGCGTTTTTTTAAAAATATGGCTACAGGCAAGATTAAGGGCACTGCGGATAAGCATATCCACGCCAAGCGCGTGTGCGCCTACATAATCAGCCCCGTCGCGTTCGGCTATCAGCCTTTTTTCCAGCCGGCTTCGCATGGCGGCAAGCCGAATTTTCATTTCTGCCAGTATCACTGCGCGGACATCATTTTTATTTTTTGCCTGCTCGGCTAGCGCTTTCAGGCTCTGCATCAGGCCAGCTTCATCTATTGGACAAAAAATGCCCGCCTCGTCGCGCGCGCGCGCGGTCTGCAAGGGTGACATCCAGGATTGCCACAGATTTACCGGCATTCCTTTTTTGCTATTTTCCTTCATTGCCAAAAATCCATGCCCATCTTCACTCATCTGCATTTTCTGCCAGAACCGCTTTCAGGTCATACAAAACAGATAGCGCCTGTTTCGGGGTAAGGCTGTCTGGCTCTAACGCCTCTATTCTTTGCCGCAATTCTTCAAGGGTTTGATCTGTCTCGGCAGCGATATCATAGCCCGTATTATGGTTATTTTCAGGCATATCAAACAGGGGCAGGGACGGGCTATGCGATGGCTGGCTGCCTGCTTCAAGCTGGGCGACCAGAAAAGCCGCTCTTTTCGTAACCATTTTTGGCAAGCCGGCCAGGCGCGCCACATGCACCCCGTAGGATTTATCCGCTGCCCCGCTGGCCACCTGATGCAGGAAAATAATCTCGCCCTTCCATTCCTTGACCTGCATCGCATACGGGCGCAGACGCTCCAGCTCGCCTTCAAGGGCAGTTAATTCATGATAATGGGTTGCAAACAAGGCACGGCAGCCAATCTGATTATGCAGATATTCCAGACAGGCCCAGGCAATGGCCAGCCCGTCCCAGGTAGCGGTTCCGCGTCCAATTTCATCCAGTATCACCAGCGATTTTTCCGTTGACTGGTTCAAAATGGCAGCTGTTTCGACCATTTCCACCATAAAGGTGGATTGCCCGCGTGCCAGATCATCTGATGCGCCCACCCGGCTGAAAATTTTATCGACAATACCGATTTCTGCCTGTCTGGCCGGCACATAAAATCCGGCCTGTGCCAAAATCGCCATATGCGCATTCTGGCGCAAATAGGTGGATTTCCCTGCCATATTTGGTCCGGTCAGCAACCATAAATTTGCCTCTTGTGATAGCTGGCAATCATTGGCGATGAACTGTGTATCCTGGCCGATGGCCTGTTCCACAACAGGATGGCGACCCGCCTCAATGGTAAAAGATGTATCCTCGCAAAGTTTTGGACAGCAATAATCATGCATCTCTGCCAGCTTGGCGGTAGAACAGGCGACATCCAAAGCCGCGACCGCCTCTGCACTGGCCAGTATCGCGTCGATAGCGGCCAGCACTTCGTGAACCAGCTGGTCAAATAACTGCAGCTCCAGCGCCAATGCCTTATCGGCTGCCGAGCTGAGGGATTGTTCCATTTCTGCCAGCTCTGTTGTGGTAAAGCGCACAGCCTGTGCGGTGGTTTGACGATGAATAAAACGCTCATCTGCCATTAATTTTTCGGCATGGCCAGCGCGCACTTCAATATGATAACCCAGCACATTATTATGTTTGATTTTCAGCGAGGCAATGTCGGTTGTTTCGGCATATTGGGCTTGCAAACCAGCTATCAGCCTGCGGCTTTCATCGCGCATTTGACGCAGCGCATCAAGCTGGCTGTCATAGCCTTGCCGAATAAAATGCCCGTCTCTGGCCAATAATGGCAATTCATCCCCAAGGGCGGGGGTGATTTTTTCTGCAAGCGGGGCGGGCTCTTGTGCGTTTCTGGCAAGTTCCTGGATAGCCTTGTGGCTCTCTGCTGCCCCGGAACGGTTCAATAAAAGAGACAGAGAGCGGGCTTTATACAGCCCTTGTGCAAGGCCGGCCAGATCGCGCGGCCCGCCTCTGGATGTGGCCAGCCTTGACAGGCCACGTTCCATATCCGGAATTTTGGTTAAAATCTCCTCTGCTTCGCCAGCGATGATGGGATTTTGGGTAAACCAGGTGGCCAGACCCAGCCGGGCTTCTATGGCCTGGCGATCGGTTAGCGGTGCAGATAGCCGGCGATGCAGTAATCGCGCGCCCCCTGCTGTGCTGGTTTTGTCTATGGCCGATAACAGGCTGCCCTTGCGCTCGCCTGCCAGGGTGCGGGTAAGCTCCAGCGATTTTCGGGTCGCTGCATCTATGACCATAAAGGCATCCGGCCATTCAGCCGATAGGGGTTTCAGATAGGGCATCGCCTCTAGCTGCGTCTGGCGCAAATAGGCCAGCAAGCCGCCTGCAGCAGACAGCATGGGCGGGCTAAATTGCCCCAGCCCCTGCAAACTGGCCAGCTGATATTGTGCACAAAGGGCAGCTTCGGCTTTGCGCTGATTAAACGCCGCCGCCCCCAGCGATGTTCCCTTATCCGCGATACCCAGCCTTGCCACGATATCTGCAATATCTTCAGGATAGACAAATTCTGCCACATTAAGCTGTGTTAACATCGCCTCAATATCGGGGCGGGCACATTCCTGAACCTGAAAACTGCCTGTGGACATATCTGTCCAGGCGATAGCCAGCTTTTCCGAAACCCGTCCAATGGCTGCCAGATAATTATTTTGAAACGCATCCAGCAGGCCATCTTCTTGCAAGGTGCCTGGTGTGATTACCCGCACAACACCGCGTGGCAAAGGGCCTTTTCCGCCCCGTTTTTTAAATGCCTCCGGCGTTTCTGATTGCTCGCAAACCGCAACCCTGTGACCCATTTTGATTAATTTTGCCAGATAGCTGTCGGCGGCATGAACCGGCACACCGCACATTTGCACTTTTTTGCCATCAATTTCACCGCGATGGGTCAGGGCAATCCCCAACGCTTCGGATGCTATTTCCGCATCGTGCAAAAACATTTCATAAAAATCACCCATCCGATAGAAAAGCAGTATATCCTCATATTGCCGCTTTACGGCCAGATATTGTGCCATCATCGGTGTGAGCTTTTGCGAATTTTGGGCTTTATTCTGTTTCAAACTTCCAGAGTTTCGATTAAATTGGTTTGTATCGGCCAGGGGCCAGGTTAGTTAGAATCTTCTTTATACATCTTTATGAAAAAAAGTAGAAATATCCCATGAAAAAATCATTGAAAAAAGAAGCGTTGCAATTTCACTCGGAAGGCCGGCCTGGCAAACTGGAAATCACGCCAACCAAGCCATTGACCACCCAGCGCGATCTGTCGCTGGCCTATTCGCCGGGTGTGGCCGAGCCGTGCCTGGCTATCGAGGCCGATCCAAACACCGCCTATGATTACACTGCCAAAGGCAATCTTGTGGCTGTTATCTCTAACGGGACAGCGGTTCTGGGGCTGGGCAATATCGGGGCGATGGCCTCAAAGCCGGTGATGGAAGGCAAGGCGGTTCTGTTCAAGAAATTTGCCGATATTGACGGGGTGGATCTGGAACTGGATACCGAGGATGTTGACAGATTTGTTGATGCGGTCAGCCTGCTTGGGCCATCTTTTGGCGGTATTAATCTCGAAGATATCCGCTCGCCTGAATGTTTTATTATCGAACAGCGCTTGCGCGAGGTAATGGATATTCCGGTTTTTCATGATGACCAGCATGGTACCGCTATTATTGCCGCAGCCGGTCTTATCAACGCCCTGCATCTTACCAAGCGGAATATCGAGGATATCAAAGTGGTTTCCAACGGAGCAGGGGCAGCCTCTATCGCTTGTGTGGAATTGATAAAGGCGATGGGCGTAAAACATGAAAATGTGATTTTATGCGACCGCGAAGGGGTGATTTATCAGGGGCGCGAAAGCGGTATGAATCAGTGGAAATCTGCCCATGCGGTTAAAACAGATGCCCGCAGCCTGACAGATGCCATCAAGGGGGCAGATGTTTTCCTGGGTCTGTCTGTTGCCAGGGCAATGACCCCGGAAATGCTGAAAACCATGGCCGACAAGCCCATTGTTTTTGCCATGGCCAATCCCGAGCCGGAAATTATGCCTGATGAAGCCAAAAAAGCCCGTCCGGATGCCATTATCGCTACCGGCCGGTCAGATTTTCCCAATCAGGTAAATAATGTTCTGGGCTTTCCCTATATTTTCCGCGGCGCACTGGATGTGCGCGCGTCCGCAATTAATGAGGAAATGAAAATTGCTGCTGCCAATGCGATAGCCATGCTGGCACGCGAAGATGTCCCCGATGAGGTTAATCACGCCTATTCCGGAGAACAGCTGCGCTATGGGACAGAATATATTATTCCAGCCCCGTTTGATCCGCGCCTGATATCGGCTGTATCTTCTGCTGTGGCAGAGGCGGCCATGCAAACAGGGGTTGCGCGCAAACCTATCGAAGATATCGAAGCCTATAAGCGCAATCTGTCTGCCAGGCTGGATCCCACCGCATCATTTTTGCAAGATGTATTTGCCCGCATCACACCGGAACAAAAGCGCGTGGTCTTTACCGAAGGCGAGGAAGAGGTCTCTATTCGCGGGGCGATCGCCTTTCGCAATGCCGGCTATGGCCAGCCGATTTTGCTGGGACGCGAAGCACGTATCAAACAGCGTATCGAGGAAATGGGTCTGGAAGGCAGCATAGATTTTGAAATTATCAATGCCAAAATTTCCGATCACAATAAGGAATATATCAAATATCTGTATAAAAAATTACAGCGCGAGGGCATTTTGCAACGCGATTGCCAGCGCATGGTGCATCTGGATCGTAATGTTTTTGCCGCCTGTATGGTCGCCCATGGCCATGCCGATGCGCTGGTAACTGGCATGACCCGCTCATTTCAGGCCAGTTTTGAGCATGTTACCCGTGTTATCGATCCGGCCAAAGGCAAGAGTTTTGCCGCTACCTCGATGGTGATATCCAAAGGCCGGACGGTGTTTATTGGCGATACTTCTATCCATGAACGTCCAACTGGCGAGCAGATGGCCGATATTGCCGAGGCCATTGCAGAAAAAGCCCGGTTAATGGGACATACGCCGCGTGTTGCCTTTTTATCATTTTCCAGCTTTGGGCGGCCAGCCAGTGATATTACCCAGGCCGCACGCGATGCGGTGATGGTTCTGGATAAACGCAAGGTGGATTTTGAATATGAAGGCGAGATGACAGCTGATATTGCGCTGGATTTTGATCTGATGCAAAGCAGCTATCCGTTTTCGCGCCTGACCGCAGCGGCCAATATTCTGGTTATGCCTGGTCTGCATTCTGCCAATATATCCTTTAATCTGATGCAACAGCTGGGCGGCGGTACGGTGATAGGGCCGATGATTTTGAACGCGGAACATCCTTTCCAGATTATTCCGATGAGCGCGACGGTAAATGATCTGGTAAATGCCGCTGCATTGGCAGCCTATGAATCCTTGTAAGCAAATGGGGGGCAGGATAGCTGCCTCTCACATAAAGACGGCAAAAATAATCCTGGAAGAATATTTGCCATGCCAGCAGAGTCATCTTACCTAATCGGATTGGGACGGCGGATTTTACGGCTACTGTCCGGGGTGATAGTCGCGGTTGTATTATTGCTGATTTTTGAGCGTATCCATCTGGTGGATGCGCTATTGGTGGTTACCGCAGGGGTGGGAACAAGTTTTTTTCTGTTGCGCCACGAAGGGCGGGCGATAAATTTTTTAAGAAATTATTTTCGTGCCAAAGCCGGAGCAGATGACTATGTCACCAAACCCTTTAGCCCGGCAGAGCTGGTCGCACGGATCAAGGCTGTATTGCGCCGCCATTCACGCGGATATGATGGCAGGCTTACCGGCGGCGATATTGAATTGGATCTCGAGAAAAAGCGCGTTTTACGAGATGGTACTTCTATACATCTGGGCCCAACAAAATTCAGATTGCTGGAACATTTTATGCGGAATCAGGGGCGGGTCTATTCCCGGGATCAATTGCTTGACAGCGTCTTGGGCGATGATGTCTATGTCGGAATGCGCACAGTAGATGTACATATAAGAAGATTGCGCAAGGCGATTAATATAACGGGCGGGCCGG
>JAYOMZ010000003.1:0-51332 GCA_038121125.1 Alphaproteobacteria bacterium
GATAATGAAAAGCCGGATGGCTTTGTCCTGCCTCTATGCTCTGCAAATGGATATCCTCCCATGCGCTTTCCTCAAAGGCAGGAAAACGCACCCCCTCTTTCGGGGCAGCATCGATAAAGGTCGCTTCGATAAGATTGCAATAGTCCAGACCGGCTGAGTAAATCTGGCCTCCACCAAAAAGGATAAGGCGGTTTTCCTCCTGCCCTTGCTGTGCCAGCCATTTTGCCCCTGCCTCTATCGCCGCATCAATGGTTTGCACGGCCAGGGCTTCGGGTGCGGACCAGCCTGAATTTCGAGTTAAAACAATACTCAGGCGGCCGGGAAGCGCCCGTCCAATCGACTCCCATGTTCGCCGCCCCATAATCAGGGGACAGCCCATGGTCAGTTCTTTCACGCGCTTCAGGTCACCTGGCAAATGCCAGATCAAATCGCTGCCATCGCCAATAACCCGGTTTCGGGCCATCGCCACGACACATACCATTTGCAAATCTGACCGGCTGCCTGTCATGCCCCTGCCTCTAAACCGCGATAGGTGCAGCGATAGATGGCGCAGCTTCATATCCGCTAAGCTTTATATGCTCAAAACGGAAATCGGTGAGTTCATCTGGCGGGTTTATCAGCTTTAGTTGCGGTAAGGGGCCCGGGCTGCGCTGTAATTGCAGACGTGCTTGCTCTATATGGTTCAGATATAAATGGGCATCGCCCAGGGAATGCACAAAATCGCCGACCTGCAAGCCGGTGATATGTGCCATCATATGGGTCAACAGCGCATAGGAAGCGATATTGAAAGGCACGCCCAAAAAGATATCGGCAGAACGCTGATAAAGCTGGCAGGATAATTTGCCATCACTGACATAGAATTGAAACAGGCAATGACAGGGCGGCAAGGCCATATTCGGGATATCAGACGGATTCCAGGCAGAAACGATCAGCCGGCGCGATTCGGGGGTGGTGCGGATAGCCCTTACCACATCCATAAGCTGGTCGATAACCCGCCCTTCCTCAGGGGTTTGCCAGCGCCGCCATTGCTGGCCATAGACCGGGCCCAAATCGCCATTTTCATCTGCCCATTCATCCCAGATAGACACCCCGTTATCCCGCAAATAGCCGATATTGGTATCGCCCTGAATAAACCATAATAATTCATGGATAATCGAGCGCAGATGCAGCTTTTTTGTGGTCAGTACAGGAAATCCCTGTTGCAGATCAAAGCGCATTTGCCAGCCAAACACCGATTTCGTGCCGGTGCCGGTTCTGTCCCCGCGCTCGCTGCCTTTTTCCAGCACATACTCAAGAAGATCAAGATATTGACGCATGAAAAAACTCTTATCCGTTGATATGGTTTATCCTCTACAGACACTAGCAAAACAATCACCGCGATACCAGATGATGGCTATCGCAGATGTAAAAAACTTTCAAAAAACACAGTTTCCCGATATAATGAGGATGTCAGCTTTTGTTGACTATGACGATAAACATATTGCGAAATAAGCAGGGCGGACCCGGGGGCGGTACCCGGCGCCTCCACCATTACAGTTTTATGTATCTGGCCAGCAGATTAACCCTCTGGATAGATACAGCTTTTGGGGGCGAAACAGGATCGACGCATGTGGTAAAGGCCTTATCTTCGTTCGGTATGGTACCCGCCGTTATCGGGCCATGTAGTAGTTGCAAACGACAACACTGCTCCGGTTGCTGTTGCTGCGTAACGCGGTAACAAAAACCATTTTTAAAGCCCTGTTCGATTGAGCTCGGACAGGCGGGGTTCGGGATCGCACCTGGCAACAGAAGCGATCCCACTAAATTGCCGCTGTGCCATGTTTTTACAATCTGCTCTGCAAACCAGGTTCGCAAGACAGACAAAAACAGGCAAGCGGGGGGGAGATGCTGGCACAGGCAAAAAAGGGTACGCCGGGATGGATGATACAGAACAAAAGGCAGCAATAAATTACGAGCTGCTGGTCGAAGATGCGCTCCGCACCGTTGTCAGAGGCTCGCTTGCTCTCGTAGAGCATGAAGGCCTGCCAGGCGAAAGCCATTTTTACATCACCTTCCAGACCACTGCAGAGGGGGTGCAAATGTCTGAAACCCTGAAAGCGGCCAACCCCAATGAAATGACCATTGTTCTGCAGCATCAATTCTGGGATTTGCACGTCAGCGAATCACATTTTTCTGTCACCCTGTCTTTTTCTGGTGTGCATCATAATCTGAACATTCCCTTTGCTGCGGTGACCCATTTCAATGACCCATCTGTTGGCTTTGGCTTGCAGTTCAGCGCACCTGATGCGCTGGATGCCTTGCCAGAGGAGGATAGCGCCCCGGCTGCCAATAAAACAGATAGCCCAAAGGATAAAAATATCCCCCCGGCCTCTGTGCCATCAGACAGCGCAAACATAGCTGCCATTCATGGCGGGGAAAATAATGGTGACGGGGCAGAAATCGTCTCTCTTGACCGTTTTCGCAAAGACCCTGCCCCAAAGAAATAAATCTTTTCACAATTGCCTTGCCCTTTCATGCCAGGCCTTTTTTTTACAACGCTCAAAACGCCCAGATAAGAGGAATGACAGATGGCGGATTTCGATTATAGCCCTTTATTGCCAACCACAGGCGATGATACGCCCTATCGCTGTATCTCAAAAGAATATGTAACCTCGCTTAATCTGGACGGGCGGCCATTTTTGAAAGTTGACCCAGAAGGGCTGACCTTGCTGGCAGAACAGGCTATGGCCGATGTCTCGCATCTTTTGCGCCCCTCTCACCTTGCCCAGCTCAAAGCCATTCTGGATGACCCCGAAGCGACCGATAATGACAGGTTTGTGGCATTGGAAATGATTAAAAATGCGGTTATTTCGTCTAATCGCGTCCTGCCCATGTGCCAGGATACCGGCACCGCGCTGGTCAATGCGACCAGAGGCGAGCAAGTGCTGACCGGCGGCGAGGATGAAAAAGCCCTGTCACGCGGCATTTACAATACCTATCAGTCGCATAATTTGCGTTTTTCCCAGCTTGCCCCCTTAACCATGTTTGAAGAAAAAAACACCGCCAATAATCTGCCGGCACAAATTGATATCGCTGCCGGGTCAGGGGCTGAATATAAATTTACCTTTATTCAAAAAGGGGGCGGCTCTGCCAACAAGACTTTCCTGCATCAAAAAACAAAGGCGGTTCTGAATCCCGAAAGTTTAAGAGAATTTTTAAAAGAAGCGATTGTCTCGCTCGGCACAGCGGCCTGTCCGCCCTATCATCTGGCGATTGTTATTGGCGGCACTTCTGCTGAATATAATCTGAAGACCGTTAAAAAGGCATCGGTGCGCGATCTGGATAATCTGCCGACCAGCGGTTCAAATTCCGGGCATGGCTGGCGCGATCTGGAATGGGAAAAAATTATTCTGGACATGACCAGAGAGCTGGGGATCGGCGCCCAGTTTGGCGGTAAATATTACTGCCATGATGTGCGGGTTATCCGACTGCCACGCCATGGGGCAAGCTGTCCTATCGGCATTGGGGTTTCCTGTTCAGCTGATAGACAAATTCGCGCCAAGATTACCGCAGAAGGGCTGTTTCTGGAACAGCTGGAAACCGATCCGGCCAAATATCTGCCTGACCTTGCCGAAGAGGCAGAAGATAATGCGGTAGCGATTGACCTGAACCAGCCAATGGCCGATATTCTGGCCACCCTTACCCAATATCCGGTAAAAACCCGGGTCAAGCTGACCGGCCCTATGGTGGTGGCAAGAGATATCGCCCATGCCAAATTGCTGGAACAGCTGGAACAAACAGGCAGCTTGCCTGATTATATTAAAAATCATCCGGTCTATTATGCCGGCCCTGCCAAGACCCCCGATGGCATGGCATCCGGCTCGTTCGGGCCAACAACAGCCGGGCGAATGGATGGCTATGTGGACAGGTTCCAGGAAGCAAGCGGGTCTATGGTAATGCTGGCAAAGGGCAATCGTTCTGCCATGGTTAAACAGGCTTGTAAAAAACATGGCGGCTTTTATCTTGGCTCGATAGGCGGGGTTGCGGCCAAGCTGGCGCTGGAATCCATCAAAAAGGTAGAAGTTCTGGAATTCCCGGAATTCGGCATGGAAGCGGTTTGGCGGATCGAGGTAGAAGATTTCCCGGCCTTTATCATCACCGATGACAAGGGCAATGATTTCTTTGACCTGTCCTGAAAAAAACACCCTGGAAAGGCTAGCCCTGTTCTGGCTGGTCTCTGGATGCCAGATTTTCCAGCCCTTGCGGAACAGGCCCGCCATAGGCCCAATCCAGCAATTGTATGGTGTGACAGACAGGGGCATCTGCCCCTGCTATCTGGTTGATACAGCCTAAATTACCCGCCGCCACAATATCGGCATTTGCCTTGTTGATATTGCCTATCTTGCGGCTTTGCAGCTGGCCGGCCAATTCAGGTTGCAGGATATTATAGACCCCGGCCGACCCGCAGCATAAATGCGATTCAGCAATTGGCCGCACCTCAAATCCGGCATTTGCCAGCAAGTTTTTGGGCGCGCTTGTCACTTTTTGCCCATGCTGGAGAGAGCAGGCAGCATGATAGGCAACCGATAATCCTTTTTCCGGCAAGGCTGGCAGATCTGTATGGGTGGCCAGAAACTCGGTAATATCCATGGCCAGTGATGCAATTTTTTCGCCTGTTTGTGCCAGCTCTGCATCTGCGGAAAACAGATGTGCATAATCTTTCAAAGTTGTTCCGCAACCCGAAGTATTGACGATAATTGCATCCAGATCGCCCTTGTCAATGTCAGCCTTCCAGGCACGCGCGGTTGCCGCCATATGCTGATGGGCGCTATCACTTTCATTAATATGATGGGCAAGACCGCCACAACAGCTGGCCAGCTGGCGTACCACCACCTCTACCCCCAGCCGAGAAAGCAGGCGCAAGGTTGCGGCATTAATCTGAGGGGCTATGGCGCGTTGGGCACAGCCCTGCAACAGGATAACGCGCTTTTGAACCGGTTTTTCAGGGGCAAATATCTGATCGATTGCCCCTATTTTATCCACCCCGCCCAATTTTTCAGGGGCAGAGCGCAGCATGGCCGCTATTCGGCGCGGCATTATCGCGGCAAAGGGGCGCCCCAGCCTGGCCAGCTTTAGTGCCAGATTAAATAGTCCGGCACGCGGGACTAGCCCTGCCAGCAATTTACGGATAAGCGCATCTGCTATCGGACGGGTTGCGGTTTTCTCTACCTCTGCCCGGCCAATATCCACCAGATGCAGATAATCCACACCAGAAGGGCAAGTGGTCATGCATGACATACAGCCCAGACAGCGATCCAGATGATAGCCCACATCCGCCATTGCCATTTGATCGCCTGTATCCCCGCCCCCCAGCGCATCGCGCATCATCCAGATACGGCCGCGCGGGCTATCGCGCTCATCGCCTGTCAGAACAAAGGTCGGACAGGTAGCGGTGCAAAAGCCGCAATGCACGCATTTACGCAAAATGTCATCTGCCATTTTAATTTCAGGACGTTCCAGAGACGCCTTGCTAAAATGCGTTTGCATCGGCTTCGCCTCCCAGATTAACTCTTTGCGGATTTAAAATATTTTCCGGGTCAAAGGCGGTTTTGATACGGGTTTGTAGACCGCCAATCGCCTCGCCTAATGGCTGAAAGACAGGCTGGTTATCACGAAGGCTATCGCTTGCGCGCATCAGCGTTGCATGACCGCCCCCATTTGCGACCAGAACCTGTCGAATATGCGTGCCAAGCCCCGCACCAGAACCGGAAAGCCATATTAGCCCCCCTGCCCAATCCAGCCCGAATTCAATATCAAAGGAACTTTGAATTTCGGCAATAATCTGCGGAGCAAGTGAAGGGGTAACCGAGAGTTTCCAGACCTGTTCTGCCCCTTTATCCAAAAAGCTGATATCGCGCATATTTGCCCAGAAATCATTACTTTCTTCCTGGCCTTTAACGCTTAAATCACCAAAAGATGCCAGCAAATCAGACAGGCTCTTTAGCCTGTCCTCTACCGATATCTTTACCCCCTCCAGCCGGATAGTGGCCACAAACCCCCCACCCTCGGAAAGAATTGCCCCGCCGGACGGTTCGGTTGCCGATCCAAAAGCAGCAGACAGAACAGATTGGGCTTCGGCCAGGCTGGCACATTTCAGCGAGAGGCTGGCCACATATTCCGGGCGCGGCAGAACTTTTAGGGTAATCTCGCTCATCACCGCCAGCATCCCGAATGACCCGCACATTAATTTGGACAGATCATAGCCTGTGACATTTTTCATCACCTTGCTGCCGGAACGAAAATAGCCCGCACGTCCTGAAACCGCATCAAATCCCAATAGATAATCGCGTGCCGCCCCAGCTGAAATACGGCGCGGGCCAGACAGGTTGCACGCAATGACCCCGCCAAGAGAGCCGGTATGTTCAGTCCCGTAAAACCTTTCCAGATGCGGCGGCTCAAAAGCCAGCATCTGGCCTTTTTGCGCCAGCGCTTCTTCAATTTCAGCCAGCAGCGTGCCGGCACGTGCCACCATCACCAGCTCTTCCGGCTGATAATCGGTAATCCCCTTATGGCCAGCAAGGCTTAACTCGTCTGATGCCTGTACCTGGCCGCCAAGCCCTGCTTTTGTGCCATAGCCGGATATTTTCAATGGCGTTTTCTGCAACAGCGCATCTTTAATGATGCTTTCTATTTCCGCAGATGTTTCTGGCGTGTAGCGTGCCATACCCTCTCCTTGTGGCATTAAATTTGGGTGGGCTTTGCCCCTTTTATCTGGTTCGGGGGCTAAAAGCGCGGAATATCGGGATGGGGCAATTGGCCATGATGGACATGAAGCCGCCCCAGCTCTGCACAGCGATGCAGAACAGGAAACACCTTGCCCGGATTAAGCAAATGATCCGGGTCAAAGGCGCATTTCAGGCGTTGCTGCTGTTTTAAATCATCCTCGCTGAACATCTCGCCCATCAGGTCGCGCTTTTCCACGCCTACCCCATGCTCGCCTGTCAAAACGCCGCCTAATGCCACACAATTTTGTAAAATCTCTGCCCCGAATGCCTCGGCACGTTCCAGCTCGCCTTCGGCATTGGCATCAAACAGGATTAGCGGGTGCAAATTACCGTCCCCTGCGTGAAACACATTGGCCACCCGCAAGCCGTATTTCTGGCTCATCGCGGACATTCTGGTCAGCATTTCCGGCAAGGCCTTTCGCGGGATAGTCCCGTCCATACATAAATAATCCGGCGAGATACGCCCCACCGCAGGGAAAGCCGATTTTCGCCCTGCCCAGAACTGATTGCGCTCTTCTTCGGACTGGCTAACGCGCATAGAGCTTGCCCCGGAGGTTTTCATCAGGCCAGCAACCCTGTCCAGCAGGTAATCCACCTCAACTTCCGGGCCGTCCAGCTCGACGATTAGCAAGGCCGCTGCCTCTCTTGGATAGCCAGCCTGCACAAAATCTTCGGCCGCATTGATGGCCGGATTATCCATCATTTCCATACCGGCCGGGATAATACCTGCCCCGATAACCGTACTTACCGCCTGTCCGGCTTGCTGGGCGCTATCAAAACCGACCAGCATGGCGCGCTGGGTCACAGGCTTGCGCAAGATCCGAACTGTGACTTCTGTGACCACACCCAAAAGCCCTTCCGAGCCGGTCATTATCCCTAAAATATCAAAACCGGGCGCGTCGAGATGCTTGCCGCCAAGACGAACAATCTCGCCATCCATGGTGACCATTTCAATGCCCAATACATTATTGGTGGTCAGCCCGTATTTTAAACAATGTACCCCGCCTGAATTTTCTGCAATATTCCCGCCAATTGAACAGGCAATCTGGCTAGAGGGGTCAGGGGCATAATAAAAGCCATTATCCTGAACCGCGGTGGTGATGGCCAGATTGGTTACGCCCGGCTGGGCGGTAACTGTGCGGTTTTCATAATCAATTTCCGTAATTTGATTAAATTTACCCAAGCCCAGCAATACCCCGTCTGATAAGGGCAATGCCCCGCCAGAAAGGCTGGTGCCTGCCCCGCGGGGAACAATTTTCACCTTATTATCGCGGCACCATTTCATCACATCCGCCACTTGCCCGGCGGTTTCCGGCAACACTACGACCAGAGGCAGATTGCGATAGGCAGATAGCGCGTCACTGTCAAAGGCCTTCATGGTGGTGCGATCATCGATAACACATCCCCTTGGCAACATCGATTTCAGCGCGGCAACAATTTCATCGCGCCTGTCCAGAATATTCTGTTCCGGTTCTGGCAGTAACATCGTATTCTTCCTATCTGAAAACCTCGACGTATCTCGATATCGGTTTGTTTGTGAATAATATCCAGTATTTCTTTTCCAACAAACAAAAAACCGCATGAGGATTTTCATGCGGCTTATCGTATATCAGCTATTTTATCCTCATATTCTGGATGAGGAGACAAAAAAGATTATCCCTGGCGTGCCTTCATACGCGGGTTCTTTTTATTGATAACATATAAACGGCCACGACGACGCACCACCTGGCAGTTACGATCGCGAGACTTCAGCGTTTTCAGTGAACTTGCAACTTTCATTTTTAACATCCGTAGCCGATTTTGGCTTTATATAAAGAAATAGTGGCCGAAGAATATACAAGGGCTGGCAAAAGATCAAGCCTTTAGTTTGCCTGTTATGCGCTTTATCACTAAAAAATCATGCCTGATAGCGCACATTGCATCCCGCCAGCCCGCAATAGCCATTTGGCACTTTATGCAGATATTGCTGGTGATATTCTTCGGCATAATAAAATGTCTGGTCAGATTTTATCTCTGTCGTGATTTGCCCAAAGCCGCTTGCGGCCAGTTTCTGGCCATAATGACGGGCAGTGCGCCGCGCCTCCTCCAGCATTTCAGCAGATGATGTATAGATAACAGAGCGATATTGCGTGCCAATATCATTTCCCTGACGATTGCCCTGTGTCGGGTCATGGCCTTCCCAAAAAATGGCAAGCAATGCCTCAAAAGACAGAATATCGGGCTGAAAGGCAACCAATACTACCTCGCTATGGCCGGTTTGCCCGGAACATACCTCTTCATAGGTGGGGTTTGGGGTGCGCCCGCCTGCATAGCCAACAGCCGTGCTATAGACCCCTTCTTGTGTCCAAAATAGTCGCTCTGCGCCCCAAAAACAGCCCAGACCCAGCTGTACCAGCTGCACATCTTCCGGAAAAGGCGGGGCAATAGGACGGCCATGGGCTGCGTGCGCCCCGGGCGACATAATGGCAACGGCTCGCCCCTTTAGCGCTTCTTCTGCCTCTGGCAGGCGGGATTTAAATGGATTGGTAAAAAACATCGCACAAAGCCCCTTAATTGTCTGGCGAACACGCAGTGAGCGCTTCTCTTACCTGATCTAGGGCGCGCTATCCAAAATAGCAATACCCGGCAATTCGCGCCCTTCAATCCATTCCAGAAATGCCCCGCCTGCCAGCGAGATATAGCTGAACTTATCCGCACAGCCGGCATGATTTAGCGCCGCAACCGTATCCCCGCCCCCGGCGATAGAAACCAGCCCATCTGCTGTACAATCCGCCACATATCGGGCAAGGCCATTTGTACCTGCATCAAAGGGAGGAATTTCAAACGCGCCCATTGGCCCGTTCCACAGCACTGTTTTTGCCTCGCGGATAACCGCGCTATAGCTTGCGACAGCCTCTGGCCCGATATCCAGCATCATTTCATCTTTTGCCAGCGCTTCATTGGCAATGATACGTGCATCAGCCCCTTTTTTAAATTCTCTTGCCGCTTGCCCATCTTTTGGCAGATGGATAGCACATCCTTTTTCACTTGCAGATTTCAGAATATTTTTTGCGGTATCAACAAGGTCAGCTTCCATCAGCGATCCGGCCATATCATAGCCCTGTGCTGCCAGGAAAGTATTGGCCATACCGCCGCCCAGAATCAGATGATCAACGCGGCTAATAAGATGGGTTAAAACATCCAGCTTGGTAGAGATTTTTGCCCCGCCAACCACTGCTGCAACCGGCCTTTTTGGCGTCTCCAGCGCTGTTTTCAGGGCATTGACCTCGGCCATTAGGGCAGGCCCTGCATAGGCCGGCAGATGCTGTGCCAGTGCATGGGTAGAGGCGTGGGCGCGGTGGGCACAAGAAAAGGCATCATTGACATAGAACGCGCCATATTTTGCCAGCTTTTCTGCAAAGCCGGCATCATTGGCTTCCTCTTCTGGCCAAAAACGCAGATTCTCCAGCAATATCATCTGGCCAACCCCCGGTTGTGACAGCCCGTCCAAATCCGCTATCAAAGGCAGGGAAGCATCATAATTTTCCTCGATATAGGCAGCGACAGGTGCAAGGCTCATTTCCGGAACAACCCTGCCTTTTGGCCGCCCCAGATGGCTGAGCAGGATAATCCCTGCCCCTTTATCCAGCAGCGCCCTGATACCGGGCATGATCCTGTCTATTCGGGTGGCATCTGCAACTTTTCCTTTCTGCAGCGGACAGTTAAAATCCACCCGCATCAAAAGGGTTTTTCCTGTCAGAGCCTCTGCGCCTAAAGTATCAATCGCTTTTATCATCTTTTGGTATCTCATTTTATCTGGTCAGCTTCTGGATAGCATATTGCCTGCATAGCAAAAGCGCAGTATCTTGCCTAGTATTTGGCAGATATTTGGCTTGTCTATTTTTCGCTTGCCTGCAGATTGCCGCCCCTGATATCGCCTGTGCTGTAATAACTTTCAAAATCGCTGGTGAAACGCTGATATGACCTCCGCCCTTGATGAATTTAAACGCGGCCTGCTTGATGAATTGCCGCTACAGATTGGCATTATCCCTTTCGGGCTAGTCTATGGCATTTTGGGGGTGGAAAGCGGGATGAGCATCCTTGAAACCTGTTTGCTATCGGTTATTTTATTTGGCGGGGCGAGCCAGATTGTCTTTGCCCAGCTGGTGGCCAGTGCAACCCCGGCCGGGGTTATTCTGGCATCTGTCAGCACGATTAATTTACGTCATTTATTATATGGGCTATCGGTGGCGAGCTATTTAAAAAGCCTGCCTCTGCGCTGGCGCATTTTGCTGGCCTATCTTCTAACCGATGAAGCCTATGCCATGTCTATCATCCGCTTTCGTGGTGGCCCCAAATCTGATTTTTTGCATTATCATTTGCTGGGGACAGGCTTGTTGCTGTTCATTGTCTGGCAGATTTCCACCATTTCCGGGGCATTTTTGGGTACAGCGGTTCCGGCAAGCCTGCAGCTTGGTTTTGCAGTTCCTCTATCCTTTATTGCGGTGCTTGCCCCTGTGATAAAGAGGCGGGCAGAAATTTTTGCCGCGCTCAGTGCGGGCATAACCGCCCTTATTTTACATGATATGGTCTGGAATCTCTGGCTGATTTGTGCGGCTATTATCGGCATTGCCACCGGCTGGGCAGTTAGCTATCTGGACAAGGATAATCAGATGGAGGCGGTAAAATGAGCCTGTTTATTCTGATGTGTTTATGTGGCGCGCTGACCTTTTCCACGCGATTTTTACCCCTGACAGGCTGGTTGCCGGCAAAATTACCTGCCTGGTTTGAACGGGCCATGTATTTTGTGCCCATTGCTGTTCTAACCCCTATCATCACCCATTCTGTGATGGTCACAGGCGATAGCGGCATTGCGTTTTCAGATAATCTGCGCTTGCCAGCTGCCTGTCTTGCCATCCTTGTGGCCTTGCTGACACGCTCGGTTATCATCACGCTGATTGCTGGCTTTGCCTGTTTATGGGGGCTTAATTATTTCGGCTATTAGGGCGGCGGTATCGGCCATCCATTATCACCAGCCCTATCGCTACCAGCCCAAATCCGGCCAGTTGGCGCATCCCCACCCATTGCCCTAAAAGTGCGGCATCCAGGCCAACGGCAAAAACCGGCACAATTATGGTGACCAGCAACAGATTAGACGCCCCTGCCAGTGCCAATATCCGAAAATATAACGGATAGGCCAGTGCGGTTCCCAAAATGCCAATGCCGATAATCAATTGCAGCAAAGCGGGCAGGTTTTCCAGCTGAAACAGGGATAGTGACGGCATCCCGGAGAGTATAAAACCCGATGGTACAGACAGGCTGGCCGAACATATCAGCATCCCGCAGGCTACCTCAATCGCTGGCCAGCCAGCCAGTTTCAGCTTGCCCCATACCCCGGCCAGCGCATAGGACAAAGTCGCCGCCAATATCGCCAGCGAGCCATAGATAGACGCAGATGTTCCCTCTATCGCCTCAAACCCTATCGCGGTGGCAACCCCGGCAATGCCCAGCGCCACCCCGATAAGCCGATGCAGGCGAAGCGGTTCTGCCTGTAAAAAAATAGCTGATATCAACACCCCGAAAAAGGCTGTATTGGCATTAATGATAGAGGCCATTCCGCCGGTCACAAAAACCTGGCCCCAGGCGATCAGGAAAAAGGGCAGCAGATTATTTATTGCCCCCATCACCAGCACCCCGCCCCAGAAAGCAAGGCTGGTCGGCAAAAACCGCCCCCGGATAAACAGATAGGCGGTCAGGATAATCGCCGCACTGCATAAGCGCAAACTGACCAGCCAGGCCGGGCTGAGATACACCAGACCCACCTCGATAAAATAAAAAGAAGCGCCCCAGATAAAGGAAAGCGATAATAAATATATCCAGGCGATGAAAGACATATCAGCTAGGGCAAAAGATTATAGGCAAGCAGACTATCATAGCTCATCTTCAGACCCATCACAAGAAACATGACCAGCACCAGGCGATGGAACACGGCCGGAGCGACCAGATTGCGCGTGCGCGCCCCGAAATAAAAACCGATAAAGGCCCCGACAAGGCCGGCACAGGCAGGCAAAATAGCCGCAGAGGTTAAAATACCTGTTTTTACATAGCCAGCGGTAAGGGGAAAACAGCCAATTAAAATCAAAAATCCGGTCGCATCCACAAATTGCTTTGGTTGCAGCTGTTTCATCACCAGATAAATAGTCATTGGCACCCCCCAGATAGAGGTCAGACCGCCCAATATCCCCGATAAGCTGCCCATCGCATATTGCCATTGCCGATCATGGCGCGGATTAAGCCGCCAATGCAAGCCAAACAAGTTATTCAGCGTAAAAATCATAACCGAAATGGCGATCAGCAAACGGATAATATCATTGCCCAAACCGGCTGCATAAAATGACGCAAAAAGCAGAAATATCACCATTACCGAGGCAAAACGCCAATAATCACGCAGCAACTGGCGATAGCTGTCAGCACGCAAAAACTGATAGATATTGGTCGCCATCATGGGCAGGATATTTATCGCCATTGCCTCAAGCGGGGTAACAATTATCGTCAGCAATGCCAGCGCGGTAGTGGGCAGACCAATCCCGATAATGCCCTTGATAAAACCTGCCAGCACATAAACGCCGGCAACCATCCACAATGTGGCCGGGTTCGCTATCTCTATCATCAAAGAACAATCGCTTCTGCCTGTGCGGCAATCGCGGTGATTGATTTGCCCAGAACCCTGTCCTTATCGGAAAGCCCGCCCGCATCATGGGTGGTCAGCCGGATATCCACCCGGTTATAGACATTTGACCATTCAGGGTGATGGTTCTGTTTTTCCGCCAAAATGGCAACCTGCATCATAAATCCCATGGCGGCGGGAAAATTGGCAAATTTATAAGAGATATCCATTGCCCTCCCCTCCGGGTCAAGCTGCCATTGTGGCAATTCTTCTTGCAACAGGGCAATTTCATCCTTGGTAAGCAATGGCATATTTTCATCTCTCTCTTGACCGGGTTTTGCGCCGGAAAGCAGCGCCTTTCAGCCCATTTACAGGTGATCGACTTTTATCCTGCTCCATGCTACGCTTTTCATAAGGGGCGCGCAATATAACCCGCCTTTGCGATGGGAATGGATAAAAGGGGCAAACAGGGTTTATCAGATGAAAACATTACTTTTTGTCTCTCATGCGCCTTCGGCAAATACCCAAAGGCTTGCCGATAGATGCTTTGCCGAAATCAACGCCCATAGCGAGAAGATAACCGCCATTCATAAAAATTCTCAAAAGGTTACCAGCCAGGACGGGCTGGCCTGTGATGGTCTGATTATCGCGACCACTGAAAATATTGGCTATATGGCCGGCCTGACCAAGGATATATTTGACCGATGCTATAATGACTGGCTGTATCACACCGATGGTCTGCCGGTTGCTTTTTATATTCGTGCTGGCCTGGATGGTACGGCCACAGCTGATACGCTTGGCCGGTTTGCCCATGCCCTTCGCTGGCGGATGGTGCGCCCGCCCCTTATCCTGAAAGGTGATTATCAACCGGATTTTGAAGCACAGGTCGCAGAGCTGGGCGGCGGTTTTGCCGCTGGTCTGGAAGCCGGTATTTTTTAAAGCCGATATTTTTTAAGAAAGAACAAAACCCGCATGAGACTGGTTTCAATGGCCGCAGAAATTGCCCCGCTTGCCGCTTTGTTTATCGGCAATGCGCTGGCAGATATTTTTGTTGGCGCCCAGGCCGCATTGGCCTGTGCAGCACTTATCATTCTTTATAACCGCATCATAGAGCGCCGATGGGCGGCCTTTGCGCTGTTTTCAGTTCTGGTTTCAGCTGTCTTTACCGCTGCGGCCATGCTGTTTGGTGACAGCCTGTTTATTAAAATCCAGCCCAGCCTGTTTAACGGCTTATTCTCTCTTATCCTTTTGGGAGGCTGGCTGCGCGGTCATGCGGTAATGAAGCTGTTTTTCGGCGCACAATTTTCCCTAAATCCTGAAACCTGGCGGCTATTATCCTTGCGCTGGGGGCTGTTTTTCGGCTTTCTGGCACTGGCTAATGAAGGGGCATGGCGGATGCTGGATGATGATGGCTGGGTGTGGTTTAAGGTCTTTTTCGCCGCCCCGTTAACCGGCCTGTTCATGTTGGCACAGCTTCCAGCCACATTGCGCGGGCGCATCGCCCCACCCGATAAAACACAAACAGATTAATCTGTCAGGCTTTTAGCCATATTTGCGGGTAGCTTTCAGCTCATCCAGCGTTGTAACGCCCAGCTGAACCATTGTGTTTTCCAGCTCGTCTTTCAGGATATCTGCAACATGGTTGCCGCCTTGCGCGCCAAGACAGGCCAGCCCGAACATAAAGGCGCGTCCCAGCAGGACAAAATCTGCTCCGCTGGCCAAAGCCCGAGCCACATCCAGGCCAGAGCGCACCCCGCTATCAAATAGCAGCTTTGCCTCATTGCCAAGCAAATCGCGGATTTGCGGCAAGATAGTGATAGAAGGCGGGGCGGCATCCAGCTGGCGCCCCCCATGATTGGATATCACCAGCCCGTCTGCTCCCGCCTTTACCGCCTGACGAGCATCATCAGTATGCAATATACCCTTCACAATCAGCGGGCCATCCCATTCTTTTCTTATCTCGTCCAGATATTCCCACGTCAGCGAGCCATTTAGCTGCCGGCCGATAAAGGTCGTGATATCATCACCATCCCCCGGATTGCTATAGCGTACCAGATTTTTAAAGCTGAATTTGCCGCCATTGGCCAGCGCGGCCAGAGACCAGACGGGATGGGTCATACATTGCCAGAAAACACGCGGGGTCAATGCCATCGGATTACGCGATCCGATGGGCGCACCGGCCAGACGCATTTCCTCGCGCCGGCTGGGCCCTGGCACATCCACCGTTACCAACAGGGTTTTAAAGCCTGCCGCTTTCGCGCGTGCCAGCAAATCGCGCATCACCGCCTTGTCGCTGGGGGTATAGAGTTGAAACCAGCCCATATCTCCGGCGATAGGGCCGATGGTTTCCAGATCGGCGCCGGCAACGGTGCTCAAGGTGTAGGGAATCTTGTGATCAGCTGCTGCTTTTGCCAGTAATCTCTCCCCATTCGGCCAGATAAGAGATTGCAACCCCACAGGTGCAATCCCGAAGGGGGCGGCATAGGCCTGACCAAACAGCGAACAGCTGGTATCCGGGGCAACCCTACCACGCAGAAAACGCGGCATCAATTCTATTTCAGACAGGGCTTGCTCATTTTTATGCATGGCCTGGCCAATGCCGGTACCGGCTGCCAGATAGGCATGAACAAATTTAGGCAAACGCCTTTCTGCCGGCCCAACCATATCGCTGATACGCGGATATTTTTGCATCATATCCATGACACTCACCCCTTGATAGAATACACTCACAACGCCAGAGTGCAAAACCCTGCCAAAAAAAGCCAGAGCTATTTGTCTTTATTGAGAAAAACTTTTCAAATAGGCAATGATATTTGCTCTATCTTCTTCTTTTTTCAGACCGGCAAAGGCCATTTTTGTGCCTTTTAGATAGGATTTTGGCTTGGCCAGAAACCCGTCCAGCGTTTCTTCATTCCAGACAATGCCGCTTGTTTTGATAGCTTTGGAATATTTTTTATAGCTTTCCAGCGATCCTGCCTCGCGGCCAAACAGATTGACCAGATGCGGGCCTGTTTTATTTTTTTCTTTATCCACCAGATGACAGGCGGCACATTTTTTAAAGGTTTTCTCGCCTTTGGCAATATCGCCTGCCTGTGCCGAGGCCAGGACAAGAAAAACAGAAAAAATAGCCCCTGTGATGATTTTAGCTAGGGTCATGAATAGGTCTCGCTTTATCAAATATAAAAGTTCCAAAAATATATAAAACAAGATAGATCAGAAAATTGATTTTTTTAACCGGATATCCTTTTGCAGGATGAAAAAATATCTGTTTTACCAAAGAATTTTACAAAAAAACTGCTGACCATAATTTTGCCCTGATTGGCTGTTTTGATAATCGGCAGAACAGCGCATATAAAAGGCGCTGACTTCACCATCAAAGGACAACGGTCATGCATAGATTATTGACTGGTTTGTTAGTGAGTTTCTTTAGTGTTGTTTTTCTCCCCTCTGTCGGTCTGGCACAATCTGGCCAGGCGCCAGCCCTTCTTGCACCAGAAGAATGTGGGCGCATACCTCAATCTGTGTTGCGCTCCTGGCCGCTAACAGATTTTACAAAATGCACCGCCCCTATTGAAGAGGTGCGCTCGGGCGGGCCTGACAAGGATGGTATTCGTTCTATCGAAAATCCGAATTTTCAGCCGGTCAGCGAGTCCGAACTTGCCGATAGCGAGCCTGTTATCACCGTTTCGATAAATGGCGACACCCACACCTATCCGCTGCAAATCCTGATCTGGCATGAGATTGTCAATGATGTGGTCGGCGATGTTCCGATAGCGGTCACCTATTGCCCCTTATGCAATGCCTCTATTGTCTTTGACAGACGCCTGTATGGCCAGACGCTGGAATTCGGCACGACAGGCAATCTGCGCCGTTCGGATTTGGTTATGTATGACAGGCAAACCGAAAGCTGGTTTCAGCAATATGATGGCACTGGCCTGTTTGGCGTGCTTGCCGGTGCGGTATTAAAATTGTGCCGGCCAGGCTGGAATCTGTAGCCGAGCTGCGCGCAAGAGGGGCAGACAGCCTGATTATGCAAACGCCAAAGGGATTTTTGCGTCCCTATGGGGCGAACCCCTATATCGGCTATGACAGCAGCGCTTTTCCCTTTTTATTTGATGGCGAAGTGCCGGCAGGGATAACGCCGCTGGAATATGTGGTCATCGCAGACGATAAGGCATGGGCACTTGACAGCCTGCGCCAGCAATCCAGCATCAGATCAGAAGATATATTGCTGACATGGAAGCCGGGCAGAGCCAGCGCTCTGGATAGCCGCAAAATTGCCGATGGCCGGGATTTGGGCGTAGTCACTGTTACACGCGAAAAATCAGATGGTATGGCAGAGCTGATCCCCTATAAAATCAGCTTTGCCTTTGTCTGGCACGCCTTTAATCCGGGTGCAACCATTCATCGCTAGAAAGGCTGCTATTGCAATAGCCGGATAGGCGTGCCTGCCAGATAGGCTTCCAGACTTTCCAGAGTCTCGCCATAAAACACCGCCATTGTCTGGCGCGTGACATAGCCAATATGCGGGGTGAGGACAAGGTTCGGGGTCTGGCGAAGCGGGTCATCTGTTGCCAGAGGTTCGCGGTGATAGACATCTAGTGCCGCCCCGCCCAGCTTGCCGGTGGACAGCGCTTTTATCAATGCCGCCTCATCAATGATAGGCGCACGCGAGGTGTTCACGATACAGGCATCTGGCTGCATCCAGGACAGCTCTTCTGCGCCCACCAGACCGGTGACCCGCTCGGATAATTTCAAATGGATAGAGATAAAATCGGAACTGGCAAAAAAGGCCTGTTTTTCTGCATAGGCAACCCCTTCTTCTGCAGCACGTTCCGGGGTCAAATTCTGTGACCAGGCTTGCACCTCCATCCCATAGGCCTGACCCAATTTGGCGACCTGACTGCCAAGGCGGCCCAGCCCCAATATGCCTAGCCTTGCCCCGCGCAAATCCCGGCCTGTAGCAACCTGCCAGCCGCCATTTGCCATCGCATTGGCAGACAGCACAATCTGGCGGGCCAGCACCCCGATAAGGGTCATCGCCAATTCTGCTGTAGCATGGCCTGGCGAGGCCGTACCGCTTACAATAATGCCTCGCTCTTTGCAGGCATCCAGATCAATCGCGGCATTGCGCATTCCGCTGGTAATAATAGCTTTTAGATTTGGCAATTGGGCAAGCACTTCTGCTGAAAGCAGGGTGCGCTCGCGCATCGCACATATAATATCATATTCACGCAACCGCTCGATAAGGGCAGAGCCGGAGATCGTATCATGATAGATATCCAGCTGATGCTTCCGGGTCACCCGTGACCAGTCGGCAAATTCATGGGCATTTTCCTGCCAGTCATCCAGAACAGCGATTTTCATTTTTACATCCTCCAGCTTTCGCCCGATTTTCGAGGCAAGTTGTTCTTTCTTTGCAACCCCGGTCTTGCTTTATGATCAGAAATCACGCATTTGTCTATGATATAGACAGGGCTGTGTGAAAAAACATTTTTATCTGTAATTAGTGGTAAATTTTTTATTTAGTTAGGGTTGGCGTTTATGATTAAAGCCGTCATTTTTGACAAGGATGGTGTTTTGCTGGATTTGGAGGCAACCTGGCTAAACAGTGCAATCGCCATGACCCATTTTATCGCTGGCCTGACAGATGGCAGCCATGCAGCAGAAGAATTTCAGAAAATTATCGGCATTGATGAAAAAACGCGGCAAATTGATACCGATGGCCTGTTTGCTTCTGGCTCTATGGCCACCCAGTTCGCCGCCTTTGCAGAAGCAGCCCCGAAACTGGCAAATCAGCTGCATCATGACCCGCAGATTAGAGAAAAATTGCGCGATGTGTTTCTGGAGGCACGTGATGAAACATTGGCCGGTGTCGGCAGTGTGGCAAATGGCGATGTTATCACCCCGCTAGGCGAGCTGCATGATAGCGGATATAAAATGGCTGTTCTGACCAATGACAGCGCAGAATCTGCCAATAGGGGATGCCAGGATATCGGGGTGAGCCACTATCTGGAAATGGTGGTCGGCTTTGATAGCGGCTTTGGCTCAAAGCCTGAACCTGAGGGATTTCTGGCCATTTGCGAGGCACTTTCCTGTCATCCGGGCGAGGTGGCGATGGTTGGCGATACCTTTGCTGACCGACACGTAGCCGAGCGCGCAGGCGCAGGTGCCTTTATCGGTATTTCCTCTATCTATCCGAACACGCCCAAGGCTCTGGAGGGCATCCCACATTTATTGCCGGATTTAACCGGCCTTCCAAATATTATTCGCGCACTTGGCTAGCCAACAAACGCCTTTTCCAGCACAAAATGGCCGGGGGCAGAATTTGCCCCTTCTTCCAGCCCGGCATCCAGGCAAAGCTGTTTCATGTCGCGGTTCATATTCATAGACCCGCAAATCATTACCCGGTCATCGCTCGGCGATAGATGCGGCATACCAAGGCTTTCAAATAATGCCCCGCTTTCCATCAGATTGGTGATGCGCCCCATATGCGGATAGCTCTCGCGCGTGGTGGTCGGAAAATAGAGTAATTTTTCTTCTGCACTCTCGCCTATCAGCGGATCGCCCTTTGTGCGGGCAACCAGCTCCATACTAAAGCCCAGCTCTGCGACCTCGCGGCAGCTATGGGTTAATATAACCTGATCAAAGCGTTCATATAATTCAGGGTCACGCAACAAAGAGGCAAAAGGCGCAACCCCTGTCCCGGTTGATACCAGATAGCATCTCTTGCCCGGCAATAGCGCGTCCAGCACCAGCGTGCCGGTAGGCTTGGTCTTCATGATAATATAATCGCCCGCCTTTATATGCTGCAGGCGGCTGGTTAATGGCCCATCGGCAACCTTAATCGAATAAAAGCTTAAACTTTCCTCCCAAAAGGGAGAAGCAATGGAATAGGCACGAAGAAGCGGGCGTCCGGCTTCATTCAGCAAGCCTATCATCACAAATTCGCCCGAGCGAAAACGAAAGCTTTGCGGACGCTCTACCTCAAAGGAAAAAAGCCTGTCTGTCCAGTGCCGCACTTCCAGTACCCGAACCGCATCCGGTGTATCGGCGTCAATGACGGGATAGTTTATCTGCTCTGCGGCTTGTGCCATTTTTTCTACCTCCTGGACAGGCGCGTAACGCGCTTGCTGCCCTTACATGGAAAACCTGCTCTCAAATGTCAATAAAAAGGGGTATTTTACGGATAAACGGGTAATATTTTTCCATAGATTAGCCTTGACTAACTTCATAAGCCTCTTAATTATTACTGCAAGGTTACAAACTTATGAAGGCCGTGCTGCTTCCAGGAAATTAACAGCTGTAAAAACCGCTTATGAATTAAGGCATATTGCATGACATCTGCACATATCATTACCGAGACAAAGGCCAGGCGACGGATTAATCTGCCGCTTTTGGCAATTGTTTTGGGATTTTGCACTGCCCTTACTTATGACCCTACTTTGTTTGAGGTGATGTTCGCCGCCATAGCAGATGCATATTTGCAAGTATCAACCTTTGTTGCCGGTACCTTGCTTCTATTTTTTATGGCCGAACGTGCCTTTAAATTTGATTTAACAAAAGCCCTTGCTGAATCAGGTAAATGGCAAGTCCCTCTGGCCGCCGCCCTTGGTGCAATGCCGGGCTGCGGCGGGGCTATCATTGTGGTGACCAAATATGTTTCCGGCCGGCTTAGCTTTGGCTCGGTTCTGGCTACCCTTACCGCTACCATGGGCGATGCCGCCTTTTTGCTGCTTGCCAAAGAGCCTTTGACAGGATTTTTTATTATCGCGCTCGGCTTTTCGGTCGGGGTGGCAACCGGATATGTTGCAGATGCAATACATGGCCCAGATTTCATGCGCCCCAAAGAAAGCACCGCACTTCGCCATGCCGATTTATCCGATCCCGAACATGAAGATTTTTCAAACAGGTTTTTAGACCGGCTCTGGATGGTGATTTTCACCCCCGGCCTTGTTCTGGGGCTGATGATGGCCTTCCAAATTGATGTTGATGCGATGTTCCGCACGGAAAATATTTCTGCCCCTGCTAGCTTGCTTGGCTTTGCGGGCGGGATGCTCTGTTTTGGTATGTGGGCATTGCCCCGGCTTGTGCCTGTTTTACGCAAATCGGCCAACAGCCATGTTGCAGGCGAGCATGAATCGGTAATCCGGCGCACCATTGCCGATACAAATTTTGTTACCAGCTGGGTGATTTTTGCCTTTCTTTTATTTGAGGTGACTATCCATCTGACCGGACTGGATCTAAAATCACTCTTTACCTCTGTTGCGGCTTTTGCTCCGGCAATTGCGGTAGTAATAGGCTTTATTCCCGGATGCGGGGCACAAATTCTGGTCACAACATTATATCTTTCTGGCTATCTGCCCTTATCGGCGCAGATCGGCAACGCGATCAGTAATGACGGGGATGCATTATTTCCGGCAATTGCTCTAGCACCGGGTGCAGCTGTGATGGCAACGCTTTATTCAGCGATACCAGCGTTATTGATTTCCTATGGGTGGTTTTTCCTTGCCCATAGCTAGGAGACGGTGAAATATCCTGTCCTGATAGCTGGGCACCAGACGAGAGACTTGCTCCAGCCAGTATTTTTTCCTCATACGTTTGGCCAGATTTAGTGGAAAGTCTACCTCATCAAAACCGGATGGCCGGCAAGGTGTAAAAAAACTACCACCGCCCGCCATCCGGTTTTAATTCACCCAATTTAATAAGCTGCAGTGATCAGGAAAAGGCCTGCAAGCCTGTCTGTGCGCGCCCCAGAATAAGGGCATGCACATCATGCGTGCCTTCATAAGTATTCACTGTTTCCAGATTCATCAGATGGCGCATCACGTGATATTCTTCTGAAATGCCATTGCCGCCATGCATATCTCTAGCCATACGGGCGATGGCCAGAGCCTTGCCACAGCTATTGCGTTTGACAAGGGAGATAAGTTCCGGCGCACAGCTACCCTCATCCAGCATCCGGCCAACCCGCAAAACAGATTGCAGACCAATACCTATTTCGGTTTGCATATCTGCCAGCTTCAGCTGTATCAGCTGGTTAGCCGCCAATGGGCGGTTAAATTGCTTGCGCTCCATAGTATAGCTATGGGCGGCGTGCCAGCAGGCTTCTGCTGACCCCATTGTTCCCCAACTAATGCCATAGCGTGCCTTGTTCAGACAGCTGAACGGCCCTTTCAGACCTTCTACATTTGGCAAGAGTGCTTCTTCGGATACTTCAACATCACTCATGCTGATAGAGCCGGTGACAGAGGCACGAAGGGATAATTTTCCCTTGATTGGATCAGCGCTCAGGCCTTTCATCCCCTTTTCCAGCACAAACCCCCTGATTTTGCCATCATGGGCTTCTGATTTTGCCCAGACAATAAAGACATCGGCAATCGGGGCGTTGGAAATCCACATTTTAGCGCCATTGATTACATAGCCTGTGTCGGTTTTACGCGCGATGGTGCGCATCGAGCCGGGATCAGATCCGGCATCAGCTTCTGTAAGGCCAAAACAGCCTATCCATTCGCCGGTGGCCAGCTTGGGCAGATATTTTTGCTTTTGGGCTTCACTGCCAAAACTTTCAATCGGATGCATTACCAAAGAGGATTGCACGGACAACATCGAGCGATAGCCCGAGTCAATCCGCTCTACCTCGCGTGCGACCAGCCCGTAACAGACATGGTTCATGCCCGCCCCGCCATAATTTTCGCTGACCGTTACCCCTAACAGACCAAGACTGCCCATCTCGCGGAAGATATCGGCATCTGTTTTTTCCTCGCGAAAGGCTTCGATAACACGCGGTGCCAGCTTTTCGTCTGCATAGGCTCTGGCGGTATCGCGCACCATCCGCTCATCTTCACCCAGCTGGGCTTCCAGACCAAATGGGTCAGCCCAGTCAAATACAGCTTTGGTTTTTGGCTTGGCTACCGGCTCTGAAATACTGTCCATCATTTATGTCCTTTTTGAAGTTTCTTCGCGAATATTGGTGATCGCCAACATACAAATCTGCGCGCAAATTGAAAAGATACTTTATCATATGATGCGAAAGCCTGAAAAGCCCCCCCTTTGACAAGGCCGCGCACTATTTTTTCTGTACCTTTTCGCGCCGCCATACATAGATACCGGACAGGACAATAATCGCAGCCCCGCTAAGGGTGGCGGGGGCGGGAATTTCAGCAAAGACCATAAATCCCCAGAACATCGCAAACACCACCCCCAGATAATTTAGCGGTGCGGTTTCGCTGGCCTCAACCCGTTGCAGGGATAATATCACCGCATAATGCCCCAGCCCGCCAAACAGGGACATACTGGCCATCATAATCACCGCGCCCGGGCTATCGGGGGCTACCCAAATAAAGGGCAACAGCAAGGAGGTGCAAACCGCGCCAAATCCGGCGGTAAAAAACAGGGTAGTATTTGGTGATTCCGCATCGCCCAGCTTGCGCGTTAAAATGGAATAGCTGGCATAAAAACTGGCCGCCCCAAGCGGCAGAAGCGAGGCAGGGGTGAATATATCGGATTGCGGCTGGATAATCACCAGCGCACCGGCAAAGCCGGCAATCACGCTAAGGACGCGCTGCAGCCCTATTTTTTCGCCCAGAAACAGCACAGCCATTGCGGTAATCAGCAAGGGCGCGACCATAAAAATCGCTGCTGTCTGTCCCTGATCCAGATAATTCAGGCTTAGAAAGAAAAAACAGGTTCCGCCAAACAGGGCAGCAGAGCGTGCCAATTGCAAACGCGGATAGCGGGTGATGATGATTTTCTTCAAACGCGGGGCAAATAGAAATAAAATCAGTAAAAACTGGCCGGTATATCTGGCCCAGACGACCTGCATCACCGGCTGGCTTTGCAATAAATATTTGGCCATCACATCCATTGTCGGAAAACAAAAAGTGGCCAGCATCATCAGCAAAAATCCCTGCTGACGCACAGAAAGTATGGAAAATAAAACAGAACCAGCAGACACTGAAATTCTTTCTTAAAAAAAATTGAGATATGCAATCGCGCGGCAGATATCGCCTTACAGGCTAGAGCATGGGACAGATAGCTATTATCTGTAAAGGTAAAAAAGTACCCGGGCGATTTTATCTATCTGTCTGTTTGATGCTCGAATTTTTGCATTTTATAGGCTATTATCACTTCATCGTAAGTGAAATTCAGCCAAAAAAAGGTAGGGTATGGCCGATAATCAGGACAAAAAAAAGCGGTGGGAAAAAATCGCCCAGGCAGAATTTAAAGGCAAATCACCAGAGGCGCTGGCAACCCGTACAGCAGAAGGCATTGATATTGCCCCGCTTTATACTAGCGCCGATTTGGACGGCCTTGACCATCTAGATAGTGTGCCAGGCGAAGCGCCCTTTACACGCGGCCCGCGCGCGACCATGTATACTGTCCGCCCCTGGACTATTCGCCAATATGCCGGTTTTTCCACCGCAGAGGAAACCAATAAATTTTTCCACAAAGCCCTGAATGCCGGGCAAAAGGGATTGTCGGTTGCTTTTGATCTGGCCACCCACAGAGGCTATGATTCAGACCATGCACGGGTGCGCGGCGATGTTGGCAAGGCCGGGGTGGCCATTGATACGGTTGAGGATATGAAACGCCTTTTTGCCGGTATTCCGCTTCAGGATATGAGCGTTTCGATGACCATGAACGGGGCTGTATTACCGGTTCTGGCCTCTTTTATTGTGGCTGGTGAAGAACAGGGTGTTTCCCAGCAACAGCTTTCCGGTACGATTCAAAATGATATTTTAAAAGAATTTATGGTGCGCAATACCTATATCTATCCCCCTGCCCCATCCATGCGGATCGTATCGGATATTATTGCCCATACCGCCCAATATATGCCGAAATTCAATTCCATTTCCATCTCCGGCTATCATATGCAGGAAGCCGGAGCCAATCTGGTACAAGAGCTGGCCTTTACCCTGGCAGACGGGCTGGAATATGTAAAAGCCGCAAGGGATAGAGGGTTGGCAGTGGATGATTTTGCCCCGCGCCTGTCCTTCTTTTTCTGTATTGGCATGAATTTCTTTATGGAAGCGGCCAAGCTGCGGGCGGCACGTACCTTGTGGGCGCGCTGGATGGAAAAGCTGTTTCAGCCCGGCAATCAGAAATCCTTGATGCTGCGCACCCATTGCCAGACATCCGGGGCAAGCCTGGCCGAACAGGACCCTTACAATAATGTTATTCGCACCACTATAGAAGCAATGGCAGCGGTACTGGGCGGCACACAATCCTTGCATACCAATTCCTTTGACGAGGCAATTGGCCTGCCAACAGATTTTTCTGCCCGCATTGCCCGCAACACCCAGCTGATCCTGCAGCATGAAAGCGGCATTACCGATACAGTTGATCCGCTGGCCGGTTCTTATTATGTCGAAAACCTGACCGCAGAGCTGATTGAAAAAGCCGATAAACTTATCACAGAAATCCAGAATATGGGCGGCATGACAGATGCGGTTCTGGAAGGCTTTCCAAAACGCGAAATCGAAAAAATGGCCACTGCCAGACAGGCGCGTATCGATAATGGCGAGGATGTTATTGTTGGCGTCAATAAATATCGCCCGAATGAGGATAGCCCTGTCGAGGTTCTGGATATTGACAATGATGCGGTACGTGCCGAGCAAAGCAAAGCCCTGGATTTAATCCGCCAGCAACGTGATGAAAAGGCTGTGACGGCCGCTTTGGACGCCCTGAAAGAGGCCGCAAAAAACAATAGCGGCAATTTGCTGGCACTCAGTGTGGAAGCGATGCGCGCACGTGCCAGTGTAGGCGAGCTATCGGCTGCATTGGAAAGCGTATTTGGCCGCTTTATCGGCAAACAGGAAACTGTGCGCGATGTCTATCGCCAAACCTATGGCAGTGGCGCAGAAATCGATGCGGTAGAAACCGCCTTTAGCCGTTTTTGTGAAGAGACAAGTGAAACACCTGTCTTGTATATGGCCAAGCTCGGCCAGGATGGCCATGATAGAGGGGCAAAGGTTATTTCCTCTGCCTTTGGCGATTTCGGGATGGATGTTCGGGTAGGCACGCTATTTCAGACACCTGAAGAAGCTGCCCAGACAGCGATTGATATGGGCGCACATATTATCGGGGTGTCCTCGCTGGCAGCAGGCCATAAGACCTTGTTGCCGGAATTAATTAAGATTCTAAAGGAAAAAGAAGCAGAAGATATTCTGGTGATTTGCGGCGGCATTATTCCGCAACAGGATTATCAATATCTGTATGATGCAGGGGTGGCGGCTATTTTTGGTCCTGGCACTGCCATTCCCGAAGCCGCCACAAAAACCCTGGATGCTGCCACCGATAATTTAATGCGGATGCATAATTATCGAAAGGATCGCCTGTCCAAAGCCGCTGGCTAGGGGCGCTTATGCCCCGCCACGCAGCTTGGTCAGGGTTGTACGCGGGGTAATCGCATCGACATTGATATCCAGCTCGATAACCGCGCCTTTTTCGGCTTGGGCTGCCTTGGCAAACACCGCTTCAAAATCAGCTGTCTTGCCAACTTTAAAGCCGGCCATCCCATAGGCTTGCGCGACAGCGGCAAAATCCGGATTATACAGGCTTGTCCCGGAAATACGGTTTGGATAATCGCGTTCCTGATGCATACGAATAGTCCCGTATGAGCCATTATTCAGGATAATAATAATCAGCCTGGCATTTGCCTGAATAGCCGTGCCCAGCTCGGCAATCCCCATCTGGATATCGCCATCTCCGGCAAAACACACCACCTGGCGACCAGGATAGGCCACACCAGCAGCAATCGCTGCGGGCAAGCCATAGCCCATCGCCCCGCTTTGCGGTGCAATCAGCCTCTGTTTTGGCCCGTAACAAAAGGCCTTGTTTGGCCAAAGGGCAAAATTGCCTGCCCCGTTTGTTAAGATAGCATCATCTGCCAGCTGTTCTTGCAAAATCGCCATCACCGCAGACATATCAACCGGGCTGTCCTGAGCAGCAGGGGTCAAAGAGGCAAGATAGGCCTTTCTGTTTTCTTCAATAAAGGCTTTGCGCGAGGCCAGCTGTGCATCCCCCGCCACCTGTCCGGCCAGTGCCATCGCAAATTGATTAGGCCCGGCATGAAGCGCAAGAGCCGGGTGATAAATCTTGCCAATTTCCATATCCGAGGCATGAACATGAATAATTTTCTGTTTGGCATAGGGAACATCCAGCAATGTCCAGGCCTGGGTCGTCCCCTCACCCAGCCGGATATTCAGTGCCAGAATAACATCTGCCTGTTTAATGGCAGCAACAATGTGCGGAGCCATCCCAACCCCCGCATCGCCAATATAGACGGGGCTGTGATTATCAATAACATCATGATAGCGAAAAGCAGCAGATACCGGGAAATTCTGGCTTTCAGCAAAGCTCTGCAAGGCTTTCCTGCCGGCATCATTCCAGCCGCCGCCACCTGCCAGAATAAGCGGTTTTTTAGCAGCAGACAGCATCTCCATGGCCTGTGACAGGGCATTTGTATCAACCCCGGCTTCGGCAATGGTTACTGGCTGACAGGGCTGTGAATCTGTCATTTGGGTTAGCATATCTTCCGGCAGGGCAATCACTACAGGCCCTGGCCGCCCGGAAAGGGCAATATGCCATGCCCGGCTGATAATTTCAGGAATGCGGTCAGCATTATCAATTTCAGTTGCCCATTTTGCCAAAGGCGTGAAAAAGGCGCGGTAATCTACCTCCTGAAAGGCCTCTCTGCCCTTGTCATCCACCGCGACCTGGCCGATAAACAAAATCATGGGCGAGCTGTCCTGCATGGCGGTATGCACCCCGATAGAGCCATTGGTTGCCCCGGGCCCGCGGGTAACAAAGCCAATGCCGGGCTGGCCGGTCAGCTTGCCCCATGCCGCAGCCGCAAAGCCGGCTGCACTTTCATGCCGGCACAAGGTAAAGCTGATATCTGCATCATATAATGCATCCAGAACAGCCAGATAGGATTCGCCCGGCACACCAAAGCCGGTCTTAACCCCTAAATTTGCAAGACATTTAACTAACAGCTCTCCGCCTGTTCTCGATGATTTGGACATTTTTTTTAACTCTTCCCCGCAAAATAAAATTTCTCTTTCTAACTTATCTTTGTAAAGAGCGGATTGACAAGCCTTGAAAGCCAACAAACTGCTTCTTACATAAACACAAGAAAGGCAAAGCAGGCTGGTGAGGTATCACAGCCCGGTATGCCGGCAAAATGGAAATGTAAAATGCTGCTTTTGGCGGGTTTTATCCTTTGCCCCTGTTATCGAAAATAACAGGACTTCATTATCAAACGTTGCAAGGACATGCGCTTCATAGGCAAGGCACGGACTTCCTGATGTGAGGAATAAAAAAATGAATACAGAACAATTTACCGCTACCATTCGCAAAGCCTTTGGCACAGCACAAACCATAGCCTTGCGCCGCAACCATCAAAGGATGGGCGATTTGCATTTGCTGGCCGCCCTGTTGGAAGAGGACGAGCAAGCCGCAAGCCGGCTATTGATGCGCGCCGGCGTAAATATGGATAGCCTGAACAGCGCTCTGGAAGCTGGCTTGAAGAAAATTCCCGAAGTAACCGGCAGCGGGGCAGATAATCTGCTAATCGATCCCGGTCTGGGGCGTATTGTGGCCGATGCGGAAAGCTGGTCAAAACAGCGCGGCGACAGCTTTATTTCGGTTGATGCTGTTTTGATGGCAATGATAGCTGGTAAGGGCAGCTCGGCTAAAATCATGCGCGAGGCAGGCTTGCAGGAAAGCCAGTTAACCAGCGTTATCGATGAAATGCGCAAAGGGCGTACCATTGACAGCGATGTCAGTGACGAAATGATGGAAAGCCTGTCCAAATATGCCACCGATTTAACCGCACTGGCGATGCAGGGCAAGCTGGATCCGGTTATCGGTCGTGATGAGGAAGTGCGCCGCACCATTCAAATTCTGGCACGTCGTACCAAAAATAATCCGGTTTTGATAGGCGCCCCGGGTGTGGGCAAAACCGCTATTGCCGAAGGGCTGGCCCAGCGCATTGTGCAAGGCGATGTCCCGGAAGCTTTATCTGGCAAATCCCTGTTATCGCTGGATATGGGTGCACTGGTCGCCGGGGCAAAATATCGCGGGGAATTTGAAGAGCGGCTGAAAGCGGTTCTGGATGAAATTGACGCAGCAGAAGGCAATATCATTGTCTTTATTGACGAGATGCATCAGCTGGTCGGAGCCGGTAAAACAGATGGGGCAATGGATGCGTCCAATTTGCTGAAACCTGCACTGGCACGCGGCAAATTGCATTGTATCGGGGCAACCACTCTGGATGAATATCGCAAATATGTAGAAACAGATGCTGCCCTCACCCGTCGTTTTCAACCGGTTTTTGTGGGCGAGCCATCAGTGGAGGATACTGTCTTTATCCTGCGCGGCCTGAAAGAAAAATACGAGCTGCATCACGGTATACGCATTACCGATGATGCGCTGGTCGCGGCCGCCCAGCTGTCCAACCGCTATATTAATGAGCGGTTCCTGCCGGACAAGGCCATTGATGTGGTTGATGAGGCCGCCAGTCATATTCGTATCCAGTCCGATAGCAAGCCGGCGCAATTGGAAGACACCGATCGCCAGATTATGCAGCTGAAAATTGAACAGGCCGCCCTGTTGCGCGAGGCGGAAAATCCGGCCAACAAAAAACGTCTGGAGGCCTTGAAAAAACAGCTGGAAACGCTGGGCGATGAATCCCGCGAGCTGACTCAAAAATGGGAAGCGGTCAAACGCCAGATGGCAGAGATTGCCGCGCTTCAGCAGAAGATTGAGGATTGCCGCTATAATCTGGAAGTCTCGCAACGGCGCGGCGATTTGGAAAAGGCGGCCGAGCTGACCTATGCCATTCTGCCCGGCCTGATGTCTGATCTGGAAACTGCCAAGGCTGAACTATCCGGCTCTAACCTGATAGAAGAGCAGGTAGAGCAAAAACATATTGCCCAGGTCATCAGCCAGTGGACAGGCATCCCTGTGGCCAAAATGATGGAAGGCGAAGGCGAAAAGCTGCTGGAGATGGAAACGGTTCTTGGCCAGCGTGTTATCGGCCAGAGCGAGGCTATAAAGGCGATTTCAGATGCCACCAGACGCGCACGTGCCGGACTGAATGACCCGAACCAGCCTTTGGGCAGCTTTTTGATGCTGGGCCCGACAGGGGTGGGTAAAACCGAAATGGCCAAAACGCTGGCAGATTTTCTGTTCGATAATGAAGAGGCCATTTTGCGGCTGGATATGTCTGAATATATGGAAAAACATTCTGTCTCGCGGCTTATCGGCGCGCCTCCCGGCTATGTCGGCTATGATGAGGGCGGTGCATTGACCGAAGCGGTGCGGCGGCGTCCCTATCAGGTCATTCTGTTTGACGAGATCGAAAAAGCCCATCCCGATATTTTTAATATCCTGTTGCAAGTGCTGGATGATGGCCATCTGACCGATGGTCAGGGACGGCGGGTTGATTTCAGAAATACCATGATATTGCTGACCTCCAACCTCGGCTCTGGCCCTTTATTGGCTCTGGCAGATGACCGCCCGGTCGATGATGCCAGAGAGGCGGTGATGGAAGAGGTACAAGATGCCTTTCGGCCGGAATTTTTAAACCGGCTGGATGCGATATTGCTGTTCCAGCGTCTGAGCCGCAGCCATATGGGCGCGATTGTCGATATCCAGTTCAAACGGCTGCAAGCCCGGCTTCGGGCCAGGGATATCCAGCTTATACTGGGCGAGGATGCGCGTAACTGGCTGGCTGAAAAGGGCTATGATCCGCAATATGGGGCACGGCCACTCAAAAGGGTGATGCAAACAGAGCTGCAAAACAAGCTGGCAGAATCCCTGCTGGCAGGCGATATCAGCGACGGGTCTGTGGTGGGGATAAGCCATATAGACGTCCCTGCCGGTCTGGGCTTTGATATCCAGACACCCCCGATAGCGGCTTCTGCCTGATAGCCAGATATTCACATTCACGCTGAGAACAGGGCAATAACGCATCTTGCGTTGTTCTCAAGCCTTTTTCGGCCTATCTTAAACAGGACAGGATAACGATCCTTCTGCCAGAGGAGGCGGAAATGGCGATGCAATGCCAAACATCTCTACCGGCACAGCTATTGCCTTTGCGCGCGCCCCTGCCGTTACTGGCCAGGCTGTTACTGGCCGTTATCATCTGGCTGGCGGCCAGCCTTGCCACGGCATGGGCAAAAAATTCTGTCTGGCTGGATGACACAACCGAGCTGCGCTATAGCAAAGGCCATTACAAGGCAGATGGCCGTCATGGAAATGGTATTGATATTGATATAAGCGATGTGGATATTTTTGAAAAAGGTATCCAGAGGGGCTTTGCCGAACAGCTGACCCTGAAAACAGACGGGCTGGCAGATGATATTGTCGCCATTGAAAATCTGCTGATCAGGAATTTCTCCTATGCCTCGGACAAACAGGAAGTTATTACCATTGCCTTTATGTCCGGCCAGCATTTAATGCTGGTTGATGATAACCGTATCGAGGCCTATCGCCAGCGCCATAATGGCAATCGCCCCTTGCGCAGCCAGGCAGAAATAAGAGATATCTCTGTTTATTCTGAACGCGATAATCTGGAAATTCAGATTGCCGGCATTACACTGGACGGGCTGTTGACCTCGGCACAGTTTGACGCACTGCCCGATAGCACCCGCAGCCAGCTTGCCCTGAACGGGCTGGTATTACGGCAAATGCCGGGCGGGCGTTTTCCCGGTGAAATAGACGCCTTTTTTGCCATTCTGGGAAGTGATGAGCTGGGCATTGATATCACCCTTGATTTTGACAGCCGCAAGACAGGCGATAGCTTGCAAATATTGGGCAAGCTGGCGCTCTCTGCGACCAGCCTTGCAGATATCACCACCGATTTTCAGATGGATTTGACCAGAAATGACTATCAGGCCCTCAGCCAGATGACCCAATATCTTGTCCAAACCCCCAATCCGGCCGCCCAGCAAGCAGTTGGCATGGCGCTGCTTGCCAGCCTTTCCAGCCTATCTGTCAATATAACCGATAAAGGGATGCTGGATCTCTTTACCCTTATCCAGGGCGATCAGGGCATCAATATCGCCATATTGATGATGCAGGTCAGCCTGTCCGAAGCCATTCCCCGCCATGCGCTGGCCATCAGCACGCCTATTGCTGCCTTTTTGCAACAGGGCGGGGCGCTGGCCTTACGTACACAGATTGCCCCGCGCCTCTCGCCGGCCGAAATACTGGCCCTGCAATTTGACCCCGAACAGCTGATCGAGCGCACCCGGCTAGAACTGCACCACACCCCTGAATAGGCGGGGATAGTTTGAAATGGGAGTGTTGGGGGGGAATCGGGAAAAAATGGTGCCGCAAGAGGGAATCGAACCCCCAACTAATCATTACGAATGACCTGTTATACCATTTAACTATTGCGGCCTGGCTGGCTATCATTCGCCTGTCCAGCCATAATTTTTCTGCCCCATAACGCGCCGCGACCCGTAATTTTCCGATAGCGCGGGGCTGGCCGCCCCCATTGAAAGGCGGCCTTCAAAAGTGTCCTAGGCCGACAGGCCGCGTTCCATCAGCCGTGTCATGCGCCGGGCAAAGTCGGTCAGGCTGGCGGGCGGGCGGCCTTCCAGAATTTGTGCCTGATCCAGCAGCATTTTTGCAGCATCCTCAATCAGTTCCGGGTCAGCATTACCGGAAATCTGGCTGGCCATCCCCTTGATCAGCTTGTGATCGGGGTTAATCTCCAGAATACGCGGGCTGCCGGCAAAATCCTTGTTATGGGCTTTCATCAGCCGTTCCATCTGTATATCCATCCCCTCTTCATCGGCGACCAGACAGACCGGGCTATCGGTCAGGGTTTTGGACAGGCGCACATCTTTTATGCTCTCGCCAAGGGTGGTTTTTACCCTGGCTATCAGGGGCGCAAATTCCTTGTTTCGGGCATCCTCATCTAGCTGTTTTTCATCTTTTTTGGCATCTGTTTTCGGTGCAACCTTATCCAGATCAGAAACGCCCCTTGTGGCAGAGGCAAAGCTCTTGCCTTCAAATTCGGTGACCGCCTGCATCCAGAACTCATCTACCGGATCGGTCATCAGCAGCACATCAATATCGCGGGCGCGGAACCCTTCCAGATGGGGCGAGTTTTCCGCCTGTTCCGGGGTTTCGGCCGACAGGGTATAGATTTTATCCTGTTTTTCCGGCATGGCGGCCACATAATCAGCCAGGCTGACAAGCGTGCCCGAACGTGCCGAACGGAACAGACATATCTCCAGTATTTTGTCCCGGTTTTCATAATCTTCATACAAGCCTTCTTTCAAGACCAGCCCGAACTGATCCCAAAACTCTTCATAGGCTTCCGGGTCTTTTTCCTTCTTTTTCTTCAGCTCGCCCAGAATACGCTTGATCAATGCCTTGCTGATTTTCTGAACGGCGGGATTTTTTTGCAGCATCTCGCGGCTGACATTTAAATCCATATCGGGCGTATCAATAACCCCGCGAATAAAGCGCAGCCAGGGCGGGACAATATCCTCGCACTCATCGGTAATAAAAACGCGGTTAATATATAGCGACATTCGCGATTTCCTGTCCGGATTAAACAGGTCAAACGGGCGCGCACTGGGGACAAACAGCAAGCTGGTATAATTCAGCATCCCTTCTGTGCTGTTATGCATGGTCATAAAAGGTTCATCATAGACCGCGCCAATCTGGCGATAAAACTGGGTATAATCCTCTTCTGAAATATCCTTTTTCGCGCGCGTCCAGATAGCCGATCCGGTATTTAGCTGGCGTGCCTCATCCACCTTTGGTGGCTGCCAGTTAACCGCATAGGCCAGATGGTCGGAATATTTTCGCACCAGATAGCTGATACGCGCCTCGTCCAGAAATTCCTTTTCCTCTTTTTTCAGATAGAGGATAATGTCTGTACCGGCGATATCGCGCGCCGCCTCTTCCAGGCTATAGCCATTTTTGCCATCCGATGACCATTTCCAGGCAGCCTTTTGACCTGCCTTGCGGCTGATAACATCTACCTTTTCTGCCACCATAAAGGCCGAATAAAACCCGACCCCGAACTGGCCAATCAGGGAAAAGCTGTCCCCTGATTTTTTATCCCCTGATTTGTCTTTTTGGCCGCTCGTGGCCTGAATATGCTCTAAAAAGGCTTTTGAGCCAGAACGGGCGATTGTGCCAAGGGCAGAATTCATATCTGCCTCATCCATACCGATCCCGTTATCGCTGATAGTCAGGGTCTTGGCCTTTTCATCGGCAGACAGGGTGATGGCATAGCCGGTCTCGCTTTGCAGGGACTGATCGCTGGCTGCCAGATAATGGCGCTTGTCAATCGCGTCCGATGCGTTAGAGATCAGCTCGCGCAAAAATATTTCTTTTTCCGAATAAAGAGAATGGATAACGATATCGAGGATTTTGCCGGTATCGGCTTCGAAATCATGCTGTTTAACGGCCATAATTCACCTGTCTTGCAGTCTGTAAAGTTATTTTTCGAATTTTCATGTAGGAGGCTTGGCATGGTTTTTCAAGAGGGGAAAAGCAGGGGCTTACCCTTGCTTTATCTCTGCGCTATAACATCTGAAGCATTATGCGCTAGCCCTTTATTCGGAATGTCCTGAAATACCCCCGTGAACCACGCTTTTATCCTTCAACCTGAATTTAAACAGCCCGCCAGCCGGAAAGATCAGCGCAGTCCGCAAGACAGGCTGACAGAGGCGTGCGGGCTGGCACAGGCGATCGATCTGGATATCGTCCATCACGAGATTATCACCATTGCACGGCCACGTGCGGCCACCTTGCTGGGGCCAGGGGTGGTGGAACGCATAGCCCAAAATGCCGAAGAGCTGGACAATCCGCTGATCATCATCAATGCCAGCCTTACCCCGGTTCAGCATCGCAATCTGGAACGTACCCTGTCCTGCAAGGTGATCGACCGAACCGCCCTGATACTGGAAATTTTCGGGGCGCGCGCCCAAAGCCATGCTGGGCGCCTGCAGGTAGAGCTGGCCGCCCTCACCTTTGAGAAAAGCCGTCTGGTGCGTTCCTGGACGCATCTTGAGCGACAACGCGGTGGTGGCGGCTTTCTGGGCGGGCCTGGCGAGCGCCAGCTGGAGCTGGATAAACGAATGCTGACCGATCAGATAAAGCAAATCAAAAAAGAGCTGGCAGATGTAAAGCGCACCCGCACCTTGCAACGGGCAAACCGGCAACGCTCGCAAACCCCGACCATTGCGCTGGTGGGCTATACAAATGCCGGCAAATCAACCCTGTTTAATCGGCTGACCGGGGCAGATGTACTCTCAAAGGATATGCTGTTTGCCACCCTTGACCCGACCATCAGAGGCCTGGAATTACCCGGTGGCCGAACCGTGCTGATGGGCGATACGGTCGGATTTATCAGTAATCTGCCGACCGAACTGGTCGAAGCCTTTAAATCCACACTGGAAGAGATTAGCCAGAGCGATTTAATTCTGCATATACAGGATATTTCCGCAGCCGATTTTGAACAGGAAGCCAGCGATGTGCGCGCGGTTCTGGCTGATCTGGGCATAGATGCGCTGGAACAATCCGGCAAAATTTTAAATGTCTTTAATAAATGTGATAATCTGGATGCAGATATGCGCGAGATATATGAAAACAGCCTGGACGGGGTGTTATGTTCTGCCATATCCGGGGCAGGGATTGAAAATCTGTGCCAGAAAATCGAGGAAATTTTCAATAAAGAAGACAGATATCTATCGCTGGCGCTTGTTCCGCAATTTGCCTCTGCCAGCGCATGGCTATATGAACATGGCCAGGTTCTGTCTTCAGACTATGACGCAGCAGGCTTGCATAATGTCACAGTTCGCCTCAGCCAGTCGGACACACAGCGTTTCTCACGCCTGTGGCCGGAAATCAAACTCACCGAAACCCCGGCCAAAGCATAGCCATGACACAAAGAAAAAAATCCATTTTAATCACTGGTTGCAGCAGCGGTATCGGGCTGGATGCTGCCTTGCGCTTGCAGGAAAAAGGCTGGCTGGTTCTGGCCAGCTGCCGGCGCGAGGCAGATTGCGAGGCTTTGCGCGAGAAAGGCCTGACCAGCTTTGTGCTGGATTATGCCGATAGCGGCTCGATACAGGCAGGCTGGCACCAGGCGATGGCAATAACAGGCGGGCAGCTGGATGTTTTGTTCAATAACGGGGCCTATGCCTTGCCAGGGGCGGTAGAGGATATTCCGGTTGCCGGTTTGCGCGAGAATTTTGAGGCTAATTTTTTTGGCTGGCATGAGCTAAGTTGCCTTGCCTTGCAGGTGATGCGTCGCCAAAATGCCGGTCGGATATTGATCAATTCCTCGGTTCTGGGCTTTGCAGCTTTGCGCTTTCGTGGCAGCTATAATGCAACCAAATTTGCCCTTGAAGGCTGGGCAGACACCTTGCGGCTAGAGCTGGCTGATACGCCGATAAAGATTGTGCTGATAGAGCCGGGGCCTATTCGTACCCGTATTCGCATAAACAGCCAGCCGCATTTCAACAAATGGATAAATTGGCAGGATTCTGCCTTGAAAAAAACCTATGAAACCCAGCTGATACCGCGCCTGAACGCCCCGGAAGACGGGCCAAAAGATCGTTTTGAGCTGCCTGTTTCTGCGGTAACGCAGGCGGTTCTTCATGCCTGTCATGCCCCGCGCCCCAAAATTCGCTATCGGATAACCACCGCGACCAAACTGGCTGCATTATTTAAATGGGCATTACCTGCCCGGCTATGGGACAGGGTTGCACTTCGCCTCTGATTTATGGGCGATGGCTATTGGCCGGTTTGCGTGACCGCCTCTTCGATACCGGCCTGTTCAATGACTTCATTGACCAGCCCGTTTACCAGAATTTCGCCTAAGTTATTTTCTGCGATATAAATGCCGAAATCCCTGGAACCAAAGCTATAGGCCGGAATAAAGACAAAGATAGGGGTTGTGCCTTTCGGGCAAAGCTGGCTGGAAATATCGCGGATTTCCTCATCCTGATCAGGGGTAAAACATACCGCTACCGAGACAAAAAAGCGCTGTTTTCCTGCTTTTTTTACCTCTATTTCCACCTGCCAGGTTACCAGAATATTCGGTTTTTGTTTTTGGCGGTGCAGCAGGGCAGATAATTTGCCCTTATAATCTGTCATCACCTCTTCCAGCGAGATGATGACGGGGTCTGAATTTACGGTCATTTTGTCCTCTTTTACCGCCTTTTTAGCTCTTTTCTCTCTGGCTTAGGGACGGGCATCCTCTTTTCGATAAAACAGTGCCAGAATTGCCGCAACAATGGCAAAACAGGCACTTATCCGCAAGGTTTCTTGCAGCGATTGTGCAAATAATGCCCTTATAAGCGTCATAATATTTTCCTGTTCCGAAATTGGCCAGTCAGAGGGCAGAATGATAGCGGCGATCATCGCCCGATTTTCGATCAGAAAGGCCTGTTTATCCGGGGACAGGCCGGTATCTGCCAGCGCCGCAACCAGATTTTGGGCATAATCCCCGCCTATCCAATAGCCAAATATCGCAATGCCCAATAACGGGCCTATGCGCGATACCGCATTATTTACCCCGCTGGCCAGCCCATCCCGGCCAGGCCCGGCCGCCGCCATGGCCACAGCGGTTAAAGGGGCGGCAAACAGGCCAACAGAAAAGCCCATTACCACCATGCCCGGCATCACAGAATAGAAATAATCCCCATCCGCAAAGCTCAGCCAAAACAGGGAAATCGCCATTAAAATAGAAGAGGAACATAAAATGATGCGCGGGCCATGTGTGCTCGCTAATCTGGCAGCGCGCGAAGAGATAAAAAAGACAATAATGGAAATCGGCAGAGACGCCGCCCCGGCTTGCAAGGCGGTATAGCCAAAAGACTGGATATATAAAAAGCTGAGGAAATACATCGCCGATTGAAATCCGGCAAACAGTACCAATGTTTGCACCGATACCAGCACAAACCGCCTGTCTTTCATCAAAAACATGGGCAGCATCGGGTTCTTTATCCTTGTTTCCACCCGGAAAAACACTGCCAGAAAGAACGCCCCTGCAACCAGCACAACAACCTCAAGGGGGTGAAAATATCCCTCTCTGCCCGCTTCCAGCAAGCCATAGGTGATTAGCCCCAAAGACAGGGTTATCAGAACAGAGCCATAAATATCCAGAGGCAGGGGCGTTGCCGGCTCATAAGGGGGGCGTGGCAAACTGGCCAGCAATGCCAGTACCAGTCCGGCAATAGGCAAATTCAGTAAAAACACAAAATGCCAGGATAAAAAATCCACCGCCAGCCCGCCTATCAAAGGGCCGATGGGTATCGCAAGGGCAACAATTGCCGACCATTTGCCAATAGCCGCCCCTCTGGCTTCGGGGGCAAAACCGGCATTAATCAGCGCCAGGCTGGCCGGGATCATCAAGGCAGCCGAAATGCCCTGTAATGCCCGAAAGAAAATCAGCCATTCCGCAGAAGGCGATAGCGCGCACCCAAGCGAGGTAAGGGCAAATAGCCCCACCCCCCAGCGCAATGGGCGTCGCCTGCCAAGCGTATCGCCCAGCGCGCCGCCTGCCATCAATAGCGCGGCTAAAAATAACAGATAGATTTCCAGAACCCAGTGAATATCCGTCGCTGAGGCATTCAGGCTTTCCTGAATAAAGGGCAGCGCAACATTTAATGCGGTCGCATCAATAAAGCCGATAGCCGAGACCAGCGCAGCGATAATGATCACCTTTTGCCGATGCTTGTCGGAAAAATCAGCCTCGATAGGATGGTCGGCCATATGTTATCATCCATGCCCCTTATATACAGCTATATCCGGTGGCAAATATCATTACGAAAGACGCTCGGCAACTGCCTTGCCACAGGCAACGGTGTCCGCTGTGCCGCCAAGATCGCGCGTACGCAAGCGGCTATCGCCAAGCGTATCCGAGATGGCCTCGACAATCGCATCGGCAGCCGGCTTGTGACCAAGATGTTCCAGCATCATCGCCCCTGCCCATATCTGGCCGACGGGATTGGCAATGCCCTGGCCTGCAATATCCGGGGCAGAGCCGTGAACCGGCTCAAACAGGGACGGAAAATCGCCATCCGGATTGATATTGCCAGACGGGGCAATGCCAATTGTCCCGGTACAGGCAGGGCCCAGATCAGACAAAATATCACCGAACAGGTTAGAGGCTACCACCACATCAAACTTATCGGGGTTCAGTACGAAATGGGCGGTTAGAATATCAATATGATATTTATCGACAAATATATCGGGATAGGATTTTGCCATCTCCTCTACCCGCTCATCCCAATAAGGCATAGAGATAGAAATGCCATTGGATTTCGTTGCAGAGGTCAGATGACGCGCCGGTCTCTTGCTGGCCAGATCAAAGGCGTATTTCAGGATACGGTCTACCCCTGTGCGGGTCATCACTGTTTCCTGTACCACAAATTCACGGTCTGTATCGGGGAACATTCGCCCGCCAATAGAGCTATATTCCCCTTCGGTATTTTCCCGAACAATCCAGAAATCGATATCGCCAGGCTTGCGTCCTGCCAGAGGGGATGGCACGCCCGGCATCAACCGCACAGGACGCAAATTCACATATTGATCAAATTCGCGCCTGAATTTCAGCAAAGATCCCCATAAAGAGATATGATCAGGCAAAATTTCCGGCCAGCCCACCGCGCCAAAATAAATCGCATCATGGGTTTCCAGCTTTTCCTGCCAGTCATCCGGCAGCATCTGGCCATGTTTTTGATAATACTCAATGCTGGAAAACGGATATTCTGTAAATTCCAGATTAATGCCGAATTTTGGACAGACCGCCTCGAGCGCACGCAATCCCTCCGGCATCACTTCTTTACCAATGCCGTCCCCGGCGATAACCGCAATTGAATATTTGTTCTTTAATGCCACCTGGCACTCCTTTTCCTTATCCAGCAAACCTTTAACCGTTTCTTTCATAGGTACAACGATAATGGATGACCTGCAATTTTATTTGCGCTAGACTGGAGAATGAAAATTCAGCTCGACCCCGCAAACAAAGAGGATAAGGCATTTTTACATGATTACTCCGCTTATTGATGGCTTCCAGCAATTCAGAGATGATTTTTTTGGCGAGGATAAAAGTTTTTTCTCGCGCCTGGTTCAGCGCGGACAAAAACCCAAAATAATGGTTATTTCCTGTGCCGATAGCCGTGTAGACCCGGCTATTTTATTTGGCACGCGGCCGGGCGAGCTTTTCATGGTGCGAAATGTGGCCAATCTTATTCCGCCCTATGCCCCGGATGCCGGCTTGCACGGGGTCAGTGCGGCTATCGAATTCGGGGTACGCGATCTGATGGTCGAACATCTTGTTGTTCTGGGTCATGCCTTTTGCGGCGGCATTCAGGCTTTATGTACCCATCATCGCCATTTGGCTGAAAAGGGGGAAGTGCCGGAAACCTCTAACCGGGAATTCATCCATAGCTGGATCAATATTGCCAGCCCGGCAATGGCGACAATCGATTTGAAAAATTGGCAAGACAGCTTTCAACATGATGCCGAACAGGCTGCTATCCGTAACTCCATGCAGAATCTGAACAGCTTTCCATGGATTATTGAGGCGATAGAGGCTGGAAAATTACAAATCCATGGCTGGTGGTTTGATATGGAAAATGGCGCATTATGGGGGCTGGACAAGGAACAGGATAAATTTGTTCGTCTGGTTCCAAAGACCGATAAAGCATAGCTTATAAAAAATGGGGCTATCTGACTGGGCATCGCTGGCACTGATTTGTCTATTAGGCGCTAGCTCGCCCGGGCCCAGCCTGATTGTTATTCTCGGCAATACTCGCCTTTATGGCCGAAAAGCCGGTCTTTATGCCTCTATCGGGCATGGGCTGGGCGTATGGATTTATGCCTTGCTGGCAGCGACCACACTTGGGCTTATCCTGACCCATTACCAGATGCTGTTTACCCTTATTCAGGGGGCAGGTGCGCTTTTGCTTGTCTGGATAGGCGGCAAACTGCTTTATGCCATCCTGTTGCAGAAAAACGCTCCCGATACACCGCCAGCACCTGTTGCCAGCCTGCGCCACAGCTTTCGTGACGGGCTAGCCATTGCCCTGTTAAACCCGAAAATTGCCACCTTTTTCGCCTCGCTATTTAGCCAGTTTATTACCCTGGAACAAAGTCTTTTAACCCATTTTGCAATGGCCAGCATGGCCGGCTTTATCGATGCAGCGGTATATATCCTGATGGTATATATTGCCAGCACCAGTGCCAGCCAGAACTGGCTGGGACGCTATCAAAAACAGATAGATTTCAGCTTTGCCATTTTGCTGCTGGGATTGGGGCTTTCCCTATTTATTAGCCAGATTAATCGGTTGCTATAAAAGCTGCATTCTGGCAATAAAACCGGGGGTTGGGCGCGCTGGCAAACACCGCCCCTCTGCAAAGGGGCTGGCAGCGGCTTTTTTGCCAAGCTGGCTCTGTCCCTTATTGCAGATTAGGATGATAAAGAAGGGTAGAATATGTCTGGATTTCCTGTTTTTGCGTCACGGCGCGTGCGTTCAACCCCCTTTAGCGCCCGCATTGAGGCCTCTGGCCTGTCTGCCTATACTGTCTATAACCATATGCTGCTACCGGCCAGCTTTGCCTCGCTGGAAGAGGATTGCGCGCATTTAAAACGGGCAGTCCAAATATGGGATGTGGCAGCAGAACGCCAGGTACAGCTAAAAGGCCGCGATGCACGTAAATTGGCCGTGATGATGAGCGCGCGTGATCTGATAAAGGCGGTGCCGGGCAAAGGCTATTACACCCCTATCTGTATGGCAAATGGCGGTATGTTAAATGACCCTATTGCCTTATGTATCGCAGATGATCTGTTTTGGTTCTCGATTGCGGATTCAGATATGCTGTTATGGGCAGCCGGCCTTGCCCATGCCTATCAGCTGGAGGTAGAGATATCCGAGCCGGATGTCAGCCCCCTTGCCATTCAGGGCCCACTGGCCAATCAGGTGATGGCAGAGGTTTTTGGCGAGGCGGTTACCGCGCTGAAATTCTTTGCCTTTGATTATTTTACCTGGCGCGGCCATAAACTAATGATCGCCCGTTCTGGCTGGAGCAAACAGGGCGGGTTCGAAATCTATTTGCATGATAGCACGCTTGGCCTGCAGCTATGGGATGATATCTGGGAAGCGGGCAAAGAATATGATATGCGCGCAGGCTGCCCCAACCTGATTGAACGCATAGAAGGCGGCCTGCTATCCTATGGCAATGATATGACGCGCGAGGATACGCCGCTGGAATGTGGCCTGGAAAAATTTTGCCAGCTGGAATCGGGGCATGAATTTATCGGCAAGCAGGCTTTGCTGAACCAGCGTGAGGCTGGTCTGAAAAAGCGCATCATGGGCGTGCATATTCACGGCGATAAAATTGCCCCTATCACCAAAATTGCGCCTTGTACTATTCAGGGACAGACTTGCGGCTTTGTGACTTCTGCTGTCTATTCGCCTGATTTTGACTTAAATCTCGGCCTTGCTATGCTAGCATCGGAGCAGGCTGAAAATGGCCGGCAAATAGAGGTGGAAATAGACGGGCACAAGCGGCCAGCCATGATATGCGAGCTGCCTTTTAAAAAAGGCAAGTAACGCCTCTTTAAAAAGACAGGGATGAGGGTTTTGGATGAATAAATTGGATGTGACAAATTCCGGCTTTATGGACAGGCGCGAGGCAAATCATATCGCGCTTACCCCTATCTCTTTTTTATCGCGCACAGCCGATATCTATCCAGACAGAACAGCCGTTATATACGGAAATTTGCGCTATAGCTGGGCAGAGATTTATGACCGGGCAGTGCGGCTGGCCAGCGCATTGGTCAAGGCCGGCATCAAACCGGGCGAAGTGGTGACAGTAATGGCACCAAATGTGCCAGCCATGTTTGAAGCCCATTTCGGCGTGGCGATGGCAGGGGCGGTTTTAAATACCCTTAATACGCGCCTGGATGTCTCGACCATTGCCTATATTCTGGATCATGCCGATACCAAAATTCTGATTACCGATGCGGCCTTTGGCGCTACCATGAAAGAAGCGCTCGAACAAAGCCCTAACAAATCGCTTGCCATCATTGATATTGTCGATAGCCAGGATAGTGATTCTGCCAATGGCAGCCGTCTTGGCGAGATAGAATATGAAGCCTTTATTGCAGGCGGAGATAGCGATTATGCCTGGCAAATGCCAGCAGATGAATGGTCTGCCATGGCACTGAATTATACCTCTGGCACAAGCGGCCGTCCAAAGGGCGTGGTGTATCATCATCGCGGCGCCTATCTGATGGCGATGGGTACTATTCCTGTCTGGAATATGCCCATGCACCCAACCTATTTATATGTGGTGCCGATGTTCCATTGTAATGGCTGGGGACACGCCTGGATGATGGCGATACTGGCCGGTACGGTGGTGTGTTGCCGTAAAATCGCCCCGGAAGTGATTTATCCGCTATTGCATGAACATAAGATCACCCATTTTGGCGGCGCGCCTATTGTTTTGTCCATGCTGGTAAATGCCCCTGATAGCGTTATCCAGAAGCCGGAATGGACAGTTCATGCCATGACAGCCGGTGCCCCGCCGCCGGCTGCCATTCTGGAAAAAATTGAAAAGCTGGGCTTTAATGTGACGCAAGTATACGGGCTAACCGAAACCTATGGCCACCTCACTCATTGTGCCTGGCATGAAGAATGGGACGAGTTGGATTTTGGCGAGCGGGCAACTATCAAGGCTCGCCAGGGGGTGCGATTTGCCCATACTGAATCGGTTGAGATTCTGGACCAGGAAACCGGCAAACCTGTTCCGGCAGATGGCCAGACATTGGGCGAGGTGTGTTTCCGCTCTAACTGCATTATGAAGGGCTATCACAAAAACCCCGAAGCCACAGAAGAAGCCCTTGGCAGCGGGATGTTCAAATCAGGCGATTTGGCGGTGCGCCATCCAAATGGCTATATCGAGATAAAGGACAGGCTGAAAGATATCATCATTTCCGGCGGCGAGAACATATCATCGGTAGAGATTGAGAGTGTTTTATATCGTTTTCCCGGGGTTGCCTTTGCCGCTGTTGTGGCCAAGCCGGATGAAAAATGGGGCGAGGTACCCTGTGCCTTTCTGGAAATGAAGGAAGGCGCTGCTGCAAATGCAGAAGAAGTGATTGCCTTTACCCGTGAACATCTGGCAGGCTTTAAATGTCCAAAAGATGTGCGCTTTACCGAAATCCCGAAAACCTCTACTGGCAAGCTGCAGAAATTCATGCTCCGAAAAGAGTTGCTGGGCTGAGGCGCATAAATCAAACAGCAATCAGATAGATATGACCTGCAAACCCCGGCTATCAATAAAGGAAATCATATGTCAAAAGACAGTTTTGAAATCGCTATTCTTGCCGGTGATGGCATTGGCACAGAAGTAACAGACGCCACCTTTGCCGTGATAGAGGCGGCACAAACCCGGATGGGCGGCTTTCATCTTCACCAGCATGAAATTATGGCAGGGGCGGGCTATTACCGCGATACAGGCCAGGATATTGAAACAGATGGCGAGGAGCGCGCAGGCAAGGCAGATGCCATGTATGTCGGGGCAATTGGCCTGCCCGCTATTCGGGCAAAGGACGGGACAGAAATCGCCCCGCATTTACGCCTGCGCGAGCGCTTTGAGCTATATGCCGGTGTGCGGCCGGTAAAAGCCTATAAGGGCGCACCGCGTATGCTATTGGATGAGCGGGCAAATCAGATTGATTTGGTCATCATCCGCGAATGTACCGAAGGGCTGTTTTACACCGCAGCCGTGCATGACAGAAGCCCGAAAACCAACCAGGATGAAGCAAGAGAGACCTTGCGCCTGACCCGCTCGGTTACAGAAAGATTATGTGATTTTGCCTTTCGCCTGGCAGAGCGGCGCAAATCATCGGGCGGCAAGGGGATGTTAACCTGCGTGGATAAAGCCAATGTGTTTCAGGCCTTTGCGTTTTTTCGCAAAATCTTTGATGAACGCGCTGCCCATTTCCCCGATATTACAAAAAGCTATGCCTATGTGGATGCACAAGCACTGGAGCTGGTAAAAAAGCCGTGGGAGCTGGATGTGCTGGTCATGGAAAATATGTTTGGCGATATTTTATCGGATCTGGCAGGCGGTCTTGTGGGCGGCATGGGTATGGCAGCCTCTGCTGAAATTGGTGATAATCATTGCCTGTTCCAGCCCGCCCATGGCAGCGCACCCGATATTATGGGACAGGATAAAGCCAATCCGCTGGCCGCGATATTAAGCGGGGCCATGATGCTGGACTGGCTGGGCTGGCAGGCAGGCAACGACAGGATGCTGGAAGCTGCAAGGCTGATAGAACAGGCGGTTAGCGATGGCTTTGCCGATGGCGGCCTGCGCCCGATGGAATTTGGCGGCGATATGGGATTGCAGGATATGACAAAGGCTGTGCTTTCCTATACCAAGGCTGCAAGAATTGACTAAAGCTGAACAAGCTGGAGGATAGTTGTAATGAACCCTGTTTATATTTTATCTGCTGTGCGTACCGCAATCGGCAGCTTTGGTGGCGCATTGAAAGATAGCGCGCCGATTGATCTGGGCATTGTGGCCAGTACCGAAGCTATCGCGCGTTCCGGGCTATCGGCTGAGGAAATTGGGCATGGTGTCTTTGGCCATGTTATCCATACCGAGCCGCGCGATATGTATATCTCGCGCTGTATTACCATAGGCTCTGGCATGGCCGATAGCGCCCCTGCCCTGACCGTCAACCGCCTGTGTGGCAGCGGTTTGCAAGCGGTGGTAAGTGCGACCCAGCTGATCCAGCTGGGCGATACCCAAACCGCCATTGCCGGCGGGGCAGAGGTGATGAGCAAGGGCGGCTATCTGGTGCCGGCTATGCGCTGGGGCGCGCGCCTTGGCCATACAGAAATGACCGATATGATGCTGGGCGCCTTGCAAGATCCCTTTGGGCTGGGTCATATGGGTATTACAGCTGAAAATGTGGCCTCTGATTATGATATTTCACGTCAGGATATGGATGAATTTGCCCTTGCCAGCCAGCAACGCGCGGCCAATGCAATAAAAAATGGCTATTTTGCCGAACAGATCGCACCGGTTGAGGTTAAACACCGCCGCGAGACAAGGCTCTTTACAGAAGATGAGCATCCCCGCGCGGAGACCAGCCTGGATAGCCTGTCTGGCCTGCGCCCGGCCTTTGCCAAGGATGGGGCGGTAACTGCTGGCAATTCTTCTGGTATCAATGACGGGGCAGCCGCCCTTGTTCTGGCCAATGAAACAGTCGCCCAACAAAACGGCAAACCGCCTTTGGCAAAGATTATTGCGTATGGATTTGGCGGTGTGCCTGCCCGTATTATGGGAATGGGGCCTGTTCCTGCCTCGCAAATGGCACTGGAACGTGCTGGCCTGAAAATCAGCGATATTGATGTGGTGGAAAGCAATGAAGCCTTTGCTGCCCAGGCCTGTGCGGTAACCAAAGAGCTGGGCTTTGCCAGCGATATTGTCAACCCGAATGGCGGGGCGATTGCCCTTGGCCATCCGGTCGGGGCAACAGGCGCGATTATCCTGACCAAGCTGGTCTATGAGCTGCATCGACGGGATGCGCGATACGGGCTGGCCACAATGTGTATTGGCGGCGGGCAAGGTATCGCGGTGATTGTCGATACAAAAATCTAGACCAGAGCCGCCAAGCCGGAGCAGCCAACGCCCGAAGCAGGAAAAAAACGGTTTGGGCAGGGCGCGTGCTAGTCACGCGGATAATCTGCCCATCCCAATGGCCCGCCGCGATAGCCGGGAAAACCTATACCCAATATACAGCCAATATCCGCATCATCACGGCTGGCAACAATACCCTGTGCCACCGCGCTTCGGCATTTATCTATCATCGGGGCAAGCAGGGTACTGGCCAAATCTTCTAGCTCTGCAGCAGGATAATCTTCGCGCGCACGCACCGCTTTTTTATCCTCCCATTCATAAAATCCAGACCCTGTCTTGCGCCCAAGCATACCTGCATCGATCTTAGCCTTCAGGGCTGTTTGGGCAGCCTCAGGCATCCCCAGCACTCGGCCTACATCATAACAAACATCCAGGCCCACCTGATCCGCCAGTTCAATAGGGCCCATCGGCATCCCGAAACGCACCATCGCCTGGTCCATCTTGTCCGCGCTTTGCCCGGCCGCCATTCGGCTGATCGCCTCATAGATATAGGGCAGCAATGCCCGGTTCACCAAAAAACCTTTCTCGGATTTCACCTTGACCGGCATCTTTTTTAACTGGCCGGAAAAGCGCATTGCGCGTGCCAGTATCTGGCTATCGGATTGCTGGCCAAAAATCACTTCCACCAATGGCAGGACAGGAACAGGATTGAAAAAATGCAACCCGATTAATCGGCCAGGATTATCCAGAGCGGCGGCAATATCCTCTATCATAATAGAGGATGTATTGGTTGCCAGAATGGCCTCAGGCCTGGCGTTTTTTTCTACATCCTTAAAAACAGCCTGTTTGACTTCCAGCCTTTCTGCGACTGCCTCTATGATAATATCGGCCTCGCTGATTTTCTTGCCCTGCGGGTCGGCTGACAATCTGCTGGCTGCCTGTTCAGCTGCGCCAGCTGATTTCAGGCGGCGGGAAAACAGGTTTTGTGCCCGTGCCAATGCGTTATCTATGGCCGCGCTATCCCTGTCTGACAGGCTGACGCTAAAGCCGTTCAGGGCTGCAACAGCGGCAATATCCCCGCCCATTGTTCCTGCCCCGATAACGTGAACATGGCTGATTTCGCTGTCGCCGCGGGCGCTTTTACGCACCCCGTCATTCATAAAAAATACCCGCCGCAAATGATGGCTGGCCTCGCCTAAAATAAGGGGGGCAAAAATATCCCGTTCTGTTTTTACCAGCTTTTGCCAATCCCCTTCACTGCGCCTGAAATGGCGGCAAATTTCAAAGGGGGCAGGTGTTGCCTCTTCGCGCATTTTGGCCTGTATACGGCTTTCTGCAGCCCCCAGCGCGGTCTCTCTTATCGCTTTTTTTTCTATTTTATCTGCAATACGGGCATGAGCAATTTCCTCACGCATCGCATCTTTGAGGGCTTCTGTATCTGCAACCAGCCTATCAACCAATTGCCAGGAGGCCGCCTCTTCTGCGCCCAGCAAGCGCCCGGAAAGCACCATATCAAGCGTGGCTTCCATACCGATGCGGCGCAAGGCACGCCCGGTTCCACCATAGCCGGGCAAAATACCCAGATTTATTTCAGGAAAGCCCAATTTTGTCCTCGCCTGATTAACCGCCACAATCCGGTCACATGGCAGGGCAACTTCCAGCCCGCCGCCAACCGCCACCCCGTCAATACCGCAAACGGTGGGTATAGCCAGATTTTCCATTGCCGATAAAACCTGGTCTGCCAGTTCGATAAGCTGATGGACATCGTCCGGTGTTTTTAATTCCTCAAATTCTGCGATATCCGCGCCATAGACAAATCCACCCGGCTTGCCCGATAGAAAACATAATGCTTTTAAATCACCATCAGCTGAAATTTCTTTCAGTATATCAGCCCATTCCAGCATAACCTGTTTTTGCAAGACATTTACCGAGCTATCTTTTACATCTATTTCCAGCCAGCCTGTTTGCGTTGCATCCTTGCTGTATCGCCAATGCTGATAGCCCATCTATCCCTCCAGATATGTATAAAAATGCGTCTCTGTCTTCAGATATGTTATGAAAATTAATCCCCACTCTTATCCGATAAAAACCGGCCTGATAGCAATGATTATCTGTTTTATTGTATTTAGCGATGAAAGCGGTTATCCAGAATAGATGCAACGTGCGCCCCGCCCCCAACACCATACCAGCCAGAATGACATCCCCAAACATAATCTGTTGGGCGGTGCGCTTGCGCTATTTATGGAGATTGTTATTTCCATGGGGTTGGCCGGGCTGGTAAAGCAAATCAGTGCGGATACCCCGCTTATCACTATTTTATTTTGCCGTTATCTGTTTTGCCTGCCCCTGTTATTATGGCTTGGCTGGTATCAGCGCGGTACTGCCCTGTTTGTTATTCGCCAGAAAAAAGTGCTGGCGGTGCGTATCATTGCCGGCATGGCCGGGATTACCTCATGGTTTGTTGCTGTCAGCTATCTGCCTATATCGCTGGCAACTGTGCTGGGGGCGTTATTAACCATTTTTATCACGCTGCTCGCCCCGTTTTTTCTGGATGAACAGGTTGGGCGACGGCGCATGCTGGCCGTTATTATCGGTTTTTCAGGCGTATTATTTCTTATCAATCCATTTGGCCAGGAAACAGAAAGCCTCAGCCCTATCGGTCTGATAGCCGGATTTTCCATGCCTTTTTTTGCCGCTATCATGTTTATTTTTCTGCGCCGTCTTGGCCGATCCGAGGCAGCGATATCCACCACATTATGGTATAATGGGGTCGGCATGATATTATGTGCATTTCTGTTGTTGATAAGCGGGGCGGAGCTTCCGCCGCTTATCCCTGATAATGGTTTTATCTGGTTTGTGCTGATATTTGCCGGGGTGGGTTCCAGCTTTCAGCAATTTTTAATGGCCTGGTCGCATGAATTGGCCCCAGCCTCAGCCCTTGCCCCGGTCCATTACAGCTCTGTGCCCCTATCTATTTTTATCGGCATTATCTTTTTTGAAGAAAAAATGACCGTCAGCTTTATCGCAGGGACAGCGATTATTATCGGGGCCGCATGGTATATTTTTCACCGCGAGCAAAAAATCAAAGCCCGCCAGCAAAACTCGGTTTCCTAAACCAGACTTAACATCGGCGCATGACATAGATTTTTGAGGTCATATTATAGCCTGTCAGATGCGGACCATTTTCCGCTTCCAGAATTTCTGCCAAACCTTCTTTTTCCGCTCTAAAAGCGGTTTGTTCATAGGCCGGATTTTCCAGAGTATGATTATTTAAGGAAAAAATCAGCAAGCCCCTCGCCTCTAATTTTTCCAAAAGCTGAATAATGGTTTCGGGCGGGGCGTGTTTATCTGCTATCACCCCCATTGCGGTAATAACGTGATATGCGCCTTTTTCAAAATCAAATGGATTATCCAGATTGACCAGATGTAATTTGTGATAAATATCCCGTAGCAAAGCTGCCTTATCCAGCATTGCCTGGCTGACATCACTGCCATCAATATGGTGATAGCCGGCTTGATACATCACAAAACCTGATATGCCTGTCCCGCACCCAACATCCAAAATAGGTACATTTTTATCTAACTGATGACGTTGCAGGGCGGCCACACAACGCTCCGGGGTAACATAGCCATGTTCCCGCACCGAGCTGTCATAGCTTTCTGCCCATTCCTGATACAAAGCAATGGTATCTGCGGTATTTTTCAACTGATAGGCTTGCTTTAAAAAGCTGTCATCTGCCATTTTTGCTGCTCTCTTAATTATCTTGTGCCTTTTAACCCCTAATTGCGGCAGGTCACGCAACAGGCCACAGCCGGATCAAAAGCCAGCCTTTGCAAGGATATGGCTTCATCACAGATTACACAAAAACCGAAATCGCCTGCTTCAATGCGTTTCAGGGCAGCATCAATAATATGCAAACGCTGCTGGCGACGCTGTTCGGTGGCCAGCTCCATATTCTGTTTTTGCAACGCATCCATGCGCGAGAGGCGGCCAACCGCCTGTTGATCCAACTCCACCGGGGCACGTGCATCTTTTGATTGCCGGCGCAAATCAGTTAGGCTTTTCTGCTCATCCAGCAATATTTTTTGTGCCTGTTTAGCATCCATCTATCTGGTGCCTTTTTTATCAAGGCTAACACAGATGGGTCTATTTAACCAGAAGCGCGGCCTGTCCGGCACGAAAGGGGTTTACCCCAATTCCCTTTATTCTGCTGCACTGGCAACATTGCCGCGATGTCCGATAACCACCTCTTCGCCCGGGCCTGGATGGC
>JAYOMZ010000003.1:51432-103477 GCA_038121125.1 Alphaproteobacteria bacterium
CTGGCAACATTGCCGCGATGTCCGATAACCACCTCTTCGCCCGGGCCTGGATGGCGCGGCACATTAAAGGATAAAAGCAGGGATATTCCGGCCATTGACGCACCGGCAAAAAACACCGCAGACGGGCTAATCAGCCATAATCCGCCAAATAATACCGGCACAAATACCGCTGCAATATGGTTAATGGTAAAGGCTACGCTGGCAGTACTGGCCATATCGGCCGGATCGCCTATTTTCTGGAAATAGGTTTTAATCGCTATCGCAAAGGCAAAAAACATATGATCCAGAACATATAGCCCGGCCGCGATCATCCCGCTTTCCACCACCGCATAGGAAACAAACACCCCTATCAGGCCAATATATTCAAATATCAGCGCATTGCGTTCGCCCACACGGGTAATTAATTTTCCAACAATCGGGGCAAACCAGATATTAAAGGCGGCATTTAACAGGAACAGGGCGGTGATTTGCGGTACGGAATAGCCAAATTTTTCCACCATCAAAAAGCCGGCAAAGACAATAAAAATCTGGCGGCGCGCCCCGGCAATAAAGGTCAGCGCATAATAAAGCCAGTACCGCTTGCGCAAGACAATCTTTCGGGTCTGAAAGGTTTTTTCGGTAAAATGGGGAAACAGCATAAACGCTGCCCCTGCCAATATCATTGTGGCCAGACCAGCGATGAGATAGGTGGTCTGATAGCTTTCCTTGCTGGTCGCAAGGCCGGTTGCCCCGGCAAGGGCTTGCCAGGATATGTCAGGCAAGGAAGAAAGATAGGCAACAAATATCAGTCCCAATACCAGCAATTGTGCGATTGCCGCCACGCCAACAATGCGCCCCATTACAGTCGGCGCAGTTTTTTTATCCAGCCATTGCAAGGTCAGGGACTGGTTACAGGCCTCATAATAATGAAAGCCGATAGAGGAAATAACCGTGGTGATATATAGCCCGATGGCGGTAGGGAAATAGCCTGTTAGCGCTACCCCAAGCCCCAGCAAAATCAGCGATAATAACGCCAGCCTCTGTTCAGCAATAATCAGCAGAAAATAAACAACCAGAAAAGATAAAAAACCCGGAATTTCACGCAAAGACTGTAATATGCCTATCTCGCGGCCGGTAAAACTGGCTACCTCAATCGTGAAATTATTCAGCAAGACCATCCATGCCCAGAAAGACAGGGGCATGGCAGCTGCCATCAACATCAACAGATATTCAGGGCGCTCGCGCCAGTTTTCAGGCAGGCCAAACATCACTTTATTCCTTGAAAGATGAGTATAAAACTAAAGGCGGGACTTCCCGATTTTTTCAAAGATACATTTGCTATGGATAAATTTCTATCACAGAGATTAAAATTCCGATATGAATTTGTTTAGCGGGTGTTTTTTGCCCTGCCCATAGCGAATGGCCTGTTTCATGACCTCTCAAACAGTAGGATCTTCCAAGACGGTTTTTGGCATCTTTATGATGCTGGGTTTTGCAGCCTTTGGGCCAACCATTGATGTGTTTGCCAAATTGGCGGGACAAAGCGGTATAGCTGTCTTTCAGATATCGGCTGCACGATTTGCCATTCAGGCTCTGGCGCTACTGCCTTTTGCATTATTTCTAAAAAGCCTGCATCTGCCAGACAGAGCCGAGACAGGGCTGTATATTCTGCGTGGCGGACTGATTTTATCGGCTACCAGCTTTTTCTTTGCCGCAATTGTTTATTTGCCGCTTGCCGATGCGATTTCGATTTTCTTTATCGAACCTTTTGTCTTGACCTTGCTGGGCGCATTGTTGCTGGGCGAAGGAATAGGCTGGCGGCGCATCACCGCCTGTATTGTCGGATTTTGCGGCGCGTTACTGGTTATCCAGCCCCAATATCAAGAGGTGGGTCTGGCAGCTATCTTTCCGCTGGGGACAGCGATTTGCTTTGCCCTTTATCTTATTCTCACTCGAAAAATGACCCAGAAAGCCCATCCGCTTGCGGTTCAGATTTACACCTCTTTAGCGGCATTCGCTCTGATTATGCCGGTTCTATGTATTATGGATAATGGCCCGATTGCCGCACTGGATATGGTTGTGCTGAACAGTTATCAGATATATTTGCTGATAGGGGTCGGTATCGCTGCCAGCATTGCCCATATGTTTATTACGGTTGCGTTTCGCCATGCCCCGGTGGCTGTCCTGGCCCCGTTGCAGTATCTGGAAATTATTTCTGCCACCTTTTTTGGCTGGTGGGTATTTGGCGATTTGCCTAATCAAACCACCTTTATCGGCATTTTGATCATTGTTGGCTCGGGGCTGTATGTATTAATGCGCGAGCATCAGCTAAGCCAGGCAAGACCGGTAAAAACAGGGCGCCCGGCCTAGCCCTCCTTTGTATTTATGCATAAGCGGCCATCCAGCCCAAACTGTCATCGGTTGCCCCGGAAGGTTTATATTCTGCCCCGATATAGCCGTGATAGCCTGCCTCATAAAAACGTGGCAAGAGTACAGGATAATTCAGCTCGCATTTATCCGGCTCGGCGCGTTCAGAAACAGAGGCAAATTGAATATGGCCGATTTTATCCATAAAGTTTTTTGCCCGCATATATAAATCACCTTCCATAATTTGCAGATGATAGCAATCAAACATCATTTTCAGATTAGCCGCGCCAACCTCCTCAATGATGTCGGCTGCTTCTTCGGCTGTCTGCAGATGATAATTCGGGGCATCACGGTGATTAAGCGGCTCTATCAATATGGTGATATTATGTTTTGCCGCCTGCTGGGTCGCATAGCGCAGATTATCTGAAAAAGTCTGCTGTGCCTGGCTGCCCTTATCGGTGCGCCCGGCCATTACATGAACATTGCGGGTATTTGTTGCGGCTGCATAGGCAATCGCCTCATCAATATAAGTGCGCGCCTCCTCTTGCCGGCCAGGCAGGGCTGCCACCCCGTTTTCGCCATTGGCCACATCGCCTTTACGGGTGTTCAGCCCCAGCATGGGCAAGCCTGTCTGTGCCAGAACATCCGCTATCTGACTGGCATCAAATTCGTATGGCCAATGACATTCCACCGCCTGAAAACCTGCCTTGCGGGCTGCAATAATGGCCTCTGGCAAGGGGCGGTCTGTCCATAAAAACCCCAAATTGGCTGAAAACTTAACCATGCTCACTATCCTTATGTTTAAATTCGAAATACGTAAAAAGAATTTAAGAGAAAAAAACAGGCAGCTGTGTATGAACAAAGCTGCCTGTCAAAAATGTTTTATGTTAGCAAGAGATTAGTCGAGAAGACCGATTTTCTTCATGTAAGCCAGGTTTGAATCCAGAGCTTCTTTAGCAAGCGGGCTCTTTTCAGCCATTGCGTACCATGCTTCAACCGCAATTTCACGAAACTTTTTGCGTTCTTCTACAGACCAATCGATTACTGTGATGTCAGGATCTGCTCTATCTTTTACAACCTGCTCCAGACCTTCAAGTGTCGCATCCCGCAGTTTACGCTGCCAAGTAGCATAGGTCCATGTTTCAAGAGCTGCTTGCTCTTGCGCAGTCAAGCCATCCCAAACTCTCTTGTTAATAATGGTTTGCAGGTTCGCCATTGAATGAATACCAGGATAAAGCGGGTATTTTGCAATTTTGTGGAACCCTGAAGCGTGGTTGTTGATGTAAACAGAAGCGTCAGCTGCATCTACAATTCCTTTTTCCAAAGAAGTGTATACTTCGGAGAATGGAATTGAAGATGGAGAAGCCCCTGCACGGCGGAACACATCCGCTGCGAGGCCTTCTGGAGAACGTAGTTTCAGACCTTTCAGGTCAGCAACACCATATAGTGGGACTTTAGCAACAAAGGCTTCCTTGCCATAAGGACCACACCCAAGGACCTTAATTTTTCCTGGCATCAGGGTATCGTATATTTTTTGCAGCATTTCCTTGCCGCCACCATGCATACAGTAGTCCTGATACTGGTCGGGCGTATCAAAACCAGCGATCAAATCGCCCATAATCGCGAATGCCGGGTCACGGCCTGAGAAATAAGCAATAGCATTAAAGTCACCATCAAGGATACCATTGGCAACTGCATCAATCGTTTCACGGTGAGGCACAACAGACTTTGTCGGAAGAGCTTCAATTTTTAGAGAGCCGTTTGTCATCTGCTCCAACAGTGGTGTGGCGTTATTCATGTAAGTATGCGCCCAGTCACCAGCGTTGGAACTTTGCTGGAACTTTAAAGTTTTTGCATCAGCAACTCCAGCACTTGCAATAAGTGCGGTTGCCATAGTGAGCAATGCTAGCCGTTTCATTTATTTCCTCCGTTTAAACTTTGCAAATGAAATAGATTTATACTCAAATCAGCTGAAACCATCAGCAAGAGCAAACATGAACCAAATGAGACCAGCTGATAGGGCTAATCCTCCAATGACCGCAAACGGTCCATAGGTTTTAACGTTATCAACTCGAGTAGATTCGCTCATGTTTTATTCCCCCGCAATAATGAACAGCATCTCGAATTTTGATGCTTGAATAGAATTTGCAAAACTGCAACCCTAAAAATTATAAAAATTAAAAAAAAATTATTTTTTGAGATTGCAAAAGTTTTTTTAGTCAGTTCCAATGATTAGCGATCGATTTGAATCAGGGGGGAAAAAATGTCAGCGATAACAAGCAAAGCTGCGCCAAAAGACGAGAGTATCTTTGTACCAGAAAAAGGTCCTTTCAGCTTTGTTGATCATTTCAGCAAATTCACAGGTCTAGCTGTATCACAGCTCTATTTAATCGCAGCTCTATGCACTATTTACGAAGTAATTTCACGCTATGTATTTAGCGCACCAACGCAATGGGCGTTTGAAGTGGTAATGGTGTTATGCGCAAGCGCCTGGATGATGTCTGCTGGCTATATTACGCTCCACAAACGTCATATTTCGATCAATGTGCTTTATTTGATGGCTGGCGATAAAGGCAAATGGTACCTGGATTTATTTGCTTATATCGTAGGCGTTATAGCCTTGTGGCTTTTATGTGATGACGCCATTGTGAGAGCCTTAGATTCAATCCGTATGGGAGAAAAGATGGGCTCAGCCTGGAATTCACCTCAACCATTAGTATTGAAAACAATGCTGGTGATTGGCGGCTTAATGTATCTAGTACAATTGATAGTTAATTTGCATAGACATTTTAATTCTTCCGTTGGGAAAAACCTTGTTCTATTAGCGGCGGGGTTAATTTTTGTCCGGCTTGCCTCGGTTACAGGTGCGTTCTATCTCGGTGAGACAGAAAGTTTTTTTGGCTCAATCAATCATATATACGCTTCTGTAGGTTCTGTTATTGACCCTTCTGCAATGATTGATATGCGAGAGATGGGCATTGCTTCTGCAAGCATGCTTATCGTCGGTCTAATGGTTGCCTTGATGATGACAGGTATGCCCTTGGGTATTGTTACGCTGATCGTTTCGATTTTGAGTGCTCTATTTTACTTCGGGTACGGTGGCATGTACTTGGTTTCAACAAATGCCTTTGGATTGTTAGAAAAATACCCACTTATCGCGGTGCCACTATTTGTATTGATGGCTTCCATTTTAGAGCGGGCAGGTGTGGCAGAAGATTTGTTTGATGCTATGTCTATCTTTGCTGGTAAGTTGCGTGGAGGGGTAGCTATTCAAACAATTGTTGTTGCGGTTATTCTGGCAGCTATGTCTGGTGTAATGGGTGGCGAGATTGTGATGCTTGGCTTGGTGGCTTTGCCGCAAATGTTGCGTCTGGGTTACAACCGAAAAATGTCTATCGGTTTGATTTGTGCTGCTGGCTCGCTTGCTACACTTATTCCGCCAAGTATCATTATGATAATTTATGGGCTCGCTGCGCAGGTCGCGATTGGCGATTTGTTCATGGCTGGAGCTGTGCCGGGCGTAATGCTAGCCACCTTTTACGGTATTTATGTCCTTGTCAGATGCAACCTAAACCCGAGCATGGCGCCAACCGCAGAAGAAGTTGGCCAAGCACGCGGGAAGGAAATGAAGCTTTCTCGTGAAAAAATGAGTGCTGTTGCATTAAGTATATTTTTAATTTTCTGCGTTATGGGCTCTATTTACGGCGGTGTTGCGACCGTTACTGAAGCGGCATCTGTAGGCGTAGTTGGCGCTATATTTGTTGCGCTGGTGCGTAACTCTTTCAGCTTTAATTTGCTCCAGGTTGCATTGGCCGGCACCATGTCCACGGTTGGTACAATTGTTTGGCTAATCCTTGGTGCCGTTTCCTTTGTTGGTATATATAACCTGATTGGCGGCGGCGACTTCCTGCGCTCGCTCTTTGCAAACCTGGGCTTGCCAGCTCTGGGTATCGTATTTGTGATGATGGCTATTCTGGTAGTACTTGGAACGTTCATGGAATGGATTGCCATCGCCTTTATCACCGTGCCGGTATTTGCGCCTGTTGTGGTGGGCATGGCCCCTGAACTGGGTCTTGACCCTGCATGGGCAGCGGTGTGGTTTGGCGTATTGTTTGTGATGAATATCCAAATCTACTTCCTGTCACCACCTTTTGGCCCTGCCTGTTTCTGGTTAAAATCTGTAGCACCACCCGACATTACACTGCAGGAGATTTTTGGTTCTGTTTTACCATTCATTGCAATGCAGATAGTCGGCATGCTCTTGGTGATGTTCATTCCAGATATTGCTCTTTGGCTTCCAAAGGTCTTGAGCTGATTTACATCAGACCAGGGTAGACAAATTTTTTAACGCCCCTGTCTGTATCCCAGGCAGGGGCGTGTCTATTGAATATGCTGATATAGTAATTTTCTGATAAATAAGGAGTGCTAGATGACAACCATATTGGTGACAGAACCGGTACATGATGACGGGCTAAACTTGCTGGAAAAAAATGGCTTTACCCTTGTCCGAAAATGGGCGTTAGCCGCAGAGGAATTAGCCGAACATTTTCAGAATATTGAGGGTATTTTTGTACGCACCGGAACGCTGACAGCAGATTTTATGGCACAGATGCCAAAGTTGAAAATTGTCGCCAAACACGGGGTTGGCTGCGATACTATCGATGTTGCCTATGCGCGAGCCCATAATATCACCGTTGCGATTACCAGTGATGGAAATGCCCCTTCAGTAGCCGAACACACGCTGATGTTTATGCTGAATTGTGCAAAAACACCTGTTCATATGGATAATATTGTCCGCACGGATTACAGCCAGCGTACCAGTATCAAGGCCTTTGATTTGGGTGCTAGAACCGTATTGATTTTGGGCTATGGCCGGATAGGCACAAAGGTGGCAGCTTTATGCAAGGCTTTTGGTATGCGCGTTCTGATAGCAGATGAAAAATTTGGAGATGCGGTAAAGGAACAGGATGGTTTTCCCATTATTCATGATTTGAATGAAGGGCTGGCACAGGCAGATTTTTTAACGGTTCATGTACCGCTAACCGACAAAACCCATCATATTATTGATAAAAAGCGGCTGATGAAAATGCCAAAAGGCGCCTATGTCATTAATTGCGCGCGCGGCGGCATTATCGATGAAGAGGCGGTACGCGATCTGACAAAATCCGGGCATCTGGCCGGGGCTGGTTTTGATGTTTATTCGGTTGAACCAATTGTGAAAACCAATCCCTTGCTAGAGGCTGAACATTGCTGGCTTAGCCCGCATACCGCTGCCTTTACCGCAGAATCGCTAAAGCGAATGTCGGTGCAATCAGCACAGAATATTATTGACCAATTTAATGGCGGTGTGCCGGCGCGCAATATCTATGCGCTGGAGGTTTATTCGCCCGATCATGCCTGATAAAAAAAGGGCGTAAAAAAAGGAGCGAAATATTGCTCCTTTTTTTATGTCTTGCTGCTGCCGGGTAAAATTTATTGCCAGTTGAAATCCGGCTTCAGATAGGGCGATTTTTCCGGAACAAGGTTTTTTGGGATATCCAAAATCATTTTGCTCAGCAAAATAAAGCTTAACGTCTTGCCATGCCGGTCGAGTGAGCGCGAGGCATTTACCCCGCCATCCAGCGCATCCTGAATAACAAAATTAAAAGCCTGCAAATTAGGCAAGTCATAGCGTTTCACCGCCCCTGCCCCCAGATGGGCAAACAGGGCTTCCACTTTTTTCTCGCTCACCTCGGAGGCGATAAAATCATAGGCCTCTGGCAGATAGGCGATAAGCGATATATTGCTTACATTTCCCTTATCGCCTGCACGGCCATGGGCAATCGCATGAAGCGGCAGGCGCATAGTTTCTGAATTAGTCATGGGAAATTATCTCCGCCTGGATATGGGGGGCGATAAGCTCTCTGTCGAGCAGGATAGAAGCTGATGCCATCTGCTCGGTTACAGAGGCACGATAGCCGCCGCCGCCTGCCGGCCCTGAACAATAAAGATGCCCCAGCTCGTCACATAATAGCTGGGCGGTCTGCCTGTCCCCGCAGACAAGTGCAAGCCGCACCCGGTAATCACTATCAAAAGGCAGGTTTTTGCCCTCGATACGCTCTGCCTTGCCGCCATCCAAAACCGAATAGGCGCCGAGAATATCCATCCGGATATCGCCATTATAGCCTTTTGCGCGCATCCGTTTCAAAACAACCTCTCCAGCCAGCCTGGCACGTTTAAAGGCGTTTAATCCGGCATAGGTCATCTCTGCCTCGGCCATATATCCGCCATCGATACAGACTGTTACTTTCAGCTTGTCCGGGCGCTTATGCCCCTTAATGCCGCTCACCGCTATTCTATCGGGCCCATCCTCGCTTAACTTCATCGCGCTGACATCTGCGCTGACATCCGGTACCAGATAGCAAGACGGGTCATGCATTTCATATAACAGCTGTTCGGTGACAGTGGCTTTGGTCACACATCCGCCTGTACCTTCTGCTTTTGTGATCACAAAATGGCCATCTGATCGCACCTCTGCCAGCGGAAAACCTACCTCTGCCAGATCCGGCACATCCTTAAAATCGGGATCGGCAAAATATGCGCCTGTCACCTGCGCCCCGCATTCCAGCAAATGTCCGCAAATCGTCCCAGTGGCCAGCTTGTCCAGTTCGTTTTCTGTCCATCCAAATTCGTGGATAAGCGGGCCTAGCACCAGCGCGCTGTCTGTGGTTCGCCCAACCAGCACGATATCTGCTCCTGTTTTTAAAACTTCTGCAACCGCATCCCCGCCCAGATAGGCATTGGCAGCGCTTAATGTCCGGCCGGCAAGAGACGTGCCTTCCATCGTCTCGGCTTCCATGATGGTCTGCCTGTCCAGATAGGGCGTCACATCATCGCCTTTCAATATGGCTATCTTGAACGGGGCAAGCCCCATCTCTTTGGCCAGCTTGTGAATATGCCTGGCAGCAGCAGCCGGGTTTGCCGCGCCCATATTGGAAATAATCTTTATTTGGTGTTTTTGGACATCGGCCAGTATCGGGCGCAGATAATTTTCCAGATAGGGTGAATAGCCAGAAGCCGGATCTTTTTCTTTGGCGATTTGTGCTATGGCAATGGTGCGCTCGGCCAGTACTTCGAACATTAAATAACGTGGCCCCGAACAGCTGGCCAGCTGGGCGACCAGCGGGACCGCGGCATCAAAACGATCCCCTGAAAATCCTGCACCATTGGCGATGTAAACTGTTTTATCCATTATCTTGCTCTGGCCTGTCTGTAATTGGAAATTTAATTTTATGAAGGCGTAAAAACCAGTCCGGCATCCAGCCTGTATTTATCAAAGTTTAGCGCTGCCATCTTGTCAAGCGGCTTGCTCTATTCCTATAAAAGCGTAAACTAATTTTCGGGGGATATGTGCGCGTTACATCAGGCCATGTATCTGACATATCTTAACTCTATTTTTTCAATAGAATTTTTTGGTTTCGCGCGTGCATAAGGAATTGCAAACACATAAAGCAACGGGATTATTTATGATCCTGCTCATGCTGATGACCTTGCTGTCGCGATCAACCGATTTACTCTATTTCGAGATTGCCTCGGATGCCTGCGCGGCCATGCTCTATTTTTTATGCTGGCGGCTGATTAAATGGCGCGAAGTCTATTTGCTGAGCGTCTGCGCCGGCTTAAGCGCACTGGCCTATTTTGTTTTTGATATGCCTTTTGCGGTTTATGAAGCCGCCTTTGCCCAAGCCAGCTTTTTGATGGCCTTTTTGCTGCTGCTGGCCTTATTGCATGAAACGGCTATGACCTCGCCCACCATTAGCGAGTGTGGACATTACCTGACCAAACAGCCGCCCAAGCGGCGTTATCTGGCGATTTTCAGCGGCACAAATTTAATGTCTGTTCTGTTTAATCTGGGCATTGTGTCTTTATTGACCCCGCTGATTAAAAAAGGGCTGGAGGATGAAAAGGCCGAACCAGCCATTCCTGCTTTACGCGAACGCCGGCAATTAACCGCGATGTTGCGCGGCTTTGCCTGGGGGGTGGTATGGTCGCCAACAGCAATGGCCCCGCTGGCAGTAATGGAATTAATCGATGGCATCAGCCGCGAATTATGGACGGTCTACGGGCTAGTCTGCACCGGGGCGATCTTATGTGTCGGCTGGATGGAAGATATCTGGCGCTTTCGCAAATTACAGCGTACCGCCCCGGCAAACCGCGCACATATCGCCTTTCCCAAAGCCGCTTTTTTGCGCTTTATGCTGGTGCTGGTCTCGCTATTTTCCGTGACAATGACGGTCTCTATTCTGGCAGATGATACGATTGTATTTGGCCTGCTGGTCGCCTGTCCATTGATAATGCTGGGCTGGCTGATAGCGCAAAACTGGGACAAGGGACAGGCAGCGATAAGCGCAACCATGCATCAGGCCTGGCATATTTGCCATAATCAGCTGCCCCATAATGGCCGAATTATTTTTGCACTATCTGCCTCGGGCTATATCGGCAAGATTAGTGCAGAGATGGTACCTATAGAATTTGTGGCGATGCTGATAGACAGATTTGCCATGCCCGATTTTCTGTTTTTGACCCTCATGTCCTTTATCATGGTACCTTTTTCCTTTCTGGGGGTTAGCCCGATTATGATGGCGGTATTTTTCGGCAGTATTCTGGGGGCATTGCCTGTCCTGCCTGTTGATCCGACCCTGGCAGCGCTGGCCATATCATCGGGCTGGGCGCTCTCTATGACCACCTCGCCCTTTGCGACGCTGGTATTGCTCATCTCCAATTTAAATGGCACACGCCCATCCAAATTAGCCCTTGGCTGGAATACCGGCTTTTCGGCACTGGCATTAGCAACCTTGTCTGTGGTATTTTTTATTCTGACAGGCGGGCAATAAATTAAACGGTAAAAAGAGGGGAAATATCATGACCAGGGATAAAAAGAATCTGCGAAGCGAGCGGTGGTTTGGCCCGGATGATCTGCGCTCATTCGGGCATCGCTCACGTGCGATGCAGATGGGCTATAGCGCCGAAGACTGGCAGGGAAAGCCGGTTATCGCCATTATCAATAGCTGGTCAGATATCAATCAATGCCACACCCATTTCAAATCCAGAGCCGAAGATGTTCGGCGCGGTATTTTACAGGCAGGCGGCTTTCCCATTGAATTGCCAACCCTGTCCCTGTCTGAGCAGTTTGTGAAACCTACCACCATGCTCTATCGCAATATGATGGCGATGGAGGTAGAAGAATTATTGCGCTCGCACCCGGTAGATGGGGCTGTATTGATGGGGGGATGTGATAAAACCACCCCTGCCTTGTTGATGGGGGCGATTAGCGCTGGCTTGCCGGCCATTTATCTGCCAGCAGGGCCCATGTTGCGCGGCAATTGGCGCGGCAAGACACTTGGCTCTGGCTCGGATGCCTGGAAATATTGGGATGAAAGACGTGCTGGCAATATCACTGATCAGCAATGGGGTGAATTGGAAACAGGTATTGCGCGTTCCTATGGCACCTGTATGACGATGGGAACAGCGGCTACCATGATGTCTATTGCTGAGGCATTGGGGGTTTGTTTTTCCGGCGCTTCTGCTATCCCTGCCCCGGATTCCAACCATAAACGCATGGCCGCTGCCTGTGGCAGACGTGCGGTAGCGATGGTGCTGGAAGGGATTACTCTGGACAAGATTATCTCTCAGGCCTCTGTTGAAAATGCGGTGAAAGTGGCCATGGCCTCTGGCTGTTCTACCAATGCCATTATCCATCTTATTGCGATTGCCCGGCGCGCTGGTCTGGAATTGGGGCTGGATGATTTTGACCGTTTGTCAAAGGAAATACCTGTATTGGCAAATATCCGGCCAACAGGCGATACCTATCTGATGGAAGATTTCTATTATGCTGGCGGCCTGCCAGCCTTGCTAAAGCAGATAGAAGACAAGCTGGATCTTTCTGTGATGACGGTAGATGGCAAGAGTTTGGGCGAATGTATCAAAAATGCAGAAGTCTATAATGATGATGTTATCCGCCCGCTTTCCAACCCTGTCTATCATCAGGGATCGCTGGCAGTTTTACGCGGCAACCTTTCCCCTGATGGCGCGGTGATGAAACCGGCCGCTGCCGAGCCGCATTTGCATAAACATACAGGGCCTGCACTTGTTTTTGACAGCTATCCTGAGATGAAGGCTGCGGTAGATGATGAAAATCTGGATGTGACCGCAGATCACGTGATGGTGTTCCGTAATGCAGGGCCTGTTGGCGGGCCTGGTATGCCGGAATGGGGAATGCTGCCTATCCCGACCAAGCTGGTCAAGCAAGGGGTGCGTGATATGATCCGCATTTCCGATGCACGGATGAGCGGGACAAGCTATGGGGCCTGTATTCTGCATGTTGCGCCCGAAGCCTATATTGGCGGGCCTCTGGCTCTGGTACAAAATGGCGATATGATCGAGGTCGATATTGCAGCGCGGACACTGAACCTGCTGGTCGATGAAGCTGAACTTGCCAAACGCAAGGCCAATTGGACGCCGCCGCAAGAAACAGCGGGGCGCGGCTATCAATGGATATCTGCCAAACATATTCAGCAAGCCGATACCGGATGTGATTTTGATTTTCTGGAATCCGACTTTGGCAAGACAGCCAAAGAGCCGGATATTTTCTAAATCCGGTTTCTGGCAAGAAAGGATAATTTCATGTTGAAAAAAATCGTTTTAACCGGGGCAGCAGGCCGGCTGGGCGGCTATTTACGCAAACCCCTGGCCGCGAAATGCAAGACGCTTGTCTCTACCGATATCGCCCCTTTAACAGACCCTCTGATAAAGGGGGAGAGTTTTGTTCAGGCCGATCTGGCAGATTACGCAAAAATGTCGGAGATTATCAAGGGCGCGGATATGGTTGTCCATTTTGGCGGCCATCCCGATGAAAAGCCGTTTGAGGATATTTTGCACGCCAATATCATTGGCTGTTACAATATCTGGCAGGCCGCCCATGAAGCAGGGGTGCGCCGGATTGTATATGCCAGCTCTATTCATGCTGTTGGGCTGCATCCAAAAACAACAGCCATTAATATCCACACCCCCCATCGCCCGGACAGCTATTACGGGCTGGCAAAATGTTTTGCCGAGGATATGGCCAAGCTTTACTGGGATAAAAAGGGTCTGGAAGCGGTCTGTTTGCGGATATTATCCTGTGCCAACGTCACCAATAGCAGGGCACTTGGCAGCTGGCTATCCTATGATGATCTGATCCATCTTGTGGAACGGGCGGTAGATACGCCTACCACCGGCTTTGCGGTGATTTACGGCGTATCAAATAATGACCGCTCGCCTGTGGATAATACCGGCGCCTCTTTTCTGGGCTATCGCCCGCGCGATAATGCCGAGCAATTTGCAGAAGATATTCTGGCAAATGCCCCTGAACCTGATCTGCGCGATCCGGATCAGATGATGCATGGCGGCCCTTTCGCCACTACCGATCTGGGCGAAAGCGGGGTCGCCAAGCTGGGGCTATCCCCGGACGATAATTAAATCATCCGGGGTTTAAACTTAGCCGCGAACAGCATTGACATTCATGCCAATGGCTTGGCCTATCATACGCACATCCGAGGCCAGCGTGGCAAAATCAAAGCCGCGCGCATAGGCTGCTTTCAGATATTCCGGTGTCCCGCAATGGATACCAGCTTTGCGGCCATGCTTTTTCGCGGTGGCCAGAATCTTGCCAATCGCTTCATCCACATCCGGCTCGGTGCGATCCAGACCAGGGTTATGCCCCATAGATACCGCCAAATCAGATGGCCCGACATATAAGCCTGTCAGCCCGTCTGTGGCACAAATCGCATCAACATTACCAAGGGCTTCGACTGTTTCGATCATCGCCAGCGAGACAATCGTGTCATTCGCCTGATGGTGATAATCACTGCCATGGATCAAAATCGCTCTGGTAGGGCCGGAACTGCGGCTGCCTTGCGGGGCATAACGGGTCGTATCCACAAAAGTTTTGGCATCTTCTGCGGTATTGATCATTGGACAGATAATGCCAAGGCATCCCGCATCCAGCAGCTTCATGATGATACCAGGCTCATTCCAGGGCGCGCGTGCCAAAGGGGTAATGCCAGAAGCGGTCATTGCCTGTAACATGGATAAAGCAGTTTGATAATCTACCAGCCCATGCTGTAAATCGATGGTCAGGCTGTCAAAATCATATAAAGACATAATCTCGGCAGTGACCGTGCTTGGGATAGAACACCATCCGTTCAGTCCAGGCTGACCTGCGGCCCATTTATCCTGTAATTTGGTTAACTTCATTGCTTCTATCCCCTCTTTTGAAACCGTGTAAAAATGATGGCTAGCGAAGTGTTTTTATCCCCAGCATATGAAGCGTAAGCGGTGAATCAGATTTCTGCAAGTCGTCAATGATATCAAAATGATGTCGCCCCTTTACCTGCCAATTATCGGTATCGATTCCAAAGCCGGACCAAAGGGAGGGCAATATCCCGGTCTGGCGGATAAATTCCGGCAATTCATCTGCCCCGACAATACAGCTGAGCTTTATCCCCTCAAGCGGCTGATGCAAGGCCGGGCTGTGCATTTCTGCTTCCTGAATATCCAGCTGAATATCGCTATTTATCGCCAGCCGTAAAATCGGGCGCAAATCATGTACCCCGCTAAGGGACAAAATATGGGAAAGCCGGGCTTTAATATCCGCAGATAGTCCGCTATCTGAACAGGCCAGACAACTGACCAGATGCCCGCCTGCAGAATGGCCAGCCAGAATAACAGGCCCTTCAAGGGGGGTGCAGATATGATTAACCGCCTGGCACATCTCGGCGATTATTTCACCCACCCGTGCAGAAGGCGCAAGGCTATAGCTGGGGATAGCAACACGCCAACCTTGCCCCAGCGCCCCGGCTGCCAGATGCGAGAAACAGGATTTATCAAAGCGCCGCCAGTAACCGCCATGGATAAAAACCACTGTTCCCTTTGGCGTGCCTTCCGGGACGAACATATCATAGCGATTACGTGGCTCGCTTGCATAGGCAAGGTCATATTCTGCCCCTGTCCAGCTATCGCGAAAAATAGCGGCTTTTTCCGGCCAGCTGGCAATAAGGCTGTCTGAATTGGCCACCGCCCCTGTATTATTATAGGCGGCATCAAAATCGGTGATGGGGGTGGTGGTGTGATCCGAAAAATTTTTATCTGATATATAATCCTGCTCGGCTGATACTCTATCCATCCTGCCTTATCCTTTCTTGCATACAGCTTTTCCCTCATCGCCCGGGAAGGGGGGACTTGGACAAACGCTTGCGACCAATGGCAGATGGCCGCGCTTTAAAAACTGTCTTTATACCAGCGCCGGATAAGCGCACGTTCGGATGTTTCCATATAGGTGATATTGGCAGGCGGCATGGCGTGAGAGAGCGCTGATTGCATGACAATAGCCTCAGCCTGAGCCAGAATATCTTCCCGGCTTTCCAGATAGACATTTTTGGGCGCGGTGAGTATCCCCTCCCATAAAGGCTCGGCCGCATGACACATGGCACACCGCCCGGCAACAATCTCGCTTACCTCTTCAAACAGGGGGTGGTCGGCTTTTTTTTGCATCTCCGGGCTAAGGGTCAGGCTGGCGCTATCTGCCCCTGCCGTCTCTTGTGTTCTATCGTGCCATAAAGGTGCAAGCGAAAGCCCCATAATGACCGCAAAAATCGCAGCCGTTGCCAGCCATGTCCAGCGCGGATTGCCTGTATTTGCATGACGGCTATTGAAATAATGGCGGATAGTGACCCCCATCAAAAATACCAGACTGGCGATAACCCAGCTATAATCGGTCGCAAAGGCAAGCGGATAATGATTAGACAGCATCAGGAAAATAACCGGCAGGGTCAGATAATTATTATGGGTAGAGCGCAATTTGGCAATTTGGCCATATTTGGCATCTGGCGTGCGCCCGGCTTTTAAATCTGCCACCACAATCTTCTGATTGGGAATAATCACCATAAACACATTGGCAGACATAATGGTGGCGGTTACCGCGCCTAAATGGATAAAGGCAGCACGTCCGGTAAAAATCTGGTGATAAAAATAGGAAAGACCGACGAGAAGCACATATAAAATCAGCATCAGCATGGTCGGGTTCTGGCCAAGTTTTGATCGGCACAAAGCGCTGTAAAACACCCATACCAGCGCAAGGGAGGCAATAGATATGGCTACCGCCAGCGCAGGTGATAATTCAGCCTTGGCCGCATCAATCAGATATAATTCTGCCCCGCCATAATAGACAATCGCCAATAGCGCAAAACCAGATAGCCAGGTGGCATAAGATTCCCACTTAAACCAGATCAGATGTTCTGGCAGATTTTCCGGGGCGACCAGATATTTTTGAATATGATAAAAGCCGCCGCCATGCACCTGCCATTCCTCGCCCGCGGCGCCGACTGGCAGCCGGTCATGTTTTCGCAATCCCAAATCCAGCGCGATAAAATAAAAAGAAGAACCAATCCAGGCAATCGCGGTGATTACGTGTAACCAGCGCACCGCAAATTCTGCCCAGCTGGTTAGAAATAGCATCAGCAAACTGCTATCCATCAGCTGCCCCTATAGGTCGAATAGCCATAAGGCGAGAGCAGAAGCGGCACGTGATAATGCTGATCGGCATCATTTATCCCGAAACGGATGATCACCTCATCCAGAAACAGGATATCTTCTGCCAGGCCTTGTGCGCGCAAATAATCGCCCGCAGCAAATACCAGCTGATAGCTGCCTGTGCGAAAATTATCGGCTGGCAAAATCGGGCTGTCAGTGCGCCCATCTGCATTGGTTGTCATCCTGGCAAGCTCGGTGACCTCCTGGTCATTGACGCTGTAGAGGCAAATATCCAAACCGGCCGCCGGACAGCCTCTGGCGGTATCCAGAATATGTGTGGTCAAAAACCCTTTTGCCATTACAATTTCCCCACTTTATCGAAAAACCGTCCATCGCTGATGCCAGCCTTTCAAATCTCTCTGATTTTATATTTGAGATCAATCCTGTTTTTGGGGATACTTACAAGCAGGGCGCGCAGCTGCGCTACAGAACAGAAAGGCTTTTGGGGGTTTTATGACACGATATCCGCGTGATATGGCTGGCTATAGAGGCCGCCCTCCCCATCCACACTGGCCGGAAAATGCCCGCATAGCCGTTCAATTTGTCCTGAATTACGAGGAAGGCGGCGAGAATTGCCTGTTGCATGGCGATGGGCAGTCAGAAGCGTTTTTATCGGAAATTGTGGGCGCACAATCCTGGCCAGACAAACGCCACTGGAATATGGAATCCATCTATGAATATGGCGCAAGAGCCGGTTTTTGGCGGATATATGATCTGTTTGTTGGCGCCAATATTCCACTGACCATCTATGGGGTGGCAACCGCCCTTGCCCGTAGCCCGGATCAGCTGGCGGCGATGCAGCAAGCCGGCTGGGAAATTGCCAGCCATGGCTATAAATGGATTGAATATAAGGATTTTTCAAAAACCGAAGAAGAAGAACATATAAAAAAGGCTATTGCCTTGCACGAACAGGTCACTGGCAGTGCGCCGCGCGGATGGTATACCGGGCGCTGTTCCATGCATACGGTGGATCTGGCCTGTGCAACCGGCCAATTTGACTATATTTCAGACAGCTATGCAGATGATTTGCCCTATTGGTATGTGTATCAGAACAAGCCGCAATTAATCATCCCCTACACGCTGGATGCAAATGATATGCGCTTTGCCGCCATTCAGGGATTTAATTCCGGCGACCAATTTTATAGCTATCTGAAAGACAGTTTTGATGCGCTTTATGCAGAAGGAGAGGCTGGCAGCCCGAAAATGCTGTCTATTGGTCTGCATTGCCGCCTTATTGGCCGGCCGGGACGTATTCAGGCACTGCGCCGCTTTATCGAATATGCCCGCTCACATGAAAAAGTCTGGTTTGCCCGGCGCATTGACATTGCCAAACATTGGCAGGCGACCCATCCCTTTGATACCGCAGCAGAAGCCCACCGACCAAGCGGCCAGAGCAAGGCCGATTTTCTGGCCAATTTTGGCGAGATTTTCGAAAAATCCGAATGGGTGGCTGAGGGGGCATTTGATCTGGAGCTGGGGCGCGCCCATGACAGCGCAGATGGGCTGCATAATGCCCTTTGCCGTGTTTTTCGCAGCGCAGGCAGAGATAAACAATTAGCGGTATTGCGCGCCCATCCGGATCTGGCCGGAAAATTAGCCCTGCAAGGCAAATTGACGCAAAGCAGTACAGAAGAACAGGCCTCTGCCGGGCTAGATAGCCTTACCCCCGAGGAATTGGAACAATTCAGCCAGCTTAACACCCGCTATATGGAAAAATTCGGCTTTCCCTTTATCATTGCGGTAAAGGGGATGCATAAAACCGATATTCTGCAAGCCTTTCAGATACGGGTGGAACATGATAGCGACACCGAATTTGCCGAAGCCTGTCGCCAAGTCGAAAAGATTGCACTTTTGCGCCTGCGTGATAAGCTGTAGGGAAGAAATTTGACCGAACGACCAATTATCCCGAATAACCAATTTTTCAGGGAGCAAGGCAGGCAAGGTGGCAAAGACAACATACCATGTACCGCGTGGGGGATTGCCGCCACAATCTAAAAGACTGGCTGACCGGGCAATCTTTACCGAGAGTTTTGCCTTTATTCCAGGCGATGTTCAAGCCGATATTGTAACCAGCTTTCTGCCTTTCTGGCAGGAAACCCGTTTATGGGTACTGGCACGGCCCCTGTCCGGCTTTGCCGAGACCTTTTCCCATTATTTGATGGAAGTTGGTGCAGGCGGGGGAAGCCAGCAGCCCGAAAATGACCCTGCCGCACAATCTGTGCTGTTTTTTGTGGGCGGCAGTGCCAAAATCAGCTTTGGCGGCAAGCAGGCAGATCTGGCACCGGGAAGCTATGTTTATTTGCCAGCCGGCCTTGACTGGCAGCTGGAAAACACCTCTTCCGGCCCCTGTCATTTTCACTGGATACGCAAACGCTATCAGCCGGTAGAGGGTATAGACCCGCCGGACGCCTTTATCACCACAGATGCCGAAACCACACCGATAGAAATGCCGGATACAGATGGGGTATGGGCAACCTCGCGCTTTGTTGACCCGTCCGATCTGCGCCATGATATGCATATCAATATCGTTACTTTTCAGCCAGGCGGGAAAATTCCCTTCGCTGAAACCCATGTGATGGAACATGGGCTCTATGTCTTGCAAGGCAGGGGCGTATATTACCTGAATGGCCGCTGGATTGAGGTAGAGCCGGGTGATTATATGTGGCTTCGTGCGTTTTGCCCACAAGCCTGTTATGCCGCAGGAAAAGAACCCTTTCGCTATCTGTTATATAAAGATGTTAATCGGCATATGCCGCTTACCCCTTTTGGAAACAGCTTATGAGCGCGCATACCATCACTGCCCGGCCACTGGATGCGACCGCCTTTGCCCCGTTTGGCGATATCATTGATATTCGCCCGCAACCGGACAAAATCATCAATCAGGGCAAATGTGCACGTTATCATGATTTGGCAGGGTTGGACTTTACCAAAGGTGGCAAGGCTGGCATCAGCCTGTTTGATGCAGAGGCCAGATCCTTTCCCTATCGCCTTGAATTGATGGAGCGGCATCCGCTAGGCTCGCAAGCCTTTTTACCGCTTCACGAACAGCCCTTTTTAGTCATTGTTGCAGAAGATAATAATGGCAAGCCTGGCCAACCACAGGCCTTTATCACCCCGCCATCGGTCGGGGTAAATTATCATCGCAACATCTGGCATGGCGTTTTAACGCCTTTATCGGCTCCGGGTCTTTTTGCCGTCGTGGATAGAATCGGCGGCGGCAAAAACCTTGAGGAGTTCTGGTTTGAAGAGGAAATAATTATAGAAAAAGACAGGTAGCAAACCAGGTAATCTTAACATTAGTAATAAGGGGAAAAATTATGGCTAATGATAATAAACTGGGGAGTGCAAAACAGCTGCAGGATCCCGATTATGAAGTGCCAATGGGGCCACGTGCCGCGCTTGGTATGCAGCATGTTCTGGCCATGTTTGCCAGTAATGTTACACCATCAATCATTATTGCCGGGGCAGCCGGATTTGCCTTTGGCGGCAGTGATACTGTCTTTCTGATTCAAATGGCGATGCTGTTTGCCGGAATTGCAACATTGATGCAAACAATCGGTTTCGGGCCTGTCGGGGCGCGTTTGCCTGTAATGCAGGGAACCAGCTTTGCCTTTGTGCCAATAATGATCAGTATCGTGAAAACAGGCGGGATTGCAGTCTTGTTTGGTGCGGTGGTAGTTGCAGGGATTTTCCATGCGCTGCTAGGCACCATTATCGGGCGTATTCGTCATTGGTTCCCGCCATTAATAACGGGTATGATCATTATGGCTATCGGTCTTGCCTTGTTGCCGGTTGGCATTAAATATGCCGCAGGCGGGGCAGCTGATTTCCAGATAAATAATCCGGCCTGGGGCGATCTCAGCCGCTGGGGACTAGCCCTTGTGGTGATCATCGTTGCCCTCGGGTTTAAGTTCTTCACCAAAGGGCTGGCTTCTTCTGCTGCGGTTCTGCTGGGTCTGGTGGCTGGCTATGTAGTGGGCATTTTCACCGGTGCGGTAAATTTTGATGCCGTTAGCAAGGCAGCCTGGTTTGCCCTGCCTCAACCATTTAAATATGGCATTGAATTTCAGGCCTTTGCAATCTTTGGTATGTGTCTGATTTCCATTATCAGCGCTATCGAAACAGTTGGCGATATTTCTGCCATCGCCAAGGGCGGTGCAAACCGTGAAGCCACCGATAAAGAGCTGGCAGGCGGTACCTATGCCGATGGGCTGGGCAGTGCGGTAGCCGGGATTTTTGGCGGCTTGCCCAACACCTCATTCAGTCAGAATGTCGGGCTAATCTCCATGACAGGAGTGATGAGCCGTTCAGTGGTAACACTGGCCGCTCTGTTCCTTATTGCGTGCGGCCTGATCCCGAAAATCGGGGCAGTGGTGGCTGCGATGCCGATTTCCGTTTTGGGCGGCGGGGTGATTTTAATGTTTGGCATGGTTGTATCTGCCGGCATTAATATGCTCTCTGAAGTGAACTGGAATCGCCGGAACATGATCATTCTGGCCATATCCCTTTCTGTTGGTCTTGGCCTTCAGGCAGTGCCGAAATCCATGCAGCATCTGCCAGATGGGCTGGAAATGCTGATGGTCTCCGGCCTGTTGCCTATCGCGGTGTTGGCGGTGGTACTTAATCTGTTATTGCCAGAGGAAATCGACTGATCTGCCGATAGCAAATCAAACCTTTAAAACAGATGCAGGTGCAAGATTTTGTGCCTGCATTTTTTTAACTTTTTTCAATTGCTTGCTATATTATTTATTTCTAAGATAATGGATTTATGACAGATTTTGATGCACATATTTTAACAAAAATTCGCCCCAATCATCTGGGTTTTGGCGGGCTGGACAGGGATAATCTGACCCGTGAAATCCACCATGATCCCCGGGCATTTTTGCAGCAGCATATCCACCAGTCGGTTATCAGCCCGCATTGGCAATTACGCGGCCTGTTCAAGGGTGAAGCCGGACAGGATACCGCCCCGCAAGCCGGCTTTTTAGCTGCCCCATCGGTGATTGACCTTTTAGCCCCCCATCGCCATCTGATTTATCTGGGCAAGCGAATAACAGATGGCCATCCTGAATATTTCTTTACTCTGGACGTGTCGGATATGGCCGAAGAGGCGCTTTTGAGCCTGATAAATATCCCCTGTCATTTTGCTGAATTGCGTGAAGTAGGCCCGATGGTAGACGGGCGTGACGGGTCTGTTCTGGCCTATGCACGGGCGATGTTATATTGGCATGGAAAGCATATTTATTGCGGTCGCTGCGGGCAGGCAACAAGCGTTGAAAAGCTGGGGCATCAGCGCAAATGCGTTTCTACCAATTGCGGCGAGATGCATTTTCCGCGCACCGATCCAGCCGTGATTATGCTGATAGAAGATGGGGAAAGAGTATTGCTGGGACGCCAGGCGATTTGGCCGGAGGGGATGTATTCCACTTTGGCCGGTTTTGTTGAACCGGGCGAAACCATTGAACACGCCACCGCCCGTGAAGTCTTTGAAGAGGTGGGCATCCAGATCGGCAATATTCGCTATCAGCATTCCCAGCCATGGCCGTTTCCTTCATCGCTGATGCTGGGACTATATGCCACGGCCCTGACCACAGAGCTAAATATCAATAAGGACGAGATTGACCATGCCCAATGGTTTACCCGCGAGGAGCTGCTGAATTTTGCCGATCAGGGAAAATTTTTGCCGCGCCAGTTATCTATCTCGCGCCGACTTATCGATGACTGGCTCTATCAGCGCCATGACTGAATCACCACCAGCTTTAAATCAACGCCTGAGCTGACCACGCGCTACAAAAAGGCCAAGGCTATTTGCCTGACCATTTCTTTTTCATCAAGCGATAAATCAAAATACAGCCAATGCCCAGAACAAGATATAATAGCGGTTCGAGATTCATCTGTTTCCTGCTTTATTTAGTGACGCATGAATAAACCTTATCATGAACGGCCAGCGGCAATCTGGCAATGGTCAAGGCGGGCAAAACGATAGGCGGCAAATCGCTGATAGACCCAGCTAAGCACGGGATGCATAATAGGCAGGCTGGCCAGAATGGCCAGAAACCGCCATCCAATATGCAACTGCTGCCAAATCAGGATAAAACCATCCAGTCCGATATGCAGTTTGCCAGCCCCATCCCTGGTATGCAGCCACCGCAACGCATCCGCTTGCGAGATACCAAGCGGGGCAAGCAGGGATGGGTCATGCGCGATATCGCACCAGCTAAAAATCCCGGCAGGGGCAATTTTTTGATAATAGCGGATTTCCTTCGCACAGAGACCGCATTTTCCATCAAAATAAACTGTTACCACGATAATCTGCCTATCTGCTGTTATCAGGATAATACCTGCTAGGATGTTAGCTGGTATGACAAAGGCGATTGTCAATGGCTGTGAGCGGCATTGCCCCTTTTTGGCAGGGCTGTTATGACATAATCAGGGTTTTGTTTTTCACTTCCCCCACAAGAGGGCTGATGATGCATCGCTATATCTATAAAATTGCTGCCCGCCCCCTATGGGAGGAAGCAGAACAAAGAGGTGTTTTTAGCGGCGCGGAAATTGATATTCGTGATGGCTATATTCATTTTTCCAGCCAGGATCAGGTGGCTGAAACGCTGGCGTTGCATTTTGCCGGACAATCAGATTTAGTATTGATTGAGGTAGATGTAGCCCGTCTCGATATTAAGTGGGAGCCTTCCAGAGGAGGACAGCTTTTTCCCCATCTATATGGCGAGCTGCCTCTTGAGCCTGTTCGGACGGTCTGGCCACTTGCCCTTGATACCAGTGGCCAGCATATTCTCCCACCCCTGCCCCTTGCCACATAAAAAAGGCTGGAAAAAACATGATGCAAAACCCCTCCCCGGAACAAATGCGCGATATGATCGAAGCGCTATTTGCCAAGACAGATGAATTCCGCGCCCAGCATGATCTTGACCCGCCCGGGGATCTGACCGGCTTTACCGAATTATTGCGGCTGATTTTTTCCGATGATGCGGCCGGACAGGCGATTTTTGCCAGCTTTGATGAAAAATTACTCACCACCTTGTGGGAAATGTATCAGAAACGTGTACTGGTAGAAATGAAATAGATGACAGGTGAAATGCTCATCTATCTGGTGCTGGCCGGGCTGGCAGGCGGCTTTATTAACGGGCTGGCCGGATTTGGTACCGCGTTATTTGCCCTTGGATTTCTGTTGCAAATCCTGCCGCCTGTCCAGGCGGTTGGACTGGTTCTTGTGCTGTCTGTCTTTAGCGGACTGCAAGGGTTATGGATAGTGCGCCAGCAAATTTTTGAACATCCCAGGCGGCTACTGCGCTTTATTTTGCCAGCGGTAATCGGCATTCCTGTTGGTGTTTCCAGCCTCAGCTTTATTGATGCCGAACTGTTAAAGATATTTATCGGTTTATTTATGCTGTTCTATGGCGGTTTTTTTGCGTTGCGGGCAAATCTGCCCACCCTGTCCGGGTCAGCGCCAATGACAGACAGGCTGGTCGGGCTAATAGGCGGGATATTAGGCGGTGCGGCCGGGCTTTCAGGAGCGATTATTACGGTCTGGCTATCAATGCTTCCCTATAGCAAGAACGAAACACGCGCTGTTCTGCAACCTTTTAATGTCAGCGTTTTGGGACTATCCATTATCATGCTGGCCTTAAACGGTGCCTACAGCCTTGCCAGCCTTATTCATTTGGCGGTTATCATGCCAGCTGGTCTGGTAGCCGCCCAAATCGGCATCTGGCTATTTAAAAGGCTGGAAACGCCTCAATTCAGGCGGCTATTGATCATTATGATGTTTGTTTCAGGCCTTATTCTGATTTTGCGAAGCATGTTTAGATTATGAGGCTGTTTTTTGCAGCTTAAATCAGCTCATCCTTGCGGTCATCCGTCTCGCCATAGCGTTTCAGGGTCGCGGGTTTTGTGCCCTCATACAGCCTTTCCAGATTATGGGCGATTTTTGCATTTTCACGTTCAAACAGGCTATTGCCCTTTAAATCGCTTTCCACAATAAAGGGCCCCATATTTTCGACCTCAATCACCCACATGGCCTGAGCCAGCCCCAGCTCTTCATGCCAGTGAACATCTTTTACCCGTACCACACCGCGCCCCAAAAGTGCGCCTGTACCATAGCCAACTGTCGTTAGATAGACCGCGCCATTAGGGACAAAATGCTGGCAATAATCTTCTGCGCTCATCCCGCCCTTGCCAATGATCAGCTTTGCCCCCGATGCCGCCATCCAGTCCCCTATCCATTTGGAAAAGCGAAAAGATGCGGTGGCGGTTACCGCCCCCAGATTAAACGTGCCATCTGCATTGATACTGGCCGCAGGCGAGCAATGAAAGTTTGCGGCACTCTGCATCGGCAAATCCATCGGGATATTGGCTTTTTCCTCTAGCGCGCGCATATAAACGCCTTCACGTGCGGTATAGATAGTCCCATCCAGATAGACCACATCACCCAGCTTTAATTCGGCCAGGGCTTCCGGTGTCGGGTTGGTGCTTAACCTTAATTTGCGTGGGCCTTTTCCAGCCATGTGCTGTCCTCCCATTCGACTGTTTCGCGGCGCTGATAGGGGGTGAACCAGTCAGGGTCTGTGCGATATTCCACCTGCCCGTCGGCATGGATACGTGCCACCGCCCGCCGCGAGGATAAACAAAAAGCATGAACAGACATCTGCATCCCGCCTGTATGGCAATAACCTACCTCGATATTGCAATCAATCACCATAGAGCTGCCGACAAAGCCCATCGCGCCCATGCCGATATTATTGCCCAATTCGGTAAAATCAGCTTCCAGTGCAGCGATTTTCGGGTCAGGATTTTTATCGCCAACCACGCGCAGACAGGCCGCCCGTTTCCCCAGGACCATACAGGCATCTTTTGTCCCGCCAAGCCCAATGCCGATAATGGCTGGCTGACAGGCAAGGCCGCGCTTGCCAAAGGCGACCAGACTATCCAGATAAAACCGCTTTATCCCCTCAATCCCGTCCGAGGGGAACAGCATCCGGTAATCTGTGCCAAACAGGCCGCCCTTATGAACGGTTATCAGGTCAATCCATTCCCCGTCCGGCTCAAACGCATATTCAATTTCAGGCGCGCCAATACCCACATTATTATTATGATCGGTGCGCCATAGCGGATGGACACGGTTCGGGCGCAGGGGCACATTTTGCGTGGCATTGGCAGTGGCACGCCGCAAGGCGGTTTCCAGGGCGATAGGCCCGCCTTCTATCTGGGCTTCATTGCCCATTTTTACATACCAGCGCGGCGTGCCGGTATCACCGCACATGGCCCGTCTGTCTTCCTTAGCCGCCTCGTAATTTTCCAGCATGGCTTGCAGCACAAAGGCAGACAGATCGCCATCCTCTTTCGAGGCAGCAGATTTCAGCCCATCCAGATAATCTTGCGGAATTTCAATGGCTGCCTTTTCCATCAGAATTTCAGCTGTTTTTTGAATAAGAGCAGTGGATATCATCTTATGCTTCTTTCTTTTGCGCTACAGGCCCCTGGTTCAGGATACCAATGTTGCAGGGGCATCTTCGGGCAATATCGTCTCGCCTGGCCGAACAATGGAAAAATCAACATTTTCGCGGCTTACCTCCAGCGTCTCGCCCTGTTGCTTGACCAGCGTGAAGTAGGAATCCTCCAGCGAGCCTTCTTCTGGAAAATCCTCGCGGAAATGGGCGCCTCTGGAATTTTCCCGTGCCAGCGCGGCATGGGCAATTACTTGCGATATCTCTATCAGATTATCCATATTTAGCCAGTCATGCCAGGTCAGATTAAAGGCGCGCATCCCGTCTGCCACGCCAATTTCATAGAGGTCATTTTTCAGCCCTGCCAGCTCAGCCAGCCCGTTTTTAATCCCGGCTGCATCGCGCATCACCCCGACATCATCCCACATGGTCTGGCGCAATTTTTGGCGCAAGCTGTTTAAATCCCCGCCTGTTTTGGCAAAAGGACGGCAGGCTCTGTCAATCTCGTCCTGCAAGATACCTTCATCCGGATTGCGCAAAGCCCCTGTTTTCAGTGCATCGCGCCCCATCACATCACCTGCTACCCCGCCATAGACAGTGGAATTGGCCACCCCGTTACCGCCCAGCCGGTTAGAGCCATGCGCCCCGCCGGCATCCTCGCCTGCGACATACAGGCCGGGCATTTGGGTTTTTGTATCCACATCCACAACCACGCCGCCCATGAAATAATGCGCGGTTGGCACAACTTCTACCTTGCCGGCGGCCAGATCAAATCCGCTATCGGCACAGCGTTTTACCATACCAGGGAAAAGCTGGCGTACCTTGTCAGGGCCCAAATGCGACATGGAAATATACACACCGCCATTCGGGCTGGCATTGGATTTCCGCATTTCTGCATAAATACCGCGGCTGACCACATCACGGGTCGCGCGCTCGCCTCTGGCGTCATAGTCAAACATGAAGCGGTCATCATAATTATTCAATAAATGCCCGCCTGCCCCGCGCAAGCCTTCTTCCAGCACTGTGCCGGTCATGCGGGTATGATCGCCTGCCAGCAAGCCGGTAGGGTGAAATTGCACCATTTCCATATCGCGCAAGGGCAGGCCGCGCCGCAAGGCCATTGCCAGCCCATCCATTGTTTTATCACCAGAAGGGGTATGATAGCGATACATGGTAGGCCCGCCGCCGGTAGACATCAAAACCGTCCTGGCACGTACAAAGCGGAATTTGCCGGTACGCATATCGATAAATAGCACCCCTGACAGCCCCTCGCCGCCTGTGGCCGGTATAAAGGCGATAGCCCGATGTTCCTGCAGTTTTTCAACAGGTCTGCGTAATACCTGTTCCATCAGGCGGCTAATAATCTCGATACCTGTTAAATCGCCCTTGTGAACGGTTCTGTCTGCGGTTTGTCCGGCAAAGGCCTTTTGATGCAGGCTGCCATCCGGATTGCGATCAAAAAAGCATCCCACCTCATTTTCTAGCTCGGTAATCCGTTCAACAGCCAGATTACAAAGCCGCCAGGCCATATCCTGATCCGGCAGCCATTTGCCGCCAATAATCGTATCCATGAAATGGCGTTCAACCGTATCGCCGCCACCAAGTGCCACATTATAGCCGCCCTGTACCATACGGGTACAGCCGCATTTGCCAATAAGCCCCTTTACCGCAAGGGTGATTTTTAACTCCGGGGCAGTTCGCTGGGCGTGCAAGGCAGCAAACAGACCTGCCCCGCCTGAGCCAAGAATAAGAATATCGGTATCTTGCCGTTCAATTTCGGTCATGTTCACTTAGCCATAGATTGTTGCACTCAGAAAAAAGCTTGTTGCCAGAGCAAAACCGGCTGCAAGCGCGCTCGCAGCATAGGTTTTCTGGCGCGCAGACCAGGGCAGCCATTCCAGCGCCAACAGGCGCAAACCGCCAAAAAAATGTACCGACAGCAAGAAGACCAGCCCATATTCGGCCAGCTTTACATACCAGAAATCTGTCCAGGATAAAAACCCGTCCAGCGCGGCAGGATCGCGCAATGCCAGCGATAATACCCAAAAATGCAAGGGCAGAAACAGCGCCAGCACAAGCCCGGAAATACGGTGCAGAATAAAGGCAAACCAGAGCGACTGTTTTCTGTGACCTGAGAGTTTCATTATCTATTATCCTGTCACACTATAGACGGCCTGCAAGCCAAGCCCGCCCAGCCCCAAAGCGATCCCCCAGCAAATAGCGCTCAACATCGCCCCTTTCAGTCCTGCCCATTCATGCAATATGGCGCGCAGCCCAATCGCCGCATGGATAGCCACCGAAAGCGCAAATAGCCCGTAAAACGCTGTCCAGAAAAAACTGCCTTGTGTGCGCGACAGAATCTCGGCCGCGCTTAACCCGTTTTGCACCGCATAAATCATCACCGCGATATGGCCGATGACCAGCGGTGCCATTATCAGCGCGGTGGCGCGCTGCAAAATATATAATCGCGCGCTTATCATGCTTTTTCCCCTTTTTCACCACCGCCTGCCAGCGATAACAGGCTGCGCATCGCATATTTGGCGCTCTCGCGTTTCAGCCCGGCAATAGAGGCGGTCGGGTTCAGCTCGTTCGGGCAATATTTCTGACAGGATTGCTGGGAATGGCAATTATGACAGCCGCCTGTGCCGCTAACCGCTTCCAAGATTGCCTCACGCCCGCCATCGCGCACATCATTTACCAGCGACCATGCCCGGTTCAGTGCTGCCGGCCCCAGATAGTCCGGATTGCTGGCTACTACATCACAAGCCGCATAACAGACCGCGCAATTGATACATTCGATGGCCGCATTGGCTGCCTGGCGTTCAGCAGTTTGCTCATCCACCGGCTGAATGGCATCAGCAGCGGTTCTGGTGGGGTGATGCGCGGCTTCTGCGCGCACCCATTTATCAAAGAACAGATCCATATCCACAACCAGATCCTTGATAACCGGCAGATTACGCAAAGGGCTGATAGTCAGGCCATCGCCAGGGTTTATCCCATCGGTGATTTTTTTCACATGAGTCCTACACGTCCAGCGCGGTACGCCATTGACCATCATCGCACATGACCCGCACATCCCTACCCGACAGGCAAAGCGATAGGTCAGGCCGGGGTCGATATATTGCTGAATATAGCTGACCACATCCAGAATGGTCTGGCTTTCCTGCATCGGCACCTGAAAAGTTTGATAATGCCCTTCCTCGCCGCTGCCGCGCCAAATATGCACATCCAGAAGCTGTTCTTTTGCCGGCAGACTATCAGGCATTTATTCTTCCATTTTACCATTGGACGAAGCAAAAATTTGTCCCAGAATAATGGCGATAAAAATAGAGGTATGCAAAGAGAATTTCAAATTTTTCTGCCCTGTGCACAAGATTTTTTTAACCAGATTAATCCTGGAAAATATGACAGGCAATTTCATATAATCCGGCACAGCTTGCTGCCTCGCCATCAATCAGCTGATAGCCAATATCAAAATGGGTCAGGGCGGTTTGATACAAATCTGCCATCACCCCGGCTGCATTCAGATATACCGTCCCGTTTTGACCGGTCGCCACAGGCGCGATATGCACCATCTCTGTTCCGATAGACAGCCCGGAAAGCAATGCAGATGCCGAAGAGGGCGCATATTTTCCTGTTAAGATACCTGCCCGTATCGCAAACAGGTGGTGCAGCAAACCAAGCCCGCCCCTTGCCAGTGCCAGCCCTTGTATAAAAGCCTCTCTATCTTTTTCCTCCTCGCTATTTTTTGCCTGTTCCATAAAGGGGCTGAGGATAGAATGGCGGCGCATCAGATCAAACACCTCGCCGGTCATAAAGCTGGACAGGCTGGTGATTTCCGCCTCTCTTACCGTCACCCATTTTGAATGGGTACCGGGCAGACAAAATAATCCGTTGCTTATCTGATATTGTGCCAGAATACCGGCAAGGGCGGTTTCCTCGCCGCGCATCACATCGGCCAGCCCGTCACCTGAAACAGATTGAATGCCGGGAACAATCCATATATTTTCTGCTGTATTTATTTTACATACCGCTGCGGCCAATGAGCGGATGCTGGCTGTTTTTTGCAAATATCCGGCATCTTGCCAGCCCTGGGCTGAGCCTATCATACCGCACATAATCACTGGCAATGATAGCGCTTTTCCCCCCAGCGCATGGCGGGCATCTGCCAGAATATCGGCAAAGGGTTTATCGGCTATCTGGCGGATGCCAAAGGGCCCTGAATACTGGGAAAGCGGCTGGCCAGCCCTATCCAGAAGCCAGCTTCGGAACGAGGAAGTCCCCCAGTCAACCGCAACACAAAATTCAGAGCTATCAGGCATGGGATAGATATCCTGCTAGCACTATATCAACCTGGTTGCTGGCGAATATTTTCCGGCAACCATGTCGCCAGTTCCGGGAAGGCGATAAGCACAAATACCATCAATACCATAATCAGGAACATGGCAAAGCCTGCCCGGGCAATAAAGCTCATCTCATGGCCTGTCATCCCTTGCAAGACAAACAGATTAAACCCGATTGGCGGTGTAATTTGCGCCATTTCGACCACCACCACGATGAAAATTCCAAACCAGATCAAGTCTATGCCGGCCTGCCGGATCATCGGCTCGACAACCGCCATTGTCAGCACAACAGAGGAGATGCCGTCCAGAAACATACCCAGAATAATATAGAAAACCAGCAACACCATCAGCAATTCAAATTTGGTTAAATTGAAATCTGCAATAAGATTTGCCAGCCCCCTTGGCAGTCCGGTAAAGCCCATAGACAAGGATAAAAACGCTGCCCCTGCCAAAATCAGGGCAATCATCGCCGAGGTGCGGGTAGCCCCCATCAGGCTGGCAGAAAAGGTTTGCGGTGTCAGGGTGCCTTGCGCGGCGGCCAGAATAAGCGCCCCGATCACCCCGAACGCTGCTGCCTCTGTTGCGGTCGCAAAGCCGAAATACATCGACCCGATGACAACCGCAATCAAACATAGCACCGGGATAAGAAAGCGGGAATTTTTCAATTTTTCGGAAAATGTCATTACCGGATCAATTTTTGGATTCCATGTTTTTGACATTCTGGAATAAATCGCCACATAGGCCATAAACATCAATGCCAGAACAAGACCGGGCAGAATGCCGGCAAAAAATAATTTTGTAATGGATTCATTAATAGTTACCCCATAGACAATCAGGGTAAGCGAGGGCGGGATCATCAGTCCCAGCGTTGCTGCACCTGCCAGCGTCCCGATGACAATAGGTTCAGGATAGTCACGCTTTCGCAATTCCGGTATCGACATTTTGCCAACCGTTGTCAGCGTGGCCGCAGAAGAGCCGGAAACCGCAGCAAAGACAGTACATCCCACAATATTTGTATGAACCAGCCCGCCTGGCAATCCCCGCATCCAGGGCGACAGCCCCTTGAACATATCTTCGGATAATCGCGTTCTATACAGAATTTCGCCCATCCAGATAAATAGCGGCAGAGCCGTCAATGTCCAGGAAGAAGATGACGCCCAAACAGTGGTGATCATCACATCGCCCACAGGACGTGTGGTAAATAATTCCATCCCCACCCAGGCAACACCCATCAGCGCCAGGCCAACCCAGACCCCGGCACCAAGAAGCGTGAATAAAATAAATAGAAAAAGAATTATAATAGATAAGTTTTCCATATCGCTATTTCCTGTTTCCTATTCACCCGACGCGCCGATTTCAGACTTTGTGAGCCTGTCTTCACCATAAATCAGCAAATGTATCAGATTATCTGTCAGGGCAATGGCAAGAATTACAGACCCCACCACCATTGCCGATTGCGGTATCCACAGAGCGGTTGCATCCTGACCTTGCGAGACCTCGTGAAACTTCCACGACCAATAGGTAAAGCGCGTAGCATAATAAACAAAATACCACGCGATGGCGGTGCCAACGATAAAACAGGCGGTGTTAATTAACCGGTTCCAGAAAGGCGAAACAGCATTTAAAAGGATAGAGACCCGAATATGCGCCCCGCGATTAAGGGCATTGGCAAAAGCAAGAAAACTGGCAGCGGCCATCGCATAGCCAGCATAATTTGGCGCGCCTGGAAACATTTCGCCAGTCCATCTGGCCAGCATCTGGATGACGATAAGAAATAAAATGGCAATAAGACAAAATGCGGCAGCGATGCCGGAAGCCAGATACAGCCCATCCAGAATATTTCTTACTCTCTGCATAAACATTAAAATCCCCCCGCCCCGATTTCAGTCAATTTATTTCAAATGATTTATCACAAATTGGTAAATTGAATTTTTGTTACAGAGGAGAGCATTAAACGCCCTCCTCTGTAATATTAGATGTTATATTCTGAATTTGCGGATTAGTTCATTTTGCGAAAGGCATCGACAAGATCCTGGCCTTCCTTGCCAGCATCTTTCAGCCAATCTGCCATCATAACCTTGCCGATTTCTTCAAACTCGCCCTTTAGCTTGGCACCGGCTGGCTCAACTGTCATACCGCCTGCACGCAAGCCTGCCAGTGTGAAGCCGGTATATTCCTTTGCCCGCCATGTACCGGCATATTCAGCAATCTCGGCACAGCCCTGAATAACATTTTTATTTGCCTGGCTTGTGCCATTCCACACATCACTGTTGATAATGACATAATTTCTTGGCATCCACGCATCCACTTCATAGAAATGTGTCAGCGATTCCCATACTTTTCTGTCATAGCCTGTTGCGCCGGAAGAAATCATGGATTCTGCCACACCTGTAGCAAAAGCCTGTGAAATTTCAGCTGCTTCGATAACAACCGGCAACATACCGGTTAATTCGGCAAAACGTGTGGTTGTGTTGTTATATGAACGGAATTTAATCCCCTTCATATCGGCAACAGATTTTACTTCTTTTTTGAAATATAATCCCTGTGGTGGCCATGGAACCGCATAAAGCAGGGTCAGATTTTGATCGGCCAGTGTTTTTTCCAGTATCGGCTTTGCCGCTTTCCATAATTTGTCTGACTGGTCAAAAGATGTCGCTAAGAACGGCACAGAATCGAAACCAAAAATAGCGGCTTCATTCTGGTGACCGGAAAGCAGCCTCTCGCCGATAGGTACCTGGCCAGTCTGCACAGCACGCTTGATATCCGCGCCCTTGAACAGAGACCCTGACGGATGCGTGGTAATCTCGATATCCCCGCCGGTGCCTGTCGTTACACATTTTGCGAATTCAGCCCCGGTTACCGAATGGAAATTCGAGCCGGAATAGGCCATTGGCATATCCCATTTTTCAGCATAAGCGGTGCTTGCCGCCATTACCGCAGCAGCGGCTATTATTGTGGTCTTGATTGCTTTCATTTTATTCCTCCTTTTTCATCCTGATGCGGACGGCGTCAAAACCTTTTGATCTTGCATCAGGCGGTTTTTCGCCCGCATTAGAAATTCAACATCCTTAACAGCACAATGTTTAACCCCGCTTGTCAAGGCTTAGGCCAGAAACAGACCCTTCTATCTGAATCTGGACGGGCTATAGGCGGTCATATCCATATTCGGGGTCTGGCCTGTCATCATCTGCGCCAGCAAACGGCCAGTCTTGGGCCCGCCTGTCAGCCCCACATGATGATGTCCAAATCCCAGATAAATACCGCTATTTTTGTCCAACTCCCCTATCAGGGGAATAGAATCAGACGGGGCGGGGCGAAAACCCATCCAGCTGGTCATCTCTTTCCATTTCAATTCCGGCATGGCTTTTTGAATATTTTCCTTTAGCAAGGTAAAGGGCGACTCGGACGGGCCCATCTCTGTTCCGCCAAATTCCACTACCCCTGCCAGCCTTATGCGCCCGGCCATTGGCGTTACCACAAATTTACCGGAAGCCACCATCATCGGGGCTTTTGGCACTATATTTGGCTCCCATAATTCTATGTGATAGCCGCGCTCGGCCTCTATGGGGACAGACAGGCCAAGCTGTTTTACCAATGGGCCTGACCATATTCCTGTGGTCACCGCGACCTTGTCTGCATATATATTCTGGCCGCCAGCGCGCACCCCTGTCACCTGGCCATTTTCGCGCAAAACAGCTTCCACTTCAGCGATATGCAGCTGGCCGCCCTGTTTGACAAAATGCGCAGCAAGGGCTTTGACATAATCGCCCGGGCTGGTAATTCTGCCATGCTGACCCAGACAGACAGCAAAACCCAGTGATTTATCAAAAGCCGGGTCATAGCGGTGAAAGGCCTCGCCTTCCAGCTCTGTCCATTGAAAGCCATGTTCGCGCCGGACTTGCCAGCCAAAACTGTCTTTTTCATAATGGGCGCGGTCATTATAGACATATAGATAGTCGCAAGGCTCTATCCATTTTTCTGCGCCCGTACCTTTGGCCAATGCCTGATGGTCGGCCAGCGAATCGCCAACAATCGGCATCATTGCTTTGGCGATTCTCTTAGTATCGGCGACATTGGCGTGTTTCAGATATTTTACCAGCCATGGCATTAATTTTGGCAAATAGGACCATTTCAGAAACAAGGGCTGTTTGGGGTCAAACAACATAGCAGGGGCTTTGCTAATCAGGCCGGGGGTGGTGACCGGCACTACCGAACAGGACGCCAGTACCCCGCCATTACCATAGCTTGCCCCTTCAGCTGGCCCGCTTTTATCTATCAGCGTGACCGACAATCCCTTTTTTTGCAGCTCCAATGCGGTAGAAACGCCCACAATGCCAGCCCCAATGATAATAATATCCGATTTTTCCATCTCACCTGCCTGCTTCGATAAATCTGTGTTCAAAAAACCATTTTAAAAAAATCATGCCACCCATTCGGAAACCGGGGCAGCGGCCAGATGCAAAGGCTGGGCAATCACATCCACCAGGCTGGGTCCATCATGGGCAATGGCCTGTTTTAACACGCCTTCCAATTCTGCCGGGTCTTCCACACGCCAGCTTTTCACCCCAAAGGCAGCCGCGACACCTGCATGATCGGTGCGCCCGAAATCGACATTATAAAAACGTTTATCAAAACCGGCATTTTGACCTGCCTTAATCCAGCCATAGGTCGAATTGGAAAACACAATAGAGGTAATCGGCATCTTATAGCGGGTCATGGTTTCAAACTCGCCGCAGCAAAAACCGAAAGACCCGTCGCCCATCAGATTAACTGTTTTAACAGATGGCCTGCCTATATGTGCGCCCATAGAGGCCGCCAGTGCAAACCCCAGCGCGCCATGAGCCCGGTTGGTGATAAAATTGCGCCCTGCCTTGCGCCAGCGATAATGGGCAGAAACATAAGGGCAAGGCGTGCCAGGATCGGCAACCACCACCGCATCATCATCCAGACAGTTTGACAGGCTATGGATTACCCGCTCAGGCGTAATGGGTCGCTGGTCTGCGCCTGCCAACGCCATAAAGGCCTCCAGCTTTTGCGACCAGGCGGCACGTACAATATCTGCCCCGCCAAAATCAGTTGCCTGTTTGTTGCTCCTGATTGCGCCCAGCAAGGCAGATAGCCCCAGATAGGCATCTGCACATATCGCAATTTCGGTTCGGTAATTCGCGCCCAATACCATCGGGTCGCTATCAATATGAATAACCGGCACAGATTTACCGGGACTGCACCAGCGTTCGGTTGTAACCGAACCGGCACGACATCCGACAAACAATACCAGATCAGCTTTATCCATCACCGCTCTGGTAGCGGGTACGCCGCCATTTGAGCCGACCACTCCCAGCGCATTCGGATGGGTTTCAGCAATAACCCCCTGGCCTGAAACAGTGGTGGCCACCACCATATTTAATGTTTCTGCCAGCTGCCGGACAATATCCATCGCCCCGGCAATAACAGGCCCGCCGCCACATACCATCACCGGGCATTTCGCCTTTAACAACCTCTGGGCAGCTTCTTCTATCGCGTCCGGGTCTGGTGCGCTTCGCTCGCTGGGGAAGGTTTGATGGCGCGGCTCTGCCCAGATATCTTCCGGGTCAACTTCTGCCTTTTGGGTGTCAAAGGGCAGGGCAAGATGGGCTGCACCAGGCCGACCCGTAGTCATCGCCCGAAAGGCAGCACGGATTTGGGCAGGCAGGCTGGAGGCTTTATCCAGACTATCATTCCATTTCGTGATGCTAGAAAACAGTGCCTTTTGATCCAGTTCGGTCAGCGGATATTTCCCGCGCGAGGTTGTCGCCACATCTGTGGTGATCGCCAATATCGGCATAGAGCTTTCATTTGCCTCAACAACAGGGGGCAGAATATAGGTTGCCCCGCCCCCCGACGGGCCTTCGCAAATACCGGGTTTGCCGGTTACCCGTGCATAGCCATCTGCCATATAGCCAGCATGACGCTCATCGCGTGTCAAAAGATGGGTGATATTGTGATCAAGGCGTGCCAGCGCATCATAAAAAGGCAGGGTAGTATCGCCGCAAAGGCCAAAAATATGGCGTACATCATAGGCCTCCAGCATCCGCACAACTGCTTCTGCACCTGTTAATGTATTTGTCTTTTGCATGATATACCCACCCCCAAAATCAGCCGGAAAAAACGGTTAGCAAAAACCTATCGTGTTAATCTTTCTGCCCCTTGTCAATCTTAGAACATCCGCATCGTTTCTGCATAGCTATCTGTAAAAATTCATCTTATACTGACAACAGACAGCGCGGAGGAGATATAAGAATATGCGCGTTAAAGGTGGCAAACCTCTTTACGGGGCAAGTGTGGGCATATTGATGCTGGATGCCCGATTCCCGCGTATATTTGGCGATATGGGCAATGCGCTGACCTGGCCCTTTCCGGTTCATTACAAGATTGTCCGCGATGCCTCGCCTGATCTGGTGGTAAGGGGACAGGCAAAAAATATGCTGGAAAATTTTATCGCGGCCGGGCGCGAGCTGGTCGCAGACGGGGTTGATGGCATTACCACAAATTGCGGCTTTCTGGCGCTATATCAAAAAGAATTGTCACACGCCTTGCAGGTGCCGGTGGCCACCTCCAGCCTGATGCAGGTTGCGATGGTCAATCGCCTGCTGCCCGCAGGCAAAAAAGCCGGTATTTTAACCATTAGTGCCAGCTCGCTTACCCCCGCCCATCTGGCGGCGGCCGGTGTGCCGGACAATACCCCCATCGCCACAACCGAAGGCGGCCGGGAATTTACCCGTGCTATTCTGGATAGCGAGGCCGAGATGGATATTGCAGCCGCCCGCCGCGATAATATCGATGCTGCCCTCCAGCTGGCCAAAGACCCGTCTATTGGGGCAATCGTGCTGGAATGTACCAATATGGTGCCCTATGCGGCAGCTATCCGCGCGGCAACCGGCCTGCCGGTTTTTTCGATATATAATTTTATTTTGTGGTTTCAGGCCAGCTTGTCGCCGCGGGCATTTCCCCTGCCATCCGAGGAGGGGTAAAAGTGGTTCTATCCGCTTTACGCGGCCTTGGCCGCCATGCACGACTGGCGTTGCCTGTCGGGATTTTAATTGCGCTTATCCTGCCCGATATGGCGTTACGCTGGGATATCATCCTGCCGATAAATATCACCTTTATTTATGCTGCCTCAATGATACGGCTTGATTTAAAAGCAACAGCCTTGCTGGCCTTTACCTTTAAAAGACTGGCTCTTACCCTTTCTATCACCCTGTTTATTTTGTGCCTTATCCCTGTTTTATATGTGATGCTGGCACAGATAAGCGGCCTTGCGACCCTTTATTATCCCAGCCTTATCTGGTTTGCAGTTGCCCCGCCTATTGCCTCTACTGTCTGGATATGTACCTTGATGGGCTTTCGTGCAGCATTGGCGATGGAAGTGGTGGTACTAACCAGCCTTGCTGCGCCTTTTACCGGGCCTTTTATGGCAGGCTGGCTGTTATCGGATATCGCGGCGATTGACCAGCTGGCACTGTTTTTCAAACTGGCCGGGATGATTTGCGGCGGCACGCTCATTGCCTATTTTGGACAATCCTATCTGGGACGAAAAAAAATAGAGGATAATCGCCATATCTTTGACGGGTTGTCTGCGTTAGCGATGCTTGTGTTCTTAATCCCTGTTTTTAACGGGGTAGCGGTGGTTATCATACAGCAACCTGTACTAGCCTTTTATTTATGTGCGCTGGCATTTGCCATGAATATGGGCGCGCAAATTCTATTATTGGGTCTTGGCTATATTTTTGCCCGGCAAGCAGCCCCCCTTCAGGTATTGGCCATTGTTACGGGCAATCGTAATGTCGGGCTCTATTTTGCTGCCCTTCCGCCTGAGCCTGTATTCGCGCTATTTACGGCCATGTATCAGGTGCCTTTATATCTCACGCCCCTGATTATTGGCCGGATAAGCCGGCTGTTACAGCCTGACTTGCCTGCCCGGTAAACAGGGCTAATCAGGGCTGGTTTTTCACCCCTTTATATGACAACATGACACTATATTGTAGCTGGCCTCAGCCAGTATATTTTGAATATTTATATTTTTTATATTCTAATTTTTGGGCATCATCTGTTTTACGGAAAGACAAGGCTATGCAATTTGTATCCCTTAATAATATTACCCTTCATTACCAGCAAATTAGCGGGCCCGAAGATGCGCCTACCATTGTCTTTATCAACTCGCTGGCGACCGATTTTCGTATATGGCGCGATGTGATTGTCCAGCTGGCCGGAAAATTCCCGATGCTGACCTATGACAAGCGCGGACATGGCCTGTCCGATATCGGCCAATCCCCCTATCAGATAGATGACCATGTAAATGACCTTTTCGCGCTGATGGACAGGCTGGAAATTTCCAATGCGGTGATTTGCGGACTGTCGGTGGGCGGACTTATTGCTATGCGCTTATCAAAGGAAAGGCCGGATTTGGTCTCCTCGCTTGTGTTATGCGATACCGCCCCGAAAATCGGTACAGAGCCTATGTGGGAAGAACGTATGGAAATTGCCCGGCGCGAAGGTATGGCAGGATTGCTGAAAGCCAATATGGAACGCTGGTTTACCCGGAATTTCCATACCCATCACACAGCAGAGCTGGATGGCTATTCCAATATGTTTTTGCGTGTGCCTATCGAAGGGTATCTAGGGACAGCGGCCGCTATTCGTGATACAGACTTGCGCGAGGATGCCCCGAAAATCGACCTGCCGGTTATGTGCGTGGTGGGCGAGGAAGACGGATCAACCCCGCCTGAATTGGTGCTGGAAATGGCCAATATGATCCCCGGTGCGGATTTCAAACTTATCAAGGGGGCTGGGCATATTCCATGTGTGGAACAGCCGCACGTCCTGGCCGATACGCTGACCGGCTTTATTCTAAGCCAGAAATAACAGGCAGCTGCATTTTATGACCGAATTTTTCAGGCGCTATATTTATTCCAATGCGCCCCTTATTTTATCGCTGGCCGCGCTTGGCTGGGCAGGCAACACGGTTGCTGGGCGCCTGGCGGTAGGCGAGATATCGCCCATGGTGATTGTCTTTATGCGCTGGACGATTGTCGCCGGATTGCTGGGCTATACCCAGCGCCATAGCTGGCCAAAGGCACTGCCCCTGATAAAGGGACGGCTGAAATGGGTGTTTGCGATGGCCGGTTTTGGCTTTACCTTTTTTAACGCCCTTTTTTATACCGCCGCCCAATATACCACCGCGATTAATCTGGGCATTATTCAATGCACCATGCCTGCCTATATTATCCTCGGTGCAGCGATTATTTTTCGCAATCGCCTAACCAGCCTGCAGCTGGCTGGCACAGCCCTGACCATGATAGGGGTGGTTATTATTATCGCAAAGGGCGATGTCCAGATATTGGCCCAGCTGGCCATCAATCAGGGAGACTGGCTGATGTTGCTGGCCTGCCTGTTTTATAGCGGCTATACAATAGGATTGCGTAACCGCCCGCAAATAGGCAATTTCACCATGATGTTCTTTCTGGCGATTGCGGCATGGCTGTTATCGCTGCCCCTGTTATTAGCTGAAAGCCTGACATCGGGATTATTATGGCCAGATGATATACAAAGCTGGCTGGTTATCCTGTTTGTGGCACTTGTGCCGTCTTTTTTATCCCAGATATTTTATATGCGGGGGGTCGATTTAATTGGCCCGGCACGGGCTGGCGTGTTCAGCAATCTGGTACCTGTCTATAGCGCAGCACTTGGCATCCTCATTTTAAATGAGGCCTTGCATCTGTTTCATATTCTGGCGTGCGTGCTGGTATTTGGCGGGCTGGCAATCATCTCTCGGCAGAAACAATCGCCAGCCAGCTGATTTTTTTAACCTTTAACTAGGCAGCTATTTCTTTCATCGCGGCCAGGAATTGTGCCACCTCATGGGTGGAATTATAATGGCACATTGATACCCGAACACAGCCATCCAGCCCCAGAGGGTTCAGGATATTCCCGGAATAATGATCAGCTTTGCGCAGATGGGTGCGAATACCCTGGGCATTTAATTTGGCCACCACATCCACAGAAGACAGGCCATCTACATATAAAGAGACCAGCCCTTCACGTGCAGGATTATCCACCCCGCCAATAATATGCACCTTTTCCATCTCTGCCAGCCCGTCCAGATTGCCTGTCCCATGGATCATTGCATCTGTCAGGGTTTTTTCATGGGCATGAATAGCCTTGCCTGCGGCAACAAATCTGTCCCGGCCCTTTGCATCGGGGGCAACCTGTCCGCCCAGCCAGTCCAGATAATTCATCACTTCCAGCATGGTGGCATAAGAGCCGGTATCGCGTGTACCCAGTTCCCAATTTTCAGCTGGCCCGTCAACCAGGCTGTCATGCGGCAAATGGGTCAGGCGATCGGAAATCCAGGCCAGACCATAGCCATGACGCGAGAACATTTTATAAGGAGAGATCACATAGCCATCAATATCATAGGCCGCGATATCCATCAGCCCATGAGCAGCGTGCTGAATACCATCTACAATAATAAAGCAATCCGGGGCAACCGCACGAATAGCTTTGGAAATCGCCGCTACATCCATGCCCATGCCGGTAACAGGCGAGGTATGCAAAATTGTTGCAACGCGCGTATCAGGGGTTACTGCTTTGGCGTAATCTTCTGCGCTCACCAGACCGCGCGCATCATCATGGGCGATCAGCTTGTGTGTTTTGCCAGAAATGGCCGCCCAGCGATGACAGGCACTTCTGGTGGCAGGATGCTCAACCGTCGAGCCAAGAACAATCCCGTCTGATGCAGTACCCAGACAGGCATTCATCACAAGCCTGAAAATCAGTTCTGTGCCGCTTTCCCCAACAAAAAACTGGCCATCCGGGGCATTCATAAAGACCCGCAAATCGGCCTTTGCCTGGTTAATCACCCGTACCAGCTCGTGCGAGCCAGGATTATCCCGCCCCTGATTATCGGGAATTGCGGCATAGGTTTTTGAGCAATCCACCACGCTATTGAGGGTAAGTGCCCCGCCAGCATTTTCAAAAAACACACGCTGTCCCTGTACCGGGCAGCTATCAATCTGGGCAAATTGACTGCGAATATTATCTAACAAATCAGGTGTAATCGCTGACATATCTTTATCCATTTCTACTTATCATTGGTCGCAAGCCGGCAAGACTGCCACTCGCGCTATCCTTAATCTTGCAGGGGATCTGCAAGGCTGAACAACTTTCGAGCAAAAATTCTCAAAAAACAAGTAGAGGAAGGTGCATATCGTAAAATTTTTTTATACTCTTTTGAAAAACAGACAGCGCAACCTTATTCCCCGCGCGGGAAACGCTGCTGTTCTTCCAGAATATTCAAATCCATGTGATTGCGCATATATCGCTCGAAAGTAAATCATCTTTTTTCAGCGCAACAAATCCAGCCATTAAGGAATTTTGTCATTCATTGATTTATCGCAGAATTAATTCTGTTTTTGACGGGTGCGCAAACGCTCTCTATGCAGGGTGTAGAGACCAGATAGAATAATAATAGCTGTCCCGCCAATAGTGTAGATGTCTGGCAACTGGTCAAAGACCATAAAGCCGTAAAAGCTGGACCAGATGATAATCGTATATTGCATGGGCGAGACCACACCAGCCAGGGCGATTTCCAATGCCTTTATGACCAGCAATTCCCCCATGGCCGCCATGCTGGCCATACCCAGGATCAACAAAAATTCGCTCTGGGTTTGCGGATTTACCCACACAAAGGGTAGTGGCAGGCTAAGCAGAATAGTAGAGGCAATCGCGGTATAGGCAACCGTGGTTTCGGTACGGTCAATCCCGGATAAAAAGCGCGAGATTATCTGTCGGCCGGCAAATAAGAAAGCTGCACTAAACGGCAGAAGAAGGGCGGGGTGAAAACTGTCAAAACCGGGGCGAATAATCACCAGCGTACCCGCAAATCCGATTAACACCGCTGTCCAGCGATGAATACCCACATATTCGCCCAGCAATAAAGCGGCCATGATGGTAACCAGCAAGGGCGCGATAAAGGTTACCGCCACCGCATCGGCCAGCGGAACATAGGACACACCAACAATAAAAAGCGAGGCAGATAAGGCCGCACAGGCACCGCGGCTGAGCTGCAGGCCGACTTTTTGTGTTTTAAGGATAGCTGTTCCGCGCCAGAGCAATAATACCACCACCCCGACAAACAGCCCCATCTGGCGCATCCAGACAACCTGAAACGGGTCAAAAATGCCGGTCAGAAATTTGGCTTGTGCATCTACCGCAGAAAACACAAACATGGAAAGGCACATCAGCACCACCCCTTTGATATTATCGGCGCGCGTCGGGGTTCTGGCAATGATATCAGAGGTTAAGGGCTGGATAGCGATGATGGATACTCCTCAGGAGACAGGGCATTGATATCCCCTAACCCTAGCCTAGGCCTGTTGGGCAAAGCCCGTCAATCATCTAAATTAGCGCCGTGCTATTTAGGTAAAATCCCCCTGGCCTATCAATTGCCAGAGATGCGCCATCCCGAAGCCAGATTTCCAAAAACAAACAAAACGCTGGCAAGACAGATAATGCTAGGCCCTGTCGGCGTATCGAAATAGAGCGAGAGCTGCAGGCCGCCAAGCACCGCCACAACACCCAGCATGGCAGCAAATATCGCCATTTTTTCAGGGCTGTTTGCCCAGATACGCGCCGTAGCAGGGGGTATGATCAGCATCGCTGCAATCAGCAACAGGCCGACAATTTTTATCGCAACCGCTACAACGACCGCCAATGCCAGCGATAAAATCAGCTGTTCGCGCCCGGGATTGACCCCGCAGGCAACTGCCAGCTCCTGATTCAGGGTTGCGGTAATCAGCGGCGACCATCGCCAGGATAACAGGCCTATTACCAGCCCTGCCCCGCACCAGATTAGCACAAGCTCTGCCCGGCCAACCGTTAAAATATCCCCGATCAGATAGGCCATTAAATCAATGCGGACATCCTGAAACAGCGCGGCGATCACCAGACCAAAGGCAAGGGCAGAATGGGCCATCACCCCAAGGATTGTGTCACTGGCATAGCCACGTGCCTGAAAAGCAGCGACAAATAACGCCATCGCAACAGAGCTGATCAAAATGCCAAAAGTGACAGGCAAAGATAATGCCAGCCCCAGACAGACACCCAAAATGGCCGCGTGCGCGGTCGCATCGCCAAAATAGGCCATCCGCCGCCATACCACAAAACAGCCCAGAGGCGCACAAGCCAGTGCCATACCAATCCCGGCCAGCGCTGCGCGCATCATAAAATTATCCAGTAATTCCAGCATATTTAAAAAAACCTGTCTTCTGGCTAGGATGCCGCCTGACCCGAATGGTCATGCTGGTCATGGTTGTGGTGGTCATGATGATGATCATGATGATGGTGGTCATGGTCGTGACGATAAAGAGCCATCACCCCATAGGCATCATCACCAAAAAGGGCTTTATATTCTTGTGTAATTGCCACCTGTTCCGGGCTGCCCTGACAGCAAATATGACCGTTCAGACAGACCACCCTGTCGGAGGCTGCCATCACCACGTGTAATTCATGGCTCACCATCAATACCGCACAGCCGCGCTTGCTTCGGGCGCGTTCTATTTGCTGGTAAAAAGCGGCGGCGGCCAGATGATCCAGCCCTCTGGTTGCTTCATCCAGCACCAATATATGCGGGTTTTGCAATAATGCCCGTGCCAGCAATACACGTTGCAGCTCGCCCCCCGATAAATCCCGCATCTGCGCCTGCAACAGCCCTGAAATCCCGGTGAATTCCAGTGTTTCCCGCAATAATTTTTTCTCTGCCTTTTGCGGCAGATTCAAAAATCGTTCTGCGGTAAGCGGCAAGCCGGCATCAATATGCAGCTTTTGCGGAACATAGCCAATACGCAAGCCGGGTCTGGTGACAAGTTGGCCACTGGCCAGAGGCACTGCCCCGATAAGGGCGCGCAAAAAGCTGGTCTTGCCTGCCCCGTTTGGCCCGACAATAGTGACAATCTCGCCCGCATCAATCGTAAAATCAAAGGGCTGCAGAATCAGCTTATTGTCCATTTTGACCGACAGGTTTTTTGCCTCGATTAACGCCATCTCCCTGCTCCCTTCCCTAGCGGCAATCCGGACAAGTGCCGATGGCTTCAACCACACTCTCCTCTATCTGAAAATCTGCATCACTCGCGCGGTGATGCAAGGCCAGGATAGAGCTGTCGGACATGGTTTCGCTAACCGTTCGACATTCACGGCAAATCAAAAAGGCCGGGTCATGCAAGGCGCCAATATGGGTACAGGCAATAAAGGCGTTCAGCCGTTCAATCTTGTGGGCAAAACCGTGGGCAACCAGAAAATCAAGATGGCGATAGGCAATAGGCGGCTGTGCACTAAGGCCTTCGGCGCGCAATCTGTCCAGAATATCATAAGCGCCCATCGCCTTATGCTCTTCCAGCAACAGCTCAAACACCCGCCTGCGGAGTGCGGTGAATTTCAACCCTTCTGTCCGGCAATAGGTTTCCAGTGCGCCTAGCGCTTCTGCGACACATTTTACATGGTCATGTGTGTGAAAGCCCGAGCTGGCCATATCCCGCCTCCCTGTTTCGATTTATCGATCTGTGGCGTTTTTTGCCTGCGCCGATTTTCATTTGCCTTATTAGTATTGTTATACTATAACATCAATAAAATTAAAACTGTTATATTGTAACATATAGGAAAAAAATAATGCGTTCCATCCTCCCTTTCCTGTTATCATTTCTGTTTCTTTTTCCGCAAGCCAGCCAGGCAAATTTGCGGGTAGTAACAGACATCACCCCGATTTACTGGCTGGTGGCACAGGTAATGGCCGGAACAGGCACGCCTTCTGTTATTCTGCGACCGGGCAGCGATCCCCATCATTATCAATTGCGCCCATCCGAGGCTGCGACTATCGAACAGGCAGATATTATTTTCTGGATTGGCCCGGAATTAACCCCGTGGCTGCAATCGGCTTTTGACACTCTGGCAGCGGATGCGAAAATTATTTCCCTGATAAAGGTAGATGGACTTACCAGACTGGCCGCGGGCAAGGATAGCCATGCCCATCATCATGAACATAATCATGGCCATGACCATGAAGATGAAAAAGATCATGACAGCCATGAAAATGAAGCTGGACATCAAAATGAAGCCGGGCATGACAATAGCGGCATTGATCCCCATTTATGGCTCGATCCGGAAAATGCGCGTATCTGGCTGCAAATTATCGCTCAAACCCTGTCCCTGCATGACCCAGAAAATGCCGATATCTACCGCGAAAATGCGCTGGCCGCTGACCGTAAAATAGCTGCCCGGCAACAACAGATAGCCCAGATGATAGCCACACGCCGCCTTGTCCCTGTTTTTGCCCAGCACGCCGCCTTTGCCTATTTCGAAAACCGATTTGGCCTGGAAATAGCCGGCACTTTATATAGCCGTGAAAATGAAGCGCCCTCTCCTGGCCATATTGCCGAGCTGTATGAATTGACGAGAAATATGCCAAAGGCCTGTTTGCTGGCCGAAACGCAGCTTGAAAATAATGTGATCGCCTCTGTTTTTTCAAATACAGATCTGCTGGTGATCGAGGTCAACCCCTCAGGAGCGGCCAAAAGCCCCCCTCTTACCGCCTATGACGACCTGCTGGCGCGCCTTGCAAACGGGCTGGAGAAATGCTCAACGCTCTGACCAGCCAAGCGTAAATGAGCTCTTTTTAAAAAAATAAAAAACATATTTTAAGTATATTTTTGATATTTATGTTAAAAATTTTTATTTAGTGACTCTTTTATAAAAACCCTTTATTTCATTTTTTCTGGCTTTTTTGTCCATTTAAGAAAAAAAGAATATTTACATTAAAATATCTCTAGTATCATTTTTGTCTTTATTGTCTGCCTATATAGTTCAGGGATATATCCTTGCCCTATAGAAAATTTTATATTCAGCCCTCCTGAGCCAACCCATTTTTTGTTTCTGCCACATAGTATAATTGCTTTGCTGGCGATTTATTTTGGCTGGGCAAGTGTCATGGCCATTTTTGCCGCCCATATCGCCGCCTTTTATTTAACTGACAATCTTTTCATTTTTTCAGAAAACTGGCTGGGTGCCTATACGCTGACAGACAGGGCAACCTGGATCAATTTTGCCAATAAAAGTGATTTCACCATATTGTTTGAAGGTGATGAGGCGCTGTTTAAACCCTATGGGATTATGCGGGTCAGCGCCCAAAAATGCCCCTCTGCCAAAATAGAGGAAGCGCAGATTTTTATCGACTGGCTGATATCGGATAAGGGTCAGAAATTGATCGCCGACTACAGGATTGATGGACAATCCCTGTTTTTTGTCTATGCGAGGTAAGCAGCCGATAAGGGATGGTGCTGGCCTTTGGCAAGAGAACAAGTTAGCATGACCCCTGTTATTAGGGTTATCAATGCGCGAATAGGAGCAATGGGATGGATGATGATTTTCTGATTGCCGACATTCTGGCAAACACACAAACTATTGCTATGGTTGGGGCAAGTGCCAATTGGAAACGCCCTTCCTTTTTTGTCATGAAATATATGCAAAAACAGGGCTTTCGCGTTATTCCTGTTAATCCGGGTTTGGCCGGGCAATCCTTAAATGGCGAGAAAGTATATGCCAGCCTGACCGACATCCCTGATAAAATAGATATGGTCGATATTTTTCGCCGCTCTGAAGAATGTCCCGAACTGGCCAGCCAGGCAGCCGAAATAGGGGCAAAAACCCTATGGTTGCAAATAGGGGTTATGAGCGATATCGCCGAAGATATTGCCACGACCAGCCAGATGCAATTTATTCAAAACAGATGCCCGAAAATTGAACATTCCAGATTGTCTGGCCTGCTGGGTCTGGGTGGATTTTATTCCGGGCTGTTATCTGCTCGCCGCGCGCCAAACCGCCAGCCCCCTGCCCCAACACGCGATGGGGGGTTTATAAAATCCCGGCATATCGAAACCTTGAGCATTCACGCAGGCAGCCGCCCCGATGCGGCGGCAGGGGCGCGTATTACCCCGATTTATCAAAGTACAGCCTTTACCTTTGATGACGGGGATCACGCTGCCAGCCTGTATAATTTGCAAGAACCAGGCAATATTTATGGCCGGCTATCCAACCCGACAACCGCTGCGCTAGAACAAAGGCTGGCCGCACTGGATGATGCGGTAGGTGCCTGTTGTGTGGCGTCTGGTCATGCTGCCCAGCTGGTTGCCCTGTATCCCCTGATGGCACCTGGCAGGAAAATCATTGCCAGCAACAAGCTCTATGGCGGGTCTATCACCCAGTTCACCCGCAGTTTTAGCCAATTTGGCTGGCAAGCAGAGCTGGTAAATGTGCATGACCCGAAAGCGGTAGCAGAAGCGGTGGCAAAAGAAGAGGTAGCGGTTTTATTTGCTGAGAGCCTGGCCAACCCTGACGGGAATGTATCGGATATCGAAATGCTGGCCAATATCGCGCACGAGGCCGGCATCCCTTTGATCATTGATAATACAATGGCGACTCCCGTGATGTGTCAGCCCGGGCATTACGGGGCAGATATTATCGTTTATTCTACGACAAAATTCCTGTCCGGACATGGCAATGCACTGGGCGGGGCGGTTGTGGATATGGGCGATTTTGATTGGTTTTCCGGCCGCAATTATCCAGCATTAAGCGCTCCTGATCCTGCCTATCACGGCATTACCTTTGCCGAAACCTTTGGCAAGCATGGCTTTATCACCTATTGCCATGCCAATGTATTGCGCGACCTTGGTGCGACCCTCTCGCCAATGAACGCCTTTTTAACCTTGACAGGTCTTGAAACTCTGCCGCTGCGGATGCGCCAACATAATGAAAATGCTAGCAAAGTGGCGGCTTTTCTTGCAGAGCATGAAAAAATATCGTCTGTTTCCTGGGCAGGCTTACCAACAAGCCCCTATCACAAGCTAGCCCAAAAATATTTAAAGGGCGGGGCAGGATCTGTATTTACTGCTACATTGAAAGGTGGATATGAGGCGGGTATTAATCTTGTGGCAAGCTGTAATCTAATCTCACATCTTGCGAATATCGGGGATACTCGAAGTTTGATTGTTCATCCAGCATCTACTACGCATCGCCAGTTAACTAGCGAACAACGTGAAGCGGCTGGTGTTGGGGATGGGGTTGTTCGCCTTTCGATAGGCTTAGAACACCCTGATGATATAATTGCAGACTTAAGTGCAGCTTTAAATAAGACTTTATAATATTGATACATTCAAGGGAGTGTTGATGGCACGCCTTTTATCTTTAAAATGGCCTAAATTGTGTTTTCAAAAAAATTTTGGGTACATTTTAGTAGGTTTGAGAAATTTCTATATCTACGAAGTTTTACAATAGTTACAACAAATTTTCTTAAATAACGTCTTAATAAAAAATATTTATTTAATAATTGCCAATTAATGTCGTTTTTCTTTCTGATCTTCTGGACGGAAAAAACTGGGATTTAGTTGGCGATGTATACTTTTAATTCAAAAATTAAACAACTAGTTATATTTTTTATCTCTGCGCTGAGCATCTTTTTGATGACAGCAGCCTTTGCCAATGCTTCTAACATCTTTATTTCAGACACCGTAACGGCCGATGAAACAAATGAAAATAAGACTATCGCAGTTTGGCTTGATGCGGCCCCTGCATCTGGCAATGTAACAGTAACTTATACAATTACTGCCGGGACTGCGACCCAAGGTGATGACTACCAAGCAGTAGCATATACAGACACTCTGACTTTCACGAGTGGGGGCTCCACTGTTCAGTCTGTTACAATTGAGGTCTTACCAGATGAAATCGATGAAGATTTAGAGACCGTTACGGTTGTTCTTTCCAACCCATCTGCAGGCTCAACAATTATCCAATCTCAGGCCACTCTTTACATTACTGATGATGATTTGCCTCCATCTGTAAATGTAGCTGACAATTCATCAGCTGAAGATTGTTCATCAGCAAATTGTTCGGGTGGAAACATAGCTTTTGAAGTGTACTTGTCTAATCCTTCGAGCAAAACAGTCGAGGTTGATGTTAACACTATAGACTCTTCTGCAACCGCCGGCGCTGACTACTTAGCAGTATCTCAAACGCTGCAATTTGCTCCAGGCTCGACTAGCGAAAATATCAGTATTCCTATTCTTAATGATGGGTCCAGTGAGGATAACGAAACGATCATAATTAGCTTATCAAATCCAATTAATGCTTCATTAGATAATAGTACTGCGTTTCTAACAATTGAAGATGATGACCCGGCGCCCAATATTTTTATAGATGATGCAACAGCAAATGAGGATGTTGCGAATGTCACCATTCGCCTAAACGCGCCAGCTGGAAAAAGTGTTTCTGTAACAGCAAGTACAGTTGGTGGAACAGCAACAGAGAACACAGATTATAACTATTTTTCTGATAACGTTACATTTGCTCCAGGCGAGAATACAAAAACGTTAAATATTCCTATACATAACGATACTTTATATGAAAATGATGAGCAGTTTCAGGTACTACTTAGTAACCCAAGTTTTGGAACGATTTCAGATAATAGTTCGCTTGTGACAATAATCAGCGATGACCCGAAGCCTACAGTTTCTATAGCTAGTAGTTCAGCATCAGAAGCAAGTGACAATCAAACAGCAACAATAACTCTCTCTACTGCGTCCGGATTGGACACAACAGTGAATTATGCCACAAGCAACGGGACGGCAATTGCTGGGTCCGATTATGTCGCTGTATCCGACAATGTCACATTTGCTGCAGGCGAAACTTCCAAAACAGTTTATGTATCTATAATTCCTGACAATACTTCAGAAGAGAATGAAAATTACACAATTGCTTTAACGACCAGCGATAATAATTCAGACATCGGCACCAATGCATCAGCTACCATGCTGATCACTAATGATGACACTGACCCTACATTAAATATTGCTGCTACTACAGCAGTGAGTGAAGACAATACGACTGCAAATATTTTAGTCTCACTCTCCGCGCCTTCTGGAAAAGTTGTATCTTTTGATTACAATATGGTGGACGGCAGCGCGATAGATGGCCAAGACTACACCGCTACCTCCGGCACCATAACAATTCCTGCATATGACAACTCAACTTTAATTCCAGTTACGTTATTGACTGACAATCTGGACGAAGCAACAGAAAATTTCCAAATTAACATAACCAGTAGAACAAACGCACTCCAAGGTACTTTGACAGGCACAGTAAACATTAGTGATAGTGCATCTACAAACCCGCCTGTTGTCAGCATTGCTGATGCATCAGTCAGTGAAGGTGCCGGTTCTGTTGCATTAACCGTGTCCGTGAACCCAGTTTCTGGCCAGGACATTGATGTAGATTATGCCACTGTAAATGGAACAGCATTGGCAGTGGGAGACTTTATTGCTGATAACCAAACCTTAACAATTCCTGCGGGGCAAACATCAGGCATAATTACTATTAATTTACCTGACGATAGTATTTATGAGGGCAATGAAACCTTTGAAGTGGCTCTATCAAATGCTGTAAACGCAACGCTTTCAGCAACTGATAATTCTTCAACTGTTACAATTAACGAAAATGAAACACTTCCTATTCTGAGTGTAAGTGCACCAAATACAGCAGAAGATAATGGTTCAATGGTTTTAACCGTTGATATTAGCCAAGTATCTGCATTTGCGACAAACTTTACTCTTACAACAAGTACATCCTCTATAAATCCTGCTACCGCTGGAAATGATTATACGTCATTCACTGCTGCTCCATATTCCATTGCAGCTGGTCAGACTAATACGACAATTAATGTGCCCATAGTTGATGACAGCGTCTCTGAACCTGACCTAGAAACCTTCACTGTTGCTGTTGTCAACTCTGACAATAATTCTGGCATCGGACCCAATAGTTCAACAATTGTCGGCATCGTTGATAATGATGACGACCCGTTTATTAATATCGCTGCCACTACAGCAGGCAGTGAAGATAACACGACTGTAAACGTAACAGTTTCATTGTCAGCCACATCAGAGAAGGTCACATCAATAACATTTGCTACATCAGACGGGACAGCAATAGCAGGTGATGACTACACAGCCACTAATGGCTCTGTGAGCATCGCGGCTGGTGACAATTCAACTTCTATTCCTATTACCATCCTTACCGATAGTTTAGATGAAGCAACTGAACAATTAAGTGTGACCCTAACAAACCCACAGAATGCCCAAGCAGGTAGCCAAATGGTAGGGACAGTAAACATTAGTGATAGTGCATCTACAAACCCGCCTGTTGTCAGCATTGCTG
>JAYOMZ010000003.1:103577-109219 GCA_038121125.1 Alphaproteobacteria bacterium
ACAGTAAACATTAGTGATAGTGCATCTACAAACCCGCCTGTTGTCAGCATTGCTGATGCATCAGTCAGTGAAGGTGCCGGTTCTGTTGCATTAACCGTGTCCGTGAACCCAGTTTCTGGCCAGGACATTGATGTAGATTATGCCACTGTAAATGGAACAGCATTGGCAGTGGGAGACTTTATTGCTGATAACCAAACCTTAACAATTCCTGCGGGGCAAACATCAGGCATAATTACTATTAATTTACCTGACGATAGTATTTATGAGGGCGATGAAAGCTTTGAAGTGGCTCTATCAAATGCTGTAAACGCCACCCTTTCAGCAACTGATAATTCTTCAACTATTACAATTAACGAAGATGAACCTTTTCCTGTAGTAACCTTGTCTCAATCGCATAGTTTCGTTGAGGGCATTGATAATGGGACAGTAACGGTACAACTGAGCCAAGCATCAGCATTTGATGTAAGCGTAGATTTATCTGCAGTTTCTGGAACTGCATCTTCACCACTTGATTTCACGCAGTTTGATAATGCAACAGTTACTTTTGTTGCCAATGTAGACCCACTTACGAAGACCTATGACTTTTTAATCAGTGACGATAATGTCCCAGAATATACAGAAAATTTTGATATTGTTCTATCTAATCCACAAAACGCATCCTTGGGAAGTGCCGCATCAACAACAATTCAAATAACAGATACCGATATCGACCCTACGATTTCAATAACAGATGGAACAATAACAGAAGCAAATGCTAACTCGACTTTAACAATTTCATTGTCGGCGCCATCTGGAAAGGTAGTCGATGTAAGTTATTCAACTATCGACAATACTACTGAGGCTGGTGATTATACCACAACTAGTGGTCAAGTTTCATTTGCTCCGAATGAACAAACAAAAACAATCACTATTGGCATTTTAGATGACGCTATTGATGAGGATAACGAAACCTTACAAGTACAGCTTTTTGGAGCTCAAAACGCATCAATTGCTGATGCAATCGGTGAAATTACTATTACAGATAATGACGCAGAACCAACCGTTTCTATTGCTGATGTGTCAACACTTAGCGAAGCCTCATTACCTATCGCATTGCAGATAACTTTATCAAGCGCCTCGGAAAAAGCTATCAGAGTTGATTATGCCACCCAGTCAACTGGCAGCGCATCTGCAGCCGACTACCAATCAGTAGATTCATTTGTCAGTTTTGCCCCCGGCGATCTAAACAAAACAGTTACAGTGCCCATTATTGATGATGCTTTATCTGAAGGAAACGAAACCTTTGAAGTCGTGATCGATAACACAACAAACGCTACAGTAGCAACTGGACTAGGAACTGCGACAGTAACGATTACAGATGACGAGGGTATTCCGCAAATTTCAATTGCCGGCGCAACTGTTAGTGAGGCAGCTGGGACGGTTACATTAACAGTCCAGCAAACCCTTCAATCTGATGATAATGTGACAGTTTCTTACGCTACTGCTAACGGGACAGCGATAGCAGGTTCAGACTTTACTGCCATCAGCGATAATGTGACCATTATAGCCGGACAAATAAGTACTACTTTTGATGTAACAATCACGAATGATACTACTGATGAGCACAATGAAAACTTCACGGTCCAATTATCAAACCCAGTCAATGCTGCTATTGGCACAGGTACGGCCACAGTCCAGATAACGGATGAAGACTTACCACCAACTGTATCAATTGCGGATAATACATCTTCAGAGACCGATGGGTCTATGACCTTCACTGTATCGTTGGATAACGCTTCTGAAAAGGACCTTTCCCTTACCTACAGCACTATGTCCTCTGGAACTGCTGAAACAACTGACTTTGTGGCAGCAACAGGTACACTTAACTTTACCGCCGGTGATTTAACAAAAAATATCACGGTCATGATTAATGACGATACGACTGATGAAGACAATGAAACTTTCATGGTTGTTCTTGGCAGTTATCAGGATGTGCGCCAAGGCGATGATACTGCAATAGGCACAATACAAGATAATGATAACGGCCCTGTGATTTCAATTTCTGATGTGCCAACCATAAATGAAGTTGGCGCGGTTCAAACATCAAGAGTGACCTTGAGTGAGGCATCGGAGAAGACCGTGCAAGTTAATTACCAAACTCAAGATGGAACAGCATTAGCAAATAACGATTATAACCCTGTTGGACCCGTAACAATGACGTTCCAGCCAGGCGACCCATTGTTCCAAGATATTCCTCTTGTAATTATTCAGGATAATAGAGACGAGCAAAATGAAACATTTGAGGTGGTTCTGAGTTCTCCGGTCAACGCATCAATATCGGCTACAGACAACTCTAGCACTGTAACGATTACAGATGATGACCTGCCACCAACAATATCTCTGGCTAACGCAACCTATACAGAGAGCGAAAATGGTGGACAAGTAAATCTTGTTGTAAATCTAAGTGGGCCTTCAAACTTAGGTACTAGCGTTTCATACCAAACAAACAATGGCACCGCTATTGCTGGTCAAGATTATACAACAGCAATTGGAACAATCAATATTCCCGCTGGCAATTCAAGTGATAATATCACTATAAGTTTGACTAATGATTCAGATATTGAAATTGGAGAGACTTTTTCTGTTGTTATATCCAATCCTGATAATGCAACTTTGGGAACAATAACAACTGCCCATGTCACCATAACAGATGATGAAACTGACCCAATAATTTCAATTATTGATAACAGTACAGTTGAGGGAACAACAACAGCTAACATGGTTTTGCAATTAAGCAACCCCAGCGCTAAAACTATCACTGTAGAATATACTGTAACAGATGCTACCGCTACAGGTGGGGCTGACTATACAGCTATCACCGGTGTTCAAACACTAAACATCGCCCCCAATACACAAAGCAAGAATATCCCGATTAGCATTCTTACCGATAGTTTAGACGAGGATAACGAAACAATAACAGTTACCCTTACAAGCGCAATAAATGCAACAATCGCAAGAGCAGCCGGAACGCTAACCATTCAGGATAATGACAATCAACCCACAATCGTAATCGGCGATTTCACTGCTAATAGCGAGGCCGACGGTACTATATCTATACCCGTCAGCCTTACTGTGCCTTCATCGAAAACTATTACGGCAAACTTTGAAACGAAGAGTGGCACCGCTGTCTCAGGCTCTGATTTTGCTTATCAGACTGGAACAATTACATTTAACCCTAATCAAAGTGCAACAACATTTAACTTAACTTTACTTAACGACAGTATTAACGAGAATACTGAGCAGTTTACATTAGACATAACAAATGCTTCGAATGCGTCTGCTCCGGCAGCAGCTCCAGTTATCACAATCCCCGATGATGACCAGTTATCAATAAGCGTGAGTGACAACTTAACAATTGCTAATGAAGGTGTTGGTTCGCATGATATTACCGTAAACTTATCTAATGCATCGACAGATAATGTTACAGTTGATTATGCAACCAATAACGTAACCGCTTCAGGTGCAGATTACAGCATTCTCGGCACTGGGACTTTGACTTTCCCCGCGGGAACAACAAGTCAGCTAATAACCATCATAGTAGTTGACGATGTTTCTAATGAAGGCCCAGAAACGTTTGAATTAGCTCTATCAAACCCGACAGGTGGCGGCGCTACAATAGCTGACCCATCAAATACCATAACAATTATCGATGATGATGGAGACCCAATTGTTAACATAGCAGACCTAACTGTAAGTGAGGCTGATACTATTGCAAACGTTGCTATAACGCTCTCTTATCCTTCGCCTGGCAATGTGGTGGTTAATTATACTGCTCAAGACGGCGAAGCAACAGCAGGGCAAGATTATACGGCAACAACAGGATCTATCTCATTCGCGCTTGGTGAAACTTCTAAAAATGTTCAGGTTCCATTGCTCACAGACAATGAATTCGAAGGAACTGAGAGATTTGCAGTAGTTATCGATAATGCAACAAATGCTACTGTCTCAAAAGCTATTGGGGTGGTATCGATAACAGAGACATCTCAACCATTATCAACAGCCGAAATAGATTCAATAAAAAGCTCTCTATTATCCGGAACAAATAGTGTTCTGCGCGCTGAAACCCAATTCATGAGCAGACTATTTCTGAGAAACAGAACTGCTTTATTCAACGGCAAAAGTGGCGAGAACAAACCTGTATTTGGTTTCAAGAACTTCACTGCTGACTGGAATGATAATGGTGGAAATATAGATGCTCTATTCGCAATTGATGACTTAAATAGCGATGCTACTAGAAGTACTTCATGGGAAACTTCCTTATCCCATTCAAAAAATGCAAGTGGCACTACTAATACAACAGTTTCAACTGCGTTAAATTTCAACCACAAATTGAGCGATAGCGCTACATTCGGATATCTGATTGGATTTGGTTATGGAGACACATCTCTTCAAGGTGTAATAGAAGGCTCGATCAACTCAAGCTCGGTATCAGCTGGTGCATATGGTTCCTATAAGATTACCGAAGGCTTAATTGTAGATATGCTAGCTGCTAAAACATTAGAAACCAATGAAATCAATGGAACCATGAGCGGTAAATATTTGACCGGGGAATATGATAGAAATTCAACATCTATATCAACCTCTTTACAAGGTGTTTATAAATTCCTTAATCACGAGATTAGACCAACCTTAAGCTATACCGCAGGCAAATCCACCTTCAAGAATGCATACTTTGATGTGAAAAGTGGAAATGTTACTCAAACCCAACATGTGGATTTTGGCACCGATGAGTACAATTCACTTTCTTTTGCTCCAGAGTTTAAGTTCATTATAGGTGATAAGCAAAACCTAATCAGACCTTCAGGGTTTAATCTAATGAAACTTACACCAAAGTACTTCTGCGAGAAGTATAAAGGGGATGCGGATCGTAGTTGTGGTAATGGTCTAGCATTATCATTAGCAAATAATCATCCTTCATATAGTTACAACCAAGACTTAAACCTAAGCTATGAGAATATATCAAAAACCAAAACATATTCTCTAAATTATAAGACAACTTTCTAAGTGTAAAAAGAAATAGAAAGATATAAATAGCAATAAATACAGGGTCTTACATATTAAACTTGCAAATTTATGCAATTTTTATGCCAATTAAGTGTCTGTATTTATTATATATTTTCTAAAAAGACGCGGCTAGTCGACGTTTTCCAAATCAACAGAATGAATTTGGAAACGACAATGCTATCCGTTTACACAAATGTTGCATCTAATATTGGTCGCCTAAACTCCATACGAGCGCAAGCTGGCCAGCTACGCTCAATGGAAAATTTATCGAGTGGCCAAAGAATTAATAATTCGGCTGATGATGCAGTTGGTTTAGCAGTTTCAAATAAAATATTAAAAACAATAAAAGGCTTAAATGCTTCTTTAAAAAATATATCAGATGGGATTTCACTCACCCAAATTGCACAAAATTCAGCCAGTGAAATTTCTGATATGATAATAAGAATTCGTGAATTAGCTATTCAAAATCATAATGGAACATATAGCGAAAATGACCGATTAAATTCCCAACATGAAGTCGATGCTTTATTAAAACAAATTGACCAAATTGCAGACAATACTTCCTTTAACTCCAAAAATCTCATTGATGGCTCTTATCT
>JAYOMZ010000004.1:0-7400 GCA_038121125.1 Alphaproteobacteria bacterium
ACAGAATAATCCCTGTCATTCTGTGGGAAATGGACATAAGAGCTGGCAAAGGCAGGCGATAAACCTGCAAATGCGGCGATAAAGGACGCTGACGTGCCATAACAATCAAACCTTAAAAAAATACAACTATATGAAAAGCAGGCTTAACACCGGCTTCTTCCCCGTTAGATATGGATGACTATAGCGAAAGCCAGAGCCGGGATCAATTTATCTGCCAAAGATTTTCAGCCCTGCGGAACAAAAAGCTGTACACAGGCCGCCTGCTCGGTGTAACTGGCAGTATGATGACAAAAAATCCCGCCTTTTCAGATGATTTACCCTTTCAGCCGCGCATATTGGCCATCCAGTCTGCGGTATTGGTCGGGGCAGTTGGAAATGATGCGGCAATTCCTGTTTATACCCATTTTCGCCAGAAAGCGGCACGGCTGGATACGGTTCGCCTGGCCGCCCATCCCGGCTTTCAGGCGGGCTTTAGCGATATTACACCTGCCGCCAGCCTTGCTGCCCTGCTGGAGGATTTTATCCGCCTGCCCCATATCGCCCTGCCAGAGGCGGTGCAAACTGGCTATTTTGGGGCAGCAGATCAAATTGCCCCTGTTGCCAGCTTCCTTGGGCAATGCCGGAAACAGGGGGATAGTTTTTACCTGCTAGACCCGGTATTAGGCGATGCAGGCAAATTATATGTTGACCCGGCTATCGCTGTGGCCATGCAGGAAAAATTGCTTCCCCTTGCCGATCTTATGACGCCAAATGCGTTTGAACTTGGCTGGCTATCGGGCAGAAACATTGCCAGCCTGGCAGATGCCGAACAGGCCGCAGGCGAGTTACTGGCAAATTCCGGTCAAAGGCTGAGAGGCATTTTTGCCACCGGCATTGATGCAGGCGAGGGCAGAATAGCTGATATGCTGGTCACGCCCGAAGGGATGAAAACCTTTACCCATCCTCGAAAATCCCATGGCGTTTCGGGCAGTGGTGACGTGTTAAGTGCGCTGGTGATCAGCTTTTTTCTGCGCTCTAAAAATCTGGAAGATGCCTGCCAGCAGGCCAGCAAGCTGATCCGTGATATGATAGCCGGAACCAGCTCGCCTCTGGGGCTGGATGTTGCACGCCTGCTTGCTGAGGCCAGCCCCAAAGTTTAGCCTTTATTTTCGCTCAGGCTTTAGCGTCCGCTCAGACCGCGTTCAACAACCAGCTCGGCAATCTGTACCGAGTTCAGAGCCGCCCCTTTGCGCAGATTATCGGATACACACCAAAAGGCCAGCCCGTTTTCAATAGACGGGTCGCGCCGGATACGGCTGATATATACCGCATCTTCGCCGGCACATTCTATCGGGGTGACATAGCCTTCATCAGCGCGGTGATCAATCACCACAACCCCGTCTGCATCGCGCAGAATCTGGCGGGCTTCTGCCTCGACAATCGGCTTTTCTGTTTCAATAAAGACCGCTTCACTGTGACCGATAAAAACAGGGATACGAACACACATCGCCACCAGTTCAATTGCAGGAGCCAAAATCTTTTTGGTCTCTGCGGTCATTTTCCATTCTTCCTTGGTCGCACCATCCTCCATAAAGACATCAATATGGGGAATGGCGTTAAAGGCGATTTGTTTGGTGAATTTTTCGGGCTTTACCTCATCATTCACAAAAATACCCTTGGTCTGGTTAAACAGCTCGTCCATGGCCGGACGGCCAGCCCCGGATACAGCCTGATAGGTGGCCACGACCACCCGAACAATCTTAAACCTGTCGTGCAGGGGCTTTAGGGCTACTACCAGCTGGGCAGTAGAACAATTCGGATTGGCAATAATATTGCGCCCGCCCCTGGCCAGCATCATGCCCTTAACAGCCTCTGCATTTACTTCCGGCACGATCAGCGGGACATCTTCTTCCATGCGAAAGGCAGAAGAATTATCAATAACAATACAGCCCGCCTTTCCCGCGATAGGGGCAAATTTTTTGGAAATATCCCCGCCGGCAGAAAACAGGGCGATATCGGCTTGCGAGAAATCAAAGCTGTCCAGTGATTCGATCTTCAAGGTCACATCATCGCCATAGGAAACTTCCTTGCCAGAAGAATTGGTCGACGCCAGCGCATAGACCTTGTCTGCAGGGAATTTCCGTTCTGCAAGCGTTTGCAGCATTTCGCGTCCGACAGCGCCCGTTGCGCCCACAACAGCAACACGATAACCCATAGTAATGTTCCTTTTTATCTTTGGCAGGCCGTTTTATCTGGCCCGTCTGTTCATCGCATCAATCACCGCTTCGGTCATCCCATCTGTGCCTACCTGCTCACAGCCAGGCGCCATAATATCGCCTGTCCGCTTGCCAGAGGCCAGCGCATCTGCAACCGCTGCCTCGACCAGATCAGCCTCTTCTGCCTGACCAAATGAATAGCGCAGCATCATGGCAAAGCTCAGGAATTGTGCCAGCGGATTTGCCAGATTTTGCCCGGCAATATCCGGGGCAGAGCCATGAACCGGCTCATACATTGCCTTTGGCAGACCGGTATCGGGGTCTGGCAAGCCAAGCGAGGCAGAAGGCAGCATACCAAGAGAGCCGGTTAGCATCGCCGCACAATCCGAGAGCAAATCCCCAAACAGATTATCGGTGACAATCACGTCAAACTGGCGCGGATTGCGCACCAGTTGCATCGCACAATTATCGGCATACATATGCGAGAGGGCAACATCCTTGCCTTCTGCCTGATGCAGCTGGCTCATCACCTCGCGCCACAGCACACCGGACATCATCACATTTGATTTTTCCACCGAGGTAACACGCCCGTCGCGCTTGCGTGCCAGATCAAATGCCACCCGCCCGATACGCTCTATCTCGAAGGTGGAATAGGCATTGGTATCATAGCCTTTTTTCTGACCATCTGACAGCTCGTCAATGCCGCGCGGTTCGGCAAAATAGGAACCGCCACATAATTCGCGCAAAATCATGATATTCAGACCGGACACAATCTCCGGCTTCAGGGTAGAGGCTTCTGCCAGCGCATCAAACACAATGGCGGGGCGCAAATTGGCAAATAAATCCATCTCTTTACGCAAGGCCAGCAAGCCACGTTCCGGCTTCAGGCTGAAATCCAGATCATCATATTGTGGCCCGCCTACCGCACCAAACAGCACCGCATCTGCTGCCATCGCGTCAGCCAGAGTTTCATCGCGCAAGGGCACACCATAGGCATCATAAGCTGCCCCGCCCACATGATCCTGTGCCACATCAAAAGACAGGGATTTATGTTTGGCCAGCCATTCCATGACGGTCATATTTGCTGCCATCACTTCAACGCCAATACCATCGCCTGGCAATACCATCACTTTACGGTTGGAGGCCATTTTTGTCTCCCTATCTTGGATAATTATCTATAGATGCCCATTATGATACATAGGCTATCGCTTGAATTTGCCGATTTACAGCCACGGACGGTCAGTATCGCGGCTGGCTTCAAAGGCTTCAATCTCGCCGCCCTTTTCCAAGGTAAGGCCGATATCATCCAGCCCGTCGAGCAAACATTGTTTGCGAAAGGGTTCAATATCAAAAGAAATGGTCGCCCCGTTTGGCCGCGAGATGGTCTGATTGACCAGATCAATGCTTAATTCGGGATTTTCTGCATCGGCAGCATCGGCCATCAGCGCATCGCGCTGCTCCGGCGTGACCTTGATCGGCAAAACACCGTTTTTAAAGCAGTTATTAAAGAAAATATCGGCAAAGCTGGTCGAAATCACACAGCGAATCCCGTAATCCAGCAACGCCCACGGGGCGTGTTCCCGGCTGGAACCGCAGCCAAAATTATCGCCTGCCACCAGAATTTTAGCCTGCTTGTATTCTGGCTTGTTCAGCACGAAATCAGGGCGTTCTGCCCCGCTATCATCATAGCGCATCTCATGGAACAGATTAACGCCCAGCCCGGAACGTTTAATGGTTTTCAAAAACTGTTTCGGGATAATCATATCGGTATCGATATTCAGGATATCCATGGGCGCGGCAATACCGGACAGCTTGTCAAATTTCTGCATTTTATGCTCCTTTATCTGGCGCTGGCTCTACAGCGAACGCACATCGCTCAGATGACCATTAATCGCGGCCGCTACTGCCATTTGCGGGCTGACCAGATGGGTACGCCCACCGCGCCCCTGCCGGCCTTCAAAATTACGGTTGGAGGTAGAGGCACAGCGCTCACCAGGGGATAATTTATCTGCATTCATCGCCAGACACATGGAACAGCCCGGCTCGCGCCATTCAAAACCGGAAGCAATAAAGATCTTGTCCAGACCCTCTTCTTCGGCTTGCTGTTTTACCAGACCAGAACCCGGTACCACCATCGCGCGAATACCGTCCTTGACCTTTTGGCCATCAGCAATAGCCGCCGCGGCACGCAAATCTTCAATCCGGCTATTGGTGCAAGAGCCGATAAAGACCGTATCGATTTTAATATCGGTCAGCTTCATACCGGCTTGCAGACCCATATATTCAATAGCGCGCTCAATTTTTGCGCGTCTGGCCATATCGCCGATCTTTTTTGGATCTGGCACTTCTGCGGTAATTGGCAAGGCATCTTCCGGGCTGGTGCCCCAGGTCACAGTTGGCACAATATCGGCTGCTTTCAGGGTAATTTCTGTATCATATTTTGCCCCGGCATCAGAAGGCAGGCTCTGCCACCATGACACCGCCTTGTCCCAAAGCTCGCCAGATGGCGCCATCGGGCGACCCTTCAGATAGGCAAAGGTTTTTTCGTCCGGGGCGATCATGCCGGCGCGCGCACCGGCTTCGATGGCCATATTGCAAACGGTCATCCGGCCTTCCATAGAAAGGTTGGTAATCGCATCACCGGCAAATTCAATCACATGACCTGTTCCGCCCGCTGTACCTATCTTGCCAATAATGGCCAGAATAATATCCTTGGCGGTGACGTGTTCCGGCACATCACCTTCAACTGTAATACGCATATTTTTAGCCGGCTTCTGGATCAGGGTCTGGCTGGCAAGCACGTGTTCTACCTCTGAGGTGCCAATACCAAAGGCCAGCGCCCCAAAGGCGCCATGGGTGGCGGTGTGCGAATCACCACATACAATAGTCATGCCTGGCTGGGTAAAGCCCTGTTCAGGGCCAATAACATGCACAATACCCTGACGGATATCATCCATGCCAAAATAGGGTACGCCAAAATCTGCGGCATTGGCCTCCAGGGCTTCTACCTGAATTCGGCTTTCTGAATCTTCAATACCCACACTGCGATCGGTTGTCGGCACATTATGGTCTGCCACCGCAAGTGTGCGCTCGGGGCTGCGTACCTTGCGTCCGGCATTGCGGAGGCCTTCAAAGGCTTGCGGGCTGGTCACCTCATGTACCAGATGCCGGTCAATATAAATCAGACACGTGCCATCTTCCTGACGATGCACCAAATGCGCATCCCAGATTTTATCGAATAATGTTTTTGGTCCTGACATTTCAGACCTCCCCTAAAATGACATTCCTTAAATTGGCGAACCCTGAAATAGCGCAAGTGCCAATATGATTCAAAATTATGATAGATCTATCCTGTCTTAAAGGTAAATAAAACAGGATAAAAAATTATGAGGAGCTGTTCGCTGCGGTGCGGGTGTTTTTCTCGGCAATACGGGCAGCCTTACCGGTGCGGCCACGCAGATAGTACAGCTTTGCCCGGCGAACCGCGCCGCGGCGCATTACTTCGATAGCCTGAATCTTTGGCGAATGCAGCGGGAATACACGTTCAACCCCTTCACCATAGGAAATTTTGCGCACGGTAAAAGATGAATTTACCCCGCGATTGGAACGGCCAATGCACACGCCTTCAAATGCCTGAACACGCTCGCGTGAGCCTTCGACAACCTTCACACTGATTTTAACGGTGTCGCCTGGACCGAATTCCGGGATAGAACGCTGTTCTGTAACAGCTTCCATTTGCGACTTTCCAATTTTATCCAGGATGTTCATTTTGGTATCTCCATAAATCTGAGCGCCACTAAAACAATAATTTGGCGCAAATGTCAATCTTTATCCTCAGTATCGAGGTGTTTTTTAGCCATATAGGCCGCCATCAGATCCGGACGGCGTCTGGCGGTTATATCCCTTGCGTTTTCGGCGCGCCATTTGGCGATATTCTGATGATGGCCAGAGAGCAATATTTCAGGCGGCTCAAGGCCTTTCCACTCACGCGGCTGGGTATAGTGATGATGTTCCAGCAGGCCGGTTTCAAAACTGTCTTCCAAATGGCTGATCTCCTTGCCCATCACACCGGGCAATAGCCGGACAACCGCATCCAGTATAACCATCGCGGCCTGTTCACCGCCGGACAGCACATAATCGCCAATGCTGACCTCTTCCAGCTGGTAATGTTCAATGGCGCGCTGATCCAGCCCTTCATATCGGCCGCAGACAATCACCATCCCTTCTTTTTGGCTTAACTGGCGTGCCATTTTCTGATCCAGTAACCGGCCTCTGGGGCTGGGATAGACAAAGGCGGTATCATGGCTATCCGGCAAGCTATCCTGTAGATGCTCGATAGCCCGGCCTATCACATCCGGGCGCATTACCATTCCGTGTCCGCCGCCAAAGGGCGGGGCATCGACATTGGCGTGTTTGTCTGTGGCAAAATCCCGGATATTATGGCAATCCAGCGACCAAAGCTGTTTTTTCAGACCCCGCCCGGCCAGAGAATGACCAAGCGGCCCTGGAAACATTTCCGGAAAAAGGGTAAGCAGATGCGCTGCCCAAACCTTTGATGCCATAGCCTGTGTCATCTTATCTTCTCTTCTGGCTCTTCCGGCTCTTCTGGCTCTGCTGCGTCCTCTGCATTCAGAATAATGCATCTGGCCGCTACATCGACCTGTTTTAAAAAAGGCGGGTAATAGGGCAGCATTTCTGTCTTCTGGCTATTGCCAAGCTGAATTTCAACAATCTCGCCTGCGCCAAAATCATGCAAGCCTATCACCTCGCCTAAAATTCGGCCGGCCGAATTTTGTACCTGCATCCCCAGCAAATCTGCCTGATATATCTCTTGCGCGCCCAATTCTCGCAGACGCTCGCGCGGCAGATAGAGCGATTTTCCCTTTAGGCTTTCTGCGATGGTACGATCAGATACAGAAGGCGAGGCACAAATCGCCATAGCTTTGCTCATGCCCTTAAGCTGGAGGGTGATTTTTGACCCGTCTTCCAAAAAAAGCGGGCTATAGCTGGCTAAATCTTCCGGCTTTTCACAAAAAACCTGCACCTTGAACAGGCCGCGTACCCCGTGCGGGGCAGCGATTCTGCCCAGAATGACCATTTTTTGCAAGTCTAGTCTCATGGGGCAGATATACCTTAAACCGGCAAGGCAGACAGATATTCACGCCTGCCTTGCGGTATTTTTTGTCTATGCCTCAGCTGGCTTTT
>JAYOMZ010000004.1:7500-76812 GCA_038121125.1 Alphaproteobacteria bacterium
GGAGCTTCTTCAGCAGGGGCTTCAGCAACAGTTTCTTCAGCTGGCGCTTCTTCTGCCGGAGCCTCTTCAGCCGGGGCTTCTGCTTCAGCAGCGGCAGCTTCTGCTGTAGCAGCAGCTTCTGCTTCGCGTTCTGCCCGCTTCTTGCCAGGGGCAGATTTCTTCGGCTGGTCGCGCATTTCCACAGGCTCGGTCAAAGACAGGCTGGCCAGCAGCTTTTGCACCCGTTCGGTTGGCTTTGCGCCCAGACCCATCCAATGCTTAACCCGCTCGCCATCAACGACCAGACGCTGATCATTATCTTTTGCGACCATTGGGTTATAATGTCCGATACGCTCCACATAACGGCCATCACGCGGTGCGGCTGCTTCTGCAACGACAATACGATAATATGGACGCTTTTTTGAACCGCCTCTTGATAGTCTGATTTTCAGTGCCATAAAACTTTTCCTTCCGTTTTCATCTGGCTAAAATTTGGATTGTTATTCTGGTTAGAGTTTAAAGAGGATTATTTTTTCCGTGTTGGGCCGCCCAATCCCGGCAAGCCGCCGCCCTTGCCAAAAGGATTAAATCCGCCGCCGCCAAGCCCCGGCATTCCCGATTTTTGCATCTGTTGCTGAAGCTGGCTGAGCTGTTCAGCAGAAGGCATTGCCCCGCCGCCCATCGGGTTACCCCCCATACCGCCACCCAGCATGGCTTTCATTGCGGCCGCGCCGGATTTTGTGCCCATTTTTTTCATCATTCTGGCCATATCCTGATATTGTTTAACCAGTTTATTGACATCCTGAACGCTGGTACCCGACCCTGCGGCAATGCGCTTGCGGCGCGAGGCATTTAACAGCCCTACCTGAACCCGTTCCTTTTTCGTCATGGACAGGATAATCGCTTCCTGGCGTTTGACCATATTGTCATCCACGCCTGCGGCCGCGATTTGCTTTTGCAATTTGCCCAGCCCTGGCAGCATACCCAGCAACCCGCCCAGACCGCCCATTTTTTGCAACTGGCGCAGCTGGGTCAGAAAATCATTCATATCGAATTTACCAGAGGCCATGCGCTCTGCCATGCGCATCGCTTCTTCTTCCTCGATTGCTTCGGCCGCCTTTTCGACCAGCGCAACCACATCGCCCATATCCAGAATGCGGCCAGCCATACGTTCGGGATCAAAGGCTTCGAGCGCTTCCAGCTTCTCGCCCACCCCGACCAGCTTTATCGGACAGCCCGTAGTTTGTGCCATGGACAGGGCTGCACCGCCTCTGGCATCCCCATCCAGACGGGTCAGCACAATGCCGCTTACCCCCACTGCCTTGTTAAAGGCATCTGCGGTGGTAACCGCATCCTGGCCAGTCAGGCTATCTGCGACCAGCAAGATTTCATCCGGATTTGCGGCTGATTTAATATCGCGCAATTCTGCCATCAGGGCTTCATCAATGCTCAATCGGCCAGCGGTATCGAGAATCAATACATCATAGCCTTGCAAACGCGCGGCCTGCATCGCCCGCTTGGTTAATTGAACAGGGGTTTCAGTATCTGATTCGGGCAGGATGCCAGCTTGTGCCTGTTCGGACAAAGCGCGCAACTGCTCACGCGCGGCCGGGCGGGTTAAATCCAGACTGGCCAGCATGGTTTTTTTCTTGTGCTTTTCTTGCAGATGCAAGGCCAGCTTGCCCGCTGTGGTGGTTTTACCCGACCCTTGCAAACCGGCCATCAAAATCACTGCCGGCGGGGTAACATCCAGTTTCAGCGGGCTGGCTTCACCGCCCAGCATTTCAACCAGCCCGTCATGGACGATTTTAATCACTTGCTGATCCGGGCGAACCGATTTCAGCACCGTCGCGCCAACCGCTTTTTCGCGGATAGAGGTGATAAAGCTCTTTACAACCGGCAGGGCGACATCCGCCTCCAGCAAGGCCAGGCGTACTTCGCGCAAGGCGGCATCCACATCGCCCTCGGACAGCGCCCCGCGCTTGCCAAGCGAGCTGAAAACCGATTGCAGCTTGTCTTTTAGATTATCAAACATCTATTTTGCCGTGCCCTGATTATCGCCTTGAATAATTTCTGTTTTTTGGCAAATTTACCTGTCCTGCCAGCCATTAAACATAGCAGAAATGCGCCTGTGCTCGAAAACTTCAAGGACAGACGGAACCCGTTAAGGTCAGGCATTATACAAATTTGCCAGAATTTCTGATGTGGCTTGTATCGCATTTCACGCGCCCCTGTCAAGAAAACAGCGCTTTTCACGATATTCCGCCCATGCCATAGTGCAGATGATTTTGATTTTCCCTTGAACGGGATACCGTTTTTGCAGGCAGGGTTTTTGATGTCTCTATTTTTTATTGCCAGTAAAGTGCTGAAAATTTTTCTCATTCCTCTTTGGCAATTTGTGCTGCTTGTCGCGGCTGGACAATTGGCCAGCTGGATAAAATGGCGCCGGCTATCACGCTTTTTTATCGGGACGGCATTTATGCTGTTTCTTCTCTACAGCTTTATTCCCTTTGGCCAGGCTTTACTGCGACCGCTGGAAAATTATGCCCCCGCCCCCGGCCAGGAGATGCTTGCCCGGGCAGAGGGCATAATTGTTCTGGGCGGATTTACCGGCAGCGGGATCATTTCAGAAGACAGGCAGACCCCGCAACTTGAGCGGGCAGCCGAGCGATTTGTGACCGCATTGGGATTGCATAAAAAATACCCCTATAAGCCAGTATATTTTACCGGTTTTTCCGGAAAATTACGCCCGCAAGGCTGGTCTGAGGATGAGACCATAGAACGGCTATTATCTGATTTGCAAATGCCTTTATCGGCCTTTCATTTTGAGAGGCAAAGCCGCAATACCGCACAAAATGCACAATTCACCTATCAGATGATTCAGCCGAAGAGCGATCAGAAATGGATTTTAATTACCTCTGCCAGCCATATGATGCGCGCGGATCTCAGTTTTAAAAAAGCTGGCTGGCCGCCGATGATCTTGCTGCCGGTTGATTATAATACAAGCCCGGAAAGGGCAGAGACACTCTTCTCGCCAACCATAGGCTTCAGGATTATGAAAACCGTCTTTCATGAATATATGGGTATTTTATTTTATAAGCTGGCCGGGCGCTTATAGTATCCTTTTTTGGCTATATGCAGACTAGCCAGCTGTTTCCGGCTCCAGCCCCACCAGCGCATAGGCAAATTCACGGGCGGTGAAATCCTGCAGATCATCTGCGCCCTCGCCTACGCCCACCATATGGACAGGCAGGCCAAATTCCCGTGCCAGCGCGACCACAATACCGCCTTTTGCTGTCCCGTCCAGCTTGGTTATCACCATGCCGGTGAGTGCGGCTGTTTGCTGAAAGGCTTTCATCTGGGCAATCGCATTTTGCCCCACTGTCCCATCCAGCACAATCAGGCTGTCATGCGGGGCATCTGGAATTTGTTTTTTTATCACCCGAATAATTTTTGCCAGCTCTTCCATTAATTCTGCGCGGTTTTGCAACCGCCCGGCCGTATCAATGATCAGAACATCTGCGTTATCAGCGCGGGCCTCGTCAATCGCTCGAAAGGCAAGGGCAGCAGCATCCCCGCCCCGCTCGCCAGAGATGACTTTTGTATCGGTGTGCACCCCCCATCCGGCCAGCTGTTCAATTGCCGCCGCCCGAAAAGTATCGGCAGCCGCCATCACCACCTTTTTCCCCTCCCCTTGAAAACGTGCCGCCAGCTTGCCAGCGGTAGTGGTTTTGCCAGAACCATTTACCCCGACCAGCAAGATGACACGCAATCCGCCTGAAGCCGGGTCATCTTCTGTCAGGCCAAGCGGCTTTTCCACTGGCAGCAATATCTCGGTTAACTGATCAGCAAGGGCAAGACGCAAGGCTTCCGGGGTAACCTCGCCTGCAAATTTATGGCCTCGCAAGGCTTGGGCAATATCGCTGGCCACCGATACGCCCAAATCGGCCAGAATAAGGGCTTCCTCTATTTCCTCGATAGAGGCAGCATCTATCTTTTCCTTGCCAAAAAGCCGGGAAATACCAGACAGGCTGGAGGTTACTTTTTCAGATGATTTTTTTAAACCTGCGGTAAGCTTTTTTAACCAACTCATATAAAATAAATCCTCTGGACAGATATTAGTCAGGCAGACCGGGCAAGCAATGGAACAACCTCTATCGCGTCGCCGCGCACAGATTGCAATGTGACAGCGATAAGCTGGCCAGGCTGATAGTGCTGTTTCTGAACAGGCTGAGGGGCATCCCCCGGACAAAGTACCGCTTTTTCAAAACCGCTTAAATGACCCTTGCCACCGGTTTCGAGTAACAGCATATCATGACCGCCAATGCGTGTATGCAGATGACGTTTCAATTGTTCCTGGCCAAGGGCGCGCAAATCAGCGACACGGCGCTTTATCACCGATTTTTCAATTTGCGGCATTCGGGCAGCCGGCGTGCCCTCGCGCGCAGAAAAGCCGAAAATATGTAAATGCACCAAATCTGCCTCGCCTATCAGCTGGCAACTGGCCTGATGGGCAGCGTCATCTTCGGTTGGAAAGCCGGCGATAATATCTGCCCCGAACACCACATCACTGCGGCGGCGGCGCGCCTCCTGGCAAAAGCGAATCACATCGCGGGCAAGATGGCGGCGCTTCATCCGCTTCAGGATCATATCATCGCCATGCTGAACAGATAAATGTAAATGCGGCATTAGCCGTGCTTCACTGGCCAGCACTTCCATCAGCGCGTTATCGGGTTCAGCCGGGTCAAGGGACGATAGCCGCAGACGCGGCAATTCGGGAACATTGCGCAAGATTTCCTGAACCAGAACACCCAGGCGCGGCCGATTTTCGATATCCTGACCCCAGCTGGTAATATCCACCCCCGACAGGACAATTTCCCTTGTACCCGCCTCGACCATATTTCTGACATTGGCCACCACATCGGCAATGGAAGAAGAACGCGAAGGCCCCCTGCCAAAAGGAATAATGCAAAAAGTACAGCGATGATCGCATCCCTGCTGGACTTGCAAAAACCCTCTGGTGTGATCATCAAAACTGCCGGTCAAATGGCTGGCAACTTCCTTAACCTGCATAATATCGCTGACCTGTTTTGCCGGCAATTGACCTTGTGCCAAATCCTGCCAGCTGGCCGGCTGTAATTTATCGTTATTGCCCAGCAAAATATCTGTCTCTGGCATCGCAGCCCAGCTATCGGGGTCTATTTGGGCTGCACATCCAGTGACGATGATTTTTGCTTGCGGTTTTTCGCGCCGTAATTTTCGAATAGCTTGCCTGGCCTGGCGTTCTGCCTCTTTGGTGACAGCACAGGTATTTATAATGACCACATCATTGAGCCCGGCTGATTCGGCATGGCGGCGCATTACTTCTGATTCCCAGATATTTAATCGGCATCCAAAGGTATGTATGTCTGGCCGGTTTTGTGTACTCATGCCCTGCTCTATCTTTATGTTCTACCTGTCCGCAAGGGCGGTGAAAAAACGGGCAGGAACAATGCCGCTGGCCACTGTGGCAACCGGGCCGGTCATAATAATCTGGCCGCCTGCCGGGCTATCTGCCTCTTGCCAGTGAATATCCAAAATGCCGCCATCCAGCTCTATTTTTACCTGATTATCGCTAAGGCCGCGCAGCACGCCTGCTGCTGCTGCTGCACACGCCCCTGACCCGCACGCCATGGTGACACCTACACCGCGCTCCCATACCCGCATCCGCATTTCCTGACGGTTTTTCAGGCTGACAAATTCAATATTGGCACGATCGCTAAAAATCGGATGCTGCTCGGCAAGAGGGCCAAATTTTTTGATATCTATTGCCTCTGCGTCTTCGACAAAAAACACTGCATGGGGATTGCCGACCGAGACAGCCACTGCCAGACCTAAATCGGCCAGACCCAAATCCAGATGCAATGTATCGCTTTCACGGGCAAGGGGAATGTCCTGCCAGCCTGTATGCACAGGGCCCATCTGTACACTTATCTGGCCATTATTGCCGGATCGCCAGCAGGGCAGATCCCCGGCAATGGTGCGAATAACCACCCTGTCGGTTGTTTTTTCCGCCATTAACAGGCTGGCCACACACCGGGTGCCATTACCGCACGCGCCGGCGATACTGCCATCGGCATTAAACATATCCAGACAAACATCTACCCCCTCAGCAGGCGGCATCAATACCATCAGCTGATCGCACCCCAGTCCCAAATGCCGATGGGCAAGGGCTTGCATCTGCTGTGCATCCGGCATGGGGCTGCCATCGCGCCCGTCCAGCACGATAAAATCATTGCCCAGCCCATGCATCTTTACAAAGGGAAGCTCTTTTGTTCTGGTCATTCACGTGCCTTTCCGGCCGGTCTGTCTCGCGCGCTTCACTCTAGCGGATTTTCGGCTGCAAATCCATGTTTTAAGATGCCAGCTCTATGATCAGGGGTACATGATCGGATGGTTTTTCTGCCCCTCTGGTAGGGGTGTCGATATGAATTTTAGCGATTTTTTCCTGATTATCAGCACTCACCCAGATATGATCCAGACGCCGCCCGCGATTGCTGCTCTGCCAGTCCCGTGCCCGATAAGACCACCAACTATATAGAATTTCCTCTGTCCCATAATGATGACGCACCGCATCTATCCAGCCCCCTGCCTCTATCAGGTTTAGCAATTTTTCACGCTCAATATCTGTATGGCTAACCACATTGCGCAATTGGCGCGATGACCAGACATCTGCTTCCAGAGGGGCGATATTCAAATCACCTACCAGAATAGAGGATTGCGGCGGGTTGGCGATAAAATGGGCGGTCATTTCATCCAGAAAATCCAGCTTGTGTCCAAATTTCGGATTAATGGTGCGATCCGGTTCATCCCCGCCTGCCGGTACATAAAAATTATGAATTGTCTGTCCGTTAATCCTAGCAGAGATATGCCGGCAATCTGTCCGGCCTGTCCAGTTCTGATAGCTGTTTTCTGTGATAGGCAGACGCGAGATGATCGCAACCCCGTTATAGGATTTCTCGCCGCGCATCGCGATATGCGGCCAGCCAGCCTCGGCAAAGGCATCTACGGGAAAAAACTGGTCTTCTGTTTTAGTTTCCTGAAGACATAAAACATCCAGCCCCAGCCCCTCCAGCCTGTCCAGTACCAGGTTTTGTCGCAATCGAACCGAATTAATATTCCAACTTGCCAGTTTCATCTGTTTGGCCTCACAATAACGCGTTAAAAAATATCTCTGCCCGGAACGCCTTATCTTGCCTATAGACAGGCGAAAAGACATAAAGCCCAACCATTATCAAATTACGATGAAATAGACAAAGTTAAAATGACACGCAAACAGCCCCCGAAACTGGAAAACTTTCCCTATCACTTTGCGATGCAAACCAGATGGGATGATAATGATATTTATGGTCATCTCAATAATACGGTGCATTATCGGCTATTTGATACGGCTGTGAATCATTTTCTGGTCACCCATCAGATGCTGGATTTTCATGCCGGAAAACGGATTTATCTGGTGGTGGAAACCAGCTGCAGCTATTTTGCCGAGCTGGCCTATCCGGATAAATTGATTGTGGGGCTGGGCGTCAGCCATTTAGGCAATAGCTCGGTGCGCTATCACACTGCCCTGTTTAAACAGGGAGCGAGCCTGGCCGCTGCCGCTGGTGAATTTGTCCATGTGCTGGTGGATAAAGATAGCCGCAAGCCAGCCGCCATAGACGAAAATAGCCGAAATTATTTTAACAAATTTATGGTCACGGCAGGCTAGTTAATTATCGCCTGCCAAATCATAGCCAGGCACGCCAAAAAGCCGGTTTTCCAATGCCCTGCCATAGACAGGGTTTTGCAAGGTAACCGTGGTTTTCACCCCCAGCAGATCGGTAATGACCCAGCGTCGCAATTGCCAGCTATCTGTATCAAATTCCAGATCAAGCTGGCCGGCGGCCTCCCCGTCTTCTTTTGTCATGCTAATAACTGCCACCCCGTCAATGGCTCGCGCGCTTGTGCTAAATTCAGCTGATCGAAAAGAGACAATCTCCTGCAAAAGCGGGGACAGGGGCGTCTGACCAATCGGGATCGCCTGAACAGATTTTGCGATTTTATCATCTACATATAGCCAGACCCGGCTGGTAATCAGGGTAAGGGTTTCCGGATTTTTATATTCCAGCCGCAATTGGGTGGGGCGGCGAAAATATAATATCCCCTCTCCCACACTGCCATCGGACGATATTTGTAAAAAATCTGCTTGCAGGGTTTTTATTCTGGTAATGGCCTGTTCTGCGCGCTGAATAAGCTGGGTTTCGGAAACATCCCTGCTTTGGCCAAAGGCTGGCAAGCCTGATATGCCCCAGACAAGCACCCAGATAACGGTAAAGATAATACGTTTAATGCTCATCATTAGAGATAAGGACATCGCGTTTTCCTACATGATTGGCAGCGGAAATAACCCCGGCTGATTCCATTTCCTCGATCAGCGTTGCTGCACGATTATAGCCTATTTTCAAATGCCGTTGCACAAAGCTGGTAGAGGCTTTCTGCTCGCGAATAACCAGGGCAACCGCTTCATCATACAGGCTGTTGCCGCTGGCGGCCGGGGCGTTATCGCCCCCCAATGCGGCTTCGGCCGGTTCAGCTTCTTCGGTGACGCTTTCATTATATTCCGGCTCGCCCTGCTGGCGCAAAAAGTTTGCCACCTCTTCTACCTCGCGATCATCCACAAAAGGCCCGTGAACGCGCACAATCCGCCCGCCCCCTTCCATAAACAGCATATCGCCGCGCCCCAGCAACTGTTCTGCACCCTGCTCGCCCAGAATGGTTCGGCTATCAATGCGGCTGGTAACCTGAAAGGAAATACGGGTGGGAAAATTCGCTTTAATCGTGCCGGTAATAACATCCACAGATGGTCGCTGCGTGGCCATAATCACATGAATTCCGGCCGCCCGTGCCATTTGGGCAAGGCGCTGCACAGCGGCTTCGATTTCCTTGCCCGCCACCATCATCAAATCGGCCACCTCGTCGATTATCACCACAATATAGGGCAATGGGGCCAGATCGAGTATTTCTTCTTCAAAGACAGGCTTGCCGGTTTCCGCATCAAAGCCTGTCTGAACACGCCGCGTCAGCATCTCGCCCTTATCGCGGGCTTCGGCCAGGCGGCTATTATAGCCATCAATATTGCGTACGCCCATTTTCGCCATATTACGATAGCGATTTTCCATCTCGCGCACTGCCCATTTCAGCGCCATCACCGCCTTTGACGGATCGGTTACCACAGGGGTCAATAAATGGGGAATACCATCATAGACAGATAATTCCAGCATTTTGGGGTCAATCATGATCAGCCGGCATTCTTCGGGGCGATAACGATATAAAAGGGATAAAATCATCCCGTTAATGCCCACAGATTTGCCTGATCCTGTTGTTCCGGCAACCAGTAAATGCGGCATTTTGGCCAGATCAGCGATTACCGGCGCCCCGGCAATATCCTTGCCCAGCGCAAGCGGTAATTTACCGCTTTCGTCTGCCCATGCCGGATCATCAAAAATATGCCGCAATAACACCATTTCGCGCACATCATTTGGCAGCTCAATCCCGATAACATTTTGACCCGGCACAACCGCTACCCGCACCGCCAGCGCCGACATGGAACGGGCAATATCATCTGCCAGCGCAATAACCCGCTGGGATTTTGTACCCGGGGCAGGGTTAAGACCATATCGGGTCACCACAGGGCCATAGCGAACCTCGTCAATTTCCCCCTGAATTCTGAAATCTTCCAGTACCTGTTTTAGCCGGGCCGCATTGTCATTCAACTCGGCATTGTCCGGCCCGGAACTGGCTTTGGGGGGTGTTTTCAGCAATTTAAGAGGGGGCAATTTAAACCGCCCATCCCCTTCAAAATCAAAGCTGGCCTGTGGCCGTGATTTGCGTGTAGCCGTCGCTGCCACATTTTCTGCGGTATCCTCTGCCTGGGCGCTTTCCAAAATGACCGGCTCTTTTCTGGGGGCAGGGGTTTTGCTTTTCTTCTTTTTCGGTTTTTCAGAAATCGGCTGGGCGGTATCTGCCTGTCCATCCAATGGCTCGGCTCTGGCGGCTGAACGGGCTCTGGCAGGCACAAGCCGGCGCAGATGCCCCAGCACGGCCAGCGCACTGGCCATATGCCGATAGCTGATAGCAGATGACCAGATATAGATAAGCCCGCCTGTCAGGGTAAATATACTGGCGATAAGCAGGCGTACAGACAGCCAGTCCGGCCAGACAATATGATCGCCAAGTAGGATAGTGGCTTCAAAAATCATCCGGCCGGTCATGCCGCCATCTGCGGTCACCTGAACCGGGGCAAAAAAACCGTGCGCACCCGCGCTGATGCATAGCAAGGATGCCACCAGCCCCAGCAGGCGAAGCCGCCAGCGTTTAAGATGTTTTTGAAAGATTATGCGCGCGCCCCACACCAGCAGGCTTATCGATAACAGCCCGGCTGCCAGACCAAACCCGTCATATAAAAGGGTGGCAAGCTCTGCCCCGGGCACGCCCAGAAGATTATGTACCTCCTGGCCAGAGGCGGTATTAAAGGATGGATCCTGACGATTGGCAGAAACCAGCAATATGCCCAGTGCCAGCCCGGCGCTAAAAATGACCAGGCCGCCAATTTCATATAATCGATGCCACAAAAACCGTCTGAGACGATCCGACATCAGCGGAGGGTTTTCCTTTATGTCATTCATGGGCAGTTTCAATCATAATCTGGATAAAAATTCAGCCAGCCTGTCAGCAGCCTCTTTAATGGTTTCATGGTCATGGACAATCGCCAGACGAATATAGCCTGCCCCGGGATTTATCCCCTCATTCAGCTTTGCCATTACCGAGCCGGGTACCGAGCGAATACCGGCTTGCTGATAGAGTTCTGCCGTCATTCTTTTATCATCACCGCCTAGCGCATCTGGCACAGGCAGCCACAGGAAAAAACCGCCGCCCGGCACAGTTATATCCAGCTTCTGGCTGAGCAATTCAAAGGATGTATCATAATGGGCGCGGATATGCTGATTATGGACATCATCGCGGTAAAGCGCGCCTGCGGCATGTAACAAGGGGGTTGGCACCAATGCCCCACCATTGGCGACCAGCCTTGTATAGGCCGCGATCACCTCTCTGTCCCCGCATAGAAAACCGGCACGCAAACCAGCCGCACTAGACCGTTTAGACAGGGAATTCAGCACAATCAGATTGGCAAAGATATCGCTATCCCCCGTTTGATCCGCGGACATATCAGCGGCGATTTCCAGCGCACTTACCGGCCGTTCATGGCGCCAGATATCGATATAGCACTCATCCATTATCAGCAGAAAATTATAGGCACGTGCCAGCGAAATGGCCTTTTCAATATAGGCGCGGCTGGCAACCGCCCCATGCGGATTGGTCGGGTTGCAAAGATAAAGAATATTGGTGCGTGCCAAAACATCTTCTGACAGATTATCGATATCTGCCAGAAAGCTGTTTTCTGCAGTGGCGTTGATATAACCTATCTCGCCGCCTGCCGCCAGCGCACCGGTTCGCCAGGCGTGATAAAAAGGATTGCTGACCAGGGCGATGCTGTTTTCTTTTGCCCCTTTCACACAAAAGCCCAGAAAATGCAGTGGCTCTCTGGTCGCGGGTACCTGCACAATATGTTCTGCCAGCGGAAACAGGCCGGAAACAGAGGCAAAGCGGGTATCAAAATAAACAGAAAGATCGTCCAGAAATTGCTGGTCGGCAAAGGCCTTTGGATAGACTTGCCAGTTCCTTGCCTCTTTCAGCAAAACATCGTTCAGCCAGTCTGGCGGGGATAATTGCGGCTCACCAATGGTTAAATCAAGCGGCGATAAATTTGTTTCTATCTTCAGCGGGTCTAGTATCTTCCTGACCTGAATAAACATATTGTCATTGAAGATTGAAAAATCGGGATTAAGCATCAATAGTAGAATCCATGAAAAAGAGCTGAATGTATGGCCGTCTTGATAATTGTCCCCACTCTAAACCAAGCAACGAGCCGGAGCAATATATCTGCGTGCCAAAACCAAACCAAAACAGGCGAAAAGCAGGGGAAAGAAAGGAAAGCTGGATGAAAAAGGGCGCTGTCTTTTTTGACAGGGACGATACGCTGGTAAAAGATACCGGCTATATGTATAAAATTGCCGATTTTCAATGGATGGATGGGGCGCTTATCGCCCTAAAACAGCTTTGTGATGCCGGCATCGCTATTTTTATTGTCACCAATCAGGGCGGTATCGGCAAAGGCCTGTTTACCCGCCAGCAGATGCAAGCCTTTCATGACCATCTGTTAAAAGAAGCAGAAAAAGCAGATATCACTATCACTGATATCGCCTATTGCCCGCATCACCCCGAAGCGGTAACCGCTGAAATGGCAACCCCTTGCATATGCCGCAAACCCGAACCCGGTATGTTGCGGCAATTAGCCCGCAAATGGGACATAGACCTTGGCCAGTCTGTTATGATAGGAGATAGACCATCCGATATCGAGGCAGGCAGGCGTGCCGGATGCAGCGCCTTGCAACTGACCGATGATAGAAATCTGCCTGATTTGGTCACCGCCGCAATAGATATAATAAAAAAAGCCTGAGCCAGGATAAATGACAGATAGGCCTGAAAATTCATGCGATATAGCCCTTATCGGGGGCGGGCTGACGACCTGTATGATGGCCGCTGTTCTGCGCCATTGCGGCTATTCCGTTATCTGGTTTTCCGGCACCGCCACTGATAAACCGGAGAAAAAGGATAATAGAACCACCACCCTGCATCATGCCGGCATGAAGATGCTGGAGGCGCTGGGCGTCTGGCCGGCATTGGCCAAAGATGCCTGGCCGTTATGCGATATTTTTGTCAAAATCGAGCGCCAGGAGCGTGAAAACCCTATCGGCAGAGGGCATAAAGAGACCAGCCCCTGGCCATTGCATTTTTCTTCCGAGCACCCGCCAATGGGCTATGTGGTGGGCAACCGGCAACTGAAAGACGCGCTTTTGCCCCTGACCACAGATATTCCCCGTTATGCGCGTTCCATTACCCGCCTGACCCCGGCCAGCCTCGGCCAGCTGGAAGATAACAAGGGGCAGAAATGGCAATGTGATTTGGTGATTGCCTGTGATGGCCCTGCCAGCGCAATGCGCCGGCAAGCCGGATTATATGCCAAAGATCAGGCCAGAGGCCAAACCGCTATTGTCACCAATATACAAACCGGCCGGGCAATAAATCACGGTGCATGGCAAATTTTTTGTGCCCGGGGCCCGCTGGCACTTATGGCCACCAGCAGCCATCAGGCATCGGTGGTCTGGACAGTTTCAGATAGAAAGGCAGAAGAGCTGGCGGCGATGGATGAGGGTGATTTTAACACCCAATTACTGGCCAGCTTTGGCTCGTCTTTGGGCGGTCTGGGCGTTATATCCCCTCGCCTGAAATGGCCGCTTCGCCCGGTTTATGTGCCAAAGCGCGTTGCCCCCGGTTTTGTGCTGGCAGGCGATGCGGCTCATGCGCTGCACCCTCTGGCAGGGATGGGATATAATCTGGCACTTGGCGATGCAGCTATTTTACTGGATTGCCTGCAACAGGCTCATAAACGCGGCCTGCCAGCTGGCCATCTTTCGGTAACAGAGGCCTATCAAAAACGCCGGCAAATAGAAATTCTTGCCCTGACCGGCACTACCCAGCTTCTGGATCGTGCCCTTTCCCGGCCAAATGGGATAGTCACCATGCTGGGGGCAACAGGGATGGCCGCTTTTGGAAAAACTGCCTTGCGCCATCATATTCGTGATATTGCCATGGGGGGAAAATTATCGCCTGCCCCGCTTTTTTCCGGCAAGCTCTCTGCCTGATGCCCGGGCTAAAACAGCTTTGACAAGACAGTTCTATTCTGCCGCGCCATCAGCTATACGCTGGTGATAATCTGCCATTAATTTTTCGGCATTCTTGCCATAATCATGCAAGAGCGCCCAGCTGAAAATACCTGTATCATGGCCATCGCTAAAAATCAGGCGCACCGCATAATTCCCAACGGGAATCATTTCGGTGATGGTGATATGTGTTTTGTTGCGCGGGGTTTTTTTCTGGGCAGCGGCATGGCCCTGTACCTCTGCAGAAGGGGATTCAACGCGCAAAAGTTCAGCAGATAATATAAAGGCATCGCCATTATCAAACTGAACAGAAAGCTGGTCTCTGTTTTCCGAGCAGCGTATTTCTATGGGCCAGATTTGGGCGGGGCTATCTTCTGCCATATCTTTACTCCCTTTTCCTAGCCCTCTTTTTTGGGCGGCGGTGGCGGGGTTTTTGTATAATGCGCGCGCAGCTCGTCTGTTAGTGGCTCGCCTGCCTCTTCCAGCATAATCGGCACGTGTCCCTTTATCGGATAGGACAAGCCTGCTTGCAAACTGACCAGCTGGCCACGCTCTTTATCATATATCAGACCGGACAAGGTTAACGGGCAGACAAGAAGCGAGAGAAGCTGGGCAGAAACCGCCCGGTCTGTGTTAGTGTTTACCCGGCCAGAATTAGTGTTTAACGGTGTTTTCATCTTCATCAGCATGGCTGGCCATTTCCAAAATGGCAATCAGCAATTTTGCCCGCTCTTGCAAATCGGGGCATTCCAACAAGGCCTGTTTTTCGGGAACATCAAAGGGGCAGATCATCGACAGGGTCGTGACCAGCCTTTCATCCTCGCAATTATCAATATGTTCCCAGTCAGCAGAATAGCCCTTTAATTCAAAATAATGGCGCAGATTTTCAATGAGGCTGGCTCTGTTGATGGGATTTTCGTTTGGCACAAGGTCTGATTTAAAATCTGTCCAGGAAACCGTTGCCATTTTATAGCCATCTCTGACTTCCTCTATATCCAGAATCCGAAATCGAGCGGTTCCCGATAAGGTGATAAGCAATCTGCCATCATCTGACTCGCCATAATTGCTTATTCGCCCTGCACAGCCAATTTCATAGAGGTTATCCTCTTCATCGGCGCGCGGCTGGATCATCCCGATAAGCCGGTGCGGGCGGGCAAGGCAATCGCGCACCATTGCCAGATAGCGCGGCTCAAAAATATTTAACGGCAATTTGCCGCCTGGCAGCAGCAATGCACTAGGCAGAGGAAAGACAGGTATCTGTCTGGGCAATTCTGAAAATTCGGGCTCAAATGGCCCTCTTGTCTTCGCCATCTTTTGGCGTCTCCCCGAAAAACCGACCGCATAAACGATTATCTACTGATAAAGATATAAGCTGGTTTTTTGGAAAACAAATAGGCAATTTCAGGAAAACAGATAGGTAGAGAGTTTGCGCCGTGCGGCGATAACATCCTTATCCATTGGCCCCAGGGCAGAAAAAATCTCGAAGAGCTGTGTTCTGGCGGCCCCTTCCTGCCAATCCTTGTCTTTTTTAATTGAGGCCAGCAGAATTTCCATCGCCTCGCCTGTCTGACCGGCGGCATAGAGTGCCAGTGCCAAATCCTGATGCGCTTGCAAATCATCGGGGTTTGCCTCAATCGCTGCGCGAAAAGCAGCTGTTTCCCCGGCTGCCTCTCCTGATTTTTCGGCCAGTTCTATTGCAGAGATAGCATCCTGCATTTCCGGGCGAGCCTGGCGTTCTTCATCCAGGCTGTCAACAATTTCACGCGCGCTTTCCAGCTCGCCCATCATGACAAGGGCGCGCGCCATTCCAGAGAGCGCCTCCAGGGAATCTGGCTGCATGGCCAGCGCTTGCTGAAACTGGTCAAGAGCCTGTTCGCCCTGACGTGCAGATAATGCTGTCTTGCCCGCTTCTATCAAGGGCAAAATATCTGCCACGCCGGGTGCCTGGGCGACCAGTTTTTCCACAAATTGCCGTACCGCTGATTCAGGCTGGGCACCGGCAAACCCGTCTATTGGCCGGCCGCCAACCACCCCGAAGACAGCTGGAACAGATTGCACACGCATTTGCTGTGCCAGCGCTTCATTTTCATCAATATTTACCCGTGCGACCCGGACATCACTAAAAGAGGCCGCGACTTTTTCCAATATCGGCCCCAGCGCTTTACATGGCCCGCACCAGGATGCCCAGAATTGTAGCAAGACAACTTTGGCATTGCTGGCCTCCACCACTTCAGCCATGAAATTATCCATCGTGACATCAATGACATCGCCTGAATTTTGCCCTGCAATTATCTGTTCCATTTATCTTGCGTTCCTCTAGCTTTTTGCCTGTCAGCGCTCTGCAGCAATTTTGCGGATATTATGGGCTATTTGGTAAAATCAATCCAGTGATAATCTGCGTTCAGGCTGGTTAAAAACACCTCCAGATCAGATGGCGACATACCAATAGTACGGTCATTAACCAGAGGGTGCATATATAGCAATTTTTTGCTTTTCAGGCTGGCATCGATATAGAGCTGCACCTGATTTTGGACGCCTGTTATCATCGACAGGGGCGTTACCGCGCCTGGCCGAACGCCCAGATTTTCCAGCAATCTGTCAGCCGAGCCAAAAGAAAGCCGGCTGGCGCCAATTTTTTCCGCCACATATTTTAAATCCAGCTCGGCATCTTCTTGCAGCACCACCAGATAATTTTGCTTTTTTTTATCGCGCATATACAGGTTTTTGATATACCCGCCTCCTTCTTCCGAGGCCAGAAAGCCGTCTCTGACCTGTTTTGAATCGGCCACTGTGCGCAAGGGGATATGATCAATTCGCTGATAGCCCAGATTTTGGCTATCCAGCTTTTCCAGAAGCCTGTCCGAGGAAATCGGCAAACTATCCTGATAGGTTGATGAGGCATCCATCTTTTTGCCCCTCCTGTAATAAGAGTATAACAGCGCGCACGCCAAGATATAGCCATAGACAGGAAAACTGCAAGCCATTGGCCATTCCGGCCGGTTCCATCGCATAGCAGAAATGTAACAAAATGCAACGATTGACCCGGCAATAAAGGCCATTTAATCAGGGAGGTATCAAAAGCAAAAATACTTTTCCATACAGCCATTCGGTGGAATTACATATATCTATGCAAACCGAAAAACATATCAATATCAGTGTAGTGGGATGCGGTATGTGGGGGCGCAATATCGCGCGCAATTGTGCCAGTCTGGGTCTGTTACATAGTGTGGTGGATACCGATCCGGAACGGGCGGGCGAATTTGCCGCCAGCTTTTCCTGTCAGGCGATGGATTTTGAGGCGGTATGCACAGATAGCGATATCGCCGGGGTGATGATATCTGCCTCTGCTGCTGCCCATGAGGGGCTGGCCATCACCGCATTGCAGGCAGGCAAGCATGTCTTTATTGAAAAGCCGATGGCCCTGTCCCTGGCAGCGGCTGAAAATATTGAAAAAGCCGCGAGGGAAAATGGCCGCGAGGTAATGATAGGCCATCTTATCCGCTATCATCCGGTTTTTCAGGAATTGCTGCGACAGGTGCAAAATGGTGCGATAGGCAAGCTGCGCCATATTCAGGCTAATCGTCTGGCCATGGGGCGCATCCGCAATACAGAATCTGCGCTATTTGATCTATGTCCGCATGATTTATCGCTTATTCTGGCAATTGCGGGCAGCCAGCCGGAAAAAGTTAGCTGTCACGGGGCTGCCCATATCACCCCGGGTGTGGCCGATATGCTGGCCACTGGTCTGGGATTTGCCAATGGCATTACCGCGGCCATGCATACCAGCTGGCTAAGCCCGATTAAGGAGCATCGCCTGACAGTAACCGGTCATTCCGGCTCGCTGGTCTTTGATGATACCAAACCCTGGTCAGAAAAGCTGACCCTGTTTTCTGATCATATCACCCAGGCCGGCAATCTGTTTGTGGTGGAAAGAGCCAGCCCGAATTATCTGCCAGTTGCAGAAGATGAACCTTTAAAACAGGAAGTGCGCGCCTTTGCCGAGGTTTGTGCTACTGGCCAGCCTGCCCTTACTAATGCCGCCGAAGGGGTGGCAGTTCAGCGCGTTTTGGAAAAAATGGTAAATCTGTTTGAAATGACCAACAGCCCCGCCCCGGCCAATTCCTAGCTTTTTACGTCTCTAGCCCGCAAATGGAGAGCCTTTGATGACCATCGCCTTTATCGACCTTGCTGCCCAGCAATCGCGTATCCGCAGCCAGCTAAATGCCCGCCTGAAACAGGTGATGGACAGGGGCGATTATATTATGGGGCGCGAGGTGGGCGAGCTGGAAACAGCCCTGTCTGAGCGGCTTGGCGGTCATCATGTTATTAGCTGCTCGTCCGGGACAGATGCGCTTATCCTCGGGCTATTGGGATTACAGGTGCGGCCGGGCGACGGGATTATTGTCCCCAGCTTTACCTTTGCGGCCAGTGCAGAAGCCATCGCGGTTTTAGGGGCATCGCCTGTCTTTGCCGAAGTGGAGGAAGCCAGCTTTAACCTTGATTCGAATTTACTGGAAGATGCGCTGGCAGCTGGCAAAAAGGCCGGGCTGAATATGGTCGGCATTATGGCCGTCGGCCTGTTTGGCCGGCCAGCAAACCTGCCGACTATTTCCGAATTTGCTGCAAAAAACGGGTTATGGCTGCTGGATGATGCCGCCCAGAGCTTTGGGGCAAAATGGGCAGAAAAACCTGTTGGTCAATATGGCGCGGTAACCGCGACCAGCTTTTTTCCGGCCAAGCCGCTGGGCTGTTATGGCGATGGCGGGGCGTTATTTACCGCAGATGAAAAGATTGCCGAAATTGCACGTTCCTGCCGCATCCATGGGCAAGGCAGTGACAAGTATGAAAATATCCATATCGGCATGACCGCAAGGCTGGATACGATGCAGGCAGCTATTTTGCTGGCCAAGCTGGAGATTTTTGACGAAGAGCTGGCAGCGCGCCAGCAAATAGCTGATCGCTATAATAAAATGCTGGAAGATATTGTAACCACCCCGAAGCTGGCAGATGCGGCCACTTCCAGCTGGGCACAATATGTTATCCGCTTGCCAGAAGGCAGTGATCGCAGTGCCATTCAGGCCGATTTGGCCAAAAAGGGGGTGCCGACTGCTATTTATTATCCGCGCCCGATGCATACCCAGCCTGTCTATTCCCATTATCCTATCAGCACATCCGGCCTGACCCTCACCGAAAAAATGGCCGGCGATGTACTGGCACTGCCTATGCATCCCTATCTGGAAAAAGATACCCAGATCCGGATTGTCCAGGCATTGGAAGCTGCCCTTTCGATAAAAGCTGACTGAGGCGGTTTTACTCTTTTCCTGATTTAAACCCTTTTTTATTTCTGCCCGGATTATTCGGGCATCTCGCCGGTCAGCAACTGGCGAATAGCCTGTGCCAGACGGGCGTGAAGCTGGCCTGCATCCCCTGTGGTCAGTGGGGCGAGCGTAAAAATACGCCGCAGAGAATCAAACCCGAACAGCAGAGAGATTAACAGGGCGGGCTGGCTATTTCGCTGGTGCAAAAGCTGTTGCAAATTCCGGCCAATAATCCGGCCGGTAAAATAAAGGATGTTCGCGCGCCCGATAGCATTATTTTATATTCGCCCTGGATGGATATTCGCCTTGCCCACCCCGAGATTGAGGCACATTACGCGAAAAAAGAGGCGGTATTGTCCCTGCCAGCCTTGCGCCGGGCAGGCTTGCGCTATGCCAATGGTCTGGCGCCCGATGATCCGCGCTGCTCGCCCCTATGTGGCCAGATGGAAGGTCTGGGCAGAATACAGATATTCATCAGCGAGGATGAGCTATTTTATCCTGATGCCAGGCGTTTTTATGAACAGGGACAACAGGCCAAAGGCACCGAGATAGAAATGATAATGGAAAAAAGGCGTTTGCATTGCTGGCCCTTATTGGGCGCGGCCTTTGAACAGGAAAATAATTTCCGGCAAATGATCCGTTTTTGCGGGCTGGAGGCGGGGTAGCCCGAAGCCAGCCCGGGCAGATAAAATCCATCTGGCTTTTTTCGCACTTTTTTCTTGAAAGGCTTTTTAGTCGGCTATATAAGGATAACCGTGATGCGGGTGTAGCTCAGGGGTAGAGCACAACCTTGCCAAGGTTGGGGTCGAGAGTTCGAATCTCTTCACCCGCTCCATCTTCTCCACGGATAGATGGAAACGCATCCTCTCTTTTTTTCAAAAAAATCCGGATAGGTATTTGGGCTGGCTGTCTATCGGCCGGGCGAGCAGGCAGTTTGCGCCTGTACCGCGCCCATCCTTATCTATCTAACATTCTTTTTTAATCAAAGAGCCGAGTGGCGGCCTTGACGCGGGTTTCATTATCGGGTGCGATGCTGCCATCTGGCATAAAGATGGAATTTTCAAACCCGACCCGCACCTTGCCGCCCAGCAGGGCTGCGCGTTCCAGCGTGGTATGTTCCTGTTCGGCAAAGGCACATACTGCCCAATCCAGTTCAAGCCCGTTTGCGGCCGCCCGGTCGATAAAGGGCTGGATCATATCGGGATGGCTGACACGGCCGGTATAATGGCCGATGACAAACATGGCCCAGATTTTTTCGCCCGCCAGATCCGCTGCCGCTACCAGCCGGGCCAGCAAATCCACATCGTCCAGCTGATAGCATAAATGCTGGACCCGGCAGCCCGCCTCATACAGAGTTTTATAGAGGCGGATATTTTCAGCGCCAGGCTGTCTGTCCGGCATCAGTTCTGCCAGGCCAATAGAAATGCCCGGTGGCATCACCTCATAGGCGATTTTGGTCATTTCCTCGGGGCTATAGCGCCCCACCGCTTCGGTGGTGATCTGTAAATGCATCTCCGGCAAGAGGCGGTGCAATTCTGCCAGCCCTTCTTTATAGAGGCCGGCATCCAGAAGATGCTGCTGGTCGGCATCGCGCAAGTGAAAATGAATGGATTCTGCCCCTGCAGCATAGCATTTTTGCGCGGTCGCAAAGGTTTCTTCCAGGGTTACCGGAATGGCCGGATGATCCTGTTTGGTGCGGCGCGCCCCATTGGGGGCAACCATTAATTTTGGCAAATTTTCGGGTCTGGTAAAATGCATATTTTTGCCTTTTTATCTGATCTGTTTTTTTGATGGGAAACTGTTAAAATTTTATTTCCGGCCAATCGAATGATATTCTATGCCCTTGTCGCGCATCGCCTCGCCATCATAAATATTCCGCAAATCCACCAGAATGGGACGCGCCAGAAGCTGGCCGAAAATCTGCGGGGTAAGGGCGCGAAATTCATTCCATTCTGTTACCACAACCGCGCAATCTGCCCCCTTGAGACAAGCCTGGGCAGAGCTGGCATAAGAAACATTATCTGGCAGGATGGGGCGGGCTTCTGTCATCGCGGCCGGGTCATAGGCGGTGATATTTGCCCCTGATTTTATCAGCTCTTCAATAATTTCTATCGCCGGGCTTTCACGCATATCATCTGTTTCCGGCTTGAAGGCCAGACCCAATATCGCAATCTGTTTACCCGAAACATCCCCGTCACAAGCGGTGATGACCCGCCCTGCCATCGCTGCCTTGCGCGCCGCATTATAGGCCACCACTTCAGAAACAATCGAAACAGGCACATCAAACAGTTCAGCTGTTTTGACCAGTGCCAGCGTATCTTTTGGAAAACACGAACCGCCATAGCCAGGCCCTGGATGCAGAAATTTGCTGCCAATGCGATTATCCAGCCCCATCCCCTTGGCAACATCATGCACATCTGCCCCGACAGCCTCGCACAGATCGGCCATCTGGTTGATATAGGAAATCTTGACCGCCAGAAAGGCATTGGCGGCATATTTGATCAGCTCGGCTGTTTCCAGACCGGTAAATAAAACCGGCTTTTCGATAAGATATAAGGGGCGATAAAGAGCGCGCATCACCGCAATGGCGCGTTCTGTTTCAGCGCCCACCACCACCCGGTCAGGGCGCATAAAATCACCTATGGCCGAGCCTTCACGCAAAAATTCAGGATTGGAAACCACATCAAAATCGGCCTCCGGATTGGCGGTGCGTACTATTTCTTCTACCTGCCGGCCTGTCCCGACCGGTACGGTCGATTTGGTGACAATCACGCTATAGCCCGATAGCTGGCCAGCCACCTCTTTGGCAGCGGCAAAGACATAGGATAAATCGGCATGGCCATCGCCGCGCCGGGTGGGCGTGCCAACCGCGATAAAGATGGCATCTGCCTCGGCGATATGATTATCCAGCCTTGTGGTAAAATGCAGTCTGCCCGCCTGATGATTGCGGGCGACCAGCACATCCAGACCCGGCTCGTAAATCGGGATTTCCCCTGCCTTTAGCTGATCTATTTTCCTGGCATCTTTATCAATACAGGTTACATCAAAGCCAAATTCCGAAAAACACGCCCCGGAAACCAGACCGACATATCCTGTACCAATAACCACAATCTTCATCTTTTACTGCCTTGCCTTTTTTTAAATATCTCTAGCCTTGCCCAGCGACCAGCTCTTCGACCCGTGCGGTAATGGCATGACCCAGTGCGATATGACATTCCTGAATATGCATGGTGATATCACTTGGCACATTCAGCAAAATATCGCAATGCGCGGCCAATGCCCCGCCAGTCTGGCCGGTCATGGCAATAACTTTTATCCCCATTTGCCGGGCGATTTTAGCGGCCGCCAGCACATTTTTTGAATTGCCACTGGTCGAGATAGCTATCAGCACATCCCCTTTTTGCCCCAATGTTTCTACCTGGCGGGCAAAGACGCCCTCAAAACCGAAATCATTGGCATAGGCGGTTAAAAAAGACGTATCGGTGGTCAAGGCGATAGCTGGCAAGCCAGGGCGAGGGCGGGTATGATCCAGCGTCGCCACAAATTCTGCGGCCAGATGCTGGCTATCGCCTGCAGAACCTCCATTGCCGCATAACAGCAATTTACCCTTATTTTGCAATGATTGCGCGATGATTTCAGCTGCCTGTTCAGCTGTTTCGATGCAATTTTTTGCCATCGCTTGTTTGACAGTAACAGAACGGTCAATTATCTGTTTTATAAGGGGCATTATAACCTTCTTTTGAATGAATTTTAAACACGCCAAAGGCGGCTTTGAACTCACATTTTGCCTCTGGGGACATAGTTACATCACGTTATCGTGACGCTTTGATGAAAGTACCTTTAAAATGACGATAAAAAAAGCAATTTTTCCTGTAGGCGGTTTGGGGACACGCTTTTTGCCCGCGACCAAGGCAATGCCCAAAGAAATGTTGCCAGTGGTCGATAAGCCATTGATACAATATGCCGTAGAAGAAGCCGTAGCCGCAGGGATTGAGCAATTTATCTTTGTCACGGGGCGCAATAAAACCGCTATTGAAGATCATTTTGACCATTCAACTGAACTGGAAGCTGTTCTTATTGAAAAGGATAAGGCCGATGCATTGGAGGTGGTGCGCCGGATGTTGCGCGAGCCGGGCTCGGTCTCCTATGTCCGCCAGCAAGAACCGGCCGGGCTGGGCCATGCGGTATGGTGCGCGCGCCATCTTGTCGGTGCAGAGCCGGTCGCGGTATTACTGGCAGATGATTTGATTTTGGGCGCGCCGGCGATGGCAGAGATGACATCTGCCTATACAGGCGGGAATATGGTCGCGCTGATGGATGTGCCTGCCAGCGATACCGGCGCTTACGGCATTATCACGCCTGGCAGCAAACAGGGCAATTTAACCGAAATTACCGGCATTGTGGAAAAACCATCCCCGGACAAAGCCCCCTCTGGCAAGGCGGTGGTTGGCAGATATATCCTTGAGCCAAAAATATTTGATGAGCTGGGTAAAGGCAGGCGCGGTGCTGGCGGCGAGATTCAGCTGACCGATGCGCTGGCAGCGCGTATTGGCCATGCCCCTTTTCACGGGCTGAATTTTTCCGGCGAGCGCTTTGATTGCGGATCAAAAATCGGTTTTTTAAAAGCCAATATCGCCTTTGGGCTGACACGTGACGAGTTACAAGGAGACTTATCCCAATGGCTGGCAACCAGGCTGTAACACGCGCCCATAGATTTAACCCTACCATCCTGCGCAGCTATGATATCAGAGGCCAGGTTGGTAAAACCCTGTCTGTAAGGGATGCGTTTTTTATCGGCGCGGCCTTCGGGCAAATGACAGGGGCGAAAAATGCCACATCAAGGCCAGCTAAAATTGCGGTGGGGCGCGATGGCAGGCTGACCTCGCCTGACTGTGCGGCCGCGCTGATAGACGGGCTGGTCTTTTCCGGCTGCCAGGTGATCGATATCGGTATCGGGCCAACGCCCATGCTGTATTTTGCCGATAGATATCTCAATTGTGACGGGGCGATACAGGTCACCGGCAGCCATAATCCACCTGATCATAATGGCTTTAAAATGGTACAAGCCCATATCAGCTTTTTCGGGGAGGATATCCAGAAACTGGGCGCGGTCAGTGCCGCAGGTATCGAGAGCCGGAAAGGTGGCAGCCAGCAGCAGATTTCGGTATTTGATGCCTATATCGAGCGCATCATGGAAAATGCCGATTTTGGCGATGCGCATATTATCTGGGATGCCGGAAACGGGGCAGCAGGCCCTGCCACAGAGGCTGTCCTTGCCCGGGCAAGCGGAACCCATCGCGCACTGTTTACCGAAATTGACGGGCATTTTCCCAACCATCACCCGAACCCTGTTGACCCAAAGACGCTGGAGATGCTGCGCGAAGAAGTATTAAAAGCAGGGGCAGATTGCGGTATCGGTTTTGACGGAGATGGTGACAGAATAGGTGTGGTGGATGCCAAAGGCCGGCATATTGCAGGCGATATACTCACCGCCTATCTGGGGCTGGATATTTTAAAAAAACACCCCGAAAGCGATATTATCTTTGATGTAAAATCCAGCCAGTCTGCCATGTCCCTGATAACTCAGACAGGCGGAAAGGCCCATCTCTGGAAAACCGGTCACAGCCATATGAAAGCCCGTCTTCGTGATATGGGCGCGCCTCTGGCAGGCGAGATGTCTGGCCATATTTTTATCGCGGATGACTATTTCGGGTTTGATGATGCGCTATATGTTGCGGTGCGGCTTATCACCTCGATGCAGCGTCAAAAACAGGAAACTGGCCAGAGCCTGACAGATTTTGTTGACCAGTTGCCAGCCATCCATGCCACGCCGGAATGCCATATCGCCTGTGACGATACAAAGAAATTTGGTGTCATTGAAAAACTGGCACGGCAATTTGGTACCATCCTGCCAGCCGAGCAGATCAATCTTATTGACGGGGTGCGGGTAACAACGACAAAAGGCTGGTGTCTTATTCGGGCATCCAATACCGAAGGGGCGCTGGTGGTAAGAGCAGAAGGCCGGGATAATAACAGCCTGAATGAATTTATTACCCTGATAAAGAGCCAGCTGTCCATCGCAGATATTATCTGGGACGGCCCGTGAGTATGGTTATGCCCCGCTTCTTTTAACAGACAGCCTGCAAAACAACCTAATCACAATCTGCCTTTCGTTTTTGAAAGCTGTTTCCATATAATGGAAATTGCGGTTACGCTTGATTATGACTAACGCTACATAATTGAAGTGGTAATCTGTCGGAAAAATCTATTTTCGCCCTATCTGATGAATAGGTTATTTAGCGCCTTAAAAAAACGGAATACCGCTTCATAAACTGGCAAACTGATTTAATCCAAAAGGAGTCTGATAATGGGATATATCGTCAAGGGTAATTTGTCTGTAGATGCTGAACTTCTTGCCTTTGTGAATGATGTGCTTTTACCAGCCGCATCGATTGAACCATCCAGCTTTTGGGCAGGGTTTGATGAGAGCGTTCATAAATTAGCGCCGCGCAATGCAGAGCTGCTGGAAACGCGCGAGAAAATCCAGGCACAAATTGATAAATGGCTGATAGATAATCGTGCGGCTGGCATAGATATAAATGCCTACACCGACTTTTTAAAAGAGATTGGCTATCTGGTGCCCGAAGGTGCGGATTTTGTTATCGATACACAGAATGTCGATGATGAAATCGCCCGTATTGCCGGCCCGCAGCTGGTTGTGCCGGTGATGAATGCCAGATACGCACTGAATGCAGCCAATGCGCGCTGGGGCAGCCTGTATGATGCGTTATATGGCACAGACGTACTGGAGGAAAGCAATGGCGCGGAAAAAACAGCCGACTATAACCCGGTACGCGGCGCAGCGGTTATTGCCCATGCGCGCGAGCTGCTGGATGCACGCACCCCGCTTGCACAAGGGAACTGGGCTTCTGTCACAGGCTTTACCATAGAAAATGGCCGTTTGATTATTCAGACAGAACAAGGGGCAACCCATCTGGCATATGAGCATCAATTTGCCGGATTTTCCGGTTCAGCAGAGGCGCCCAGCTCTGTTCTGCTGGTAAAAAATAATCTGCATATTGACCTGATTATTAATAAGCAAGGACGCATCGGGGCAAACGATAAGGCCGGTATTGATGATATTATGCTGGAATCTGCGATATCCACCATTATGGATTGCGAAGATTCGGTTGCCGCTGTGGATGGAGCAGACAAGGTTCTGGCCTATCAAAACTGGCTGGGTCTGATGGATGGCAGCCTGTCTGTAGAAATGCAAAAAGGCGGCAAAAGCTTTACCCGTGCCTTGCATACAGATCGCCAGTATACTGCCCCGGATGGCACAGAACGGGTCTTGCATGGCCGCTCGTTGATGCTGGTACGTAATGTCGGGCATTTAATGACCAATCCGGCCATTTTATTAAAGGATGGCCAGGAAATTCCAGAAGGCATTATGGATGCCTTTATGACCGCACTGGGCGCAATGCCGGATCGCACAAAAAAGGGCAATTCACGGTGCGGATCTGTTTACATCGTAAAGCCAAAAATGCATGGCCCGGAAGAGGTTGCCTTTGCGTGCGAGATTTTCAGCGAGGTAGAAGACTTGCTATCTCTGCCCGCAAACACCATCAAAATCGGCATTATGGATGAAGAGCGCCGCACGACCGTTAACTTGAAAGAATGTATTCGCGCAGCCGCCAGCCGGGTTGTCTTTATCAATACCGGGTTCCTGGATAGAACAGGCGATGAAATTCATACCTCTATGGAAGCAGGGCCAATGATCCGCAAAGGGGATATGAAACAGGCTGCCTGGATTTCTGCCTATGAAGACTGGAATGTGGATATTGGTCTGGCGTGCGGATTTTCCGGACGCGCACAAATTGGCAAGGGTATGTGGGCGATGCCCGATATGATGGCAGAAATGATGGTACAGAAAATCGGCCATCCAAAGGCCGGGGCAAATTGTGCCTGGGTACCCTCGCCGACGGCCGCGACCTTGCACGCCCTGCATTATCACCAGATAGATGTCTTTACCCGCCAGGCCGAATTAACCGGCCAGAGAAGGGCAAAACGGGATGATATCCTGACCATCCCTGTGGCCAGCCGTCCAAACTGGTCAGATGCCGATATTACGGCCGAGCTGGAAAATAACGCACAGGGTATTTTGGGATATGTGGTGCGCTGGGTCGATCAGGGTGTCGGCTGTTCCAAAGTGCCGGATATCAATGATATTGGCCTGATGGAAGACAGGGCAACCTTGCGGATTTCTTCGCAGCATATCGCAAACTGGCTGCATCATGGCGTCTGCTCCGAAGAAAAAGTCATGGGGGTGATGCAAAAAATGGCCGCAATTGTGGATGAGCAAAATAAAGATGACCCGCTTTATGAAAAAATGGCCGGCAATTTTGACAGCTCTATCGCTTTTCAGGCAGCGTGTGACCTGGTCTTTAAAGGGCGGGTTCAGCCATCTGGCTATACCGAGCCGGTATTGCATCAAAGACGTCTTGAAAAGAAAGCGGCAAGCGCCTAGCCTGATAGCTGGCAGTTAAGAAATCACAGGCTGGATATGCGCGCATTTAATCTGGATGATCATATTTCCAAAACCCCGGATTTTCCAAAGGAAGGTATCACTTTTTACGATATCAGCCCGGCGTTGGAAGACCCGGATGTTTTGGCAGAAATGATGGCAGAAATGACCCGTCTGGCCAAAGATTTTGATCCCGATATCTTTGCCGGTATTGATGCCAGAGGGTTTTTATTTTCCATGCCGCTGGCACTGTCCCTGAAACGCGGGACAATCATGGTTCGCAAAGCTGGCAAATTGCCTGGCAAGGTTCTGGAAGAGGCCTATGCCCTTGAATATGGCACTGCCCGGCTTTCCATGCATGCCAGCCGGGCGGTGAGAGGCAAAAGGGTTGTGCTGTGTGATGATTTGCTGGCCACAGGCGGCACATTGGCAGCCGCAGAAAAGCTGGTGGAACGGGCAGGCGGCCAGGTGGCGGGGGCGATATGTGTCATTGAACTTACCGGCTTGAAGGGAAGAGAAAAGCTTGGATGTGATGTGGCAGCCTTGCAGAGATATGCCTTCTAGCCAGCCGCCCATTTTCACCTATAACAGCTGCAGCTGGATGGTTTATGACTGGGCATCTTCGGTATTGCCGACCTTGCATACAACCTTTGTCTTTGCGGTATATTTTACCACTATTCTATCCCCCGATAATGGCACATTTGCCTGGGCGATGATGACCGCTATCGCGGCACTGGCAACCGGCCTTCTAGCCCCTGTTCTAGGCCATTTGGCTGATAAAAAAGGTCTGGTAAAAAAAGGGCTTATCCTGACAACCTGCATGGCCGCTATCGCTGTGACGGGGCTGTGGTTTGCCGCACCGGACGCCCGTTTTGCGGCTTTGGCACTGGGTCTGTCTGGCCTTACTATCTTCTTTAGCGAGCTGGCCTTTATCTATTATAACAGCCTGCTGCCAAAAATTGCTCCTGCTTCAGCATTAGGGCGGATATCGGGCTATGGCTGGGGGCTGGGTTATGCAGGTGCGATTTTGGCACTACTCCTTGTTCTGGGGCTGTTTATTTTGCCGGAAACGCCTTTTTTCGGGCTTTCCAGAAGCGCGGCTGAGCCGGTACGCGCATCAATGGTTTTTGCCGGTCTCTGGCTGATTGTTTTTTCCCTGCCCCTGTTTTTTACCCGCCATGAAACTGCCCCGCAATCAGACAAACAGCCCTTTCTTGCCTCTTTGCGGCAAAGCTGGAAAATCGCTATATCCCTGCCGGATATGGTGCGGTTTCTCATCGCGCGCATGGCCTATAATGACGGGTTAATCACCCTGTTTGCCTTTGGCGGTATTTATGCCGCCAATGTTTTTGGCTTTGATCAAAAAGATATTCTGATATTTGCGATTGGCCTGAATATCACCGCTGGCATAGGGGCAGTTACCAGCGGGTCCCTGACCGATAAATGGGGGGCGATACGCATTATTCAGATATCTCTGGCCGGGCTGTTCGGGTTGGGGTTTGTCTGTTTGCTGACCAAAAGCCTGATAATATTTTGGGCGGCCAGTCTTTGTCTGGGTATCTTTATTGGCCCGTGCCAGGCCGCGAGCCGGGTTTGGGTTGCCCATATCGCCCCGGTCGAACATCATACAAGCCTGTTTGGATTTTTAGCCCTTTCTGGCAAGCTCACCAGCTTTATCGGCCCGTTTTTATATGGCTGGGCAGTTTATATCACCGGGCTGGAACGCGCCGGCATGGCGATTGTTCTTGGACTGTTTGTTTTAGGATTTGTGTTATTGCCGCGCCAGCGCAGCACCTGACAGGCTGTTTTTATCAGGCTTTATCTGCTGACATATTCAAAGCGCGATATTCTTCGCGCAGCTGGTCGATACAGATATCTTTTCCATTTTTGCGAATATGCCAATATTGCCAGCCATTACAGGAGGGCTGATCTTGCAATTTTGCCCCCAGCCCGTGAATAGAGCCGGAAAGTCTGGATTTTGTGATCAGCGAGCCATCTGCACGAATACGTGCCTGATGCTGGCCAGATTTATCAAACAGTGTATCGCCTGTCTGTAATAGCCCGCCCTCGATAAGCGCGCCAAAAGGCACACGCGGCTGGGCACGTTTTTCGGTGAGCTCCAGCAAGCTGTCCTCTATCACCGGCCGGATAGCCGCGATACGCTGGTTGGCCAGCGCGACATATTTTTTATCCTGTTCAATGCCGATATAATGCCGACCCAGCCTTTTGGCTGCCGCCCCTGTTGTCCCGCTGCCAAAAAACGGGTCAAGGATAATATCCCCGCGTTTGGTAGAGGCCAGCAGGATACGCGCCAGCAGATTTTCCGGCTTTTGGGTCGGGTGGGCTTTGCCGCCTGTTTCATCCTTTAGCCGTTCAGCCCCGCTGCAAATCGGCAAATACCAGTCAGAGCGCATTTGCAAGCCTTCATTCAGCGCCTTCATCGCATCATAATTAAAGGTATATTTTGACTCTGCGCTTTTTGCCGCCCAAATCAGCGTTTCATGGGCGTTGGTAAATCGCCGCCCTCTGAAATTTGGCATCGGATTGGATTTGCGCCAGATAATATCATTCAGCATCCAGAAACCCAGATCCTGAATCTGTTTGCCGAGCCTGAAAATATTGTGATAGCTGCCAATGACCCATAAAGCGCCATCCGGCTTCAGGATACGCCGACATTCCGATAGCCAGGCAGCAGATAGCGCATCATATTCTGCAAAACTGTCAAATTGATCCCACTCATCATCCACCGCATCGACAACCGACTGATCAGGACGGCGCAACTGGCCGCTAAGCTGGAGGTTATAGGGCGGGTCTGCAAAGACAAGATCTACACTCCCATCTGGCAATTTTGCCAGTGCGTCGAGGCAGTTCCCATGTATGATCTGGTCTTTTTTCATATCTCAAATCTGGTGCATTATGTTGGGTCTCGCATCAGAATGAATCATAGAATCTAATAAAGTCAATATATTACTTACCATAGCTAAAGTAATATCTATATATGGTATATGCCCGATTGCCTGCTTACGATATCTGGTAAAGGCCAAAATCGGTCAGATGCAAAACAGGCGCTGAAGATAAAGGGTGTGTCGGGCTACAGATGGCCTGTCTGTAAAAACCGTTTAATGGGGGCATAGCTGCGGCGATGATGGGGGGTAATGCCATGCCCGGCAATGGCCTTTTGATGGGCTGGCGTGCCATATCCGGCATTTTTTTCCCAGCCATAGGCAGGGTATTTTATCGCCAGCTCGCCCATCAGCCTGTCACGGCTTTGCTTGGCCAGAATGGAGGCGGCCGCAATTGAAAGGGACAGGCTATCACCTTTGATAATGGCGCGGGCACGAAAGCCAAGCTCTGGCAAAAGATTGCCATCCACCAGTATAGAGGGCGGATTTGGATAGCCAGCCTGTTGCAATTGTCCGGCCACATCCCTGGCAGCTGCAGACATAGCCGCAAAGGTGGCGGGCAAAATGCCCTTTTCATCAATTTCTGCTACCGAGCTGTGATAGATAGCATAAAAATGCCCTTCATCCGGACAGCGCAGACGGTTTTCGATATCTGCTCTTTGACGGGCGGTTAATTTTTTGGAATCGGTTAGGCCTGGCGGTAGCCTGTCCAACCCATCCGGGCATATCCAGAAAGCCGCTGCGGTTACAGGGCCTGCCCAGGGCCCGCGCCCGGCCTCATCAATACCGATAACAGGGCCGTGTGCTGCCCATTCCTGTTCAAACTGATAGGAGGGGCCAGATATTTGTGAAGTTATTTGTGAAGATATTTTTGCGCCCTTGTTCGCCATGCCTGCTGACCTCTATCCGGAATGGAGCGTTTATTTTCCAGAAGCGCGGCCGGCCAGCCCTGTTTCCTGCAGCCTTGGCATAATCTCGACAAAATTACAGGGGCGGTGGCGATAATCCAGCTGATGCACCAGCAAATCATCCCATGCATCGCGGCAGGCAGAAGGCGAGCCGGGAAGCGCAAATAAATAGGTGCCGCCTGCCACCCCGGCGACGGCTCGGCTCTGCAAGGTAGAGGTGCCTATCTTTTTAAAGGACAAAAAACGGAACATCTCGCCAAAGCCTTCAATTTCTTTCTCAAAGACTGCGCGAAACGCTTCCGGGGTAACATCACGCCCGGTAAGCCCTGTCCCGCCCGTGGCCAGCACGCAATCAACAGCCTTATCGGCAATAAATTTTCGCAAATGCGCGGTAATCTGGTCAATATCATCCCGCACAAGGGCGCGTGCCGCCAGAGTGTGACCAGCATCACAAAGCCGCTGTACCAGCAAATCACCTGATTTATCCTCACCCAGAGAACGGCTGTCTGAAATGGTCAGCACCGCAATATTTACAGGCACAAAATCGCGAGTTTCATCAATGGCCATCTATTTGCCCCCTTTACCCGGTTAATCGGCTAATTGTGCCAGCTCTTTATGATTGCCCCTGCCATTCAGCAGGCGACGCAAGTCCGGAATATCTTCTTCAAAGCGATTGCTATAGATAAACAGATAGCTGATCACCCCTTTGATGTAATTGCGGGTTTCGCGCGCGGGGATAGATTCTATCAGCAGAAAACTGTCTTCTTTATGATCAATTTTGCGCAGCCATTTTTTCAAATTGCCAGGCCCGCCATTATAGGCGGCAAGCATTCGCACCAAATCATCGCCTATATAGGGCTCAGCGCGCAAATGTTCGATATAATCCTGAGCGAGGGTCAAATTCAAATCGGGGTCATGCAATTTATGGCGATGGGTGCGCCGATAGCGCCTGTCCTTGGCAATAAAGGCAGCCGTTGCCGGCATTAATTGCATCAGACCAGCGGCCTTTGCACTGCTGCGTGCCAATGGATAAAAACCGGATTCCTTGCGAATAATCGCATGAAGCAGGGCAAGCTCGATACGCACTTCTGCCCCTGTTTCCAAATAGGGATAAAGGGCGGCAAGATAGCTTACGCCCCTGTCGGTTCGATAGATATCGGCCAGACGAAAGGTCAGGCCAGGCATGTTGTGAACAGAGGTAAAGGCAATAAGGGCACGTACATGCTCTTCTGGCATTTCTTCAAACAAATAGCGCAATTCGCGTGCCGCACGTGTCCAGTCCCCGATTTGCAGCAATGCCAAAGCGCGCTGGCCGCCCTTTTGTGCAGTCAGCCAATCCATAAAATCATCGGTGATAACCGGCAGATTAAAATCCAGCTGGATAGACTGGCCAGAAGCCTCAATCGCCATCACCCCATAAAAGGTTTCCGGATAGGCGGTCGCCATATTCAGATAAAAAATTGCCTGCAAGGGATCGCCTGCCTGCATAAAACCGCGATAGGCCCAAAACCCGGCGCCCGCGCGCAACACATCCGGGGCGTTTTTATTTTCTGCAAGGGTACGAAAAAAGCTGGTGGCGATTTCATATTGCCCGGAACGCCAGGCTGCCAGCCCGCCTGCCCAATAGCCCATAAAAGCGCTGTCTCCGCCTTTGGCAATCGCCTGACGGGCGGTACGCAACGCCTTGTCATCCACCCCGAAAATGAAATAGGCATGGGCAATCTCGCCGCGCAAATGCCCCTCTTCCGAAGCGGTCAGATATCTCAGATTAGCCGGCTTATCCAGAATTTCAATCGCCCCGGACGGATAGCCGCGGCGAATGGAACGGCGAATATCCCGGGCGATTTTTGCGGTTGTGCGCGGTGAGGCTCGCCCGGACCAGCTTTCAGGAATGTCGGCGCGGTAACCTTGCGGGCGCGATAGCCCGACCCCGTTTAAATATCCTTCTTTCGGGCTTCTGGCCGCCTTTGCCCCTTTTGGCCGACGTTTATCGGAAAGCCATTTAATCCGGCTGGCGGTCGGCAGGTCATTATATTTATCCAGCCATTGTGCCAGCTCTGTATAGCTGGAACGCCAGGCGGTTGGATGAAGATATTTTTGTGCCAGAACATGTCCCATCAATAGCTGACTATCCAGCTGTTTTATCAATTTTGCAGCTTCTTTTATCTCGCCATCATCCTGCAGGGCAAAAATCTGCTTATACAAATCTGCGTCCCTTTCGGAAAGCGGGCGCGGCAACTCTTTGGAAGTTGCACTGGAAGCTGCCATAAAAAAGAAGGGTAAAAGCGCCAGTAAAGGGAAAAGGCGGTGCAAAATCATCATCAATCTTTTTTCCTCTAGGGTGCCTTTTTCACATATTGACAGAGTTGCAGCAAATCAGAAAAAGCCTGTTTTTTCATATTCGGGGCACGCAGTAAATAGGCCGGGTGCAAGCTGGGCAAAACAGGCAGCATCAGACTGCCATCACGGGCATCACTAAAATCTATCTTTGTCATCTGGCCGCGCAATTTTAAAATTCCTGTCTGGCTATCGAGCAATAATTTAGCCGAACTGCCGCCAAGGGCAAAAATGATTTTCGGTGCTTTGAGCTGAATATGCCGGCGCAAAAACGGCCATAATAATTGGGTTTCCTCAGCCGAGGGGGTGCGATTGCCAGGCGGGCGCCAGGGCAGGATATTGGTGATATAGACATCCTGTCTATCCATCCCGACAGATTTTAGCATCCTGTCCAGCAATTGTCCGGCCGCCCCGACAAAGGGCAGACCCATCCTGTCTTCATCGCGGCCAGGGGCTTCGCCTATCAGCATGATATCTGCAGCCGGATTACCATCGGCAAAGACCAGATTGCTGGCGGTTTTTTTCAAAGCACAACCCTCAAATGCCTCAAGAGCGGCACGCAGATCAGACAGGCTCTGCAGCCCGGATAATGTGTTGGCAATTTGGGGTGCAACAGCTGCAGGTTCAGCTATCGGGGGGCGGGCTACTGGCTCTGCCAGCATCGCGGGCGACGGCGCAGAACTGGCAGACGGAACAGGCAGCGCTGCCTCTGCAGCATACAGCTCTGTCGCACTATCGCTCAGCGCGCAATCAACCCCCATTTCCATTTGCCATTTCAGGGCAAAAAGCAGGTCATCTTTGGCCGCATAAGACGCTGTCATTCCATTTTTCGTCCTGATAAGAAGATTCACGCCGATCTATAATGCCATAATTCACTGGAGCCGTCTTGGTTAATCTGATAATTCTTCGGCAAAATTATGGCAATTTTTTTTAAAAAAGCAGATTAACATCTTTACAGACAGGTATGGCATGGCCTGAAATAGGGATGAATGAGATAAAAAGAGGAAGATAATGGAACGGGAATCAATGGAATTTGATGTGGTTATCGTGGGGGGCGGGCCATCCGGTTTGTCTGCGGCGATAAAATTAAAACAATTAGCCACAGAAAAAGGTGAAGATATCTCGGTTTGTCTCATTGAAAAAGGCAGCGAGGTGGGCGCACATATCCTGTCCGGTGCGGTATTGGAGCCGCGCAGCCTGAACGAATTATTACCCGATTGGCAAGAGCTGGGCGCGCCGCTGGATACCCCTGTTGAACAGGATAAATTCATGTTCCTGACAGAAAAGGGCAGCTTTGGCCTGCCGACCCCGCCGCAAATGCATAATAAGGGCAATTATATTATCTCGCTTGGCAATTTCTGTCGCTGGCTGGGGGAACAGGCCGAAGCGCTGGGCGTAGAGGTATATCCGGGTTTTCCGGCCGCATCGGTTCTGTATCATGAAGACGGCTCGGTGCGCGGCGTGGCCACAGGCGATATGGGCATCGGCAAGGATGGCGAAAAAACAGATAGCTATATGCCGGGGATGGATCTGCTGGCAAAACAAACAATTTTTGCCGAAGGCTGCCGCGGGCATCTAACCAAAACCCTGTTTGAAACCTTTTCCCTGCGTGAAGGCAAAGACCCGCAAACCTATGCCATTGGCATCAAGGAATTATGGGATATCGAGCCGGAAAAATCCAAACCGGGTCTGGTATGGCATTCTGTTGGCTGGCCGTTAAATACCGACACCTATGGCGGCTCTTTTCTCTATCATTTAACCGGCAATCAGGTGGCGGTCGGCTATGTGGTGGGGCTGGATTATCAAAATCCGCATCTCTCGCCCTTTGAAGAGTTTCAGCGGTTTAAAACCCATCCAGATGTGCGATCTGTTTTTGAGGGGGGGCGCCGGGTTTCCTATGGTGCGCGTGCGCTTAATGAAGGGGGGTTTCAATCCATTCCGAAACTGACTTTCCCGGGCGGATGTCTGGTTGGCTGTACAGCCGGATTTTTAAATGTACCCAAGATCAAGGGTACACATACCGCCATGAAATCCGGGATGCTGGCAGCCGAAGCGGTGTTTGAGGTGCTGGCATCGGCCAGCCCGGCAGCAGAGCCGGCAAGCTATGCAGAAAAAATCGAGGCCTCCTGGCTATGGGCAGAATTATATAAGGTGCGCAATATTCGTCCGGCCTTTGCCAAAGGGCTGTGGCTGGGGATGGGCTATGCGGCACTCGATACCTATCTTTTGCGCGGCAAAGCCCCCTGGACATTCCATCACCATGCCGATCACACAAACCTGAAACCTGCCAGTGACGCACCGGTGATAGATTATCCAAAGCCGGATAATATTGTCAGCTTTGACAGAAATTCTTCTGTCTATTTATCTGGAACCAATCACGAGGAAAATCAGCCCGCCCATCTGCAGCTAAAAGATGCACAAGTACCTATTGAACATAATCTGGCTCTGTATGATGCGCCCGAGCAGCGTTATTGTCCGGCAGGGGTTTACGAGATTGTGCGGGAAGAAGATGGCTCTCATCCGCGCTTGCAGATCAATGCGCAAAATTGCGTACATTGCAAGACTTGTGATATCAAGGATCCCACTCAAAATATTCGCTGGGTCACCCCGGAAGGCGGCGGCGGGCCAAATTATCCGAATATGTAAAAGGATAAAGGCCAGCTGGCTATTCGGGCAGGGGTATTGTATATTTGTACTGCCCTCAAAGCTCTGCTGGCTTCCTGTGTTTTACAGGATGCACTTGGCCGGAAAGAAATCAAAAAATGGGCCTGTCCTTAATAAAAAAGCGGTTCAAATGGCCAAAAAGGCAGAATGGCTTTTTTTGGGGTTTTGTGGTTTTACTTGGGCTGGGAGCGTGCCAGCCAGCCGGGCAAATCGCCCCTGTTTCCTTTTCTGAATTGCCTTCTGACACGCTTCAGGCACCGATTGAAGCCCCCAGCTTTGCCGGCCAGTTTTTAGCCGCACGCTATGCCCAGCATCATCAGGATAATGCCGCTGCCAGCCATTATTTTAGCGAGGCGATGCGGACAGGCACAATAGATGAAGCCCTGCTGCGATACGGGTTCATCAACCATTATCAAAATGGCAATCTGGCCGAAGCCTTGCAGCTGGCACGCGAATTTGAACGGCTGGATTTTGACTTTGGTCTGGCAGCAGAACCCGCCATTGCAAAGGCGGTTCAGGATACAGACTGGCAGGCATTAATCGCGCTGTCAGAGAAAATAGAAATCAGCGATGATTTCCATCTTCTGGCAGGCGGCCTGCGCAGCCTTGCCTATCTTGGACTGGGCGAGCCGGAAACCGCTTTGGGCATTTTTCATGAGCTGGAAAATTTTGTCACACTCTCGGAGCAAAACAGGCACGCCCCTCTATGGCTGCTAGGCGGGGCTATCTTTGAATATCTGGGCAAGAAAGATGAAGCTGTCGGCTATTACCGCCAGGCACTGGCCGAAAGCCAGAATGAATATGTCACCCTGCGCGCCGGGGCCAGATTATGGCATTTGGGCACGCAGGCAGATATCGAAAAATTATGGCAAACCCGCCTGTCAGCCAATAGCGACCCGCTCAAGCTGATAGAACAAATGAATGTCAGCGCAGATAGCCCCCCTGCCCCGCCTGAACTGGCGGAAATGGTGGCCCGTTTCCTGTTTGAAACAAGCTTGCTGTCCGAAGATAGCTATCACAGCAATCTGCTGATTGCGCGCGCCCATCTGGCCACCTCTATCTGGCCGGAAATTTCGACCGCCCAGCTGGTACTGGCAGAATGGTATCTAAAAGCAGAAATCTATGAGCGCGCAGAATATCACCTAGCGCAAATAGATGAAGACGCGCCTGTCTATCTGCGCGGCCAGCTTGCCCATCTGGCCTTGCTGGAACAAAAAGGTCATATCGAGCAAGCCATATTAAAAATCACCCCCGCACTGGCCAAAGACAACAGGCTGAGCGCCGGTGAAAAACAGCAGCGCGCGCTTTTGGCACAAGCTGGCGGAAATATATTAAGACGAGCCGATAGATGCGATAAGGCATTGGTGTTTTTTCAGCAAGCCCTGGATTACGGGATGGAAAATTATCGGCTCTATCGAAATTTCGGCATTTGTTATGAGCAGATAAATAACCAGACTGAGGCAGAAAAAGCCCTGCTCAAAGCCATAGAGCTAAACCCGAATGATGCCATCGCGCTAAATTATCTGGGCTATTGGTGGGCCGATGAAAATCGGCATCTGGAAAAAGCCATCACCTTTATTCAAAAAGCGGTGCAATTACAGCCCTATTCCGGCTATTATGCCGATTCTCTTGGCTGGGTATATTATCGGCAAGGCGCCTTTGACAAGGCTGTATTATGGCTGGAAAAGGCGATACAGCTTACCCCGACAGATGCGATTATTTCTGAACATCTGGGCGATGCCTATTGGCAAACAGGCCGATTTGCTGAAGCCCGCTTTAAATGGCAGTATGCCCTGGATATGGGCATTGAAGAGAGCCGTATAGAGGGTCTGAAGGCCAAACTGGATAAAGGCTTGTAAGATGACGACCCTCTGGCATCAGATAAATGCACCGGCAAAATTTAATCTCTGCCTGCAAGTGCTGAAAAAACGTGAAGATGGCTATCATGAATTACTGTCTTTTGCAGGATTTACCCGATTTGGCGACCGTCTATCGGTCTGTGTTCAGCCGCAGGATAAAATGGAATATGAAGGGCCCTTTGCGGGTGCGCTTATCCGGGCTGGCGGCGATAGCTTGTGCAAAAAATTATGCCGGGGGCTGAGAGAGGCCGGATATGATTTGCCGCCCCTTCATATAAGGCTGGAAAAAAATATCCCGCTTGGCGGCGGGCTGGGGGGCGGTTCAACAGATGCCGCTGCCCTGCTTCGCCTTATCTCGGATAAAATATTGCCGCACACCCTCTCAGGCGAAGAGGTTTTAGAACAGGCAGCACAAATCGGGGCAGATGTACCGGTTTGCCTTTATCCGGGCTGGCAAATTATGACCGGCACAGGCACAAAAAGACAGCCCGTTAGCCTGGCTATAGATTCAGATATCCCTGTTTATGTGGTACTAGCCAATCCCGGCCTTCCGCTTTCTACAGCTGAAATTTTTGCCGGTCTTTCAGAGTATTCTGTCTCGGCCGAGAGCCAGCTGGCTGACTATATTCAGCAAGGGAATTTGGAAAAAATTATCGCTATCGGCAATGATTTAACCGCCCCGGCGGTGGCACGATATCCTGAAATAGCCCGGCTGATTAAGGTGCTTGGCCAGCCGCATAAAGGCTTTATCGGGGCGGGGATGAGCGGTAGCGGATCGAGCTGTTTTGCCCTGACAACAGATAGGTCTTCCGCACAATCTCTGGCACAGGGTTTGAAAAAGAAAGGCATTTGGGCACACACAACAGAAATCCTTGTCTCGGGCAAATAAGCAGGCGCTGCCAGAGCGATAATCACCCGGGCGCAGTTTCGGTCATTTTTTCCGCCCGATTGCCCTGTTTTTTAATTGATCCGCCAGAACTTGATCGCTATAGTCTCGCTCAACCTTGAGATATTTGCATCTTACTATCTGCAAAATAAGGGTAAAAATGCTGGGGCGTGGCCAAGTGGTAAGGCATCGGTTTTTGGTATCGTGTATCGTAGGTTCGAATCCTACCGCCCCAGCCAATTCTTCTAAAATACATAAAAACAATGGTTTAGCGTGTTTCTGGTTTTTAATGTACTAAGTTTGTACTAAGTGCAATTATGAGATGTTTTTTGGCAAAACATGGATTGCTTCTCAGACATCATCTGTGCGCTTGGCAGGACGTAAATTTTCAAAATGATGAATGGCTCACCAAATAAATTAAACGTTTTAATTTTATGTACTGGAAATTCAGCCCGTTCCATAATTGCGGAGGGTCTTTTTAACCATCTCGGTGGTAACAGGCTTAATGCTTACTCAGCAGGTTCAAACCCCGCAGGTGAACCCAATCCATATGCACTTAAAGTACTGCAAAATAACGGGATAGACACAACTTTTGCCAAATCCAAATCATGGAATTATTTTGCAAATGATAATTCTATTGAGATGGATTTAATCATCACCGTATGTGCAAATGCGGCTGGCGAGGTGTGTCCTGTATGGCCCGGCAAGCCCTCTGCTGCACATTGGGGTGTAGCAGACCCAGCTGCTGCAAAAGGTAGCGATTCTGAAAAGCTGAAGTGTTTCCAAGTCTGTTTTGAGCAAATGAAGGAACGTATAACGACCTTCCTTACTGGCCTTGAGGCTGGTGAGGAAGCAAAGGAGTTAGCCTCTAAAGTTGAGCAAATTTTTCCAGACAAATAATATTAAAGCGATTTTCAAAAAATTATGCCTTTTGAATATACAGCTCCAGCCAATTTTTTATAATTAATTTTCTGAATCAATTTTCATCTTGATGGCTGATAGTTTCACTGGGCTGAGGCACAGATCTGCTATCTGTCTCTGTCTGCTTATGCAATCGATAGCCGGAAGTGGTGGTTTCAATAAGCTGGGCATCGCCAAGGCGGGCAATTTTCTGGCGCAGGCGATAAATATGGGTTTCCAGCGTATGGGTTGTCACCTCATTATGATATCCCCACAGTTGCGAGAGCAGGCTGGCACGCGATACCGTTTCCGGCCAGTTGCGAAACAGCTTTTTTAAAATCAGCGCTTCCTTTTCCGTCAGGGTCACCGTCTTTTGATGCTGGCTGCAGCTAAGAGATTTATCTGCTGGAATAAAATCCAGGCCTCCGGCCGAAAATCTGGCATCATCCGAGGCACGGTGCTGGCGAAGCTGGGCGCGGATGCGGGCCAGCAATTCACCAAACCGCATGGGTTTGGCCAGATAATCATTTGCCCCTGTATCCAGCCCCTTGATAATTTCCTGCTCGCCATCCTGGCCGGTGAGCATAATAATCGGCTTTTCAAAGCCCTGTTTGCGCAAACGCTCGCAAATATGAAAGCCGTTTCCATCAGGCAGCTGCACATCCAGTATCAGAACATCGGGGGCAAAATCGTCAATTTTATCAAAAGCGGCGGCCATGGTCTCTGCCTGTTCTAGACCGGCAACGCCTTCGCGTTCCAGCTGGGTCAGCAGGACATGGCGAAGGTCATCATCAACAACAACAATCATAATTCGGGCAGTACGAAGAATTTCCTGCATATTCATTTTCTAGCCAGTTTTAGAATGCATCTCTTTTTTATAGTCTGCCCGGCCATAAATTGCGACCTGAAATTTGCATCCGGCAGGGATTGTGCTTTACAAGAGATCAGGCAGATATATCATGCTATTTTGGCGATTTTAATAAAGCATTCTCGCAGATGAGAAGAAAGTTTTCCCATGAGCCAGACACATTTTTTCGGTGATCTAAAGCTGGACAGGGTCTTTATGATCCTGAGGCGCGGCGGCTTTGTCATGTTGCGCGACGAGCGCGGGCAAGCCGGCCTTCTTCGCGCGGCAGAATTTGCCGATTATATTCCGGACCCGGTCGCCCATCTGGCACAGAGCAACGAGATTTTATGCCTGACCGCCCGCCATTTACAGGCCTTTGGCAAGAGCGTAAGAGACGAGTTTGACAGCTTTAGCCTACCTGCCAACAGCCTGGCAGAAGGCGATATTCTGGGACTCGTTCTGGGAGATAAACGCGCCCTGCCCGAGGCGGTAAATTTACTGGCAGAAAGACGCGATAGCCTGCCGGATCTGGCCTGCCGCCTGTTGCGCGCTGCCCGGCTTGTTCCAGCTGGCCTTCTCACCAGAATGAGTATGAAAGATAGCCATCAGCTGCATCATTTTTCTGAAAATTATCAAATCCCGATACTGGATTTCCATGAAATCACTTCCCTGAAGCGCGATATTGAAGTGGAAATGAGCATCACCACCTCGGCCAGATTACCGCTGGCCGTAACCGAAGAGGCAAAAATTGTGATGTTTCGGCAGAAAAATGATCGCCAGGAACATTTTGCCATTCTGGTCGGCTCAGAAGATTATCGCCAGTCCCCCCTGGTGCGTTTGCATTCCCAATGTGTGACAGGCGATGTTATGGGCTCGCTTAAATGTGATTGCGGCCCACAATTACAAAAAGCACTGGCCATGATGGCAGAAGCTGGCTCCGGGATATTGCTCTATCTGGCACAGGAAGGCCGGGATATTGGCCTGTTGAACAAAATCCGTGCCTATGCCTTGCAAGATAGAGGCATGGATACGGTAGATGCCAATCATTCGCTGGGATTTGAGACAGATGAACGCCTGTTTGGCCCGGCCGCCGCGATGCTGAAAGCCCTAAAGGTGGACAAGCTGAAATTACTGACCAATAATCCGGATAAAATTGCCAGGCTGGAAGCCCATGGCATTAAAGTGATAAAGCGTATTGGCCTGGAGCTGCAAGCCAATCCCCATAATGCGGGCTATCTAAAAACAAAGTCTGAGCGCACAGGCCATCTATTAAAGGGCAAGGGCTAGCCAAAAAAGCCAAAGCGGATAAACAAATTATGAGCGGCTGCCAAACAGGGCAGATCCGACCCTTATATGGGTCGCCCCAAAGCCTATCGCCTCTTCAAAATCACCGCTCATCCCCATGGATAATTGCGGCAATGCCAGCCTTTCGGCCAGGCTTCTTAATAGGGCAAAATGCATGGCCGCCTCTTCATCAATAGGCGGAATACACATCAGCCCGCAAATATTCAGACCTATCTCTTTTCGGCAATAGGCCAGAAAATCTGCTGCCTCAGCCGGGGAAATACCTGCCTTTTGCGGCTCTTCGCCTGTATTTACCTGAATAAAACAGGGCAGTTGGCGGGTTTGCTTATCCATTTCGGCCTTGAGCGCTGCGGCAATTTTCGGCCGGTCAATGGTGTGCAGGACGTCAAATAACGCGACCGCATCCCCTGCCTTATTGGATTGTAAAGGGCCGATAAGATGCAGATGCAAGTCAGGATAGAGCGCACGGCGGGCGTGCCAGCGCTTTTGCGCTTCCTGAACCCTATTTTCACCAAATATGCGGATGCCGGACTGCAAGGCAGCCTCGATACGCGCCTCTGTCTGCTGTTTGGATACCGCGATGAGCGTGATATCCGGGGACAAACGGCCAGCATCTCTGGCAGCCTTCTCTATTTTTTGCGTAATATGTTCCAGCATATTTTCCTGACTTTTTTAAATAGCCTGAGCGCGATACTCATCTGAATATCATTGAAATGAGATGCTGGCGCTTTTTATATCCTGCCAGAAAGCAGATGAATAGACTGCAGCAGTAAATAACGATGTTTTGACGATATGGTAGCTGCAAGACTGGTTTGTAATGCGCTGAAATCCGGTGTTTTTAGCCTTCCCTGCTCTGCCCTGTTGCAGAAATGTCACAGCTGTGACTTTATATTTAATTTAATATTAATTTAATTATTGCTGTTTTTGGGTTTTTTAATATTTTAAGTTAGTTGCCAATTCCGGCAATGTAATCTTTTGGGAGATTTAACATGCGTAAGATTCTTCTTGCATCAACAGCTCTCGTTGCTCTGACATCCGTATCAGCAATGGCAGCAGACGTAACCATCTCTGGTGGTTATAACTTTATTTATCAGAATGACGACAAAGATTCGAATACCGATGCTGGCTCATTCGCAAGTGAGGGTGATGTAAACATCAAGTTTTCAAACACCACAGACAGTGGTATTACAACAACACTGAACTATGGCATGCATGAAACTGGCTTGAAATCATCCGGTGCAACTGACAATTTAGCGGGTAGCGCAGCCACTGCTGTAAACTCAGACGGCGCTGCTTATGATGATTTGAACGCTTCACTGAGTAGTGATTTTGGTACATTATACTTTGACCCAGCAGGCGACGATGTTGCTATTGGCGGTTTTGACGAAAAAGCTGACAAAGCCGGTGAAGGTACAGACTCTGGTATGGCATCAGGCTACAGAGGCGGTATCCTTGGCGCATCTGGCACAACTATCGGCTACAAGCTTCCGACAATTGTTGATGGTATGACAATCGCCCTTTCACACGGTGAAGGCGCAGGTGAATACTTTGGCTACGGCATCGGTTATGCTGCAGATATGTTCAGCATCGGTTACGTTGCTGAAGCAACAAACACCGTCAAGAATAAAACTGTTAGCGTTGGTGTTTCAGTAGCAGGCATTGATTTCGGTGCTGACCAAGTTACTTATAAAGACGATGATGATGCAACAGCAGAAAGAAAAACTGAAGCATACGGCGTCTCATACACTATCGATAGCCTGACATTAGCCTACGAAATGGGCAAAATGGACAATGAAAACAACAATACTGAAGTAGAAAACCATAAGCAGATTCAGGTATCATATGCTGTAGCACCTGGCATCACAGCGATCGTTTCATCTTCAGAAGTTGATTCAACTGCCGATGATAATAACGACAAAGAAGTGTTAGAACTTCAGCTAAAACTTGCTTTCTAAGTTAGTTTTATTGCGTTACAAGAGAGAGGCTGATATAAATCAGCCTCTCTTTTTTTTGGAGAAAATAACAAATGCGCATGATAATCTTGTTTTTTTTCTGTCTTACTTTATCCGCTTGTATGGGAGACAATGTGTCCGAGCCAAAGGCAAAAGGTCCCGGCTCCCTGATTACGGGCAGGTCAGAGCAAGGGATTAGCTTAAAAGAGTTGGCCGGAATCGGGAATAATAATAGCGCAACCCTACCCATTAATGCGCTGTTATGGCGTGCATCTCTGGATATTGCCTCTTCTATCCCTTTGGATGATGTAGACACATTTGGCGGGACTATCGTTACCGAATGGTATCAGCTGGATGCAGCAGATCAAGAACGCATCAAACTGGCTATTTTTGTCCTTGACCGTGAATTACGCTCAGATGGCATACGCGTTGTGGTTTATGTGCAGAAAAACCAGGGCGGTGTTTGGAGCGATCATGGCACAGATACCGAGATGGGTATGCAGCTCGAAGAGCTGATACTCACCCGCGCCAGAGAAATTCGCGCTGCCGCTGTCAGTGAAACACAATAACCCCTTTTTCAAGCAACTGCCACGATTTTTAACGGGCATCTTTTTGCGATTATCTATTTATTTCCATTGAGTATCTCATGACAAAATTGACCCCTTCAAAGCTAGAGGCCAAGTGGCAGAAAATCTGGGCGGCAGAATCGGCATTTGCCAGTACCCATTTATCGGGTCAGCCAAAATATTATGTGCTGGAAATGTTTCCCTATCCATCGGGGCGTATCCATATGGGGCATGTGCGCAATTATGCGCTGGGCGATGTGGTGGCTCGTTTTAAACGGGCAAAGGGGTTTAATGTCTTGCACCCAATGGGTTGGGATGCCTTTGGCCTGCCAGCTGAAAATGCCGCGATTGAGCGCGGTGTTCATCCAGGTAACTGGACAATAGAAAATATCGCTGCGATGCGCGCCCAGCTCAAGATGATGGGGCTTTCCTATGATTGGGATCGCGAAATCGCTACCTGCACGCCCGATTACTACAAGCATGAACAAAAAATGTTCCTGGAATTTTTAAAGGCTGGCCTCGCCTATCGCAAGGAAAGCTGGGTAAATTGGGATCCGGTGGAAAATACGGTTCTGGCAAATGAACAGGTTGTTGATGGGCGCGGCTGGCGTTCCGGGGCACTAGTAGAACGCCGGCAATTATCACAATGGTTTTTGGCTATCTCGAAATTTGCCGATGAATTGCTCAGCGCCATTGAAGGGCTGGATAGATGGCCAGATAAAGTCAGGCTGATGCAGCATAACTGGATTGGCCGCTCGGAAGGGGCAGAGCTGCGCTTTGCCCTTGCCGGAAGCGATAAATGGGAGGTAACTGTATTTACCACCCGCCCGGATACGCTTTACGGGGCGTCTTTTATTGCCCTGTCGCCGCAGCACCCGCTGGCGGCCAAATTGGCAGAAGATAATCAGGGGCTTGCAGAATTTATCGCTGAATGTGCCCGGCTTGGCACGTCTGAAGCGGTGATCGAAAAGGCCGAGAAAAAAGGTTTTCATACCGGCCTGTTTGCCGAACATCCCCTGATAGAAGGGCATAAATTGCCTGTCTATGTCGCAAATTTCGTATTGATGGATTATGGCAGCGGGGCGGTGTTTGGCTGTCCGGCTCATGATCAGCGCGACCTTGATTTTGCCAATGCCTATGGCTTGCCGGTTATTCCTGTGGTTCGGCCAAAAGATGCGGGCGAGGATTTTGCTGTCAGTGATGAAGCCTATACAGGGCCCGGCCTGTTATTTAATTCCGGCAGCTGGACAGGAATGGATGTTGAAGCTGGCAAAGCTGCGGCAATTGATAAAATTGAGGAAATAGGGGCTGGCACGCGCAAAACCACCTATCGCTTGCGTGACTGGGGTGTTTCGCGCCAGCGTTATTGGGGCTGTCCTATCCCGATTATTCATTGCACCGATTGCGGGGCAGTAGCCGTGCCAGAAGAACAGCTTCCCGTAACCTTGCCAGAGGATGTGGAATTTGACAGCCCTGGCAACCCGCTGGACCGCCATCCAAGCTGGGCCCGGGTGGATTGCCCTGAATGCGGAAAAGCTGCAAGGCGTGAAACAGATACTTTTGATACTTTTTTTGAAAGTTCCTGGTATTTCCTGCGTTATACCGACCCGAAATCTGATCAGGCCTTCTCGCGCGAAGCTGCTAGCTACTGGATGCCGGTCGACCAATATATTGGCGGGGTAGAACATGCGGTTCTGCACCTGCTATATTCACGCTTTTTCACCCGCGCCCTGTCTAAAGTGGGCTATCTGGAGTTGGATGAGCCGTTCGCCGGATTAATGACACAAGGCATGGTTTGCCATCAAAGCTTTAAAGATAGTAAGGGCAATTGGCTGTTTCCCGAAGAGGTCGAAAAACAGGGCGGAAACTGGATAGAAAAAAAGACCGGCAAGGAAATTATCGCTGGCCGCGTGGAAAAGATGAGCAAATCCAAGCGCAATGTGGTTGACCCGGAACATATTATCCAGACCTATGGCGCAGATACAGCCCGGCTCTTTATGCTGTCAGATTCGCCGCCCGAACGTGATTTGGAATGGACTGAATCCGGGGTAGAGGGCGCGCATCGCTTTATCCAGAAAATCTGGAAGCTGGCGCAAAATACCGCAAAATCTCCTGAAAGCTTTGCACTGACCCCGGACATGGCAATGACACCGGCAGAAGAGGCGGTTATCCGCGCATTGCATAAGGCGATTGAGGATATTTCTACCGATATTGAGCGATTTGCCTTTAACCGCTGTGTCGCGCATTTACATATTCTGGTGAATAGCCTGTCCGAATATCGTAGCGCAGAGGATGTAAATGAAGATATTTTTGCCTGTGTGATGCAACAATTTGCCGTGTTACTATCGGTCTTTTCCCCCCATATCGCCGAGGAAATATGGGAAATGACAGGCGGAACAGGTCTGGTCTGTCAGGCAAGCTGGCCTGTTTCTGACCCGCATTGGTTAAAATCCGATATGATAGAGGTTGCGGTTCAGGTAAATGGCAAACTGCGCGCGCGTATAGAATTGCCAGCAGATTGCCCGGCTAAAGAGGCAGAGGAAAAAGCACTAGCCTTGGAAGGGATAGAGCGATATCTTGAAGGTAAACCGCCCAAAAGAGTTATTGTCGTACCGAACAGGATAATCAATGTGGTCTGTTAATTATCGCAAGATTCTGAATGTTATCAGTGTTTTATGGATAGGTTTCACGCTGTTTGCCTGCTCTCTTAGCACCGTTGGAGATGTGGACGGCACAACCAGTCCCCATTTTCAAAAAATAGCCCTGCCAGAGGTCACTAGTCGCGCCCGGCAATTTATGAACCGCAGTCTAACCAATTATGTGGGTTATTTTGATAGCGATCCGCACTATGCCCTGAGCTATGAATTGAGTTCTGCCAGCCGTTCTGTTTTATCCTCGGCAGGGGTTAGCTCCTCTCTGGACACCACCAAATTGTCTGTCAGCTACAGCTTGCAGGATATCCGGACAGGTGAGGTGCTAACAGATGGCTCTATCGAGGCCTTTGCCACCTCTGGTACCATTTCCTCTTTTCACGGCCAGGATATATCGGCTGAATTTGCCGCAGAAAGGCTGGTAAAATTACTGGCAGAACGGCTCTATCAAAAGCTTCAGCTGTATTTCCTGTCTCTTGAGGGTTAAATGAAGATTGCGCCCCGTGATGTTGCTGGATTAATAAAGGCACCGGGCACGCAATATTCAGCCTTTTTGCTCTATGGCCCGGATCAGGGGCTGGTACGGGAACGCGCTAGCCAGCTGGCGCATCATTTTTGTGATCAGCCAGATGACCCTTTTGCCCAGGCCAGCCTCACCGGCCAGCAAGTATCTGAAGATAAAGCCCGTCTGGCAGATGAAGCCAATGTAGTAAATATTTTTGGCGGTCTAAGGCTAGTTACCCTTAGCGGCAGTGGCACCGAGATGACAGAGGCCGTAAAATTAGCCTTTGCCAGCCCGAATCCGGATGCCCGTATTATTATTCGGGCAAGTGATGTAAATACCCGCCATGCACTGGTAAAACTGTGCGAGGAAGCAAAATTTTGTGCCTCTATCGGCTGTTATAGCGATGATGCGCGCAATCTGTCAGAAATTGCCCGCGATATATTTGCCCGTGATAATATTAGGGTTTCTGGCGAAGTGATGGGGGCGATTACAGCCCGGTTAGGCGCCGACAGGCAGATGAGCCTGTCTGAATTAAACAAGCTGGCCCTTTATGCCAGGGATGGCGGAAGCTTGACCCTGGAAGATGTGGCCATCGCTCTGGGCGATAGCGGGGCGGTCGCTATTGATGAGGTCAGCCTTGCCCTGCTCACCGGCCAAATTGAAGCTTTTGAGCGCGATTATGCCCGCCTGCGCCATGAGGGGATACAGCCTATTGCGGTCATACGCCAGCTTTTGACCCTGTTTAAAAATATGCAAATGGCAAAAGCACAGATGCAGGCCGGCCTGCCCGCTTCTCAGGCGATTGCCCAGCTGCGCCCGCCCGTTCATTTCAAAATGAAGCCTGTTATAACCCGCCAGCTCGGCCTGTGGCGGCCGGAACAAATCGCCCAATCCATTGACAGGCTTATGCAGGCGGAAATACAGACAAAATCTGCCGGTTCTGCCGATTCGGCCACCCTGACTGGGCAAATTTTACTGGGAATTTGTTTGCGCGCACGTCATCTCAATGCCCGCCACTAGCCCCGTTTGCCTTACATCAGCTTCAGGCGTTTGAGCAAATCATCAAATTGATCCAGAGAAGCAAGGCTGACAGATAATTTGCCCTTTTCCCTTCCTGCATCCCAGTCAATCGATACAGAAAGACCCAATTCTGTTTGCGCGCGCACTTCCAGTGCACGAATATCGGCAGGTTTTTGGACAGGTATTTTAGAGGAAGCCGCGCCTTTACCGGATTTTACCAGCGCCTCTACCGCACGGGCACTTAAATTTTGCTTTACAATTTTATCGGCTAGTTCTGCGGCATCGGGATGACCGATTAGCGGGCGAGCTTGCCCCATGCTAAGACTGCCTGCCGCCAACATCGCCTTTACCGAGCCGGGAAGCTGGCGCAAACGCAGTAAATTAGCGATATGAGAGCGCGATTTGCCAATAATGCCGGACAGGTTTTCTTGCGTATAATTATGATTATCTATCAGACGCTGATAGCCATCTGCTTCCTCGATAACCGATAAATCCTGACGCTGGATATTTTCAATCAGCGATAATTCACCTGCTTCCTTGTCCGAAAGCTCGGATATAATGGCTGGAATTTCATGTAGTTTCGCCAATTGGGCCGCCCGCCAGCGCCGCTCGCCTGCTATCAGCTCATAGCGGGAGGGTTTTTTGGGGTTTTCCCGTACCAAAATAGGCTGAATAAGCCCTCTTTGTCTTATGGAAACAGCCAGTTCTGCGAGCGCGTCAGCCTCAAAAATCTGGCGCGGCTGCCAGGGGCCCGGATTAATCCATTCAATCGGCAGGGAACGTACCTGATTTCCAGAAGAAGCACTGCCTGGCGATGATAGGCTGTCTGCTGGTTTGGCTGACTTGCCAGAGCTGTTTTCAGCAGCGGCAGGGGCAATCGGCACTTCGCCCAATAAAGAAGAAAGCCCGCGTCCAAGACGTTTTGGCTCAGATGGTTTTTTCGGGTTTTCTGTCATGGGTTTTGCTTCTCTTGCTCTAGAATTTCTGCTGCAAGGGCGATATAGGCCTGCGCCCCGGCACATTTCAGGTCATACATTAACACAGGTTTACCAAAGGACGGGGCTTCGGATACCCGAACATTGCGCGGAATAACAGTTTGATAAACCTGCTTCCCGAAATGGCGGCGCACATCGCTTTCCACCATTTCGGATAATTTATTCCGGCTATCATACATGGTCAGCACAATCCCTTGCAAAACAAGGTCGGGATTGAAATTTGTCCGCACAACTGAAACAGTTTTCATCAATTGGGCAAGCCCTTCAAGGGCATAAAACTCGCATTGCAAGGGTACCATAAAGGAAGTAGCCGCGCATAAGCCATTTACCGTTAGCAATCCCAAAGAGGGCGGGCAATCAATAATAATATAGTGAAATTGCTCTTTCTGGCTTTCTAAAGCCTGTGACAGGCGGAATTCCCGCCCATCCAGATCGCTTAATTCTACCTCTGCAGCCGATAAATCCATCACCGCTGGCAAAATAGACAAACCCGGTACAAGAGTTGGCAAAATCGCCTCGCCTGCCCCGACCTCGCCGGTAAGGATGCGATAGCTATTGGCCTGTCTTTGCGCCTCTTCAATGCCAAGCCCGGTACTGGCATTGCCTTGCGGGTCAAAATCCACCAATAACACTTCCAGCCCGCAGGCAGCCATCGCAGTGGCCAGATTTACCGCGGTTGTGGTTTTGCCCACGCCCCCCTTTTGATTGGTGACTGCAATAATGCTGGCCGACATAATATATTTCCTAAGTTATTGTTTTGTTTATATAATTGGTTTTATTCTTATAATGGATGCCTGGCTATCGGTCATGCTTGGCAGGCATTCAGCCTCCATTTTCGGACAGGCTGGCAAAGCGGTCAATTCCTGTTTTGCCTCTCGGCCTTTTAAAAACAGATATTCTATCTTTTCATGATGCTGGCCGGAAGCAAGGGTTATAAGCTGTGATAAAGGGGCAAGGGCGCGGGCGGTAATAATATCCGGCCGCAAGGCAGGAACAGTTTCCATGCGCTGTTCATGCAATATGGCGCTTGTGCCGGTTTCACGCAAGGCAGTACGCATAAAGGCGATTTTGCGGCTGTCTGATTCGACCAGATGCAGCTGATGGCGGGTTAAGATGGCCAAAATAACGCCTGGCAAGCCAGCCCCGCTTCCCATATCCAGAATCACCGAGGGGGTTTTAGGCAGGTAAGAGACCAGCTGGGCTGAATCAAGAATGTGGCGATGCCAGATTTCCGGCAGGGTTTTTGACGATATCAGATTGATTCGTGCCTGCCATTTAATCAGCAGCTGAACATAACAGTCCAGCTTTTCCTGTGTTTCACGTGGAACATCCAGAAAATCACCAATTTTTTCCAGGCTGGTTTCTTCCGGTCTCCAAAATGTTTGTGTAGCCATTGCGCTATCCTGCCTGTGCATTATCAGCAGAGGCAGCCATATCAGAACGGCCAGCAATATCCCCGGCGGCTGAAATTTTACGCAAATGACGCAATAGCGCGACAATCGCGGCCGGGGTCATGCCCGGAATACGGCTAGCCTGGCCGATGGTTTGCGGCTGATATCGGCGCAATAAATCCTTTGATTCTGCAGACAAACCGCCAATAGACGCAATATCCAGATGGGCTGGAATTTTCACCGCATCATCACGGCGCATCGCTTCAATATCGGCTTGCTGGCGTTCCAGATAGCCTGCATATCGGCAATCTGTTTCCAGCTGGCCATGCAATATTTGCGGAATATCGGCTAATTCCGGCCAGACAGACAGGCATTTCTCAATGGTGATACCCTCTAGTGCCAGTAAATCGGCTGGTACCCGCATACTGCCATCACGCGGTGTAGGCAATCCGCCAGCATTGAGCGCGTTTGGCCCTTTGGGATGTGCGGCCAATCGGCTGCGTGCCTGTTCCAGCATCTGTTTTTTCATTTCCCAGTGGCGGGTACGCCGGCTGGCAACACATCCGATGGCGATACCCTTATCGGTCAGGCGCTGATCGGCATTATCGCTGCGCAGATGCAAGCGATATTCCGCACGTGAGGTAAACATTCGATAAGGTTCAGGCGCGCCTTTGGTCACCAGATCATCTATCATCACCCCGATATAGGCATCGGCGCGATCCAGAATAAAGCCGTCCCTGCCTTTTTGCGCCGGCTGGCAGGACAAGGCAGCATTTATGCCCGCAACAAGGCCTTGTGCGCCTGCCTCTTCATAGCCGGTTGTGCCATTAATTTGCCCGGCCAGAAACAGCCCTTTTAATGCTTTTAGCTCCAGAGTAGGCGATAATGCACGCGGATCGATGAAATCATATTCAATCGCATAGCCAAATTGCAGGATTTTTACCTTTTCCAGCCCCTCGATCGTCGCGATAAAGGCAGATTGTACCTCTCTTGGCAGACTTGTTGAAATACCATTTGGATAGACCGTATTATCTTTCAGCCCTTCCGGTTCTAGAAATATCTGATGAGAGCTTTTATCGGCGAATCGGTGGATTTTATCCTCAATGGATGGGCAATAGCGCGGCCCCTGCCCTTCTATCTGTCCGGAATAAACAGCTGAGAGATGCAGAGACCGGGCGATAATTTCATGTGTTTTAGCGGTGGTGCGAGTAATTCCGCAGGAAATTTGCGGCACATCAATTTTGTCGGTCAGGCTGGAAAAAGGTACTAATATGTCATCGGCTGGCTGCAAGGTAAGACGCCCCCAGTCAATGGTATCGCCATCCAGACGCGCAGGCGTGCCTGTCTTTAGCCGCCCTACTGGCAGACCCATGCCCCGCAGCCGTTCCGCCAGCTTTATCGATGGCCGCTCGCCAATACGCCCTGCCGGGGTACGCTCTGTGCCCAAATGGATAAGCCCGCCTAAAAATGTACCTGTGGTTAATACAACAGCCGGGGCGTGATATTCGTAGCCGTCTTCGGTGATAATCCCTGTAATACGGCCATTTTCAACAGCCAGATCACCAACCGCCCCTTCAATAATCTCCAGATTTTCCTGTTCGGCCAGCAAGGTTTGAACCGCGCGGCGATAAAGCGCTCTATCGGCCTGGGCACGCGGGCCCTGAACCGCAGGCCCGCGCGATTTATTTAACATACGAAACTGAATACCTGCCCGGTCAATGGCCTGCCCCATTATACCGTCCAGCGCGTCTATTTCGCGCACCAGCTGACCCTTCCCCAGACCGCCAATGGCCGGGTTACAGGACATTTCCCCGATTTTATCGGCAGCGATAGTGACAAGCGCAGTCTTTGCGCCCATACGGGCAGCCGCGCTTGCGGCTTCTGTACCTGCATGGCCGCCGCCGATCACTATCACATCGAAATTCTGGCTCATTTATCCACGCCCTATCTGCGCCCGAGGCGCGATAGCTCTCGTCAATTATCCGGTTATCTCGCCGACAGCTTAATGTGTTTCACGTGAAACAGCAATCTGCTTTTGCAAGCCTCCAGCAAGGGGAAAGCCCGCAAAACTGGCCATTAGCCTGCTCTATCACCGCTATTTTCCAATACAAAAACGTGAAAATATGTGATCAAGCAATTCTTCTACATCAATATGGCCAGTTACCCGCCCCAGAGCAGAGGCGGCGCGGCGATATTCTTCGGCTATCAGCGCGATATCCCCCTCAAAAGACAGGGTTTGGCTATGTTGAAGGCTAGCCAGCGCATCGGAAAAAGCCTGGCGGTGGCGTGCCCGGGTAATGATGGGAGTTTGGCTTGCCTGATTAAGCGGGGCTAAATGCTGTTTCAGCGCTTCTTCTATCCCTGCTATGCTTTTCGGGTCTCTCAGATCAACAGATATCGCCTCTGAACCTGCAGAATCAGGCTGCTCTATCCGGCCTTTATCTGCCTTGCTGAGAATCAATAAAAAGGGACGACTAATCTCCTCGCCCATTTGCCGGGCAATATCCGGCCAGTCAGGCTGGCTGCCATCTATCACCAGCACCACCAGATCAGCTTCTTTTATCTCGTCTTCCGCTCGTTTGATGCCTTCTGCTTCAATGTAATCGGTTGTTTCGCGCAAGCCGGCCGTATCGGCCAGGCGAATAGGAATACCGGCAAGAGAGAGCTTGACCTCTATCACATCTCTTGTTGTGCCGGCCCTGTCAGACACAATGGCGGCCTTGCGCCCTGCCAGCAAGTTCATCAGGGTTGATTTACCGGCATTTACAGGCCCTGCCAGCACCACAGATAGCCCGTTTCGGATAATCTCGCCTATATTCCGATCATCCAGCGCCTGTTCCAGCGCCGCACACAGCGCGGCTGTTTCCTGTTCAATTTCCCGGCGCAAGGCCTCTGGCAATTCTTCATCGGCAAAATCGATCATCGCTTCCAGATGAGCAAGTAACCGGGCGATTTTCTCACGCCAAAACCCGACAGGACGGCTAAGCTGGCCTGCCATCTGGGCAGTGGCCTGGCGGCGTTGCAGAGAGGTTTCTGCTTCAATAAGATCGGCCAGCCCTTCAGCTGCGGTAATATCCATCTTGCCATTATCCAGGGCGCGGCGGGTAAACTCGCCCGGCTCAGCGGCACGAAAGCCTGAATGCTGCGAGAGGGTCGTTAAAATATCATCAATGACCGCAGCAGACCCGTGACATTGAATTTCCAGCACATCTTCACCAGTAGCCGAAGCCGGCCCTGTAAAGGAAATCAGCATCACATCATCCAGAATATTACCGTCTCTGTCTTTTAAAAAAGCCCGCCTGGCCATACGGGCAGCTGCAGGCTTGACATCAAATAACGCTGGAACATCCAGCGCTTTGCGGCCGGAAATGCGGATGATGGCGACCGCAGACATACCGGGGGGTGTAGCTAATGCATAGATTGTATCTGCATTGTTGTTTGCCATTTATTTATCCTGCCTGATGCGGAGCTTCTGTCATTTTCTTAATCATGCTAGGCTAGCTTGTCTATAGAGGTGTTCCGGATTATTTGTAAGCGTTAACCCCAAGAGCAAAAGGTGGCTATCATGTTTTATTCCAGCATTCTGCATACGCCTCTCGGCTATATGCGCGCTATGACAAATGACAAAGCGGTATATAAGCTGGACTGGCAGCAAACACCCTTTATCCTGCATCCAGACGCACCGGCTGCCCGGCAAAATGATGTTTCAAGTGAAACCATTCACCAGCTGGATGCCTATCTCAATGGCCGTCTTGGCAATTTTACAGTTCCGATAGATCTCTCATCTTTAACTGTTTCCTTGCAAAAATGGCTGAAAATTTTACAAACCGTCCCCTATGGTACGACTATTTCCTATGCCGAATTTGCAGAAAAATGGGGGAATCGGAAAGCTGCTCGTGCTGCAGGCGGTGCGTGCCAGCGCAATCCGCTGCCTATCCTTATCCCCTGTCACCGCATATTAAAAGGCGATGGCAGCTATGATAATTATAGTGGCGGAGATAGTAAAAATCCCCGCCACCCTGATAATATTTATAGAAAACAGTGTCTTATAGAGATGGAGGCTAAATCTTCCCCGCCACTTTAGCCCTGACTAGCTATTCATCTGTTCAAAGAAATCGTCATTTGTCTTGGAATGGCGCATCTTGTCAGACAGGAATTCCATCGCATCCACAGGGCCCATCTGCATCAGGATACGGCGCAATACCCACATTTTGGACAGGGTAACCTTATCGACCAGCAGCTCTTCTTTTCTTGTGCCGGATTTGGTGACATCGATCGCCGGGAAGACACGCTTATCGGAAAGTTTGCGATCCAGTACCACCTCGCTATTGCCTGTCCCTTTAAATTCTTCAAAGATCACTTCATCCATGCGCGAGCCTGTCTCGATCAGGGCAGTTGCGATAATGGTTAGAGAGCCGCCCTGCTCTACATTACGGGCAGCCCCGAAAAAGCGTTTTGGCCGCTGCAAGGCATTCGCATCCACCCCGCCTGTCAGTACCTTGCCAGAAGATGGCACAACGGTGTTATAGGCCCGTGCCAGACGGGTTATCGAATCCAACAAAATCACCACATCGCGCTTGTGTTCTACCAGCCTTTTCGCTTTCTCGATCACCATATCGGTAACCTGAACATGGCGTGAGGCCGGCTCATCAAAGGTTGAGGAGATCACCTCCCCGCTCACCGACCGCTGCATATCTGTCACTTCTTCGGGGCGTTCATCTATCAGCAATACAATCAGATAAACTTCCGGATGATTTACAGAAATTGCATGGGCGATACTTTGCAGCATCATGGTCTTACCGGTGCGCGGCGGGGCAACAATCAGGCCGCGCTGGCCTTTACCCATAGGTGAGATTAAATCAATGACCCGCGGCGTGTTATCTTTTTTATCCGGGTCAAAGGGCAGTTCCAGTGTCAGTTTTTCATCCGGATAGAGCGGGGTTAAATTATCAAAATTAATGCGATGGCGCACCGCATCTGGGTCTTCAAAATTGATCGATTCCACTTTCAGCAGGGCAAAATAGCGCTCGCCATCTTTTGGGGCGCGTATTTCGCCCTCTACTGTATCGCCTGTTCGCAAGCTAAAACGGCGCACCTGACTGGGCGAGATATAAATATCATCCGGACCTGGCAAATAATTGGATTCCGGGGCGCGCAAAAACCCGAACCCGTCTGACAGGACTTCCAGCACACCTGCCCCGCGTATCGTTACGTCATTTTCGGCTAATTGTTTCAATATAGCGAACATCATATCTTGCGTGCGCAAGGTAGAGGCGTTTTCGATTTCCAGCTCTTCGGCATAGGCCAGCAAATCAGATGCGGATTTCGACTTTAGTTCCTTGAGGTGCATGACAGGTAACCATAATTAGATGGGAGGAAGAAAGAAGCGATGTTCAACATATTGGCCCTGGTTTGTAACGTTAGGATTAAACGATGAACCGAGGGAATAAATGGAGAAGAACATCAATCTGGACAGATTTTTGTCCACCCTAGCCCTAATTCGGGAAAAATGTCAAGAAAAGGCACAATTAATTGACCCAAAATGCCTCAAAAATAGCCAAATTTCCCTTAAATTGGCTCTACGACTGCCATAATCACGATAATAATCATCAAAATTGTCGGCACTTCATTCCAAACCCGATAGGCTTTATCGCTACGGGCTATATCTTTTTCCAGCTCCTTGCGCATTTTGGCAAACACCATATGCGAGGCCGTCATCCCCAGAACACAAGTGATTTTAATCATCATCCAGATTTCACCAAACAGCGCCGAGTTCATATATAGCATAGCTGCCCCGAACCCCCAGCTAGCAATCATGGCCGGGTTCATAATCGCTTTTAACAAGCGCCTTTCCATCAATTTAAAGGTTTCCGCGCGCACAGAAGCTGCCTCAACCATCGCATGATAAACATATAAGCGCGGCAAATATAACAGCCCCGCCATCCAGGCGATGACCGAGATTATATGCAAGGCCTTTATCCATTCATAAGCCATGATCAAAAACTTTCACCTGTCTGTTTCACTCGCGCAGCTGTGCCAACAGTGCGCTGACATTCTCAGGCGGGGTTTGCGGCACAATTCCATGCCCCAGATTGAAAATATGCCGCCTGTTTGAAAAACATTCCAGAATATCGTCTATTTCTGCCTTCATCTGATCCCCGCCCGCGACCAGTGCCAGCGGATCCATATTCCCCTGCAAGACTATATCTTTGCGCAAATTGCGTGCTGCCCAGTGACGGTCGGTATAATGATCCAGCCCCAATGCCTGGATATCAACCTGCTCGCTATAATCTATCAGCCCTTCTGATAAACCTTTGGGAAAAGAGATAACCGGCAGCTGAATATCTCTTGCCCGCAAATCGGCAATAATCTGATTATGCATATCGATAATGACCGATTGCCGCCGCGCAGCTGGCACAGCCCCTGCCCAGCTATCAAACAGCATCAGCACATTTGCCCCGGCTTTTGCCTGAAGTGATAAAAAACAGACAATATATTCGCATAAAATCCGTAGTAATTTTTCGCTTTGGGTTGGCTCTGACCACAGAAATTGCCGGCTGAGATTAAAATCGCGCGAGCTTCCCCCTTCTAGCATATAGGTCATCAAAGTCCAGGGCGCACCGGAAAAACCTATCAGCGCTGTTTTTTGCGGCAATTTTGAGCGTGTGAGTGAAACCGTCTCTGATACAGGTTTTAGAAAAGTTAAATATTTTTCTTCTGAAGGTAAGCTCAGCTCGGCGATATCGGATAATTTTTCCAGAACAGGCCCTGTGCCGGGGATAAATTTTACCTCTCTGCCCATCGCATGAGGTACCAGCAAAATATCGGAAAAAATGATAGACGCATCAAAATCATATCTACGGATAGGCTGCAAGGTGACCTCACAGGCTTTTTCTGGCGTAAGGCAGAAATCAATAAAATTATTCGCAGATTTTCGCACCTCTCTATATTCCGGTAAATACCGCCCGGCTTGGCGCATTATCCAGATAGGCGGCTTTTCCAGTATTTTTCCATTTAGCAGGTCAGTGAAAATCATCTTATCTAACTATCTAATTAATTATTATATAAATAAAGGTAGTAGGGGTTTGTTGATCCATATGAAAAGGTGAAATACAAACTTTCCACATCTTTATCATCTGATTATACCCAGATAGTCCTTATCGGATATCGTTGGACACATCCAGCGTAAAATATGTGGCGATTTGGCGCATTTTCCATAATTAGACAGGCGAAAAATCCTCCATAAGGCAAATTATCACCATTATTCATAGAAGCTAACTTCCTGTTTTCCAAAACGGCCTAACTATATTTTTATTTGTGGATAAAAAGGATAAAATCATCTTTTTGTAAAAATTATCCCCATAATTGAACCTCGCCTGTGACAGGCGGGGGATAACGCGTTAATTTTCTATCCCCGTCTGTTGCAAATAGATGACTTTGTCAGACAGAATGGGTATCGTTTGAGATTATGGAAACAACCCTTCATATTCATCTGGTATCAGACTCAACAGGCGAGACAGTGCATCAGGTTGCCCGGGCAGCATTGGCGCAATTCTCGCACGTAAAGGCATCGGAGCATATCTGGACATTGGTGCGCACTTCTGCTCATGTCCAAACCATCCGCTCCGGGCTGGAGCGCAATCCGGGCATTTTGCTCTATTCCATTGTTGATCCCAAAATCCGCGCCGAACTGGAAGCTTTATGCCAGGACCTGAATATACCCAATTTATCTATTCTGGATCCGCTTGTGGATTTATTTACCACTGTTCTGGGCTATAAACAAAATAGCCGGCCAGGCGGCCAGCACAAGCTGGATCGTGCCTATTTTGAACGAATGGCAGCGGTGGAATTTGCGGTTAATCATGATGACGGGCTGAATATGGAAAGCCTGCAAAACGCCCAGATTTTGCTGGTTGGGGTATCGCGCACATCAAAAACACCAACCTCTATGTATCTGGCCAATAGGGGCTACTGGATTGCCAATTATGCGCTGGTGCCGGGCGTGCCATTTCCCCTGCAAATTGTCGAAAAATTTCCGAAATTATTTATTGTCGGGCTAACCACCGATCCCAAAAGGTTGGCTCATGTCAGGAGAAACCGCCTGGCCCACCTCACCGATAAATCCAATCAGAATTATGCCGATATGGAAAAAATATCGGAAGAATTATCTGCTGCAAGGCGGCTATTCTCGCAGCAAGGCTGGCCGGTTCTGGATGTATCACGCCGTTCTGTTGAAGAAACCGCGGCCGCTATCCTGCATCTTTATATGAACCACAAGGAAGCTTCCGCCCATGAAAGGGCATCACAGGAATGACAGGCTGGCATATTCCAAACAGCAAAATCTATCTGGCCTCTGCCAGCCAAACCCGCATCCATATGTTGCGTGTTGCCGGGCTAGTCTTTGAGGCGCAGGCCGCATCTGTTGATGAGCAAGCGATTAAACAGGCCGGCATCGCTGAAAATATTGCACCGGCCAATATCGCTACCACCCTTGCTGAAGTAAAGGCCGGTAAACTGGCGAGCCAGAAAGAGGGATATGTTATTGGCTGTGATCAGCTCCTGTCCTGCGAGGGGGAGGTTTTCAGCAAACCCGCCTCTATGGAACAGGCAGGCGAACATTTGCAAAAACTTGCCGGCAAAACCCACCAGCTTTTTACCGCGGCGGTGGTGTTTCAACATGGCAGGCGTATCTGGCATCATTGCAGCCGGTCTGATTTGGCCATGCGCCGCCTTGACCAGTGGGAAATTGCCGATTATCTGGATTTTTGCGGGCAAAATGCGCTGTTATCACCGGGCTGTTATCAAATAGAGGTAGGCGGGGCTTATCTCTTTTCCGATATTCAGGGTGTGTATTATGATATTTTAGGTCTGCCGCTTTTGCCGCTTTTGGCTTTTCTGCGTGAACATGGCCTTTCTGCTCTTGCGCCCGGAGGCAGGGGATGAAGATTATCGGCCTGACAGGCTCTATCGCTTCGGGCAAATCAACCATTGCCCGAATGTTTCGCCAATATGGTATGGATGTCCATGATGCGGATAAAACCGTTCATCAGCTGTTGAGCCCGTCTGGCAAGGCAACCCCTGTCGTTGCCGATTATTTTGGCCGCGATGTGCTGGCAGCAGATGGTTCTGTGGACAGGCCGGCTTTGGGGATGAAGATATTTGCCGATCCTGAAGCAAGAAATGTTCTGGAGGGGATATTACACCCGCTTGTTTATCAATCGCGCCAGCGTTTTCTGGCAGATATCGGACGGGCTGGAAAATCCTTTGCGGTGCTGGATGTACCGCTCTTGTTTGAAACCGGCGGGGATGCGGGATGCGATTATCTGGTCACCGTCTGGGCGCCGATGCGGATATTGCGTCAGCGCGCCTTGCGACGCCCAAATATGACAAAAGAAAAATTTGCCCAAATTATTAAAGCCCAATTGCCGCAATCAGACAAAATCAGGCTTTCCGATTTAGCCCTACCAACCTCGCTTGGCCGGGCAGAAAGCCGGCGCCGTTTAAAAAAATGGCTTTCCAGAATCAGATAAAGACCCAGACTCAGATAAAGACCCGGAATCAGATAAAATGCCAGACTCAGATAATCTGGCAAAAAGACTATTTTGCCTGCCCTTGCCAGTCCTTTCCAGATAGCGCTAGGATGGAGGCGGCTCAAAAAAAGAAGAAAGTCAGGGATTTCATGCGCCACATCATTCTGGATACAGAAACAACCGGCCTTTTGGTAAAGGATGGCCATCGCATTATCGAAATTGGCGCGCTGGAAATGGTGAATTATACGCTGACAGGCGGCCAGTTGCATTTATATATCAATCCTGAACGCGATATTGATGAAGGGGCACAGGCTGTCCATGGCATCAGCAGTGAATTTCTGGCAGACAAGCCTGTATTTGCAGAGATAGCAGACGCTTTTCTTGAATTTGTCGGCGAGGATATGCTGGTCATTCATAATGCCCCCTTTGATGTTGGCTTTTTAAATGCCGAATTGGCGCGGTGTGACAAACCGCTTTTGCAAGATAACCGCGTGAGCGATACGCTGATGCTGGCCAGGCAAAAATTCCCCGGCGCACAGGCCAGTCTGGATGCGCTATGCCGTCGTTTTTCTATTGATAATAGTCACCGCGATCTGCATGGCGCGCTTATTGATGCCGATTTGCTGGCAGGGGTATTTGTTGAATTACAAGGTGGCAGACAGCCCGGCCTTGCCTTGACACAAGAACCTGAAACAGCTGAAAGCGCTGGCCAGAAAACAGATGATGACACAGATAATCTATCCGGGTTTGAGATAACAGACAGACCTATCCGGCCGGCTCGCTCTTTTTCTGCAAGCGCAGAAGAGCTGGCCGCGCATCATGCCTTGCTGAATAAAATGCGCGACCCTATCTGGCGGCAATCTGTTGCGCCCGAAGCCAAAAAGCCGGAATAGCCTTTAGCTGGCTGAAATCCTCACTTGCTTTTTTCGGGCGCACTGGCAGCGGCTTGCTGCTGGGCCATATTTTGCTGATAAAGGGCAAGGAAATCTATCGGGTTCAGATTAAGCGGTAAAAATCCGCCTTCACGGGTGATATTGGCAACAACCGCGCGGGCAAACGGGAATAACAGGCGTGGCCCTTCAATCGCGATGAGCGGATGCAGCATTTTCTCGTCTGTCACATTGGATGAGGCGATACCGCCATAGCTTAATTCAACCACAAAAATGGTTTTATCATCGGTTTTTGCGGTGGCGGCGATTTTCAGTACCACTTCAAAATGATTATTTTCCAGTCTGGTTGACGCGACATTCACCGCCACTTCCACATTTGGCTGACCAGGCTGGTTTAGGAAAACATCTGGCGAGGAGGGGCTTTCAAAGGAAAAATCCTTTACATATTGAGCATGCAAGGCGACCTGGGGTTGAACAGCCTGTCTTGTTTCTGATCCGGCGGCCGCTTTTTCGGATGCTTTTTTGTCTGCATCTGTTTTTGCTTTGTCATCTTTTGCTTTGGTTTTCGATTCAGCCATTATTCTTTATCCAATCAAATTAGTGAAGATTGCGCCTATTGTTATCAGCCTTAAGGATTAGCGGCAAGCATCCGGCAACCCAAAGCTGTTTTGCTTAAGCTATTGTTAATCTTTTTCTTTAAAATCGCCTTCGATGATATCTCCATCCAGCGTTTTCCGGCGCCGGGAAGGATAGCCCCTGTTATCAAAACCTTCTTCGGCTGTGCTGGCAAATCCGCCTGTGAAACGCGAACCAAACATATTCTGAATGCTGGCGATATGCAGGCGCGATAACAGCGCAGTTCCGATAATAAACCGCAACCCGGGCACAAAACACAAAATCCCGATTGCATCGGTTACATAGCCAGGCAGCAGCATCAAAAACCCGCCCAGCAATAAAGATAGCCCGCTTGCCAGGGAATCGGTCTCCATCTCGCCCTTATGCAGATTTGACTGCCAGCGCGCCATCACTGCCCTGCCTTGGGTGCGCAATAGCCACATACCAATAAAAGCAGTGACAAAAATCCCTAGAAAGCTGGCTAAACCGCCAATTTCATTTCCGATTAAAATCAGCGCTTCAAATTCAATCCACCCGTATAGGCCAAATAAAATAAGCACATAAAACAGCATTTTTTGTCTCCAGCTTGCATCTGATAGGGCACACCCCATATGGTAACATATAGGAAGTCATTCTTTTGGATGCAAACCGTGATAATTTTATGGCATAATCCGGCTGTAATATATAATTTGTCCTGAAACCCTTATTTGAACAGATATTTGTGATGCCCTTTATTGATATTCTGATATTTGCCGCGATTGCTCTATTTCTTATTTTTCGTCTGCGCTCAATTTTGGGCAGCCGTGACGGGTTCGAACAAAAGCGCGAGGAGATGCAGCGTTTCAGCGGTGATGCAGCAAATGATAGCGGCGCACAGGATGAAAAAATTGTCCCCCTGCACAAGGATAAAAAGCCGATTAATGGCAAGGGGCTGACAGCGGTGCGCCAGGCAGACCCGAATTTTCGCGATGATGAATTTATGACCGGGGCGGCCTCTGCCTTTTCGATGGTGCTAGGCGCGTTTGCCGATTGCGATTTGGCCAGCTTGCGCCGTCTGCTGGCTTTTGATCTGTATCAGGAATTCGCCCAGTCGGTGCATGACCGTAACAAGCGTGGTGACAGGCTGGATATCACGATTGATGAAATTGAAGATGTCCAGTTGCTGGATGGGGAAGTGGTGGATAATGTGGCGTCTGTCACGGTTCAGTTTGTCAGCCTGCAAACCCGTCTGGTAACCGATAAAAACGGGGTCGTGCTGGAAGATGAATCTGAATCAAGGGTAAAAATCACCGATATCTGGGTGTTTGAAAGAGATACCACCCTTGCTGATCCAAATTGGAAATTGGTGGAAACCCGTATTGAGGATGAAAATTAAACTTTGACAGTTTAAAAATATCTTCCTCATCTGGAAGGATTGGGCGCAATTATGGCCGCAAATAAAAATCCGTCTGGAAAACGAAAAAACGGCCAAAAGACGGCCAGCGTGGCAGAAGAGGATGCCCGTGCCCTGTGGGAAGATGTAGCCAAAACAGTTAAACGCCAGTCTTCCTCGCGCATCTCGCCTGTAGACCTGCCAGCCGAACGGGCAAAAAAAACTGCCCCTGTCAAAAAACCTGCAAGCCCGGCCAAAAAGACTGGCAAAATTGCCATACAGCCCAATAGCGCTAAAAATCCGGAAGCGGAAAAATTCGGCCATATAACCGGGCCTGCAAATCTGGCAAAGCCTGTCTATGCTGGCATTGATCGCAGCTCCGCCAAAAAAATTCAGCAAGGCAAAATGCCATTGGAAGCCCGGCTAGACCTGCATGGCCTCAGCCAGCTCGAAGCACGCCATCATTTACAGCAATTTATTGCTACTGCCCTGCAAAATGGATTACGCAATATTCTGGTGATTACTGGCAAGGGCCGAGCGGGACAGGGCGTTTTGCGGACAAATGTGCCGCAATGGCTATCCGAGCCGCCTTTAAGCGATCATATTATCGCCTTTGGCCCTTCCCGGCCACAAGATGGCGGTGCGGGCGCTTTATATGTTCGTTTAAAGCGGATAAGGGAGGCATAGATGACGCCCTTTGGGGTGAAAATGCGCAGCTTGCGCCAAAAAAGAGGGCTGACAATAAAGGATCAGGGTCTGTTTTTGGGCGTTTCTTCTGCCTATATTTCTGCTTTGGAGCATGGCAAGCGTGGCCGGCCATCCCCGGCTTTTGTCGATCAGATTTGTGTCTGGCTGGAACTTATCTGGGATGAAGCGGAATTGCTGAAATATCTAGCGCAAATGTCGCATCCCTCGCCTGGTCTGGCAACCGCCAGCCTCGCGCCGGAAGCAACCTTTCTGGCCAATTTGCTGGCGCAAAATATTGACCGTCTTTCAGCAGATGAATGTCGCCAGCTTTTCGAGGCGGTTCAGGGCTATTTAAAACAGGAAAAAAATATCGATTTCAGCGATAGCGCGTAAAACAGCTATCACTAGCCGCAGAGATATACTGGTTTTTCTGAAAAAAAACTGCTATGTGTTGGCCTCGAATTGCGGGGCAATAGCCAGAAAAGAGGGCTTTATGAGCAGAACAGCACAGGTTACACGCAAAACAAATGAAACAGAGATTTCTGTCAGCCTGACGATTGATGGAACAGGAAAATATGATATCCACACCGGTATCGGCTTTCTGGATCATATGCTGGAACAGCTGGCACGCCACAGCCTGATGGATATTACCCTTCACGCAAAGGGTGATTTGCATATCGATGCCCACCACACGACCGAAGATACAGGCTGGGCAATTGGCGATGCGCTGAAACAGGCACTGGGCGATCGGGCCGGCATCAATCGCTATGCCTCTTGTCTGTTGCCAATGGATGAATGTCTCAGCCGGGTGGCTCTGGATGTATCGGGGCGTCCATTTCTGATCTGGCATGTCGATTTGCCATCCGAAACACTTGGCACGATGGAAACAGAATTATTTCGCGAATGGTTTCAAGCCTTTGCAATGGGGGCGGGCATTACCCTGCATATTGAAAATGAATATGGGGTAAATACCCATCATATTGTGGAAAGCTGCTATAAGGCATTGGCGCGTTCCTTGCGGCAAGCCTGCGAGATTGACCCCAGAAGCGGTGGGCGCATCCCTTCAACCAAAGGCGTGCTTGGCGGCTCTTTATAACAGACAGACATGATGAAAATCGGCATTATTGATTACGGTTCGGGCAATCTGCACTCGGTTCACCATTCGGTAGCCCATGCAGCTGCGCGCAAGCCGGATATGCAGGTACATACCCTTGCCAGTGCAGATGAATTAAAGGATTGCGACTATATCATTGTTCCCGGTGTTGGCCATTTTGCCGATTGCTGGGCTGGCTTATCGGCCATAGACGGGATGGTTGATGCCCTGACAGAAGCGGTCGGACAAAAAGCCAAACCATTTTTGGGCATTTGCGTGGGTATGCAGCTTTTGGCAGATGAGGGTCATGAAGGCGGCAATATCACCCCGGGTCTGGGATGGATTTCCGGCAAGGTACGTCATTTTTCCGATTGCCTGACTGATCCGGAAAGCCGGAAATTGAAAATTCCGCATATGGGATGGAACAGCCTTTCCATAACCCGCGATAGCCATCCTGTTTGTGCCAGCCTGCCACGGGATGTCCAGATGTATTTTGTCCATAGCTATGTGTTTGATGATGTGGCAGAAGACCAGCTATTGGCCGTTGCCCATTACGGTATGGCGGTGCCTGCCCTGATTGGCAGGGATAATATTATCGGGACACAATTTCATCCGGAAAAAAGCCAGCAGGCAGGACAGGCCATGCTGGATTCGTTTTTATCCTGGCGTCCCTGAAACAGCGCGTGCTGGCAGAAATAGCTGCATAAGACAGAGGAATGAAATGACAACACAAAGAACGCCTCTGGTAACAGTTGAAATGGTTACCGAATTAAGCGCCAATGACATATCAGAACTTTGTGATGCGACCGAGGAAGCGATTGAGGCCGGGGGCGGATTTGGCTGGCTTGCCCCGCCGCCCCGCTCGGTACTGGAAGATTACTGGCGCGGTATTTTGCTTGTTCCTGATTATCACCTATTTATGGGCAAGCTGGATCATGTGATTGCCGGTTCTTGCCAGATTGTTCGCCCGCCCCGCAATAACGAGGCGCAGGCAACGACCTGCCAGCTGCGCACATTCTTTCTGGCACCCTGGGCGCGCGGACATGGTCTGGCTCAGGCATTGGTGGCCGAAGCAGAGGAATTTGCCCGTTCAGAAGGCTATCAGATATTAAATCTGGATGTACGGGCAACTCAGGACAGAGCCATCAGAGCCTTTGAAGCACGCGGCTATCAGCATTTCGGGACAAACCCCTATTATGCGATGGTCGGGGATGAATTTGTGCCTGGCCTGTATTTCACCAAACAATTAAAAGAAATGAAACGCTAGGCTTGTCTTAATCTGTCAGAGGCGTCTATATCTATCCCAGCAAAAAAGAGCAAAAGAGTTCCCATGCAGATTTATCCCGCAATTGATTTAAAAGATGGACAGGGCGTGCGCCTGTTGCATGGTGATTTTAACCGAATGACAGTTTATGCGCCTGACCCGAAACTTCAGGCCGAAAAATTTATCGAGGCAGGCTGTGAATGGATTCATGTCGTAGATCTGGATGGCGCCTTAAAAGGGGCAAGTGCCAATCAGCAAGCGGTACAGGCTATTTGCAAGACAGGCGCGCGTATCCAGCTTGGCGGCGGTATCCGCACCATGCAGGATATTGAAACATGGCTAAGTGCGGGCATCAGCCGGGTAATATTGGGCACAATTGCCCTGAAAAATCCTAAATTGGTGGTAAAGGCGGCAAAGGCTTTCCCCGGTCATATCGCGGTTGGGGCAGATGCCCGAAATGGCCGCATCGCCGCAGAAGGCTGGCTGGAAGATAGCGATATCGAAGCGGTTGATCTGGTGCGCCGATTTGAAGATTGCGGGGTTTCTGCGGTGATTTTTACCGATATATCGCGCGATGGTGCGCTAACAGGGGTAAATGCCGAAGCAACGGCCGCGCTGGCCGATGCGGTATCGATACCTGTTATCGCATCGGGCGGGGTCAAGGGTATTGAAGATATTCAGGCCTGTTTGGAAAAATCTGCCAATGGCATTGAAGGGGTCATTGCCGGACGCGCCCTTTATGACGGGCGGCTGGATTTGCGCGAGGCATTGGCGCTCGCATCCGGCAGAAGGGCTTAAGCGATGCTGAGTGCGCGCGTTATCCCTTGTCTGGATGTTCATGCCGGCCGCGTGGTAAAGGGTGTGAATTTTGTCAATCTGGTCGATGCAGGTGACCCGGTTGAACAGGCCCGCATCTATGATGCGGCAGGGGCGGACGAGCTGTGTTTTCTGGATATCACCGCCACCCATGAAGGGCGCGAGACCATCTATGAGGTTATTGCGCGTACCGCAGATGCCTGTTTTATGCCCCTTACAGTGGGCGGGGGCGTGCGCGATGTTTCCGATTTTCGCAAATTGCTGCTCTGCGGGGCAGACAAGATATCGGTAAATTCTTCTGCGGTAAAAGATCCGGACCTGATTTCGCGTGCGGCCGATAAATTTGGCAGCCAATGTGTGGTGGTCGCGATTGACGCCCATCTGCACGCAGATGGCTGGTTTGAAGTGACGACACATGGCGGGCGCACCCCTACCGGTATCGATGCGGTTGAATGGGCGAGGCAGGCAGCTGAAAAGGGGGCGGGCGAGATATTGCTGACCTCCATGCGCGGCGACGGGACAAAGGCCGGTTTTGATATTCCGCTTACCCGTGCGGTGAGTGATGCGGTATCTGTTCCTGTTATTGCTTCAGGCGGGGCAGGTACGCCCGAACATTTTGCCGAAGCGATTACTGAAGGCCATGCCAGCGCGGTTTTGGCTGCCTCTGTTTTTCACTTTGGACAATTTACCATAGATGAGGCAAAATCAGCGATGCAGGCAGCCAATATCCCGGTGCGCCGATTATAATTAGGTAAAAACATAAAGGGTTAAAATGACCTCTGATGCCCCGATAACCATGCCAAATGCAGATATTCTGGAACAGCTTTATTGCAAGATAGAGGCGCGTAAATCTGCCCCTGTTTCTGAAAGCTATAGCGCAGCGTTACTGGCGGGCGCACCGGAAAAGCCGGTACGCAAGCTGGCAGAAGAAACCACCGAAGTGGTGATAGAGGCCTTAAAATCCGATAAAGAGGCATTGGCGCGCGAATCAGCAGATCTTTTGTATCATTTACTGGTTGTCTGGGTGGCAGCCGGCCTGACCCCAGACGAGGTGTGGCAGGAACTGGCGCGCCGCCAGCATCAATCCGGCCTGGCAGAAAAAGCCAGCCGTTCGTAATTTTTTATCAAGGAGATAGCCTATCATGTCACAGCCTGTTTATGATGATCAGAATATCTTTGCTAAAATCCTGCGCGGGGAGATTCCCTGTAACAAGGTAGATGAATGTGAGCATACATTAAGCTTTCATGATATTCAGCCACAAGCCCCGGTTCATATTCTGGTGATCCCCAAAGGGGCATATGTAAATATGACCGATTTCAGTGAAAATGCCTCTGCTGAAGAACAAATCGCCTATCTGGCCGCCCTTGGCCGGGTTGCAAAACTGGCCGGGGTCACCGAAGAGGGCTACCGTCTTATCGCCAATACCGGCCATCATGGTCACCAGGATGTACCGCATTTGCATATGCATATATTGGGCGGTCATGCTCTTGGCCGGATGCTGCCTGCCCGCAGCTGATCTTTCAAAAAACCCATGCCTGCGAAATATAGTTGGAAAAATAATCAGGGCGGAATTATTACCTGTGATAGCTGTATATGATGCAGTCTATTGTCTCTAAAGTTGCGTTTCGCGGTATCGAAACTCTGGATGTATCTGTTCAGGTACATATGTCCAATG
>JAYOMZ010000004.1:76912-94686 GCA_038121125.1 Alphaproteobacteria bacterium
CCCTGCAAGCAACCATGATCCATTCTATTGCCGGGGCGCTGCCTGCCTCCGGGCTTATTCAACAGCGCCCCTTTCGTGACCCGCATCATTCTGCCTCTATGGCTTCACTGGTTGGCGGCGGACAGAAAGCCCGGCCAGGCGAGGTTTCGCTTGCCCATACAGGGGTTCTATTTCTGGATGAATTGGCCGAGTTTAGCCGCCCGGCTCTCGATAGTTTGCGCTAGCCCCTTGAAACCGGGGATATCGTCATTGCCAGAGCCAATCATCATGTACGTTATCCTGCCAGATTTCAGCTGGTCGCTGCCATGAACCCGTGCCGTTGCGGCTATTTATCCGACCCGTCACGTGCCTGCAGCCGCGCTCCGCGTTGTGCTCAGGATTATATGGTGCGCATATTAGGGCCCATTCTGGACAGGTTTGATATTTTACTGGATGTGGCAGAGCTTCGCCCGGCCGAATTATTATCAGAACACTTATCTGAATCTACCCAAAAGGTGCGCGAACGCATAATGGCGTCACGTCAATTTGCCGCCAGCCGGCAATCTGGCAAAGACGATTTGCTAAATGCCCATCTGGACGCAAAATCACTGAATGACGAGCTAAAGGATAATGAAGATATTCGAAGCCTTTATAGCGAGGCGCTGGAAAAACAGGCGCTATCTGCGCGCGGCTTTCAAAAATCTATTCGGGTGGCACGTACCATTGCTGACCTGGCGGCCAGTCCGGTGATTACCCGTTATCACGTGCTGGAAGCGCTATCCTATCGCCGGTTTTTTCTGTTTGGTGCAGATAATGGCTAGCGGCGCGGCACCGTATTTGTCCATTGCCCTTCTGGCCAACCTTCCACCGCCTCCCAAAATAGGGCGGCCATGCTTTGTCCGGTAAATCGCTCAATCTCGCGAATGCCGGTGGGTGAGGTGACATTAATTTCGGTCAGATAGTCGCCGATAACATCAATGCCGACAAATACCAGACCGCGCCTTTTTAATTCCGGGCCAATGATCGCACAAATTTCTCTATCCCTGTCTGTCAGCTCTACAGCCTGGGCAGAACCGCCCACATGCAGGTTAGAGCGTGCCTCACCTTCTTGCGGAACACGGTTAATCGCCCCTTTTGCCTCGCCATTAATCAGGATAACGCGCTTATCGCCTGCCCGAACATCGGGCAGATATTGCTGAACCATTACCGGAACACGGCTGGTCTCGAAAAACATTTCCAGCAAGGAACTTAAATTCTGGTCACCCGGCTGAAGGCGAAACACCCCTGCCCCGCCATTACCAAAAAGCGGCTTTATGATGATATCCTTATACTGGTCGCGAAAGCTGCGGATTTTTTCTTTATCTCTGGAAATCAGGGTAGCCGGCATCAGATCGGCAAACAGCGTGACCAGCAATTTTTCGGGTGCATTGCGCACTTCGGCAGGATTATTGATAACCTTGGTGGTGGGCGGCAACATTTCCAGAATATGTGTGGCAGTGATATAGGCCATATCAAAGGGCGGATCCTGACGCATCAGGATAACGTCAAATTCTTCCAGGGCGCGTTCCTGTTCTGCGCCTGTCTCAAAGAAATGGTCGCGATCATCAAACAGGGTTAAATCCTGACCGATGGCGGTAATCCTGCCTTGCTGATAGCTCAGCCTGTCAGGCGTGTAATACCATAATTTATGGCCTCGCTCCTGGGCTTTCAGGGCAAGGGCAAAGGTTGTATCCCCGCCTATATCGATAGACGAGACCGGATCCATCTGGATGGCGATATTCAATTGTCCGGACACCGATTAATCTCTCTTATCGGTTTCCAGAATAATATAATTCACCACTTTTTTGGCAAAGCGTAATTCCTGTGCATGGGCAATGACGCGCTCTTTTTCCTGTTCATCGGCGGCGACCCCGGACAGATACACAATGCCATTGACCACATCGATAGAATAATTAAGAGAGGAGATATTCTGATCGCCTATCAGGGCAGCGCGAAGCTGGGCACTCGCGGCCAAATCCTTTGCAATATCACGCGCTGAAGTCTCACTGCTGACCTGGACTTCATTTACGACCTCGCGCACCCCTTTTATTTCCCAGGCCAGCTTGGTCGCAAGAATTTTTTGCTCAATCGTCTCCACACTGCCGGTCATCAGCACACTGCCATTATTCACCGATTTTTCAATGCTGGTCACAAGGCTGGAATCTGTCTGAATAAATTTATCCAGTAATTTTGCCTCTATCACCCCGTCTGATACAGAAGTTGAAAAGCCTTTTTCGGTTGATGAGGCGGTTACCGCTGCTGCGCCTATACCAACCGCTGCCCCCACACAGCCAGACAAGGCCAATGTCGAGGCGGTTAAAACTATCATGCTGAAAAAAAGATTTCTGCTGATCATCGAAAAAAAACTCCGAAAAAAGGGTGAATAAGCCTTTCATGATATCTCTGTAAAAAGGCTCTTTTCATATACCGCATTTACGATTCTATAGAAAACCTCTTTTTTCATCAACTGGCCAGATAATCCAGTGGATAAACCAGGCACCTATCGCCTAGAAATCGATATCGGTTTGGCGTATGCGCCACCAGCCCTGCCACTGAACCACCCGCAAAATACATATCCTGTCGGTAAAAACAGGATATCTGCCAGATACCCACAAGACGGCATTTCTCATGCGCTTTATTTGCTGGTGACCTGGCAGCCCGCCATCAAAATTATCCATGCGCTGGCGAAATTTTACCTCCAGAACCAGTATTTTCTGGCCCCGCTGCATAATTAGATCCAGCTCGCCAAAGGGGGTTTTCTGGCGCATTGTCACACAGCGATAGCCTGCCAGATGATAGAGAAATCTTGTCAGATATTCTGCGCGCCTGCCTGCCTGTTCGGCTGCCTGATAATCTGCGGTTGGTCTGCGTCCCACCTTGTGCGCCCTCTTTGTTATCCGAGCGCCCGATTATCACCTTAATTAATCTTTTTCGGGGAATTAATCTTTTTTCGGGATCAGTCTTTTTGGGCTATCGATAAGGCTATTTGATAGAGGCTGCGGCGCGGCCAGCCCGTTAAGGCTTCAGCTTCCCTTGCCGCATCCTTTACCGAGCTGTTTTGCAAAATATCACCCAGTAGCGCGCGCACCGCTTCTTCATCATAGGATTGTGCAGATTTATCTGCCCCTTCTATCAGCAGAACCAGCTCGCCCTTTGGGGGATCATTCCGTGCGTATTTTTCGGCCAACAGCCCCAGCCTGTCCCGTTCAATCGTCTCGTGCAATTTGGTTAATTCGCGGGTAATAACCGCTAGTCGATCGCCATATATTTCAGCCATCAGCCCAAGCGTCTTTGCCAGGCGGCGGGGCGCTTCAAACCAGATTTGGGTCATGGTCAGGCTGGCTGATTCGCTTATATGGGCGCGTGCGGCATTTTGCTTTTGCGGCACAAAACCCTGAAAGGTAAATCTGTCCGTTGGCAGACCCGATATGGTCAGCGCCATCAAGGGGGCAGATGCGCCCGGTATGGCAGTTACCGGGATATTCTGTTCATGACAGGCAGCGACCAGCTTATAGCCCGGGTCAGAGATAAGCGGCGTGCCGGCATCGCTTACCAGCACAATCTGTTTGCCAGCTTTCATAAGAGTCAATAATTTCGGCCGCATTTCATGGCCATTATGGTCATGATAGGCCAGCAATTTTGCCCGTATTTGCAAAGAACACAAGGTGACAAGTTTTCTGGTTGTGCGCGTATCTTCACAGGCAATAATATCTGCTTCGCACAAGGCCTGGCCCGCACGCGGGCTAAGATCGCCCAGATTGCCAATGGGTGTGGATACAAGTTTCAGCACAATTTCACCTTATTTCCATGTTTGGATAACTTTGTGAGAGATGCCTGTGTCCGGCTATCGCTTTTTATCTGAATGCGACAGCGATTGAGTTCCAAGCCTATTCATGGCATCACTATAACGGGTTATCCCCGCAAAGGGTAAAGGAAAATCTGTATCGCGCGGGTAACAGCGATATACAGGGACAGGAAAAAAACAGGTACGCTATGATAACGGACTGTATAAACGCGTTGCATCAGCCGATAAAGCAGATGAAAGGCAAGCCAGGGCTTGTTGCAGCCTTGCTGGCTGTCTGGGCGATAGCTGCCTGTACGCCTGTCTCTGAAAAAAACCTGCAAACTGCAGACACAAGGCCTTCTATCACTGCTGCCCAAAGCTCTGCTACCAGCCCCGCAGAAGAAACCCCCGATATTGTTGGTGATATTATTTCGGAAATTGAAAATCCGCCTGCCCCGGCGGCAGAAATTATCCCGCCCGGGCAAGAGGTGGTCACCGCTGCAGCTGGCCAGGCACCGCTTCTGGATAAAAATGCTGCCAAACGCCAGGCACTTGCCGAACAGGCGCTAAAAGCTGCGCTGAGCCTGTTAAAGAACGGGGATGCAGATAGCTTTAAACCGCCTCAGCCCTTTAGTGCGCCCGCTAAATCAGATGGCCAGCTTCGCATCGGTCTGATGCTGCCCTTTTCCGGCAGCTATGCGGGTCTGGGGCGGGATATTGCCAGCGGGGCAGAGCTGGCGTTATTTCAGCTGGCCGATCCAAAGACGAGCCTGATTTATTTTGATACAGCAGGCGGTAGCCGGGCTGCAGACGCTGCCCGCGAGGCGATAGAGGCAGAGGTGGATATTGTTATCGGGCCGTTATTTACCCAGTCAGCGATAGAAGCGCGCACCATTCTGGCAGCCTCTGCCATACCAGCAATATCTTTATCCAATAATGTACAGGCCGCTACATCCGGCCAATGGGTATTGGGCTATCTGCCAGAACAGCAAATCGATCATTTACTGGGTCATGCCATTGCACAAAATCGCACAAAAATAGCTATATTGGCGTCTGAAGATATGTTTGGCCAGCGCCTGTTATCCCATACCCAAAACAGGCTGGCCTCTTTTGGTCTGACGGCGGCTGAATGGATGACATTGCCACAGCTGGTACTGGCAGATGAAGATAGCCTGCGCCAGGCCGTCCAGCAATTTACCCGCTATCAAAAACCCGATCCCGAAAACCCGCAATTGCCCGAGCCGGCTTATGATGCGCTGATTTTAGCGGGCAATCCTGACTTTATTTTGCGGGTCGCCCCGGTGCTTTCCTATTATGATTTGGACCCTTCAAGGGTGATGTATCTGGGAACCGATTTATGGGCACGCCCGGAATTGCTGGCTGAACCTTCCTTGCAAGGGGCTGTTATTACACAAGCCCTGCAACCTGCCAGCCCGGAATTTGAAGAGCGGTTTCAATCCCTGTTTGATAAACCGACCAACCATCTGGTCAAAATGGGGTTTGATGCCTTTGCCCTGGTGGCCATTACCCATCAGGGCGCAGCAAGCGCCCGGCCAAATCAAACGATTGACTGGCGTGCCGGCCTGATAAGAGATGAAGGGTTTTCCGGGCTAAGTGGCCGATTCAATTTACTGCCAGATGGCCAAAATCAGCGCTATTATGAAATCCGGACGCTGATAGATAACCAGCTGGTCGCCCGCTAGTCCAGCAGGTGAGATAATATCATATCCAGCCGCAAGCGCCCCTCAAGGCTGGTTGATAATTTCTCATCATTTGCGACAAGCCAGCCTTCTGCGATAAATCTGTCCAGCCATTCGCCATTAAGTTTCAGATCTGCATCGCCAAACTGCCCGGCCGCTGGCCAGCCCACCCCTTCTGCCAGCCTTAGACCCATCATCCAATATTCATTAAAATAATCCTGTGGCTGTTCGATTGCCTCGCTCTCCAGCCCGGCCTCGGGCGTTTCCATACTCTCCAGCCAGCCAGAGGGGCTGCGCCGATTAATGCGGTTATAGCGGCCTTTTACGGATGTCAGCCTGCCATGGGCGCCAGGCCCTATGCCCAGCCAATTTCCCGCTTGCCAGTAATTCAGATTATGGCGCGAGGCCTGCCCCGGCCTTGCATAATTGGACACTTCATAAGCGGCCAGGCCTTTTTCTTGCAAAAATTCTTCTGTCAGCAGATATAAATCGGCCACCCTGTCTGAATCAGCTGTCAGCTCTGCGCCCTTTTTTTGGCGTGTGTAAAAGACAGTGCCCGGCTCTATGGTTAATTGATAACAGGATAAATGGGCCGGTTTGCTTGCGGTGATTTCTGCCAGCTGTTTTTGCCAGTTATCCAGGCTTTGTTGAGGCAAGCCATAGATCAAATCTGCCGACCAGCGCGGGAAAATGGCCGCTGTCTTTTCCAGTGCGACAAGGGCTTCTTTTGCACTATGCTCGCGGCCTAAAAATTTCAGCCCGTCATCTTCCAGGCTTTGTATGCCAAGGGATAACCGGTTAATGCCTGCCTGATAAAATCCCTGTAATTTGGCCGTCTCGGCCGAGGTCGGGTTCGCTTCTGCGGTAATTTCCAAATCCGGGGCGGTGATACATAAATCAGCCGCCCTATCCAGCAAATCTGCGATGATGAAAGTTGGCATCAGGCTGGGGGTGCCACCACCAAAAAAAATACTGGTTAAAAAAAGCTGGCCTTCAGCGACGCCCAGATACTGACAGGCTGCCCTTGTCTGTATTTCCAAATCACGGATAAGTGCGTCGCGCCACTTTATGGCATCAATATCCTGTGCAATATGCGAGTTAAAATCACAATAGGGGCATTTGGCCAGACAAAAGGGCCAATGCACATATAAACTTATGGCCGGCATCTTGCAGGTCACGATATAAAACAGGCTTCCAGCAATTGGTTAAAGGCGATAGCGCGGTGGCTCATCGCGTGTTTGTCGGCCGGATCCATTTCAGCAAAGGTTTGGGAAAACCCTGTGGGTATGAAGACGGGATCATAGCCAAACCCCTTATCGCCGCGTGGCGGCCAGCATAGCTCGCCAGATATTCTGCCCTCAAAGCTCTCGCAAATCCCGTCTGGCCAGGCAAGGCTCAGCGCGCAGACAAACTCGCACCTTCTGCTCTTCGAGCCGGAAGCCAGCAGAGCGGTACTTACCCGTTCCATCGCCTGATTAAAATCCTTGTCCGGCCCTGCCCAGCGGGCAGAATAAATGCCGGGTGCCCCGCCAAGTGCCTCAACACAAAAGCCGGAATCATCCGACAGGGCGGGTAAATTGGCTGCCTGTGCAGCAAGGCGGGCTTTTAATTCGGCATTTTCGATAAAGCTGCTGCCTGTTTCCTCCGGCTCTGCCAGATCCAGATCCGCTGCCCCTGTCACCTCAATTTGCAGGGGCGCCAGCAAGGCTCTGATTTCGCTAACCTTGCCCGGATTATGGCTGGCAATGACTAGCTTGTCTGTCCGATTGAATCTGCGTGTCATTTTTAAAAAAACCTGTTCAAGTTTTTGGTGTGCGAACTGCCTGCATCTGCTTTTCAAATAGCTGCTGGCACCCTGATTTTGCCAGCCCCATCATTTCCAGGAGTTGGGCTTCTGAAAAAGGATGCTGTTCTGCCGTGCCCTGAATTTCCACAATCCCGCCACTGGCTGTCAGGACAAAATTGGCATCGGTTTCAGCAGAGCTGTCTTCATTATAATCAAGGTCTGCCGCCGCCTGGCCGTCAACCATACCACAGGAAATGGCTGCCACCTGATCGCGCAAGGGCATTGCGGTTATCAAACCCTTTTGCAAGAGGTCTTCCAGAGCCAGAGAGAGTGCTACCCACGCCCCGGTGATGGATGCGGTGCGCGTGCCGCCATCGGCGCGAATAACATCGCAATCGATTTTAATCTGCCGCTCACCCAGTTTTTCCAGATCAATAATCGCCCGCAAGGAGCGGCCGATCAGACGCTGGATTTCCTGTGTACGTCCGGATTGCTTGCCGCGCGCGGCTTCTCTGTCCATGCGGCTATGGGTGGCCCGCGGCAACATACCATATTCAGCCGTCACCCAGCCTTTATTTGCCCCGCGCAAAAAAGGCGGGACTTTTTCATCTACAGAAGCGGTGCAAATCACATGAGTATTGCCTATACAAATCAGGCAGGAACCTTCTGCATAGGCAGAAAAATGCGGCTGTATCACCACGTCGCGAAGGGCATCTGCGCTACGGCCATTTGAACGGGAAAGTGCCATGAATAAATGAACTCCTCTAACAGATCTCTCTACCCTTTTTAAAGATTTTACAGATTTTTATAAGAGGCAATCTTCTCAAAAAATCTTCAATCGCGTAAGATAATGGCATTAGCATAACAGATATGTTCTGGCGAAGGTATCCTTTATGAACGAACCAGCAATCCCGGAAATGACCCGCCGTTCAACACAAATTTTTAACGAGATTGTTAAAAATTATTTGCAAACAGGCTCGCCTGTCGGCTCTGGTCTTATCGCAGCTGCAAGCGAGGTGAATTTATCCTCTGCTTCGGTGCGGGCTATTATGGCAGAGCTGGAAGGGAGCGGGCTATTATTCTCGCCTCATACTTCGGCCGGGCGTGTGCCTACCCGGGCGGGCTTGCGCCTGTTTGTCGACGGGCTGATGGAAGTGCGCGACAGTCTGGCTCTGGATGAGCATGGCTCGATAGATGCGATAGAATATAGCGACGGGTTATCGGTCAGTCAGATGCTGGACAAGGCCAGCCTTGCTTTGTCCGGCCTGTCGAAATGTGCCTCTCTGGTTATGACCCCGACCGAAGACCTAAATGTTAATCATATTGAATTTGTACCTATTCAGGATAACCGGATTTTGGTCATCCTGGTCTTTTCCAATGGCCATGTTGAAAACCGCATGATCGCTTTTCCCTCTGGCTTGCCCGGTCATGTTATCACCCAAGCCTCTAATTATATGAACAGCCAGTATAAGGGCAAATCGGTTAGCGAAATCCTGAAGCTGGTAGAGCAGGACAAGGAAATTTGCCGGGCGGAACTGGATAGCCTGACCAGCGATTTAATCGAACGCGGGGTGGCTATCTGGTCTGATCATGCCGATACACAGGATGCGGCCCTTATCGTGAATGGTCAGGCAAATTTGCTGGAAGATGTGCGCGCAGTCGAAGATTTGGCGCGCGTTCGGGTGCTGTTTGACAAGCTGGAAATGCGCGGCCATACCAGCCAGCTAATGGATAAGGTATTGCACGCCGACGGCTTGCAGATTTTTATCGGCTCGGAAAATCAGCTTTTTTCGCAAACAGGCTGTTCAATGGTGCTGGCACCCTATCATAATAGCGAGCGTAAAATCATCGGGGCGGTTGGGGTGATTGGCCCGCGCCACATGAATTATGCCCGTATTATTCCGATGGTGGATTATACCAGCAAGACAATCGCCAAGGTACTTGGCTAGAAATTTTGGCCTACATTATAGCCAGTATTCATAGTCGGGGAAACAGGCTGCGCAATCCATCGGCAATCATTTGCCGGTCGGGCATTTGGGATAATAATTTATCCAGCCAGACACGGTCTATCAGCCCTTCCTGGGCGGCCATCATGGCCAGGGCGGCCAGCACAAAACCGGCAAAAAGTAAAAATAACGCACTGCGCCATCCCGGGAATGCCGGTTGGCCAGACCCTTTAGCGGTATTATTTTCTGTCTTTTCCGGTGAAAGTGTTTCTATCGAGGGCGTGGCGGTTTTTGCTTTTGCTCCCGCTTTGGAAAGGGGCAGATCATGATGGCAGTCCGGACAGTAAAGCGTTGCACCAACCGATAAAATAGCCTCATATTTTTCCTGTTCTATTTCGGCTATTGACTTGCAATTTGAACAGGCGATCTTTTTTTGGCGTGCCAGTTTTTCCGGCCCGTTTACGACCGGGGCAAAATAATGCTGATGGCAATGATGACAGGCGATAGGCCAGTCACTATTTTGCAGAACAATCGCTGGAATCTCGCCCAGCACCTGGCAATGCGGACAGGCAATTTTGATCATTGGCTCTGCTTCTGCGGTTAAAGTTTGCGGCCTCATTGCGCTCTTTCCCATTATGATTTTTTCGGTGTCCGGGCGGTCTTTTTGGCCGGTGTTTTTCTAGTGCCAGTCTGTTTTGTCAGTGCTTTTTTTGCGCCTGCTCTTTTGGTTGTACTCTTTTTGGTAGCCAGTTTATCGGTTTTCGCCTTTTTGGTCTGTGCTTTTTTGGGCGCAGGCTTTCTGGCGGTCTTTTCACGTGATTTTTTTTCCGGTTTTTCGGCTTGCGTGGCCGCTTTTGCCGGATGGTTTGCCAATGTCAGGATAGAAAGCTGGGCTTTCAGGCGAAGCTCGATTTCCCGGTCAATCAGCCGCGCAATTTGGTCAGCAAATTTCTGGTCACCAAGGGGGTTTGTATCATTATCTGTAATTCCCGCCGGCGCGCTGTCTTTTTTCTGCTCGCTACTGTTTATTGTTTGCGGGCTGTCAGGATCAGAGGCAGAAATCACCGCCTGGCGAATAGCCAGAAACGGGTCTTCTGATTCTGGCTGAATGGCGGCCGCCTCTGATGGACGGGGATCTGCTACCCCCTCTTTTTTCGAAGGGGCGGAGAAAAAAGGTTCTGACTGTTCTGACAAGGGGCGTTTCTGGCCTGCCAGTACCAATATATCGGAACCGGGCGGGCTGTCTTTTTCCAGCGTAACGGCACGTGCGCCAATAATCGGTATTTTCCCTGCCTTCTCGCGGCTGAGCTGTGATGGGGCAGAAGAGGGATTTTCCGACACTATATCGGCTTGCTGAAACAGATCCTCAATCGATTCCATCACCAGATTATCATTTTTGGGCATTTTAGCCATGGCTGTGCCTTAATTTTAAATGCCTGTCAGCGGTCAACAGGCTGTTTTGCGTATTATTTGCGAGCCGGAAATATATCTACCCTTATAAACCAGAAGTAAAATTTGGATAAAGCCCAAAAACAGTGAAAACAGCAGAACGAGACCGCAAAGAAGGCGTTTTTCTTTAAAAAATAGGGCTTTCTTGTATCGGGTATCTTGGCATTTTGCCAAACGATACTTACATACCCCTCATAATGCAAGATTCAACCTGGTTAAATGGGCGTAAAATGACAGCAGAAACACAAGACAAGAATGCTGAAACAGCGATGGATGCAGAAGAGCAAAAGACAGCATCTGAAACCACCGATACAGCAGAGGCTGAACATCCGGATATGCCATCACCCGATGCAGAAGCTCCGGATAGCGCAGATACCAGCGAGGAAGCAGAGGATATCCACGCGCTAAAAGACCAGCTTTTGCGGGTAATGGCAGATAATGAAAATCTGCGTAAACGCACCGAGCGCGATATGGCGGCTGCAAAAAAATACGGGGCGCTGGGACTGGCCCGCGATCTGCTGGCCTCTATCGATAATCTGGAAACCGCAATTTCCCATATGCCTGAAAATAAAGAGGATATGGATGAAACCTTGAAAAATATCCTTATCGGGGTAGAGATGTCGGCACGTGAATTTGCCACGGTTCTGGAACGGCATCAGATCACAAAACTCACCCCCGAGGGCGAGAAATTTGATTACAATCTGCATCAGGCAATGTTTGAAGTACCCACAGACGAGGTAGCACCGGGCATGGTCGTTCAGGTCGTGCAATCAGGCTATATGCTGCATGACCGCTTATTGCGCCCGGCCATGGTGGGGGTCTCGAAACCGGCTGCACAGGCTGCTACCCCGGCCACAGATAAGGATAGCTAGATATCTATCTGCCCGGGGCGATAGAAAACTGAACAGGCGGCAAGAGGCGCGCCTGTCAAAGAGGCAAAAAAAGCAGAAAAGGCATTGCCTCTTGTATAGGAAAAAACAGCACTTATATATGCAACAGTTAAGAAAGACGCCGGCGGATATGCTGGTGCGTGACGATAAGAAGGATCAGTAAAATGGGCAAAGTCATTGGGATTGATTTAGGAACAACAAATTCCTGTGTTGCCGTAATGGACGGTAAAGCAGCAAAAGTTATCGAAAATGCAGAAGGGACACGCACAACCCCTTCCATGATCGCTTTTGCAGATGATGGCGAGCGTTTGGTTGGCCAGTCTGCCAAGCGGCAGGCAGTCACCAATCCGGAAAAGACCATTTTTGCGGTCAAGCGCCTGATCGGTCGGCGTGCAGATGATGCGGCAATGAAAGAATTTGCTGATCTTGTGCCCTTCGAAGTAAAGCCGGCCAAAAATGGCGATGCATGGATTTCAGTAGATGGCGAGGATTATTCGCCCAGCCAGATGTCCAGCTTTATTTTGCGTAAACTAAAAGAAGATGCCGAGGCCTATTTGGGCGAAAGCGTTGATCAGGCTGTTATCACCGTGCCAGCCTATTTCAACGATGCCCAGCGTCAGGCCACAAAAGATGCAGGTAAAATTGCCGGTCTGGAAGTTTTGCGGATCATCAATGAGCCAACAGCCGCTGCCCTTGCCTATGGTCTGGATAAAAAAGAATCCGGCATTATTGCGGTTTTTGACCTTGGCGGCGGGACATTTGATGTGTCTGTCCTGGAAGTGGGCGACGGCGTTTTTGAGGTAAAATCAACCAATGGGGATACATTCCTGGGCGGGGAAGATTTTGACCAGCAGATTATCGATTATCTGGCCGATCAGTTTAAGACGGAACAGGGGATTGATTTGCGCTCGGATAAAATGGCATTGCAGCGTTTGAAAGAAGCTGCCGAAAAAGCCAAGATTGAGCTGTCCAGCGCAACCCAGACAGAAGTTAACCTGCCCTTTATTACCGCTGATCAGTCAGGGCCAAAACATCTGAATGTAAAGCTGAGCCGCTCAAAGCTGGAACAGCTGGTTGAAAATCTGGTTCAGCGCTCTCTGGAGCCATGTAAAAAGGCACTGAAAGATGCCGGTGTTTCTGCTTCCGAGATTGACGAGGTGATTTTGGTTGGCGGTATGACCAGAATGCCGAAAATCATCGAAACCGTTGAAAAATTCTTTGGCAAGGAACCGCATCGCGGCGTGAACCCGGATGAGGTTGTTGCCTCCGGTGCAGCTATTCAGGCAGGTGTTTTAACGGGTGATGTAAAAGATGTGCTGTTGCTGGATGTGACGCCTCTGTCTCTGGGGATTGAAACATTGGGCGGGGTCTTTACCCGTCTTATCGACCGCAATACCACCATCCCGACAAAAAAGAGCCAGGTCTTTTCAACAGCAGAAGATAACCAGTCTGCGGTGACCATCTCTGTTTATCAGGGTGAGCGCGAAATGGCCGCACATAACAAGATGCTGGGTCAGTTCAATCTGGAAGGTATTCCTGCTGCTGCCAGAGGCGTGCCGCAAATTGAGGTATCTTTTGATATTGATGCCAATGGTATTGTAAAGGTAAGTGCCAAAGACAAGGCAACCGGCAAGGAACAGGCCATTAGCATCAAAGCCTCGGGCGGTCTCGATGATAACGAGATTGACCAGATGATCAAGGATGCCGAAACCTATGCAGAAGAAGATAAAGCCCGGCGCGAAGAGGTGGAAACACGCAACCGTGCAGAAGCCCTTGTCCATACGGCTGAAAAAACGATAGCGGATGTAGGCGACAAGGCCGATGCAGAGGTAAAAGCCGAAGTGGAAACCGCTGTTGCAGATCTGAAAACAGCTCTGGAAGGCGAAGATGCTGCAGAGATTTCAGCAAAGGCAGAAACCCTGTCCGGGGCGATGATGAAGATGGGCGAAGCTGCCTATCAGGCAGATCCGGAAGCAGAATCAGCACAAGCTGGCAATTCGGCAAGTGATGATGATGGTGTCGTGGATGCCGATTTTGAAGAAGTGGATGATGAACAGGACGCTAAAAAAGCGTAAGGTTCGATAAAAGACCCCTTTTGAATAAAAAGGGGTCTTTTTTAGGGTGTTTGTAATTTGAATTGAAACGTGGCCAGATATGCCGAAACGCGATTATTATGAAGTGCTGGGGGTCAGCAAGGATGCCGATGAAAAAGCCATTAAATCGGCTTACCGTAAATTGGCCATGGCCAATCACCCCGATCGCAATGCCGGCGATGAGGCCGCTGCCGAGCGCTTTAAAGAAGCCAGTGAAGCCTATGAGGTTTTAAAAGACAGCCAGAAAAGAGCTGCCTATGACCAGATGGGTCATGCTGCCTTTGAACAGGGAGGCGGTTTTGGTGGCGGCGGCTTTGGCGGAGCCGGTTTTGGCGGCGGCGGCTTTTCCGATATTTTCGAGCAGATGTTCTCGGAATTTTCAGGGGGGCGCGGGCGTGCAGAACAAGCCCGGCATGGCGCGGATTTACGCTATGATCTGACCATTGATCTGGATGAGGCCTATACAGGCTGCCAGAAAGATATTGTCGCCAATATATCTTCTACCTGTGACAGTTGCGGGGGAATCGGGGCCGCCAAAGGCAGCCAGCCTGTTCCCTGTTCCGGATGCGGCGGTATGGGCAAGGTGCGCGCCCAGCAAGGGTTCTTCACTGTAGAGCGCACCTGTCCTGCTTGCCAGGGGGCAGGCGAGACTATCTCTAACCCCTGTAGTCCATGTCGCGGGCAGGGCAGGGTCGAAAAATCGGAAAATCTGTCGGTAAATATTCCGGCAGGCGTGGATACCGGCACACGTATTCGCCTGTCTGGCAAGGGCGAGGCAGGTTTGCGCGGCGCGCCATCGGGCGATTTGTATATTTTTGTGAATGTATCTGATCACCCGATTTTTGAACGTGATGGCGGTAATCTCTATATTGATGTACCTGTGCCAATGGTTACGGCCGCACTTGGCGGGACTATTGATGTGCCAACTCTGGGCGGCAAGATGACCCGGCTGCAAATTGAAAAAGGCACGCAATCGGGGCGAAAATTCAGGATGCGTGGCAAGGGGATGCCTGGATTGCGCGGCGGCAATCATGGCGATCAAATTGTGGAAATTATTGTCGAAACCCCTACCAAGCTCAGCAAAAAACAGATTAATCTGTTACAGGAATTTGATGAAGCAGGCGATGCCAGCCCGCAGACAAAAGGCTTTATTGACCGGGTAAAAACGCTATGGTCGTAAGGGTCGCCAAATAGCTATGTCAGGAGCATAAGCCGTATGTCCGAGAAACAAAACCTGCATATCGCTTTGCCCGGTGCGGCTGGCAAAATGGGTCAGATGATCGCCTCTCTGGTAACAGAGGCTGGCGATATTGATATTCTGGCGGCCAGTGAACATCCCCAAAGCCCGGCCATTGGAACGGCCATTGGTGCAGCCACTATCAGCGCGGATGCAAAGATTTTGGGCATTGGTTCAGGCGGCGTCATTATTGATTTTACCCGCCCCGAAGCCACTATGAAACATATTGAAATCGCTGTTGCATCCGGCACGGCCATGGTGGTTGGTACAACCGGATTGAGTGCTAAACAGGAAAAAGAGCTGGAAAAAGCAGCCCGCCAGATACCGATTGTTTATTGTGCAAACACATCTGTTGGCGTCACCCTGCTTGGCCAGATTGTGGAACAGGTGGCCCGCCAGCTGGATGCGGACTGGGATATTGAAATTGTTGAAACCCACCATAATCAAAAGGTGGATGCCCCTTCCGGAACAGCACTTGCGCTTGGCAAGGCAGCGGCTAAAGGTCGGCAAATTGATCTGGAGACAGAAAAGGAAAGCGGGCGCGATGGCATAACCGGTGCGCGTAAATCCGGAACTATCGGTTTTGCAGCTTTACGCGGCGGCGATGTGGCAGGCGAACATACAGTGACATTTTTTGGCCAGCAAGAACGTGTCGAGATTACCCACCGGGCGACCAGCCGTGTTATTTTTGCCCGGGGCGCGCTAAGGGCTGCACGATTTGCCGCCGCTCAAAAACCTTGCTTATATTCAATGGATGATGTGCTGGGTGCCTAGCGTTTCAGCCGGGGCGGTATGGTCAAAACGCACGCGCCTCAATGCCTCATTTATCGCTTTTGCCAGAGAGGCTTTCTCCACAGGCGGCATAAAAGTACCAATTTCCATTTTCTGGCTATGGGCGCGTAAAAATAATCGCGGTTTATGCTCTTCCTCTTTTGTGATTTCTGCATATACCCATGGGCTTTCAATGGTTTGCCGGTGGTTCTGGCCGCGCCAGTTTGTGCGGGTGATTTGCACAAAATGCGGGGTAATTTCCACTGTCTCTACCAATTGTCCTGCCCGGTAATTTAGCTTGAACGCAAACCAGACAATCAGGATTTCTGCCCCCAAAAACCCGATAACAGGCCAGGCACCCAAAAGATAAAATCCGGTGGCGATAAGGCTCATCAAGCTGGCCAGACTAGCCATAAAAATACGAAAGCCTTTCAGGGATAAAGACCGATAGGGCCAAAGCGTGATGACATAGGTTTCCTTTTTTCTGTCACCTTGCCGGTTAAACCATAATCGGCCTTGCGGTGCGCCTGTCTGTGACGTCATCTTTTATCCTGTCTTTTATGGGCGCTGGCAGATAGTGCCTCGCTTCTTGCGTATTTTACGTTATTATCATTTAGATAAGTTCATTTTTGAACAGGAAAAGGGTAGGACATATGCCGCGCAAGATGCGTTTATCTGATATCGACAAGGTGTTTGAATCGCTATCCAAACGGGAACCTGACCCGCGCACCGAGCTAAACTTTCAAGACCCCTATACATTGCTGGTTGCGGTCGCGCTTTCTGCCCAGGCAACCGATGTCAGCGTGAACAAGGCAACAGGCCCGTTATTTCAGCGCGCCAATACGCCGGAAAAAATGGTCGCGCTGGGGGTGGAGGGGGTAAAATCCTATATCAAAACCATCGGCCTGTTTAATACAAAGGCAGAAAATGTCATCAAGCTATCAAGGATGCTGATAGATAACCATAACAGTATTGTCCCTGAAGATAGAGCTGCCCTTGAAGCCTTGCCAGGGGTGGGCAGAAAAACGGCAAATGTTGTGCTGAATGAAGCCTTTGGCCATCCAACCATAGCAGTGGATACGCATATTTTCAGGGTTGGCAACCGTACCGGCATGGCACCTGGAAAAACACCTGATGCGGTAGAAAAAGAATTGCTGCGGCGCGTCCCGAAACGATTTCAAAAGGGCGCGCATCACTGGCTGATTTTACATGGCCGATATGTCTGCAAGGCGCGCAAGCCGGAATGTTCAGACTGTGCGATTTCTGACTATTGCCTATATAGGGACAAGCAGTTTTAAAGCGGCAAGGATGGCTAGAGTTTGCGCTGATAAAGCGCTTCGCGGCAATTTTTTTCATCCAGAGGCTGGCCGATAACACGGTTTCGAATATCCAGGGCTGCGATGCGCTGGATGGGGGGGCTATCTGCACCCTCCAGATAAAAGAAAAAATCCACCACACATTCGGTCTGGCGATATTGCCAGATACCCATTTTGCCCTCGATGCGCGCAAAATCTGCAGGGCCCAGAACCACGGTGATATCTTCAATGGGCTTGTCCAGAAACAGGCGCGGATCAATCTCTGTTATCTCCGGCTCTTTTGGCGTCTCGGATGTTTTCGACGGCTGGGGGGGTGTTTCCGGTATAACAGGGACAATGGTCTGGCTGGCTATCTCGCGCGTCTCAACGGGGACTTCTTCTATGGCTTTATCGCTGTTAATTTCCGGTGTTTGTTCCTGAATTTGGTCAGCCGGCGCAGAGGCGGTGACAGGTTCGGATGGCGGGGATAATACAGGGCCTGTCACCGAAAGGGGCTGACAGCCTGTCATCGCCAATAAAAAGGACAGAAACAGGCATAGATTTACAGGTTTAATCACTGACGTTGGAGAAAATTTCACAGGCAGGTAGCGCTTTATGTAATTTCAGGACGGCATAACAAACAGGGCTAGTCTATCGTAATTATATCTGGCAACAAGGAAAAAATGATCCTGACAGATTACGCCTCTGCATCGAATGCATATCCCATCGAGCGCACTGTTCGAATAACATCCGGCCCGCCCGTTATATTAATCGCCTTGCGCAATCTTCTTATATGTACATCTAC
>JAYOMZ010000005.1:0-67626 GCA_038121125.1 Alphaproteobacteria bacterium
GCGGAAATTGCCCAGATTGCCGGGCGTGCCGGACGCCATACCACCGATGGCACTTTTGGCACAACCGAAGGCTGTACCGCCTTTGAACAAGAGCTGATAGATGCGGTTGAGAGCCATCGCTTTGCCCCGGTCCGCGCCCTTTACTGGCGTAATCGGTCTTTGAATTTTAACACGCTGGGCGGCCTGCTAAACTCGCTGGAAGCGGCCCCGCCCCATCCGATGATGATGAAAAAAGCCGATGGCGAGGATCATTTGACCCTGGCCTCTATGGCTGAACAGGACACTATCGCCAGGCTGGCAGACAGCCCCGGGCGGCTGCGCCTGTTATGGGATGTTACCCAAATTCCCGATTTCCGGCAATCCATGACTGATAGTCATCTGGTGATGGTCAGCCGGATTTTTACCCAGCTGGCACGCGATGGACAGCTGAAAAAGGACTGGGTGGCCAGCCAGCTGCAGCATCTGGACAGGCTGGACGGGGATATTGACACGCTGATGACGCGCATCGCCCATATCCGCACCTGGACCTATATCACCCATAAAACCGGCTGGACAGATGAAGCCGAAGGCTGGCCAGAGCTTGCCAGAGCGATAGAAGATAGGCTATCAGATGAATTACATAATCGGCTTACTCAAAGATTTGTTGATCGGCGGGCAGCCCATCTTTCCAGAAGGTTAAAGGAATCTGCAACATTGTTGGCATCAGTAAGGTTGGACGGTAGCGTCCTGGTAGAAGGAGAGGAAGTCGGCACACTGCAAGGCTTTACCTTTATCCCGACATTGGCTGAAAGTGATGAAAAAGCGGTGATTTTATCGGCCGCCCGAAAAGGCCTGCCAGATGAGATTGAAAGGCGGGTCGGGGCGCTGGCTATTTCTGCTGACCCGGCCTTCAAGCTGGATGGGCGCGGCCAGGTTTTCTGGCGCGAGGCAGCTATCGCCCGGCTGGTGAAGTCCGATACTCTGTATGCTCCGCGCGTGGAAGTGGGCGATAGCGATTTGCTAAACCATGACCAGAAAGCCCGTATTCAGGACAGGCTGAACCAGTTTATTGCCGATCATGTAGCCGAGCTGTTACAGCCAGTTATCCGGCTGACCAAACCGGATGAGCTGTTTGCCGAAGAGGCCGCACAAAAAACCCCGCAAACAGACGGGAGACGTGAAAATAACAGCCCCAATGCCAGCGCCTCTGATACGCCATCAGAGACGGAAAAAGCCGATGCGCCTGTTTCTGGCGATTCTGGTGCTGGCGAAGCTGTTTCTAGCGAATCAGTTTCTGGCCAGCCTGTTTCAACCCCGACCCTGTCCGGGGCGGCAAAGGGTGTATTATATCAGCTGTATGAAGGGCTGGGTACAGTGCCGCGCCGCTTGCTGGCCGACCAGATAAAAGAGCTGAGCGAGGCGGACAAGCCGCTTTTGGCACGTGCTGGTATTCGTATGGGGATTGAAAATCTGTTTCTGCCTGCGATGCTGAAACCGGCCCCTATCGCCTTGCGGGTATTATTATATAGCCTGTATCACCAGAATTTCCCTGTCTGCGGGCCCCCGCCCGAGGGGCGCGTTTCCTTTGGCCTGGCCGAGGGGCAGGGCGAGATGCCGGAAGATGGCTATTGGCTGGCAGCCGGCTATTGCCGTTTGGGCCCGCGTATCATGCGCGTGGATATGATAGAACGTGTGGCGGCGCTGGTGCGTGCGGCTGCCCGTGAAGGCCAGTTCGAGATAAGCGATGATATGCTGTCTCTGGCCGGGGTCGGGCGCGAGGAAATGGCGCTTATTCTGGCCGATTTGGGATGCAAACAGGTCTCCGAACGGGCTTCTGAAGGTGCCGAAAAACCGGCCATAGCTATTTTTGAACGCCAGAAACGTAAAAATCCTAAGCGGCAGCAAAATAACGCCCCTTCTGGTAAAAAGCCAAATGCAAAACCCCATAAGCCGCGCCGCAATGATGCTGGCAAGGGCGGATATTCCGGGCGGCCATCTGGCAAGCAGCGCCAGAATAACGAGCGCGCGCCTGATCCCAGTTCCCCTTTTGCGGTTCTGGCCGCCTTGAAAAAAGACTAGGGGGCGGACAGGGGCTGTGGGCAACAGATGAATATGCCTTCTTCTGATAGCGGTCTGCGTCTGGATAAATGGTTGTGGTATGCCCGTTTTTTCAAAACCAGAAGCGCGGCAACCAGGCTTATTTCCGGTAAAAAATTGCGCCTGAATGGCGAGGTCATGTCCAAGCCGCATCGCCAGGCACAAATCGGCCAGACATTGACTTTTCCGCAAGCAAACCAAATTAGGGTGATACAGATAGACGCTCTTGGCACGCGCCGAGGCCCTGCCAGCGAGGCAGCAGAACTATATACAGATTTGGCGCCGCCAGAGACAAGGAAAACAGAAGGAAAAGACCTTGAAAATACTGTCTTTGAGACCCGAAATCCCGGGGCTGGCCGGCCAACAAAAAAAGACCGGCGCGATACGCAAAGGCTGAAAGATACCCTTGAATAGGGATGCACGGCCTATCCCCCCTATACCGAAAAGAACAAATAGAAATCAGGATAATTTGAACAATGTTTAAAACCGTCGCCCAATGGCTGAAAAGCGATAGCACGCAAAAACTGGAAGCCGATAATGCTGACGAGCTGGCCGGGCTGGTTGCCGCGCTGATGGTTGAGGCTGCCCTGGCCGATGGCACGGTTGCAGCAGATGAGGCAGCGCTGATAGCAAATGTCATTGCACAGCAATTTGATCTTAGCGCGGAAAAAGCCCGCCAGATGACCAATGAGGCTATCGAGCAAGGCAAGGAGCGTGTGGAATTGCATAGCCTGCTGCGCCGGTTGCGCGAACAGTCCGATTATGAAGAAAGGCTGGGTGTGCTGGAAATGGTCTGGATGGTGGTGCTGGCAGATGGCCGGCTGGATCATATCGAGGTCCAGCTGATGCGGCGTCTGGCAGGCCTGTTATTTGTCTCGGATGTGGATTCAGGATTGGCCGCACAGAAAGCTAAATCCAATCTGGGTCTTGCCTGATAAGATGAATTACAGTATCAGGCTAGTCGTCTATTCCTTTTCAGTTTTTCGAGCCTTTCAATGACTTATATCGTTAATGATAAATGTATCATGTGCAAATATACCGATTGCGTGGAAGTATGCCCGGTAGATTGCTTTTATGAAGGCGAAAATATGCTGGTCATTCATCCCGATGAATGTATTGATTGCGGCGTGTGCGAGCCTGAATGCCCGCCCGAGGCCATCCTGCCGGATACAGAGCCAGGGGCAGATGCCTGGCTGGATCTGAACAAGCGCTTGTCCGAGACCTGGCCAAATATTACCCAGCGCCGGGATCCGCTTGTCAATGCCGATGCCATGCGCGATGAACAGAACAAGTTTGAAACCTACTTTACCGAAGCGCCGGGTGAAGGAAACTAGCGCTGCGCCTTTTGCCGCTAATTTGATAGTTTTCGGTTACTATGCTATACTCATTTCGGAGATATATTCTGCGTTGCAAGTACGCGCACGTAATCACTTAAAAGCATATATCGATACGAAAATGCGTTCAAAAAATCGGAACAAGCCTGATGGTATAATCATCAGCCTTGTAGAGAGAATATGGCAAAAAAACAAACCTTTACCTATCAAGATGGCGATTTCGTCGTCTATCCTACCCATGGTGTGGGCAAAATTCACGGCACAGAAAAACAGCAAATCGCAGGCACAGAGGTCACGCTTCTGGTGATTCGCTTTGAGCAGGACAGAATGACCTTGCGCGTGCCGCTGGAAAAGGCCATGACCCTTGGCTTGCGCACCCTGTCTTCGCGCAAACATATGGATGATGCGATTACCACGCTGAAATCCAAGGCAAAGGTAAAGCGGGCCATGTGGTCACGCCGCGCCCAGGAATATGAAGCCAAGATTAAATCCGGTGATCCGGTGAATATCGCGGAAGTTGTCCGTGATTTGCGTAAACGCGATCCCAATACCGAGCAATCCTATTCCGAGCGTCAAATGTATCAGGCCGCACTGGAACGTCTGGCACGTGAATTTGCCGCTATCGAAGATATCGATCAGGATACCGCTGCTGTTCGGCTGGAAGATTTAATGGATGCCGCCTAGCTGCTGGTTTGCGGCATAGCTGTTTATCCCGTTTATTCGATCTGTTTTTTAAGCGTCATTCCACCATTTGAAATGACTGCCCATTTTGTGGTGCGCTTTGATCTGGGCGCTCCGCCTGTCCGTATAGAAGATACGGAGAAGGTATCATGGCGCAGCTTAATCAGACAGATACAAAAAACGCGGATAACCAGTTCATTCGCAAGGTAATGAAAAAACCGTTGCTGGAGCGCGATTACGAGCTGGAGCTGGCGACGCGCTGGCGCGAGAATGACGATCACCGTGCGATGCATGAGCTGGTGCTGGCCTATGGCCGGCTGGTGGTCAGCGCGGCCTCCAAATATCGCCATTATGGATTGTCTCTTGGCGATTTGATCCAGGAAGGCAATATCGGCCTGATGCAGGCCGCACGCCGTTTTGAGCCAGAGCGCGGTTTTCGTTTTTCTACCTATGCGGCCTGGTGGATACGTGCTTCTATTCAGGATCATATTCTTCGCAACTGGTCGATTGTCCGCACCGGTACAACCGCTGCCCATAAATCCCTGTTTTTCAGGCTAAAGCGTTTGCGCGCCCGCATTGGCGAGGCAGATGGCGGCCCCTTGTCAGATGAAGGCCGGCAGAAAATTGCAGAAACCATCGGGGTAAATGTCAATGATGTGGTGTTGATGGAACAACGCCTGTCAGGGCCTGATTCTTCGCTGAATATGCCGCTCTCTTCTGAAAGTGACAGCGAGGCTCAGAATTTTCTGGCCGACACACGCCCTGACCCCGAAGAAGTGGTGGCCTCCATGCATGATGCCAAAATTCTGTCCGAGCGGCTGAATGAGGCATTGAATGAGCTGACCCCGCGGGAAAGGCTTATTATTTTTCGCCGCCGTCTGAATGATGAGGGGGCAACGCTGGAACAATTGGGCGGTGCGCTGGGGGTAAGCAAGGAGCGGGTACGCCAGCTGGAACATCGCGCCTTGAAAAAGCTGCGGGTAAGTTTGGAAGCCCAAACCGATATGCCGCTGGATTTATTACCGCAATTATCATAAATTAATCTCAGACGCCTTTGAATAGCTATGCAAATGCACGGCCTGTCAAAAGGTGAGGCGAGGTCTGATTACGTGCATGCCCTAGATGCGGAAACAACGCTATATGCGCCGGTAACCCCCTTTAATACCGGCTTTTTAAAGCGTGGGGAGCATTCCATCTATTACGAGGAATGCGGAAACCCCGATGGCATGGCTGTGTTTTTTGTACATGGCGGGCCAGGGGCGGGATGTGCGCCGACCCATCGCCGCTTGTTTGATCCTGAAAAATATCGTGTTGTGCTGTTTGATCAGCGCGGCTGTGGCCGTTCCGAGCCCTATGGCATCCTGAAACAAAATACCACGCATGAACTGGTCGAAGATATGGAAGGTCTGCGCATAAAGCTGGGCATTGATAAATTTATTCTGTTTGGCGGCTCGTGGGGGTCAACGCTGGCACTGGCCTATGGGGTTGCCTATCCCGATAATTGTCTAGGCTTTGTTTTGCGGGGAATCTTTCTGGGCAGCCATGAGGAGATTAACTGGTTTTTATATGATATGGGGCGGTTTTTCCCCGAAGCCTATGAACGGTTTGTCAGCCATATCAGCCCGGCCGAGAGAAGCGATATCCTGTCTGCCTATTATCGGCGTTTGACCAGCCCCAGCCGGTCTATTGCGATGGCAGCGGCAAATCACTGGGCAGCGTATGAAAATTCCTGTGCTACCTTGCGTGCCGTGCTGCGTGATGGTGGCAGTTCTGCCTATACATTGGCGCTATTAGAGGCGCATTATTTCCTCTCAGACTGTTTTATGCCAGAAGAATATCTTTTGGGGAATATTCACACGATCCGTCATTTGCCTGCCTATATTGTGCAAGGGCGATATGATATTATCTGCCCGCCTTTTTCAGCAAAAAAACTGGCCGATATCTGGGGGGACAAGGCGAAATTGAAATTGATGGATAATGCCGGCCATTCTGCTTTTGAAAGCAGTATCGTGCCGCATCTGTTGCGCGGTCTGGATGCAATTTCCAAACAGGCCGGATAGCCCCTGAACCCTGTCCAAAAGGATAGGTTCCTATCCATATTAGTTAAAACTTAAAAACTATTGTACAAAAACATCCTATACGTTATGCAACCTTTAGTGTTATCTTTTGCGCGAGCGATCATAAGGAAAGACAATGGCTGAAAATAATGACAAGAATTTCAGGGTCACCAATAATAACGCGGTTGATATGCATGTTGGCAAGCGGGTGCGTTTGCGCCGGACATTGCTGGGTATGTCGCAGGAACAGCTCGGGGCTTCTTTGAATATCACTTTTCAGCAGGTACAGAAATATGAACGCGGGGCAAACCGTATCAGCGCATCACGCCTTTGGGATATTGCCCAGATCATCGATGTGCCAATAAGCTATTTTTTCGATGATATGACCGATGATGTGATGCAATCCTCGCCGCGCCGTATAAGCCGCGGGGCAGAACATACGCTGGATGATGATTCTATTCGTGATCCGATGGCACGGCGGGAAACACTGGAACTGGTTCGCACCTATTATTCTATTGAAAAACCGAAAGTGCGGAAAAGAATTGCCGAAATGGTCAAGGCAATCGCGGTGACCATCAACGAAAAGCGCTAATTTTTGCCGCGATAAACAACAGCACGGAGCTTTTTTGGTAGTCATGGAAGAAGATAACAAGACAAAAGGCACATCGCCTGAGGCAGGGCTGGAAACGCTAAGCTTTGAAGAGGCGCTGAGCCAGCTGGAAGCGATTGTTGATCAGCTGGAGCGGGGCGATGTTTCTCTGGACAGGGCAATAGATGCCTATAGCCGCGGGATGGCATTGAAAACCCATTGTCAGGCACGTCTGGAAGAAGCCCGGCTAAAGGTAGAGCAGATAAAGCTGCCAGAAGAGGGCGGGGCTGTGCGTACCACCCCATTTGACCCTGCTAGCTGATGGCTGGCACGCCCCTTATCCTACAACAGGATGCCGAGCAGACTTCTGTCTGGCTGGAGGATTATTTTAATCGCCTGGATAGCGCCAAAGCGCCGCATTTGCTTGCGGCTATGCGCTATTCTGCGATGAATGGTGGCAAGCGGGTGCGTGCAAGCCTGGTATTATCTGCTGCCAGGCTGGCCAGCGCTAACACAGGCGCGCCTTTGCCAGCCCATCTGGTGGTCGCCGGTGCGGTAGAAATGCTTCATGCCTATTCGCTTATACATGATGATTTACCGGCTATGGATGATGCCGATTTGCGCCGCGGGGTGGCAGCTTGTCACAAGGCATTTGATGAAGCGACCGCTATTTTAGCTGGTGATGCGCTGCAAACAGAGGCATTTTCTATCCTGTCCCGCCCGGGATTAATGGCAGATGCAGAACAGCAATTACGCCTGATAGCGATATTGGCCGCTGCATCCGGGCAAGGCGGTATGGCAGGCGGGCAAATGCTGGATCTGCTGGCAGAGACCGGCACACCTGATTTAGCCGAAACCCGGAAAATGCAGGAACTGAAAACAGGGGCGCTTATTCAGGCTGCCGCAATGATGGGCGCAATCGTAGGGGGCGGGGATGAAAAACTGGTAAAGGCGGTGGAGAGATTTTCCAGCCATTTAGGGCTGGCTTTTCAGATTGCCGATGATTTGCTGGATTATCAGGCAGATGCAGAACAGATCGGCAAGCCGGCTGGCCGCGATGCTGTACAGGGAAAAGCCAGTTTTGTTGAATTTCTGGGGCTGGCAGAAGCGCGCGCCAAAGCCGATAGCCTGATAGACGAGGCCTGTGCCAGTCTGGATGATTACGGGGCCCAGGCAGATGGTTTACGCGGGCTGGCAGATTTTGTTATAAACCGAAATCATTAATGCGCTCGTATAGAGACCAGGCAACATTATCTTTTTGGTAATGTTATCAGCTGCACCGTAGGCTAAGACGGTTTTTTTAAGGAGCATGGATAGGAGAGGGAAGTGACGGGGCCGCAAACACCACTTCTGGATAAAATTACCTCTGTTGAAGCCTTGCGCGGCTTAAGCGAAGCCCAATTGCCGCAATTGGCAGATGAAGTGCGCCGCGAGATGATCCGTGCGGTGTCCCAGACAGGCGGGCATTTGGGTGCCGGGCTTGGCGTGGTAGAGCTGACTGTTGCCTTGCATTATGTCTTTGATACGCCTGCCGATCGCCTTATTTGGGATGTCGGGCATCAGGCCTATCCGCATAAAATATTAACCGGCCGGCGCGCCCAGATGGCCAGCCTGCGCCAGGAAGGCGGCATATCAGGCTTTACCAAGCGATCTGAATCCGAATTTGACCCCTTTGGGGCGGGACATTCCTCCACTTCTGTTTCTGCTGCACTTGGCATGGCCACAGCCAGAGATTTCAAGGGCGGCCATAACAAGGTGATTGCGGTGATTGGCGATGGGGCGATGAGCGCCGGCATGGCCTTTGAAGGGCTGAATAATGCCGGTGCATCCGAAAGCGATGTCATTGTTATCCTCAATGATAATGATATGTCGATTGCCCCGCCTGTGGGAGCGATGTCTGCCTATTTATCCGAGCTGATATCCTCACAACCCTTTCATTCCATTCGGGGTCTGGTCAAGGAAGTGGCTAGCCGTTTTCCGGCTGAAATTGAGCGCACCGCTAAACGGGCAAAAAATCTGGCACGCGAGCTGGTAAGTGGCCATAGCCTGTTTAACGAGCTGGGCTTTTTCCATATCGGGCCGATTGACGGGCATGATTTGAACCATCTGTTGCCGATATTACGCAATTTAAAAGATGGCCAGATAGGTGGGCCTGTTCTGGTTCATGTGGTGACCGAAAAAGGGCGGGGCCATCCTTTTTCCAGCCCGTCAGCGGAAAAATATCATGCTGTGCCGAAATTTGATGTCATTACAGGCGAGCATTCAAAATCTGCCAGCAACAAGCCCAGCTATACTTCTGTCTTTGCCGAAACCCTAACAGATCTGGCCAGGCAGGACAGCGATATTGTGGCGATTACGGCTGCAATGCCTTCTGGTACGGGGCTGAATAAAATGGCGAAATCCTGTCCCTCGCAAGTGTTTGATGTGGGCATTGCCGAACAGCATGCCGTTACCTTTGCCGCCGGGCTGGCCAGTGAGGGGATGAAACCCTTTGTCGCGATTTATTCTACCTTTTTGCAACGCGGCTATGACCAGCTTGTCCATGATGTGGCGATACAAAATCTGCCTGTCCGATTTGCCATTGACAGAGCCGGGGTGGTAGGCGCAGACGGGGCAACCCATGCAGGGGTATATGACTTGGCCTATCTGTCCTGTCTGCCAAATATGATGATTATGTGTCCGGCCGATGAAGCAGAATTAAAGCATATGACCTTTACCGCTGGCCATTATGATGACGGGCCGTCTGCTTTGCGCTATCCGCGCGGTACGGGTACAGGGGTCAGTCTGGATGTCGCGCCGGAAATACTGGAAATTGGCAAGGCGCGTACGCTTCGCCAGGGCAGGGATATCGCTATCCTGTCGCTTGGTACAATGCTGCAAAATTGCGAGGCTGTTGCAGATAAGCTGGAGGCAGAAGGGGTGAGCACCAGCCTGGTGGATGCCCGCTTTGCCAAGCCCTTTGATAAGGACTGTATCAAAGCCCTTGCCCAAAATCATTTAGCTATGCTGATTGTCGAGGAAAGCAGCCCTGGCGGATTTTCTGCCCATATTTTGCAATATCTGGCAGCAGAGGGATGTCTGGATGGCACACTGAAAATTCGCTGTGCCAGCTTGCCAGACAGCTATCTGGATCATGCTGAACGCGACCGCCAGTTGGAAATATCAGGACTGGATGTAACATCGCTTACCCGGCTGGCACTGGGGCTGGTACAACCAAAAAGGCAGGCAGGGGACGCAGCCAGCTAGGCAAGCTCTTTTAAAAAACAGGCCGAATGATAGTAAAAGTTGAGTGGGCCGGAAGTTAGGTGATGACAGGGGTGAAAAAGGGGCGTGCCGATCTGGTACTGGTACAGCGCGGGCTGGTACCAAGCCGCGAGAAAGCCCGTGCGCTTATCCGTGAAAAGGCGGTGATGCTGGATGGGCTGGCTCTGACCAAACCTTCTCAAACAGTTCCCTTTTCCGGGCATTTCGAAATAGATGATACCCATCTCCGCTGGGTCAGCCGAGGCGGGTTAAAGCTGGAAGTAGCGATGGACAGCTTTGATCTAGCCCCGCTGGACGGGGCGATCTGTATTGATGTTGGCGCCAGTACAGGCGGTTTTAGCGATGTATTGCTTCGCTATGGGGCGGGGCATATATATGCGGTTGATGTCGGGCATGGCCAGCTGGCCGATAGTCTGGCAGCCGATAAACGGATAACTAATCTGGAAAAAACCCATGCCCGCGACATAGATGACCGGCTGATCCCCCAGCCCGTTGATTTGATTGTCTGCGATCTTTCCTTTATTTCGGTCACAAAGGCTCTGTCCCCGGCACTGGCACTGGCACGTTCTGGCGGCAAGCTGGTTACATTGATAAAACCGCAATTTGAAGCAGGGCGCGCTGCCCTTGGCAAGGGCGGCGTGGTACGCAGTGAAAAAGACAGGCAAGCCGCCATTGACCTGGTCAAAGCCTTTATTTGCCATGAATGTGGCTGGCAGGAAATAGGGCTAATCCTGTCCCCTGTCACCGGGGCAGACGGGAATATAGAATATCTGTTTTGCGCGGAAAAACCCTGAGCTGCGCTATCTTAACGCGGCAACAGCCCTGTCTGTGCGTGATGGCGCATAAGCTGATCCAAAAGAACAATAGCCAGCATGGCTTGTGCAACCGGAACACCCCTGATGCCAACACATGGATCATGGCGGCCTTTGGTGATGACTTCTGTTTCCTGTCCATCGCGGTCAATGGATTTGCGCGGCGTCAGGATAGAGGAGGTGGGCTTAATCGCAACCCTTACCACAATATCCTGGCCAGTTGAAATGCCGCCCAATACCCCGCCATTATGGTTAGACAGGAAAACAGGCTTGCCATCCTTGCCCATCCGCATCTCGTCCCCTGCCAGATGGCCGGGCAGTGCCGATAGTCCAAAGCCAGAGCCAATCTCTACGCCTTTTGCTGCATTAATGCTCATCATCGCCGAAGCGATTTCTGCATCCAGCTTGCCATAAAGGGGTTGACCCAGACCAGCTGGAATACCGGTTGCAACAATTTCCAGAACCGCCCCTGCTGATGAGCCGCTTTTTCGCACCTCATCCAGATAGCTTTCCCAATTTTTTGCTGCCACGCTGTCACAACAGAAAAAGGGGTTTTGGTCAATTTGTCCGATATCGAAATTTTTTCTATCAATCTCATGCGGGCCGATTTGTACCACCGAGCCAAATAGCTGATAGCTATCGCCCAAAATCTTTTTCAGGGCGATATCGGCGATGGCCCCTGCGGCTACCCTTACCGCTGTCTCTCTGGCAGAAGAGCGGCCACCGCCGCGATAGTCGCGATGCCCGTATTTTGCATCATAGGTATAATCGGCATGACCCGGGCGATATTGTTTGGCGATATCCCCGTAATCCTTGGAACGCTGGTCAGTATTTTGAATGACAAGCGATATGGGCGTGCCGGTCGTTTGCCCCTCAAATACGCCGGACAATATCTCTACCGCATCTGCTTCTTGTCGCTGGGTTACAAACCGGCTTTGGCCAGGTTTGCGCCTGTCCAAATAGGGCTGAATATCTGCCTCGCTCAGAAACAGGCCGGGCGGCACACCATCAACGATACAGCCAATAGCCTTGCCATGGCTTTCCCCAAAGCTGGTAAAGGAAAATAATGTACCAAAACTGTTATCGCCCATTTTATCAGACTACAGAAATATCAGGCGCATCCACCGCCTTCATGCCGACCACATGATAGCCGCAATCCACATGATGGGTCTCGCCGGATACACCGGAGGAAAGATCGGATAACAGATATAAACCGGAGCCGCCAACATCCTCCAGCGTGACATTGCGCTTAAGCGGCGAGTTATATTCATTCCATTTCAAAATATATCTGAAATCGCCAATACCCGATGCGGCCAGTGTTTTCATCGGCCCTGCGGAAAGGCCGTTAACACGGATATTTCTGCCGCCCAAATCGACCGCCAGATAGCGCACAGAGGCTTCCAGCGCCGCCTTGGCAACGCCCATCACATTATAATGGGGCATGACCCGCTCTGCCCCGTAATAGGTCAGGGTCAGTAATGAGCCGCCATCAGGCATCATTGCGGCCGCCCGGCGGGCAATGCTGGTAAAGGAATAAACAGAAATATCCATTGTACGGGTGAAATTATCGCGGCTGGTATCGACATATTCGCCCTTTAATTCCTCTTTATCGGAATAGGCGATAGCGTGCAGGACAAAATCCAGCTTGCCCCATTTTTCCTTTAGCGTGTCAAAGACGCTGTCTATTGAGGCTTCGTCTGTTACATCGCATGGCATGACCATATCGCTGCCAACAGAAGCAGCAAGCGGTTCAACCCGCTTTTTCAGCGCATCGCCCTGATAGGTAAAGGCCAGCTCTGCACCGGCCGCAGCGGCTTGTGCTGCAATGCCCCAGGCGATGGATCTGTCATTGGCAACGCCCATAATCAGGCCGCGTTTTCCGTTCATAATCGCTGATGATTGAGACATATAACCCTCTTTAAACTGTAGATATCTCGTTTTAATGGTGTCTGCTGGCCGGCTATCTGCACTTTGCTCTCTGCAAAGCCAAAAGATATCCCGGCCAAAATCTATGGATTAGATCTAGCAAATTCAGCGCGATAAATCCAGCCAGATAGAATAGTCCGGACTGAAACAGGAAAACGGTAACATCCGGCCTGTACTATTCAGGATATAAAGCCCAATCCAGAGGGAAATCCGGCTATCTGTCTAGTTCAGAGAATAGCTGACCTGTTTTCTGATCTCGACCCTGTCCCCAACCGAGGCCGGACTTGGATCTTCAATGGTCAGAATGCGGCCATCTGCTTCAATTTGCAGGCGGTATCCGATGGTTTTTGTGATTTCCTCTTCCAGCAGGATACGCTTGGTTTGACAGACCTCCTGCTGGCGATAGCCGACAATATTGCCTTGCTGGGTGCTGTTTTTGGCATGTTGGCGCCCCAGCAATGCCCCGGCAACCGCCCCGGCTGCCCCGCCCCCGTCTGCACTGGATAATTTATTGCCTACCGCAGAGCCGATCAGACCGCCAATGATCATCGAGCCTATTTCATCACCCTGTTTGCCCTCGCCATATACCGGTACTTCTTCAATGGCGCAGATACGCTCATCTTTCGGGGTTTTGCGAATATAGGATTGGGTAAGGATGTCTACTTTGGTTACTGTTCCCACAACGCTTTCTATACGGGTTTCTGCAAAGCTGGCAGAGGCTGGTATAATCATGCCCGCTATAACAACCAGTGACATAAAAGAAAATTTTTTCATGGCTCTAGAATATCCTGTAAAAAGCAAGTTTGTTGCGCACCGGTTTTTATCGGCGCAGAATAAAAATACGCACAGATAATGGCAAATTTTAGGCATGGTTTTATCGGCTATTTTTTGCCCTGATAAACAGGCTGTATCTGTGAGGTCAGGCATCAAACAGATAGGCAAAATTGTCCTTTGGGCGATGCTTGTTTTTCTGCTGTTCAGACCTAATATAGGGGGTGGAAGCTGTTCTGCCGCGCCGTGCAGGAAAATCACAAATAGTTTAAGGAGATATCTTTTATGGGTGTATTGGACGCAGATAATCTGGATATCGATCCTTATCAATTATTTGATAGCTGGTTTGCCGAAGCCAAAAAAAGCGAAATTAACGATGCAGATGCGATGGCGATAGCCTCGGTAGATAGCGATGGTATGCCATCTGTTCGGATGGTGCTGCTAAAGGAAGTTACTTCCGAAGGGTTTGTTTTTTATACAAATTATACCAGCCGCAAAGCCTCTGAGCTATTGGCAACCGGCAAGGCGGCCTTTGTGATGCATTGGAAATCCTTGCGCCGGCAAGTGCGGGTTAGCGGCAAGGTCGAACAGGTGCCGGCCGAACAGTCAGATGCCTATTTTGCCAGCCGTCCGCGCGGCAGCCAAATCGGGGCATGGGCATCTGATCAATCCAAGGCACTGGATAGCCGAAAAACGCTGGAACAGGCGGTGGCAGATGCTGAAACCCGCTATCCACAGGATATCCCGCGGCCGCCGCATTGGGGCGGTTTTTTAATCCGGCCGGACGAGATTGAATTTTGGGCAGATGGCGAATATCGGCTGCATGACCGTTTCCGCTATACCAGAAATGCAACAGGTATCTGGCAAGCCGCGCGCCTTTATCCCTGATATGTTAGCCCGCCATATCCGGCCTTGCCTGTCTTTTTAGCCCCTATATGCCCGAATCTGTCAAAACAGGGTCGCTTTGACGCATATTTTTGTTACCGCTTGTGTCAGGCTATTATTCGACAATTTTTTTTCATGTAATTTCAATAGAAAATAATGCGAAGGGCAGTGAGATGAAAAGCCATGCAAGAGTTGTGATTATTGGCGGCGGTGCGGTCGGGGTCAGCACCCTTTATCATCTGGCAAAAAAAGGCTGGTCAGATGTTGTGCTGATTGAACGCAAGGAGCTGACCAGCGGCTCTACCTGGCACGCGGCCGGTCTGTTGCCCTTGTTTAATATGTCCTATTCGGTTGGCCAGATTCATAAATATTCGGTCAATCTTTATCGCAGCCTGCAAGAGGAAACAGGGCTTAATCCCGGGCTCTCGCAAGTATCCAATATTCGTCTGGCGACCCATCAGGACAGGATGGATGAATATATGCAATATGCCGGTGTGGCCGAAACAATCGGGGTAAAGGTAGAAAAACTAACCCCTGATGAGGTGATCGATATTTGGCCTTTGGCGGTCAAGGACGGGCTTGTCGGGGCTATTCGCCACCCCGATGATGGCTATATCCAGCCAGCAGATTTAACGCAAGCTCTGGCTAAGGGTGCGCGCGACAGGGGCGCTGAAATTTATCGTAATACAGCTGTGACGGCTATTTCGCGCTCCGCTTCCGGGGAATGGCTGGTCACCACAGATAAGGGCGAGATTAGGTGTGAGCATGTGGTCTCTGCCACCGGGAATTTTGCTCGCCGCACCGGGGCAATGGTGGGTCTGGATATTCCGGTTATTCCGGTCGAACATCAATATATCGTAACCGAACCGCATCCCGCTATTCGCGAGCGTCAGGCCAAAGGCTTGCCGGAAATGGGCGTTTTGCGTGAAAGTGACGGCTCATGGTATATGCGCGAGGAAAATGGCGGCCTGATTTTGGGGCCGTATGAAAAAGGCGCGCCGGTCTGCTATTTTGATGGCCCGGATGAGGATAGCGAATATGAGCTGTTTCAGGAAGATCTGGAACGGCTGATGCCGCATATTGAATCGGCTATTGCCCGTGTACCTGCCTTTGGCGAAGTGGGCGTGAAAAAAGTCTATAACGGGGCGATTGCCTATACCCCGGATGGCAGCCCGATTGTGGGCCCTGCATGGGACTTGCCGAATTTTTGGCTGAATGAGGGGCATAGTTTTGGTATTACAGCTGCCGGCGGGGCAGGCTGGCAATTGGCAGAATGGATTGTCGAGGGCGAACCTACCATTGATATGAACGGGGTCGATCCGCGCCGCTTTGGTGAGTATGCCACCAAAAGCTATCTGAGAGAAAAGAATGAAGAAGCCTATGCCAATGTATTTACCATCCATTATCCGGATGAGGAAAGAGAGGCTGCACGCCCGTTGCGTACCACGCCCTGTTATGATCGGCTAAAGGCAATGGGCGCGGTCTTTGGCCAGAAATTTGGCTGGGAGCGGGCAAACTGGTTCGCCCCGGAAGGCGTGGCAGCTGAGGATCACTGGTCATTCCGCCGGTCAAAATGGTTTGAATATGTCGGGGCAGAAGTCGCCAATGTGACCACAAATTGCGGGTTGCTGGATATGTCTGCCTTTGCCAAATGCCGTATCGAAGGGCCAGGAGCAGAAGCCTTTTTGGAAAATCTGATTGCCAATAAAGTGCCGAAAAAGGTCGGGCGGGTGATATTGGCTCATGCGCTGGCACCGCGCGGCGGGGTGCATTCCGAATTTACCATCATGCGCGAGGCAGAGGACAGCTTTTACATCGTATCGGCAGGGGCAGCCCAGCGTCTGGATCATGACTGGCTGAAAAAACATATGCCGGATGATCGTTCTGTTAGCTATACCAACCTGACCAATTCAATGGGGGTATTGGTGCTGGCAGGGCCAAAATCACGCGACCTGTTGCAAAAGCTGACATTAAGCGATCTGTCCAATGCGGCTTTCCCATGGCTGTCTGGCCAGCAAATTGATGTCCATCTGGCCCCTTCATTGGCAATGCGGGTGAATTTTGTGGGAGAGCTGGGCTGGGAGCTGCATCACCCTATCGAATATCAAAATCATATTTTTGATGCCCTGTTTGCGGCTGGCGCAGAATTTGGGCTGAAGCCATTTGGTATTCGCGCGATGGATGCGATGCGTCTGGAAAAATCCTATCGCATGGTCGGCACAGAGATGAGCATTGAATATGCCGCCTTTGAATCCGGCTTGCATCGTTTTGTGCAAATGCAAAAAGAATCCTTTATCGGGCGCGACGGGCTGGCCGACTGGCAGGAAAAAGGCTTTACCAACAGCTTTGTCACGCTGGAGGTAAAAGGCACAGAAGATGCCGATGCGCTTGGCGGCAATCCGCTTTATAAGGATGGCAAGCTGGTCGGCCGTGCCACCTCGGGCGGCTATGGCTTCCGGGTGAAAAAATCCCTGGCACTGGCAATGGTATCGCCTGAACTGGCAGAAGCCGGAACGGTTCTGGAAATCGATATTTTGGGACGCCGTTTTGACGCGGTGGTCATAGAGGAAAGCCCGTTTGACCCGGCAAATGAAAAATTGCGGGCATAAAGGAAATCACCCTGCTTCCTGGCTAGGCTCAACTGGATAAATAGGACATTAAAAGATGGATGATATAACCTCTCAAAAACGGTCACGCCGGGGTGGCGGCAGAGATGCACGGCGCAGTGCCAGGCAAAGCAGTTCAACATCTTCTGCGCCCTATCTGGTGCGTAAAATTCCGCCTGTGGATATGCTGAGTGATGAAGCGTGCGAGTTAATCGAGCATAATGCAGAAACCGTTCTGGAAGAAATCGGGATCGAGTTTCGCGATGACCCCGAAGCGCTGGCTATCCTGAAAGACAAGGGATGTGATGTGGATGGCGAGAGGGTGCATTTTCCGCGCGGCCTGGCAAGAGAGCTGTGTAAAACAGCCCCGTCCGAATTTACCCAGCACGCCCGAAATCCGGAAAGATCGGTGGTAATCGGTGGCAATAATACGGTCTTTGCCCCTGTCTATGGCCCGCCATTTGTGCGCGATCTGGAAGGCGAGCGCCGCTATGCCAAAATTGAGGATTTTAACAATTTTGTAAAGCTGGTCTATATGCTGCCCGGTTTGCATCATTCAGGCGGTACAGTGTGCGAGCCGGTTGATCTGCCAGTTACCAAGCGGCATCTGGAAATGCTCTATGCCCATTTGCGCTATTCAGACAAGCCCTATATGGGTTCGGTCACTGCCCCGGATAGGGCAGCAGATTGTGTCGCCTTGTCAAAGATTATGTTTGGCGATGAATTTGTAGATCAGAATTGTGTCATGGTCTCGCTGATTAACGCCAATTCGCCCATGACCTGGGATGATACGATGCTGGGCGCGTTGAAAGTCTATGCACGGGCAGGTCAGGGATGTGTTATCTCGCCCTTTATTCTGTCCGGGGCAATGTCACCTGTTTCGGTGGCAGGTACATTGACCCAAATTCTGGCAGAAGCGATGAGCGGTATTGCCTTTACTCAGGCGGTAAATCCCGGTGCGCCGGTGATTTTTGGCAGCTTTGCCAGCTCTATTTCCATGCAGACAGGCGCGCCTACCTTTGGCACACCGGAACCGGCGAAAGTGCTTTATGGCGCTGCAAAGCTGGCACGGCGGCTGAATGTCCCGTTCCGTTCCGGCGGGTCTTTTACCGCATCGAAAACAGCTGATGCCCAGGCGGCCTATGAAAGCGCGCATACCCTGTTGCCAACTGTTCTGGGCGGGGTGAATTTTGCCCTTCATGCAGCTGGCTGGATGGAAGGCGGGCTGGTCGCGGACTATGCCAAATTATTGCTGGATGCGGATCAGCTCACCATGATGGACAGTATGGCAGCGGGTATTGATATATCTGAAAATGGTCTGGCACTGGATGCGCTTCGCGAAACAGGGCCTGGCCAGCATTTTCTGGGCAGCAGCCATACACAGGCTAATTTCGAAACAGCTTTCTGGCGGTCTTCTCTGGCCGATAATACCACCTTTGAGCAATGGGAAAGTGAAGGGCGTATTGAAAGTGAGCAACGCGCGCGTAACCGGGCTATCAAGATGCTAAATGAGTATCAGCCGCCCGAGATTGACCCGGCAATAGATGCCGGTTTGCGCGATTATATTGCCACCCGAATGGCGGCACTGCCAGATAGCGATTATTAATTATCTATGGGCCTCGGGGCTGGTGTCCAGACGATAGCCATATTCGATAGCAGCATCTTTTAGCCAGCTGGTAACATAGTCTGAAAAGCTGGTGCGGCAGAATAATAGCAAGCTGTCCTCGGCATCACGTGCAAGGGTAATGCTTGCGTGCGAAAGCAGGGACTGCGCGCAATGGCCTTTGGCAAAAATAGCCGGGTGCAGATCCAGCCCGCATCCTTTGGCCAGCACATCCAGCCGCCTTGCCCCGCCCAGCCGGAAAATGCGTATCGCATCTGTCACGATGGTCGCCGCATAATGGGTATCTTTTAGCGTTGCGCCCAGCTTTAACATGAATTCTGCTTGCCGGGCCTCGTCTATCATCAGCAAGGTCTCGTCCGGGCCCAGCCACATCGCACGGCTTGCGCCAATCGCGCTTAATCTGTTGGGCTGTGTGGGCAGGGCTGTTCCAAACAGCGTGTCCAGACGGGTCTTTATCTTGTCCGAAGCCCTCAGATTAATCAGGGTTTTACCGCTAATAGCGGCAAGGGTCAGGCCAGGTGCACCGCCTTCCGGATTTGGCAGAATATCGGGCAGGGCGGTAATTTGCGGCATCTGGGCGTGCGGGTTAGGGCTAGCCATTGAGGCGCTCTCCTTTGGGATCATAAAAATTGGTATCGGTGATGGTCGCTTCAATAGGCGCGCTGCCATCCAGCATAGGGAAATAGACTGTCTCGCCTTTACGGGCATGGCCGCCCCGCAATAGCGCCATCGCGATAGAATGACCAAGAGTGGGGCTGAAATAAGAAGAGGTTACATGACCCAGCATATCTACCGGCGGCGGCTGGTTCGGGTCGAGTACGGCATGCGCCCCTTCGGGGATGACCTGTTTTGGATCTTTGGTGCGTAATCCAACCAGCTGTTTGCGACCGCCCAGCCCCATAGATTGCCGCGCAAGAGCCCGCTTGCCAACGAAATCCGGCTTTTTGTCAGATACAATCCAGTTCATCCCTAGATCATAAGGGGTAACCGTGCCATCTGTTTCCTGACCCACAATGATAAAGCCTTTTTCTGCACGCAGCAGATGCATGGCTTCTGTGCCATAAGGGGTGATGCCAAAATCACGGCCAGCACGCATCAGGCTTGTCCAGAGTGCCTTGCCATAACGGGCAGGTACATTAATTTCATAAGACAGCTCGCCGGTAAAAGAGATGCGGTAAATCCGGGCAGGCAAGCCGGAAATATGCCCCTCACGCATGGACATAAAGCCGAAATCTTCATCCCCCAGATCAATATCTGTTCCGGCAGCTTTCAGGATATCTCTGGCCGCAGGGCCGGACAGGGTGGCCACCGCCCATTGTTCGGTGACAGAGGTAAGATAGACCTGCAAATCCGGCCATTCTGTTTGCAGCCATTCTTCCAGCCAGTCCAGAACACCGGCCGCCCCGCCTGTTGTGGTGGTCATATGGAAATGATCCTCTGCCAGACGGGTTGTAACCCCGTCATCCATGACCATGCCATCATCTTTACACATCAATCCATAGCGACATTTGCCAATACCCAGCTTTAGCCAGCTATTGGTATAGATACGGTTTAAAAACTCCGCTGCATCGCGCCCCCTGATATCGATTTTGCCCAGAGTGGAGGCATCCAGCAGGCCGGCATATTGACGCGCGGCTTCTACCTCGCGGGTGACAGCCTCTTGCATAGTTTCGCCGTCTTTCGGGTAATACCAGGCGCGCATCCATTGGCCGACATGTTCAAACTTTGCCCCTGCCGCACGATGCCATTTATCCATTGGGGTGGTACGCACAGGGTCAAATAATCCGCCAATATCGCGTCCGGCTATCATGCCAATGGAAGTAGGCGTATAGGGCATACGAAAGGTGGTTGTGCCAACCGACGGGATATCGCTTGCGCGTTCCCTTGCCAATATGGCCAGCGCATTTATGTTCGAGGTTTTGCCCTGATCGGTGGCCATGCCGGTCGTGGTATAGCGTTTGACGTGCTCGACAGAATGATAGCCTTCGCGCACGGCCAGCTGGATATCATTGGCTGTCACATCATTTTGAAAATCGACAAATGCCTTGCCGCCTTGCCCGGCTGGCTGGCCGGTTGGTATCTGCCATACCGGCATGGGCGTCCATTTGATTTTTGGTGCGGTGATTTCGGGCAGGGCAATTTCTTCTGCCTCGCCTGAATTTGCCTTAATGGCTTTGCGGGCAGCGGCTATGGCTTCTTTTGCCCCGATAGCGGCATCAAAACTGCCATTACATGACCCGACAGACTGTTCTGCCTCATGGGTGGTGGAGGGGCAAAAGCAATGGCTGCGCTCATCCCATTTTAATTTGCCTCTGGCTTGCGAATGTAAATGCACCACCGGGTTCATGCCGCCGGACATCATTACCAGATCGCAATCAAAATGTTCCGGCTCGCCTGTCAGCGCATCCCCTGCCTCATTCAATGGGACGATTTCAACCCGTGCGATATGCAAGCGTCCATGGGCGGCAATAATGCCGGAGCCAAGGCGTGTCTGGATGCCCAGCTCTGTTGCCTGTTTTATCAGGGCAGGCGAAGGGTTCCGGCGTGTATCGACAATCACCTTTACCAGACAGCCGGCACGATGCAGGGCAAAGGCGTTATACCAGGCAGCATCATTATTGGTCATTAAAATCCCGCGCGTACCTGCCAGTACGCCATACTGACACAGATAGGTCTGGGCAGCAGATGCCAGCATCACCCCGGGCAGATCATTGCCAGCAAAGACAAGCGGGCGTTCAATTGCCCCGGTCGCCAAAATCACCTGACGGGCGCGTATTTTCCATAAGCGTTGACGTGGCAGATGTGCCGGTTTTTCGGCCAGATGATCGCTCACCCGCTCGGCAAGGGTCAGAAAATTATGATCGCCATAGCCAAAACAGGTGGTACGCGATAGCAAGGTCACATTCTCCATCGCTTGCAGCCGGGATGCAGCCTGTTCTGCCCATGCCTGGCCACTCATGCCATCTATGAATATGTCCTCGCAGGCGCGCAGCCAGCCGCCCCATTGGGGCTGGTCTTCGGCTATCAGTACGCGCTGGCCACTTTTGGCGGCTTGCAAGCCAGCCATTAGGCCGGAGAGCCCGCCGCCAATGATCACAATTTCAAAATGGGCATGGCGCTTTTCATATCTGTCCGGGTCTTTATGGTCATCCCCTGCCTTGCCCAGCCCGGCCGCATGGCGAATAATATGTTCATACATCATCCAGAAGCTGGCAGGCCACATAAAGGTTTTATAATAAAATCCTGCCGGGAAAAAGCGCGACAGAACCGAATTAATCTCGCCCACATCCAGCTTCAGGGACGGGAAACGATTCTGGGATACAGCTACCAGCCCGTCATAAAGTTCGACCTGTGTGGCTTTCAAATTAGGTTCGATGCGACCATCTGTGCCAACCCCGACAAGGGCATTTGGCTCTTCTGCCCCGGCGCCCATAATGCCGCGCGGGCGATGATATTTAAATGACCGTCCGGTAAGATGCACATTATTCGCCAGCAAGGCAGAGGCCAGCGTATCGCCCTTGCATCCCTGATATTTGCGGCCATCAAAGGTAAAGCTGACAGGGGTCTGGCTATCAATTGAGGCGCTATCGCGTGCTGTTACCGTCATATTTTTCTGATTATTTTTTGCCATCACCCTTGCTTACCTTTTTGCACTGGATGTTTTATTTGTCTTTTGCGATGCCGGCTGGGCGGCTATTTCTGCCTGGCTATTACGGCGCCAGTTTTTGCTATAGGCAGTGCGCCCGGCCTTGCTGGCAGGTTTTGCCCCCATCGGATATATCTCCAATATATGGTGGGTAAGCGTATCGCGTGCAATATTAAACCAGCGACGACACCCTGCTGTATGACGCCAGCGTTCCAGAAAGACGCCTTTGGGATTGTCCCGATAGAATAAATAATCGGCAAAATCCTTATCGCTCAGGCTGTTTTCGCTTAAAGGGCGGGCGATATGTGCCTCGCCGCCACAGGAAAACTCTTCTTCATCTCTTGGCCCGCAATAGGGGCATTTGATTTCCAGCATCTTACTAAAACTCTCAAAAAAAATTGATATCTTCTTCGCGGTTAATGGGCCACACCGGCCGCGCCATGCTCATCAATCAGCAAGCCTGTTTCAAAACGGTTCAGCGCATAGGGAGCGGCAATATCATTTGGCCGGTCATTGGCAATCAGATCAGCAAAAACATGACCAGAGCCGGGGGTAGCCTTGAACCCGCCTGTTCCCCAGCCGCAATTGAAATACAGCCCCTCAATATCGGTGCGCGAAAGGATAGGCGAGGCATCCGGACAGGTATCCACAATCCCTCCCCAATGGCGCAGCATCCGCAAGCGCGATAATACCGGGAACAGCTCTACAGCGGCTGCCAGCATATGTTCTGGCACAGGAAAAGAGCCGCGCTGGGCATAGGAATTATATTTATCCACCCCTGCCCCCAATACCATCTCGCCCTTATCGGACTGGCTGATATACATATGCACCGCATTGGACATAATCACCGTATCCAAAATCGGCTTGATAGGCTCGGATACCAGCGCTTGCAAAGGGCGGCTGGCAATCGGCAGGCGAATACCGGCCATCTCTGCCAGCACCGAAGAATGGCCAGCGACCACACAGCCCACTTTACGGGTTTTAATCAGCCCTTTGGTGGTTTCGATGCCGGTTATCTTGCGCCCTTGCCGACGCAGTCCTGTTACCTCGCAATTTTGAATGATATCCACCCCCATATCATCGGCAGCACGGGCATAGCCCCATGCCACCGCATCATGGCGGGCTGTCCCGCCCCGCTTTTGCAAAAAGCCGCCCATCACCGGATAGCGGATGGCGGGATCCATATTCATAATCGGGACGAATTTTTTAATTTCCGCCGGGCTGAGGATGTCTGAATCGATGCCGTTCAGGCGGATAGCATGAACCCGGCGCGACATTTCTTTCAGCTCATGTTCGGAATGGGCGATGGTCAGAACGCCGCGCTGGCTGAACATGATATTGAAGTTTAAATCCTGTGCCAGGCCTTCCCATAATTTCATCGAATGTTCATAAATGGCAGCTGATTCATCCCATAAATAGTTGGAACGAATAATGGTGGTGTTGCGGCCGGTGTTGCCGCCGCCCAGCCAGCCTTTTTCAATGACCGCAATATTGGTCATATTATGTACCGAAGCCAGATAATAGGCGGTGGCCAGCCCATGTCCGCCGCCGCCAATGATCACCGCATCATATTCTGCTTTGGGCTCTGCATGACGCCAGGCCTGTTGCCAGCCCTGATGATATTCGCCTGCCTGTCTGGCCAGCGAAAATATCGAATAGTGTTTTTTCCTGTCGCGAAGTCCGCGCACGCCTCTATCGATATCGGTGGATGCCATCTTCTTCTCGTTAACTTTGCTTGTTTTTACATCATGTCTGGCGGCAGACTGATTTTTTATTTGCACCAATTTAACGGTTTTTCTGCCTGCATCCAATATACCTTCTGCTCAAAGGGTGAAAAAACCTGTCTTGCTTTCGACTTCACTTGGTGTTTGGTCGACATCTGTGCATTCCTGCCCTATCTTAAGGGGGAGATTTGAAAATTTCCGGCCAGCACAAAAAGGAATGAAGATGGCTATCATTAATCGTATCGCTGATTTTCATGAAGAAATGACAGTCTGGCGGCAAACATTGCACGCCCATCCCGAATTGGGATATGAAGAGGTCTGGACATCTGATTTTATCGCTGAAAAATTGGCCAGCTTTGGCATTGAAGTGCATCGCGGCCTTGCCAAAACAGGGGTGGTTGGCGTTTTGAAAGGCCAGAGCGATAGCGGGCGGAAAATTGCCTTGCGCGCGGATATGGATGCCCTGCCAATGCCAGAGGCAAATGATTTCGAGCATAAATCCACCCATGAAGGGCGGATGCACGCCTGCGGACATGACGGGCATATGGCGATGCTGCTTGGGGCAGCACGCTATCTGGCAGAAACGCGGCAATTTGACGGGACAGTCTATTTTTATTTCCAGCCTGCCGAAGAAGGCGGGGCAGGCGCAAAGACCATGATAGATGAAGGATTGTTTGAAAAATTTGACGCCGATAGCGTATGGGGGATGCATAATTGGCCAGGTCTGGAAGCCGGGCATATCGCCATATCGCATGGCGCCTGTATGGCAAGTGCTGATCATTTTCATATTTCGATACGCGGTTGTGGCAGCCATGCCGCCATGCCACATCAGGCAACCGATCCGGTTCTGGCCTCTGCGGCGATTATCCAGTCCTTGCAATCGATTGTCGCACGTCAGGCCAATCCGGTAGATAGCGCGGTTGTATCGGTTACAATGGTACATGGCGGCAGTGCCTTTAATGTTATTCCGGACGAGGTGGAACTTGGCGGCACATCGCGGGCTATTCTGCCTGAAACGCGACAAAAGATAGAGCAGAATATCCGCAAAATCGTAACCTCTCTTGCAGATGCCCATGGTTGTGAGGCGGAGATAGACTGGCGGGCGGGATATCCGCCTACTATCAATCACCGCGCAGAAGCAGACCGCGCTGCAGAAATTGCAGCCGGGGTTGTGGGTGCAGAAAAACTGCATATGGATTTACCCCCATCTATGGCAGCAGAAGATTTTGCCTTTATGCTGGAGGCCAAAAAGGGCGCCTATATCTGGCTGGGGGCAGGGCCTGCCCGGGAAGGCAAGATGCTGCATAATACCGGCTATGATTTTAATGATATGATATTGCCTGTTGGTACCAGCTATTGGGTAAAGCTGGTGGAAAGCGAGCTGGCAATCCGATGACAAAACCCCCTGCAACAGATAATAAACAGCGCCGCAAGCTGAATATTCTGGCTATTTTTATTGCTGCAATAGCCCTTGTCGGTGCCTGTCTTGGCAGTGTTTATGTCTGGGAAAAAATGGGACAGGTGGCGCTGGGTCTGCATGGCTGGCTGGCCTTGATAGCCGGGGCAGCCGGGACGATTATTTTAGGATGCGGGCTCATGGCGCTCAGCTTTTATTCCAGCCGTTCCGGCCATGATGAAGATGCCTGGACAGACCCGGAAAAACATCGCGATCTGTTTAAGTAAAACTGAATTTTCAAATTTTTATTTTATTTCACCGCTTGACTCATTTAAGGGTGTTTTTATATTCTGTAAAAAGAACAAAACAAGAACAAATAAAACAGGAACAGGCATATCTGAAACAGGTTCAGATATGAAAATAGACAGGCAATGGCACAAGCGCGTGAGTATATTCCGGCTCGGAGGCAGACAGACAGCCATCTGGACAAGATGGGCAAAGTACCCTGTTCCATGCCTTTATCGCCAGGGGATAAATCAGATAAATTTGCCTGTTTGAAACAGAAAATCGCGGCTGAGCAGGGGAAGGGGACTGGCTGTCTTGCGACAAATATCCCCTGTTTTGATCAGGCATTATCGGGTGGCCTGGCCTATCAGCATATACATTTAATCACTACTGCCTATGGTGATGCGGCCGCAACAGGATTTATTCTGGCCTTGCTGCGCGCACAAATACAACAGCGCCCCAACGCACCGATTATTTGGTGCAGTCCGCGCTTTAGCGGCCAATATGGGCATTTATGTGCCGAAGGGATGTTGGCGATGGGGATAAATCCCGGCCAGATTATTTTTATACATGATCCCCATCCTGCCCGTCTGTTATCGGCCTTTGAAGAAGCGCTGCAAACCATTGGCATTGCCGGAGTGGTGGCCGAATATGGCTTGCTGGCAGAAAAATCTGATCAGTGGTTGCGCTGGGCACAACGTTTGAGGCGGGCAGCACGGGCAGGCGATAATCTGGGATTTTTACTTGGCCCGCCTGCCCCGTCTACAGGGTTTGAAACCAGCTGGTCTGTAGCTTCTCTATCTGCACAAAAAGCCTGTCTGCAAAGCCAAAAAGACTATTTAAAAGATTGGCAGCAAAACTGGCAGCAAGACTGGCAGCAAGATTGGCGGCCACGCTGGTCGGCGCGCCTGACCAAAAGCCGTAAGGGCTATCTGGCAGAAGCCGATATTTATTACTGCCCGATATCGGGTCAGCTATCCTTGCTGAACGATATTGCCACAGAACCGCCTGGCCAGGCTTCTTTTGCCTTGTCTGCTGCCGCTTCGGGCGCTGATTTTGAAGCCGATTTTAAAGATGGCGGGCAACCGGTATCCTGTCTGTCTTCTGATTTATCTTCTTACGCAAGCTAGGGCAGGCAGATGACAGCAGAATCTCTTGTCCATCATGGCCGGGATGCCTCTACTGGACGGCGCAAATCTGCACGGGAATATCTGTATCTGTATCTGCCGGATTTGCCTTTGCGTCAGGCCTGTATCGAAAAAGGCTGGCAGATGGAAGGGGCTATTGGCCTCTATGCCCGTCACCAGCATACAGACAGGCTTGTCTATCTCTCGTTACTGGCCAGCAAGGCAGGTCTGTCTGCTGGTATGGGGGTGGCCGATGCCAAAGCCCGTCTGCCCGATATTCGCCTGGCCGAGGTCAGGCCGGAACAGGATCGTTTCTGTCTTGAAAAGCTGGCCAGATGGGCCTGGCGCTATAGCCCCCGAACCGGCATAGATGAAGCTGGCTGTGGTATTTGGCTGGATATGACCGGAACAAGCCATCTATATGGCGGTATCAAGCAGGTTATTGCAGATATTTACAGACGCCTATCCTGTTTGAATATATCTGTTTATTGCGCGGCTGCCCCTTATTATTCGGCGGCACGGGCGCTGGCCTATTATCACCCTTTGGCCAGAAAGGGCGTTGTTGTGCTTTCCTCACGCCGCGCCCTGATGCAGATATTATCGGAATTTCCATTATCTGTATTATGGCTGGAAGAGGGGGTGGTTCAGGCACTCTCGCAGGCAGGTTTGCGCCGTATCGGCCATTTACAGCCCTTATCCTATGCCCAGCTGGCTATCCGGTTTGGCCCCGAACTGGTTCAAAAATGGGCGATGTTATCTGGCAACCGCGATGATACGCCAACCGCGATAGGATCTGTCCCGGCCTTATGGGTCAGCCATAGCTGGCCAGAACCGCTGGCCGGGCTGGAAAGCTGGCAACAGATGACAGATCAGATGATAAAAGAGATAGCGGATATGCTGTTTAAAGCTGAAATGGCTGCCAGCTGTTTCGAGCTGGGCTGGCAAGCCAGTGATGGCACAATTGGCCGGCTATATTTCAACCTGTCCCGGCCAGGGCGCAGCCGCGATATTCTGAGCCGCCTGATGGCCGGGGCAGCTGAACATATAGACGCAGAATTTGGCCTTGATTATAGCTGGCTACAGGCACATAAGCTGGCCGCAGAATTGCCGGAAACAGGCTGGCTGGGAACAGATGCATCCAGTCTGCAAAGCCGGCAAATCGACCATGTTCTGGATATTCTGGCAGCCAGGCTGGGGACAGATAAGGTACAGCGCGTTACCCATCATTCCTGCTGGCAGATAAATGACAGCATGGTCTATCAGCCATTGGCCGATGCCCATGCAGATAAAAGCTGGGATATGGCTGTGCCTGCCCATTTAACCGCGCCGCGCCCGCTTAGATTATTTGAGCCTGCCGAGCCTGTATATGTGGTTGCATTGCTGCCTGATCACCCTCCTGCCATGCTGAGATGGCGCAGAAAAAACTGGCAGATTGTTCGGGCAACAGGCCCTGAACGCATAGGGCCGCGCTGGTGGGATGCTGATCAAAAAGGGATAAAAACCCGTGATTATTACCGCGTGGAAACAGGTGATGGCCGGCGGCTATGGGTTTACCGCGAAGGCTTGCCAGAGCGCGGTGAAACAGCCGAATGGTTTGTGCATGGGTGCTTTGCATGACCGATATATCCACCGAATATCTGCCACAAAGCGTGCTGGGCTGCCAGACCAATTTCAGCTTTTTGCGCGGGGCATCTCACCCCGAAGAGATTATGCAAACAGCCTCTATGCTGGGCTGGCAGGCTGTTGGCATAGCCGATTTATTCGGGGTTGGCGGGCTGGTGCGGGCCTGGTCAGCCAGCAAGGATATCGCCCGGGAAAATAACACGGGGGAAAATAACACGGGGGAAAATAACACGGGGGAAAATATAGAAAATATAACAGACAGGATAGCTATTCCCCGCCTGATTTCCGGGGCAAGGATATCTCTGGTCGATGGCGGCGATATTCTGTGTTTTGTGCGCTCTGTGGATGGGTATGAATCGCTCTGCCAATGGCTGAGTGCAGCGATGATGCGCTCTGGCCATCAGCAACGCGAAAGCCCGGATTTATATATCAGCGATTTAGCCCGTCTTTCTGGTGATACCTGTCTGGTTGCCCTGCCGCCTGCCGCGATGGATAGCACCTGGCGTGAACAGCTGCGCAGCATGGCGCAGATAGCCAAAGGGCGGGTATATATTGGCGGATATTTGCGGCGTGATGGTTGTGACGAGCAAAGATTATATAAGCTAAAACAGCAAGCAGATACAGACGGGCTGGAACTGGTCGCACTGGGTGATGTGTTATATCATCATCCCTCGCGCCGTCCATTGGCAGATGTACTGCATTGTATTCGGGAAAAAACAAATCTGGCACAGGCAGGGCGCGCTCTTTCGGCCAATGCCGAGCGTCATTTGCTCAGCCCCCGCGAAATGGCAAGGCGTTGGGCGGGATATACAGATGCGTTGCGGGCTGCAGATGCGCTGGCCAATCGTTGTCATTTTACGCTGGAAGATATCTGCTATGCCTATCCAGAACATGATAATAGCAAGGCTGCATATCGCCTGTCTGCTCCGAAAAAACAGCAGCGCAGCGCCTTTGAAGAGCTGGCCTATCAAACAGAAAAAGGCAGCCATAAACGCTATCCCGATGGCGTGCCGGACAAGGTACAAGCCTATTTAAAACGTGAATTGGCGCTGGTGAAAAAGCTGAATTATGCCCCTTTTTTCCTGACGGTATTTGATATTGTCAGCTTTGCCAGAAGCCGCAATATCCTGTGTCAGGGCAGAGGCTCGGCTGCGAATTCAGCCATTTGCTATTGTTTGTTTATTACCGCGGTTGACCCGGAGCGATCCGAGCCGTTATTTGAACGTTTTATCAGCGAGGCACGCGATGAGCCGCCCGATATTGATGTTGATTTTGAACATAATCGGCGCGAGGAGGTTATCCAGTATATCTATCATCGCTATGGTCGGCATCGTGCCGGGCTGGTCTCGGCGGTTATTACCTATCGCTGGCGCAGTGCGTTGGTGGAAACGGCCAAAGCCTTTGGGCTTAGCCGCGATGTACAACGCGCCCTTTCCGGCCAGGTTTGGCGCGGCAATGAAAAGGGCATTGATTATAAATCCCTGCAAGCTGCCGGGGTGGATAAACACGACCCTGCCTTAAAACAGCTACTGATACTTACTCGCCAGCTTTACGGGTTTCCGCGCCACCTCTCGCAACATTCGGGGGGATTTGTCATTGTTCGCGACAGGCTGGATAAAATCTGTGTTATTCGCCCGGCCGCAATGGCAGGGCGCAGTATCATTGAATGGGACAAGGATGATATTGATGCGCTGGGGCTATTGAAAATCGATGTGCTGGCTCTGGGGATGCTTAGCTGTCTGGCAGGGGCGTTTCATTTAATGCAGCGCCATTATCATCGTCCGCTTGGTCTGGCCAGTATCCCGCCAGAAGATAAACAAACCTATGATATGTTATGTCGCGGGGAATCTGTGGGGGTGTTTCAGGTGGAATCCCGGGCCCAGATGGCAATGCTACCGCGCCTTCAGCCGCGTTCCTTTCATGATTTGGTCGTACAGGTTGCGATTGTCCGGCCAGGCCCTATCCAGGGGGATATGGTACATCCCTATTTGCGGCGGCGTGCCGGGCTGGAATATGTCAGCTATCCTTCTGAAGAGTTGCGGGCGGTACTGGAGCGCACCCTTGGCGTCCCGCTATTTCAGGAACAGGCGATGAAAATTGCCATTGTCGGGGCTGGCTTTAGCGGGGCAGAGGCGGACAGGTTACGCCGGGCAATGGCCACTTTTCGCAAAAATGGCGATATTCATAAATTTCATGACAAGATGATAAATGGCATGGTCGCGCGCGGATATGATGCCGATTTTGCCACAGCCTGTTTTCGCCAGATAGAAGGGTTCGGCACTTACGGATTTCCTGAATCACACGCCGCCAGCTTTGCCTTGCTGGTCTATGCCTCTGCCTGGCTGAAATGCCATTATCCCGAGATATTTAGCTGTGCGTTGTTAAATGCCCAGCCTATGGGATTTTATCGCCCGGCTCAGCTGGTCGCTGATGCGAAAAAAAGCGGGGTCGAAGTTCGCCCTCTTGATATCAACGCCTCGGACTGGGATAGCACGCTAGAGCCAACAGCCCATGGCCGCCATGCCTTGCGTCTGGGCTTGCGCCTGGTCAAAGGGTTGCGCCAGGGCGATGCAGCGCGGATTGTTGCCTGCCGGGCAGAGGGGTATGACAGCCTGTCATCTGTCATAGGGCGGGCAGATATACCGGTAAAAGCCCTGGAAGTCATCGCTGCAGCTGACGGTCTGCAATCTCTGGGGCTGGATAGCCGGCAGACCTATTGGCATATCCGTAAAATGGGGCGCATGAAACAGGGCGATCTGCCGCTTTTTGCCTTTGCTGCAAGAGAAGATGAAGCGGATAAAAAAACAGCTGTAGAGGAAATCAAACCCGCCCCCTTGCCCATATTGGGGATAGGCGAGGCGGTCGCTCAGGATTACGCCCTGACCGGCCTGTCTTTAAAAGCCCATCCGCTGGAATTGCTGGACAGCTATTTTACGCGCGATAGATGGCAGAGCTGTTCGGTTATCGGTGCGGCAAAAAATGGCCAGCGATTGCGCCTGATAGGGCTGGTAACCGCACGCCAGCGCCCGGGTACAGCAAAAGGCACAATGTTCCTCACCATCGAAGATGGTGAATTATCGGTGAATGTGATTGTCTGGCCACATATTGTGGAACGCGACCGGGCGGTATTGCTGGGCGCGCATTTGCTGGGGGTATATGGCAAGGTGCAAAAAGAAGGGATTGTTACCCATTTCATTGCCGATGCGCTGCATAGCTGTGATCATTATCTGGGGCTGCTGCAAAACAAAACAGACCTATCAGAACGGGCAGAAAAGACAGATAAAGGCGGGGATACAGGCCGGGTGATGCGCCTGAAGAGCCGGGATTTCAGATAGGAATATTAGCCGGCATCTGCAAGGGTCGGGGGCAGGGCGATACAGGCCGCCCCGCTGCTGAGCAAGGCCGCACAGGCAGAGCGGGCTTCCTGTTCTTTTAACTGGCCAAACCGCACCCGCCATAAAGGCAGGCCACCTGATGAGACAAGCGATAATTCAGCTGGCATTAAATCCAGCACCTCAATCGCTGTACGCCGCGCACGAATAGCCGCCTTATGGGCAGAAACCCGCCTTGTATAGCTGCCCACCTGTATGGCCCAGCTGGCCGTAGCAGAAGGTACAGAAGCCGCAGAGACAGCCGCCGGGCTGATGGCCGCCCCCTCTTCATTTGAAGGGGCTGGCGGGGCAACGGGTATGGCGGGCAGTAATTCAGAGGCAGGCCGGGCTTGTGCAACCTCTATCACCGTATCGGGACGCGGTATGGGTGCGGTTGGCAGGCGGGCAGAGCGCACCTGAACCGGCTTGATTTTTTTAAATTGCCGGGTCAGCAAATTCACCATATGTTTGTCGCGTGTCCGCCCTGTACGGCCGCCAAAAACAACCCCTATCAGCCGCACGCCGCCGCGCTGAACCGTGGCAACCAGATTAAAGCCGGACGCGCTGGTATAGCCTGTCTTAATTCCGTCTGTTCCTGAATAGCTGGTCAGCAAGCGGTTATGGTTTTGATATTTCCGGCCATTCCAGACAAAATGTGTATTGCTGAAATAATGAAAATATTGCGGAAAATCACGGCGCATGGCCACGGCCAGCCTGGCCATATCCCGTGCTGTGCTGACCTGTGCACGATTGGGCAGGCCGGAGGCATTTTTAAACACTGTCCGGCTCATCCCGAGCGCTTTGGCCTTGCGGGTCATTTTTTTGGCAAATTCGCGCTCTGTGCCGCCTAAATGTTCTGAAACAACTGTGGCCACATCATTGGCAGATTTTGTCACCAGTGCCAAAATAGCATGCTCAACACTGATGCTCTGCCCCACTTTCAGATACAGCTTTGAGGGCGAACGGCTGGCAGCAACGCGGCTGACTTTCATCTTTGTGTTCTTGGAAACCTTGCCTGTCTGCAAGGCCTCGAACAGCATATATAAGGTCATGATTTTTGTCAGAGAGGCGGGATAAAGCTTTTTATCTGCATTTCTGGAATAAAGGATTTTGCCGCTTGTCTCTTCCATGATCAGCGAGGCATAGCGCGGATTTGCCGAAGCTGGTACAGACAGAACAATCCATAAGGCAAAGGCCAGCAAGCCGGCCATTATGCCGGTCAGGCGGTGCGGCGCACGGCCAGGCCGAGCCGGGAAGTATTGTAAATGCTGTTGTGCTATTTTCAAACTATTCTTCCAGTATCGGCTATGGTCTATTGCTCTGAGATTACTATATTTAACGGGTGTAACCAACCTGATAAACAGGGGATATGTCCAAAATCAGGCGGGGGTAATTTAAAAAAAGTGCCTATTTCACCATTTTTTTGCCCTTTCGCACTTGGGTTATTCAAATTAAGTGCCAATATTGATAGAGTTAAGAGGCGATAATGCTCAAAGCGAGCAGGTGTTTGAACTGATGAGCAAAAAAGACGAATTTGATAATAATAAAGATGGTCAGGTCGTTCTTGAAAAAGAGCCGAAGACCAAAAAGCCGTCGCTCTACCGTGTCATCATGCTGAATGATGATTATACGCCAATGGAATTTGTGGTGCACGTATTGCAGCGCTTTTTTGGTCATAATTACGAGGCGGCCCAGCAGATTATGCTGCATGTGCATCAGCGCGGTGTCGGGATTTGCGGGGTTTATACCTTTGAGGTCGCCGAAGCAAAGGCCAGTCAGGTGATGTCTTTTGCCCGTCAAAATGAACACCCCCTGCAATTGCAACTAGAAAAGGAATAGCCGGATGCTGTCTGAGGAACTTGAAGATACCTTGCGCCGGGCTCTGGCGATTGCAGGCGATCATGCCCATGAATTTGCCACGCTGGAACATTTGCTGCTGGCCATGACCGAAGATGCAGATGCACTGCAAGTGCTGCAGGGCTGTAAAGTCGATATCGAGCAATTGCGCGATTTGTTGCACACCCATATTGATGACGAGCTTTCCTCTATTATCAACCCGTCTGAAAATCTGGAAGTGCAGCCCACCTCTGGCTTTCAGCGTGTGGTACAGCGCGCTATTATCCATACCCAGTCCTCGGGGCGCGGGCCTGCCACCGGAGCAAATATTCTGATCGCCATGTATTCTGAACGCGAAAGCCATGCGGTGTGGTTTTTAAATTCGCTGAATATGAGCCGTCTGGACGCGGTATCTTTTGTCAGCCATGGCAGTGGCGAGCCGGTACGCGGGGCAGAGGATCAGAACGATGAGGCAGAAGCAGAAAATGCAGGCGCAGATGCGCTGGCAGAATATGCGGTAAATCTGAATGTAAAGGCAGCAGAAGAGCGGATTGACCCGCTTATCGGCCGTGACCGCGAAGTAGATCGCACCATTCAGGTCTTATGCAGGCGTACTAAAAATAATCCTCTTTATGTGGGCGATCCGGGGGTGGGCAAGACAGCCCTTGCCGAGGGGCTGGCGCTTCGTATCAGCACAGGCGAGGTGCCGGATGTGCTGAAAGAAGCCGTGATTTATGCCCTTGATATGGGGCAATTACTGGCTGGAACACGCTATCGCGGGGATTTTGAAGAACGCTTGAAAGCGGTGATGAAAAAGGTGGAGGGCGATCCGAAGGCCATTTTATTTATTGATGAAATTCATACCATCATCGGGGCAGGGGCTACCTCTGGCGGGGCAATGGATGCCTCTAATCTGTTAAAACCTGCTTTGCAATCAGGTGATTTGCGCTGTATTGGCTCTACCACCTATAAAGAGTTTCGCTCCTATTTTGAAAAAGACCGGGCGCTGGCACGGCGTTTCCAGAAAATTGATGTAGCAGAGCCATCCTTGCCAGATACGATTAAGATTCTGCAAGGGCTGAAATCGCGATATGAAAGCCATCACGGGGTGCGTTTTACCCATGCCGCCCTGAAAACCGCAGCAGAGCTGGCAGGACGCTATATCAATGACCGCAAATTGCCTGATAAGGCGATAGATGTGATTGATGAGGCGGCCGCTGCACAAAATCTGATGCCGCCATCGCGCCGTAAACAGGTCATCGGCCAAAAAGAAATCGAAGCCACTGTCGCCACTATGGCGCGGATTCCATCCAAAAATGTCAGCTCGGATGATAAAACTGCCCTGCAAACACTGGAAACCGACCTGAAACGGATGGTTTTTGGCCAGGATGCCGCACTTTCTGCCCTGTCATCGGCAATTAAATTATCGCGGGCAGGCTTGCGCGAGCCGGAAAAACCTATCGGCAGCTATCTGTTCTCTGGCCCGACAGGGGTGGGCAAAACAGAAGCTGCACGCCAGCTGTCAGAAATATTGGGCGTCAAGCTGATCCGTTTTGATATGTCAGAATATATGGAACGCCATACGGTAAGCCGGCTTATCGGGGCGCCTCCGGGCTATGTGGGGTTTGATCAGGGCGGTTTATTGACCGATGCGGTCGATCAGACCCCGCACGCGGTATTATTGCTGGATGAAATTGAAAAGGCACATCCGGACCTGTTCAATATCCTGTTACAAGTAATGGATCATGGCCGTCTGACAGACAGTAATGGCAAGAGTGTGGATTTCCGAAATGTAGTTCTGATTATGACCACAAATGCCGGCGCATCTGAAATGACCAAACAGCTGATAGGCTTTGGTCGCGGCCAGAAAACAGATGCCGACACCGATGCAATAGAAAAAACCTTTACCCCCGAATTCAGAAATCGTCTGGATGCGGTGATAGCCTTTGCCCCTCTGGAAACCGAGACAGTTCGGCTGGTGGTTGATAAATTCATCATGCAGCTGGAAGCCCAGTTAACCGACAAGGATGTCGAGATTGAGCTGGATGAGGCGGCACGTAACTGGCTGGCGGCGCGAGGATATGATGCGACCTATGGCGCGCGCCCGCTGGCACGGCTGGTACAAGAACATATCAAAAAGCCGCTGGCAGATGAATTGCTGTTTGGCAAGCTGATACAGGGCGGAAGCGTAAAAGTCGGCGTCCTAAAAGATAGCCTGAAGCTTACCTGCCGTCCTGCACCCCAGCGCAAGCCGGCTAAAAAGCCGAAAAAAGCGTCACTAGCTGAGAAAAGCTAGACAGAATTGCGATAGGGGCTAGTGGCCTGAATAGCCTGGCACTCCTCTTCTATGGCGCGATGTTCCTGGCGCAAGAAACGGCTCACGGCACGGGAAAATCCTTCATCCGGCAACCAATGGGCAGAATAGGTATAGACAGGCAAATAGCCGCGCTGGACTTTGTGAAAGCCCTGGGCGCCTGCCTCTACCTTTTTCAGCCCGCGTGATATCGCAAATTCCAGTGCCTGATAATAACAGGTTTCAAAATGCAGATTGGGGTATTCGCGAATGCAGCCCCAATTACGGCCATATAAAGTATCCTGACCAATAAAATTCAGCGCACCGGCTATCCTCTCGCCATTCTGGCTGGCCATTACCAGCAAGATATTGTCGGCCAGGCTCTCGGCTATCTGGCTAAAAAAATCGCGCGTTAGATAAGCCCCGCCCCATTTTTTATCAATGGTCGCCAGATAAAAGCGATAGAAATCATCCCAATCTTCGGGCTGGATATCTGTGCCTGTCAGCGCGTGAAATTCTATCCCCTGTGATGCCAGAGATTGTCTTTCCTTTCGAATATTTTTGCGCTTGCGCGAAGACAGGCTGGCCAGAAAATCATCAAAATTTTTATAATTCTGATTATGCCAGTGAAATTGCAAGCCCTTGCGGATAAGCCAGCCAGCATTGGCCAAATTATCCTTTTCTGTCTCGGTAATAAAATTGATATGGGCAGAAGACAGATCATGATTACGCACAATCTGCTGAAAGGCCGCGATTAAATGGCTTGCCATCTCGGCATTTTCCGGCCGATATAACAGCCTTGGGCCAGGGACAGGGGTAAAGGGTATTGCACTCAGCAATTTGGGATAATATTGCCCGCCTGCCTGTTCATAGGCGTGCGCCCAGCTATGGTCAAAGACATATTCGCCATAGGAATGATATTTAAGATAGGCAGGAACTGCCCCCAGATAAGGCTTATCCTTTCCCCGGCGAATACAGATATAAAGCGGCTGCCAGCCGGTATCTGCGCCAACCGAGCCGCTTTCTTCCAGAGCAGATAAAAACGCATGACTGGCAAAAGGATAGCCCAAAATGTTTAGCCCATCCCATTCTATGGCTGGAATATCGGCTATTGTGCTATGCAGATTTATATAGAGATCATCATCAACTGAACGGTTCATAGAGATGATATGGCCTGAAGAAAGGGCGCTGACAAGTCATCCATCTCCGCGCCCCTTTTTATTTTTTTCTAATTAGCTGCGGATACGGAACAGGCCTTCGATTTCCACGCAGGTTCCGCGGGGCAGGGCATTTGATCCAACCGCAAATCTGGCATGACGACCCGCATCGCCAAACACTTCTACCATCAGGTTGGATGCCCCGTTGATCACTTCTGGCTGGTCGCTAAAATCATTGGTACAGGCCACAAAACCGCCCAGCTTTACCACCTGTTCCACCCGTCCCAAATCGCCGCCACAGGCCGCTTTTAGCTGGGCAATCAGGTTAATGGCACAAATGCGTGCCTGTTCAGCTGCTTCCTGGGTGGTGACATCCTTGCCGACATGGCCGGTATGAGCCATTTTGCCATCTACCAGAGGCAGTTGGCCGGAAATAAACACCAGATCGCCTGTAATAACATAAGGGACATAATTTGCCGCTGGCATCGGGGCTTCTGGCAGGGTAATGCCCAGAGATTGTAATTTTGTTTCCGCTGCGCTCATGGCTGTTCTCTCCTCTATGCTGGCAGATCTGTAGTGTGAAGTGACAATATCATGCCATCTGGCCTGACCAGCCGGCAAGCATCAATACGACCAAAATCAAAAAGAAAACCCCCTTGTGTAAAAGAATACACAAAGGGGGTTTTTAACTGGTTGGTTTTTGTGTCTGAGGCCTAGCTGCAGCCGGTGGTTGACCCGCAAGTGTTACATTTCAGACAAGTCCCGTTACGAACCAGCGTAAAGTTCTGGCATTCAGGACAGCTTTCCCCTTCATAGCCCTGCATACGGGCTTCTTTTACCTTGTTGGCGATGCTGGCTTCCGGACGGGTGATGGTCTCTGCTACCGTTGTCGCCTGTGCCAGGCTTGCCTCTTTAGTGGTTGCCGGTTTCAGGCTGGTTTTAGCAACCGCCTCGCTGGCAACCGCCTGTGCAGCAGAGCCATCATTGGAATAGACAACCAGACCCTGTTTGCGGATAAAGCCGCGGCTGGTAACCCGGTTAACCAGTTCAGACTGCGCCTCGCCTGTGCCGGTGGTATCCATGGCCAGATCCTCACCGCTGACATGACCCAGATCATGACGGTCAAGATAGGAGATAGCCAATTCCCGGAAAGTATAATCCAGAATAGAGGTCGACATCTTGATTGCGTCATTGCCAGTGACAATGCCTTGCGGCTCAAAGCGGGTAAAGGTAAAGGCCTCAACATATTCCTCGAGCGGCACGCCATATTGCAGACCGATAGACACCGCAATCGCAAAATTATTCATCAGCGAGCGGAAGGCTGCGCCTTCTTTATGCATATCGATGAAAATCTCGCCCAGACGGCCATCTTCATATTCGCCTGTCCGCAGATAGACCTTATGTCCGCCAACGCTGGCCTTTTGGGTATAGCCTTTGCGTCTGTGGGGCAGGCGCTGGCGATCATTATCGCGGATAATCCGCTCAACGACCTTTTCGACCAGTTGCGGGGCAGCCGATAATTGTACCTCTTCTGCCTCTTCCTCGTCTTCTTCATCGATCAGGGCAGAAGATAGAGGCTGGCTCAGCTTTGAGCCGTCACGATAGAGCGCATTGGCTTTCAGACCCAATTGCCAGCTTTGCATATAGGCCTCCCCGCATTCCTCTACCGTTGCATTATTTGGCATATTGATGGTCTTGGAAATTGCCCCGGAAATAAAGGGCTGGGCAGCGGCCATCATGGTGATATGGCTGGAAACAGACAAGAAACGCTTGCCAATCCGGCCACAAACATTGGCACAATCAAAGATAGGCAGATGCTCGTCTTTGATATGCGGCGCCCCTTCCAGGGTCATTGCCCCGCATACATGGATATTGGCCGCTTCAATTTCTTCTTTGCTGAAGCCAAGCGCTTCCAGCATATTGAAATTGAAATCATTCAGCTGATCATCTGAAAAGCCAAGTGTATCCTTGCAAAAATCATCGCCCAGCGTGTAGCGGTTAAAGGCAAATTTAATATCAAAAGCATTTTCAAGCGACCCGGCAAGCTGGGTTAAAATCGCATCGGTAAAGCCTTTATCTTTCAGCGCATTTAGCGAAATAGCCTGACAGCTTTCCAGATTACCATGCCCAACCGCATAGCGCGAGATATCCTCGATTTGGCTCTCGCTATAGCCCAGCCGTGTCAGGGCTTCGGGAACAACGCGGTTGATTATTTTGAAATAGCCGCCACCGGCCAGCTTTTTGAATTTCACAATCGCGAAATCTGGCTCAATACCGGTGGTATCGCAATCCATCACCAGCCCGATTGTGCCGGTTGGGGCAATCACGGTTGCCTGTGCATTTCTATAGCCATGCTTTTCGCCCAGCTCTAATGCCTCATCCCAAGCTTTTTTGGCATGGGTGATAAGGTCTGCTTCAGGGCAGTTTTTGTGATCAAGCGGTACAGGCAGAACAGACAGGCCATCATAGCCGTCTGATTTGCCATAGGCGGCCAGACGGTGATTACGCATAACCTGCAGCATGGAGGCGCTATTTTCGGCATAGCGCGGAAACGCCCCTACCTCGCCTGCCAATTCGGCAGAGGTGGCATAAGACCGCCCTGTCATCACCGCCGAGATAGCCCCGCACAAAGCACGTGCTTCATCACTGTCATAGGAATATCCGGCTGCCATCAGCAAGCCGCCAATATTGGCAAAGCCCAGGCCCAGCGTGCGATAATCATAAGAGCCTTGTGCAATCTCGCGCGACGGGAATTGTGCCATCAGAACAGAGGTTTCCAGTGTCACTGTCCATAGCCGAACCGCGTGTTCAAAGGCTTCGATATCAAATCGGCCATCAGCATGGCGGAACTGCATCAGATTAAGCGAAGCCAGATTACAGGCAGTATCATCCAGGAACATATATTCTGAACAGGGGTTAGAGGCATTAATGCGCCCACCGGTTGGACAGGTATGCCATTCATTGATGGTTGTATCATATTGCAAGCCCGGGTCGGCACAGGCCCAGGCGGCATGGGCGATTTTCTGCCATAGCTCGCCGGCATTGACCTTTTCTGCAACCTTGCCATCTGTACGGCGGATTAGTTCCCAATCCCCATTTTCCAGAACTGCGTTCAAAAAGTCATTGGTGACCCGAACAGAATTGTTTGAATTCTGGCCAGCAACCGTGAGGTAGGCTTCGGAATCCCAGTCTGTATCATAGGTTTTGAAGCTGATTTCGGTGAAGCCCTGCTGGGCAAACTGGATAACGCGCTGGACATAATTTTCCGGGATCATCGCTTTGCGCGCTGCCAAGATAGCCTTTTTCAGCTCTTTGTTTTCTTTGGGGTTATAGCGCGCAACATCGTCCAGATCGCTGGCTTCTACACAGGCGCGCATCACTTCTGACATATGTTTTTGTGCCAGCTTCGAGCCAGCAACCAATGCTGCGACCTTTTGTTCTTCCACCACTTTCCAGTCGATATATTCTTCAATATCCGGATGGTCGATATCCACTGTTACCATCTTGGCTGCACGGCGGGTTGTACCGCCTGATTTAATCGCCCCTGCGGCGCGGTCACCAATTTTCAAAAAGCTCATCAGGCCGGAAGATTTGCCGCCCCCCGACAGGCTTTCACCAGAGCCCCGCAAACGTGAGAAGTTCGAGCCGGTACCAGAGCCATATTTAAACAATCTGGCTTCACGCACCCATAAATCCATGATCCCGCCTTCATTTACCAGATCATCATCGACTGACTGGATAAAACAGGCGTGTGGCTGGGGGTGTTCATAAGAAGATTTCGAGCGCACCATCTTGCCCGTTTGATAATCGACATAGAAATGTCCCTGGCTGGGCCCGTCAATGCCATAGGCCCAATGCAGCCCAGTGTTGAACCATTGTGGTGAATTGGGCGCAGCCATCTGCATGGACAGCATGAATACCATTTCATCATAATAGGTTTTGGCATCTTCCTCGGTGGTGAAATAGCCGCCCTTCCATGCCCAGTAGGTCCATGTGCCCACCAGCCGGTTGAATACCTGTCTGGCAGATGTCTCGCCGCTGTAGCGCGCCTCTTCCTCCAGCTTGGCAAGTGCCTTTTCATCCGGGACAGACCGCCATAGCCAGGAGGGAACATCATTTTCCTCAACTTTTTTTAACGCTGCCGGAACGCCGGCTTTGCGGAAATATTTTTGCGCCAGAATATCGGTTGCCACCTGACTGAATTGTTCAGGAACTTCGATATCCTGAGCAGAGAACACAATTGTGCCATCTGGATTGCGAATCTCGCTGCTTGCCTTGCGGTAAGATAGCTGTGCAAAAATATCTGTGCCAGGCGTGGTGAATCGGCGCTCAAACTGCATGTTCTACCCTCAATAAAATCGTTTTAAAAAAAATAAAATCCGTAAGTTACGGAGATGTGTTTACCTCAAACCATCACTATATGTAGTGATCTGAAAGGTCTAAGCTACATGATGTGGGGGGTGGGTGCAATCTGAAAGTGTAAAATTTTTACAGTTTTTTTACCTTTTGGGGCTTGACGCTATCCTGTTTCAGGCGAGCGATTCGCTTGTATAATTTATGGGCTGTAAGGGTGTCGGTGATGCAGCTTTTTTTCTTTCCTTTTAGCAAGGCTGTCACAGGCGCGGCTCTATTCAGGAAGATGCTTGAAAAAACAGGCGCCCAGTTCTATAAAAGGCCAGGGCAGAAAAAACCTTTTTAAGCGCACTAAAAGCTGGCAGATATCAGTGCTGGCAAGTTAAAAAAAGCAGGATAGTGAGACCGCCATGACTTTTCTTTCCAAGATATTTATCAAAATGTATGCACATCATGTTGGCAGTGATGCATTTGGCAATCGCTATTATGAATCACGCCGCCAGCGCGCAAATGGGCGGCCGCGTCGCTATGTCGTTTACAAGGGCGAGGTGGAAGCCTCAAAAGTGCCGTCTGACTGGCATGGCTGGCTGCATTATACCGAAATGGCCCCGCCGCCCGAAACAGGTTATAAAAAGCAAAGCTGGCAAAAACAGCATCTGCCAAATCTGACCGGCACAGCTCATGCCTATCGTCCAAAAGGTCATGCCCTGAAAGGGGGCAAGCGGGCGGCCGCCACAGGTGATTACGAGCCATGGACGCCTAGTTAAGGCGAAATGGCATAAGCGCGGCAACAAAGCTTTGTGAAGCAAAAGAGGCTAAGATATGCGACGCAGTAAATTAGAGATTGTTATGGGGTTGGTGGTACTGGCCGGGGCAGCCGGTTTTACTGCCCTTGTATATCAGCTGGCAGATTTAAAAACCTCTAACGGTTATGAGATTGGCGCAGATTTCGGTACAACCGGCGGGCTGGTGGTCGGCGATGATGTTCGGCTTTCAGGGATCAAGGTGGGGCGGATTGTCTCGCAAACGCTGGATCCCGTTACCTATACAGCGCGCATTAATATGCAAATTGATAATAGCGTCAAACTGCCCGAAGATAGCTCGGCGCGCATTACCGCTGCCTCGCTTCTGGGCGGTAACTTCCTTGAGATATTGCCAGGCAGTTCAGATGAGTTGCTACAGGCTGGGGCGGTTATCTATGATACACGCGATCCGGTTAGCCTGTCTGACCTGCTGGGTAAATTTGTTTTCCAGAACAATGATGCCGGCACGCGCTAGGGCTGGTTTCGGGGTGTTTGCCTCTATCGCATGGCGGATATTATTCGGTGCGGCTTGTTTGTTTTTTCTGCCTCTTGCCAGCATGATGGCCTCTGCCCAGCAGCCCCCCGCCCAGGAAGGCTGGATTGTCGGGGAAGGCGTCAGGTTACAGACCCTCGATAAAATTACCGCCCGAATTGCAACCGCTGAAATGGCTCTGAACCAGCCAACCCGTTTTGGCACGCTGGAGATAACCGGCTTTCATTGTGCCTATCGCCCGCCCGAAGCGCCGCCCGAAACAGCTGCCTTTCTGGAAATAAGGGATATTGGCTATTCGGATAAAAAAAATCAGACGGAAAGTCAGGCGGTGGTGGTTTTTTCCGGCTGGATGTTTGCCTCTAGTCCGGCTATCTCTGCTCTGGAACACCCTGTTTATGATGTTACGGTTCTGGCCTGTGCCAAATGATCAAAAATAATATCCTCTGCTATCTCTAGCGGTATTTCAGCCGGTTTGGCCAGCGCCGCTTGCAGCTGTTTTTGAAATGCATTTTTCGATATTTCTATCAGGCCAAACTGGCGCAGATGGTCATTGGCAAATTGCGCATCCAGCAACATAAATTTGCCGTAATAGAGGCGTGCCATCAAATGGGCAAGGGCAATTTTAGAGGCATTGCTGCGGCGCGAGAACATGGATTCGCCGAAAAAGGCACTGCCAAGGCGAATACCATATAGCCCGCCTATCAGCTCTGCATCCTCCCATACCTCAAAGGAATGGGCAAATCCCATCTTGTGCAAGGCCAGATAGAGCCGGATAATCTCTGCATTTATCCAGCTATCTTTTCGGCTATGCGTGATTTCTGCACAGCCTTCTATCACGGCGCGGAAATTTTTATTGATACTTACCTGCCAGCTGGTCTGGCGTATGGTGCGTAATAGCCGGCGCGGAATATGAGGCGGGTTTATCGGCAGAATGCCGCGCACAAGCGGCTCATAAAATTGTATCTGGTTATCTTCACGGGACTGAGCCATCGGAAATACACCGATGGAATAGGCCTTGATGATGGTTTCCGGGGCATAAATATAGGCGTTCGTCATTGCCTGCCCATCTGACTATCAGCTATCGCTGCTAAAAAAATCCTGCTCCAGCCATTTAATGGAATAGTCCCCTGTCTGGATAGCAGGCGCATCCAGCAGGCGCTTATGTAAATCCAGCGTGGTGGGAATAGGCTCTACCACAAATTCCTGCAAGGCCAGCCGCAATCGTGCCAGCGCATGGTTGCGGTCTCTGCCATGCACAATCAGCTTGGCAATCAGACTGTCATAATATGGCGGAATGCGATAGCCGCTATATAAAATAGTATCTACCCGTACCCCTGAGCCGCCTGCCGCATGATAAAACTCGACCGTTCCGGGTGTGGGCACAAAGGTTTCGGGGTGTTCGGCATTAATACGGCATTCAATCGCATGACCGGTAAAGGTGACCTCTTCCTGTGTAAAGCTCAGCTTTTCCCCGCTGGCAATACGGATCTGCTCGCGTACCAGATCGACCCCTGTAATGGCTTCGGTAATGGGATGTTCTACCTGCAAGCGCGTATTCATCTCGATAAAGAAAAACTGGCCATCCTGATAGAGAAACTCCATCGTTCCCACGCCCAGATAGCCCATCTGCGCGGCCGCTCTGGCAGCGGTTTCGCCGATAAACTTGCGCTGTTCCTCGCTCAAGGCAGGTGAGGGGGCTTCTTCAAATAATTTCTGGTGGCGTCTTTGTACCGAACATTCACGCTCGCCAAGATGCACCGCGTTGCCATGCGAATCTGCAATTATCTGTACTTCAATATGGCGCGGATTATCCAGATAACGTTCCAGATAAACTGTATCATCGCCAAAGGCGGCCTTTGCCTCGGAACGGGCAGACGAAAAGGCTTCGGCCAGACCATCTGCACTGGCCGCAACCTTCATGCCCCGGCCGCCACCGCCTGAGGCTGCTTTTACCAGCAATGGAAAGCCGATATCCCTGGCCAGCTTTGTTGCTTCTTCCAGCGTTGGCACCGCGCCCGGCGAGCCTGGCACAAGCGGCAGGCCAGAAGCAGCTGCGGTAATTTTTGCCTGTACCTTGTCACCCATCTGCCGGATGTGATCCGGCTCAGGCCCGATAAAGGTCAGGCCATGGGCTTGGACAATATTGGCAAAATCGGCATTTTCGGCCAGAAACCCTACACCGGGATGTACCGCATCACACCCCGTTACGGCCGCGGCCGAGATCAGATTGGGAATATTCAGATATGAATTTGCTGCTGCGGGCGGGCCAATACATACGCTTTCATCTGCCAAACGTACAGGCATGGATTCTTCGTCCGCTGTTGAATGAACCACAACGGTTGGGATGCCCATTTCCTTGCAGGCGCGCAATACCCGCAACGCCACATCACCGCGATTAGCAATAAGAATCTTTTTGAACATGACTACTCTATAATGGCAAGGGGCTGATCAAATTCGATAGGCTGGGCGTTATCCACCAAAATACGGGTTAATTTTCCATCTGCCGGAGCGGTAATCGGGTTCATCACCTTCATCGCTTCCACAATAAACAGGGTCTGGCCTTTTTTCACCTGATCCCCTTCTTTGGCAAAAAGCGGTGCATCTGGCTCAGGAGCGAGATAAACCGTACCAACCATAGGGGATTTTACCGCGCCCGGATGGGCAGCAGCGTCACCTGGTGCCGCAGCAGCTGCGCTTTCTGCCGGGGCTGCCGGCGCTGCGGCCACAGGTGCTGGCGCCGGGGCAGTTGCAGCCATCATCGCAGGGGCAGCCGCAATGGTTGTGCCGCGTGCCAGCCGGACAGAAATATCTTCTGATTCAAATTCCAGCTCGGTCAAATTGCTTTCATCCAGAATGGCGGTCAGCTCTTTGACAAATTTTGTTTCTGCAGAGAATGATTTAGCTTTAGAAGATGAGGCCATAATATTGTGTCATCCTGTCCTGTCTTGTGAATGTTAAAGCCTAGCCTTGTGCGGCCAGCTTGCCATAAATACCGCGAATAGCCAAAAGATAGGAATCGCGGCCAAACCCCTGAATAATCCCGTCACATATTAATGACATAAAACTTTGCTTGCGAAAAGCTTCGCGGGCATGGGTGTTGCTGAGGTGAATTTCAATGCTGGGCCCCTGAAATAATTGCACCGCATCATACAGGGCGATGGATGTATGGGTATAGGCCGCCCCGTTAATAATCAGGCCGCGTGCCGGATGGGGGCTGGTCTCAAAGGCAGATTCCTGAATGGCGGTTACCATCTCGCCCTCGATATTGGATTGAAACCAGCGCATGGTCAGCCCCATCTCCTCGCAGAGCTGGCGACAGGCCGCTTCAATATCCGCCAGCGTATCTGCCCCGTAAATGCCTGGCTCGCGCGTGCCAAGCATATTCAGATTTGGACCATTTACTATCAGAAGATCGGTTTTCATCATCTAGCTTTCATTTGTCTCTTGCAAGGCTTTGCCTTATTTATCCCCCTGCCTTTTCCGGCAGATTGCTGATGCGTCTTATAAAGCATTTCTGCCTGTAAAGTCACCTTAAGAATTTTTATCGGCCTTCGCCTGTTTGATCAAACTTAAAATTTCTTCGCGGCCAATCGCCCCGGGGATAATATTTTTGCCGATGATAAGTGCGGGCGTGCCGCGTAAATCAAGGGCGCTGGCTGCCTGACGTGTACGGCTCAGGATAAAATCGGTGCGCTCATCTTGCATATCTTTTTGCAGCTGTTTTGTATCAAGGCCAACTTTCTTTGCCACGTCATTTATGGCATCGCTATCCAGACGCCCCCGCCAGCCCATCAATGCTTTATGAAAGGCGGGAAATTTTTTCTGCGCCTGTGCAGCAATAGCCGCTCTGGCGGCCAGAACTGAACTTTCGGCCAGAATAGGAAATTCCTTTATGACCAGACGCAGAGACGGATCAGCCTCCAGAACCGCCATTAAATCGGGAAAGACCCGCTTGCAATAGCCGCAATTATAATCGGAAAATTCATAGATGATCAGCTCAGGCTGTTCTGCGCCAATATAGGGATCGCCGCTATCATCATAGACTAGCCCCATCGCTGCTTGCTGGGCGGCTTCGGCTTCGGCCTCTGCCAGCCGGGTCAGTACATCGCGCAATAATACAGGGTTTTCGCGAATAAAATTCTCGATAAGGGTTTCAACCTGTTTTTTATCCGCAGAAGACAGCTCTGCCTGGCCAGGAGGTGTCAGCCCTGCCAGCAGCAATATTGCCATTAATATTCCGGCTATCGGTGCAGATAAAAATCTCATTTTTGTTCCTTTGGTGCGTAATATTTCATAACTCCTCTTGTCTATTGAACAATCAGGGGAACTTCAAGGCTTAGTAGTATATCGCTGGCACGGCTGCGCAAGCTGGGGGTGATATCCTGGCGTGCCAATACCCGTCTTGCCAGAAATATCGCCCGTTCCTTGTCGCCTCTTGCCATCGCCTCTTCGCCCAGCAAAATATCGGCATGGGATAATTTGCCAAGCCGGCCATAGGCAATGGCCAATTGGCGTTTGGCAAAACCCCAATCCGGTTCTGTCTTCAAGGTGGTTTCAAGGGCGGTTGCGGCCTGCGCCAGCTGGTCAGGCTGGTTGGTTGCTATCAGTGCGCGGCCCAGGCTGAGGCTGATAAGCGGGTCATCGGGGCGTTTGTCCAGAGCAGATTGATAATAGCTAATTGCCTCGTCCGGCCGGGCGCTGGAGAGATAAATATCGCCTGCAAATTCCAGATACCACGCATCTGAAGGGTGGCGGGCGACCAGCTCTTTTATCGCGGTGCGCGCAGCCGCCAGATCGCCATATTGATAATTGGCAATTGCGCCTTCATACAGCGCGATATCAGGCTCTATTGGCAAGAGGGCGGGATCTGATTTCGAGCGCGGCCAGCTTAATTCCATCGGGCTGCGCAAGGTTTGGCGCGGAGCATTAACATAGGCGGCCAGCTTGATAACCAGCCTTTGCATCAGGCGCATATCTTCCACAGACAGGGCTCTGTCCTGTTCTTCTTTTTGTGCCAGATGGTCATTAAAGGTTGCCATCCGGTCGCTCGCCCCAGGATGCGAGCTGTAATAGACAGATTGCCTGCTTTCCGGCAGGGCATTTTGTGCCGAGAGCCGGCGCATAACATCGGCAAGGCCAAAGCTGGATATGCCGGCCTGATCCAGCAATCGCAAGGCCCATTCATCGGCGATAGACTCGTCCCTGCGCGAGGTTTTAAGATAGGCGCGCTTGCCGCTATCCACCCCGCCTATTGCCAGTCCCAGTGCCGCGTCGGGTGATCCGGCCGCTGCTGCAGCCGCCGCTGCCAGGGTCGCTAGGGCGGTGGCCAGACCCGCTTCCTGAGCCGCCTCGCTGCGAAGCGGCACATGACCAGAGGCCAAATGGCCTATTTCATGGGCAATAACCCCCAATATCTCTTCAGCAGAACGTGCCTTTAATAACAGGCCGGAATGCAAATAGACGGTGCGCCCCCCTGCGACAAAGGCATTATAGGACGGGTCTATGATAATGCGGATGGAAATGCCCTCATTTATCCCGGCCGCCTGTGCCATTTTATTCGAGAGTTTTTCAAAGCCCGCTTCCAGCTCGCTATCGCGGATCATGCCTGCTGCCAGCACTGGCGCGTAAAAAATCGGCCCTAGCAGGATAAAAAACACGAAACAGGCGCGAATTTGCCATATTCTTGTCATCTTCTGTGATTATTCTCTCAAAATTGAATAAAATGCTAAAAAAATTAAAAAAACAAAATAATATTGCGTTAAACTGATTTGACATAGAGAACAGGAAATGATGTTATCGGGTCTGGTCGGGGTAAATCCTTTTTTCGGCCAGAAATATGCAAGTAATAAACCTTTATGGCATGATTATGCCCGATAGGGATAAAAAAGTCACAAAGTTGAGATAAAGATGGGTGAAATTCCGCATAATAAAGAAATAAATAGTACCAAAAAGGGGCTGAAGATAGCAAAGCGCAGCGCCTTGCCGCCTTTTCTGGCACTGGAAGTCATGCGCAAAGCAACAGAGCTGACACAGGCCGGAGAAGATATTGTGCACTTGGAAGTTGGCCAGCCTTCTTCTTCTGCCCCGGATGCGGTAAATCACGCAATGATGGAAGCACTGAAAAAAACGCCCACACATGGCTATTCTGTTGCGTTTGGCGTTCTTCCCTTGCGCGAACGGCTCGCCCGTCATTATGCCGAATGGTATGATGTGCGCCCCCATACAGATAATATTGCGGTCACAGTGGGGTCTTCTACCGCCTTTGCGCTGGCATTTTTATCTGCTTTTGATGCAGGCGATAAAATTGCCCTGCCGACCCCTGGCTATCCGGCCTATCGTAATTTGATGCAGGGGCTGGGATTACAGGCTGTACCGCTTGCCGCAGGCCCTGAACAGGGCTGGCGGCCAATGCTGGCAGAAATGGAAAATTGGGAAGAATTGCCAGATGGTCTGATGATTGCCAGCCCGTCCAATCCGACAGGTACGGTGCTGGAAGATAGCGAGCTGGCAGAAATCTGCCGCTGGTGTGATCAGCATGGGGTGCGTCTGATTTCGGATGAAATTTATCATGGACTGGTCTATGGCAAACGTGCCGATACCGCCCTGAATTATACAAAAAATGCGATTATCGTAAACAGTATGTCGAAATATTTTTCGATGACAGGCTGGCGTATTGGCTGGATGATATTGCCGGATGACCTGGTTGCCCCGGTTGAAAAACTGGCACAAAATCTGTTTATATCTGCCCCGACCCCCAATCAGTTGGCCGCCATCGCTGCCTTTGATTGCACAGATGAGCTGAACGCCCATTGTCAGCGCTATGCCCAAAACAGGGACATTTTGATGAAAGGGCTGCCCTCTGCCATGCTAGGGGGGGCTGCCCCCTGCGATGGCGCGTTCTATCTCTATGCCGATATTTCTGCTTTCAGCGATAATGCGCTTGTTTTTGCAGAAAACCTGCTGGCAAGTGAACAGCTCGCCGTAACGCCCGGCATCGATTTTGACCCCGATAATGGTCATCGCTATGTGCGCCTGTCTTTTGCCGGTCGCACTGAAGATATGCATGAAGCCTGCAAGCGCATTCATAGATTTGTTGAAGCCCGCCGAAGTGATGCGGCCTGAAAGGCAGATAGCCGGTAAGCCGCTCTTGAAAAAAATTCATCCCCATCATAAAAGCAGGAAAAAACTTTCCGGCTTTTTTTATGCATTAGGGATAAAGGTGTGGGTAAAAGGGCAAGCCGGAACAGGGCGTCCCTTTTTTCGGATCTAGCGTGACCACCAACCGCCTTTTTTGGTTTTTGGCACATCCTCATCATCGATATTGACAACTTTTATCTCAACCGAACTGGCAGAGCCGCGTTCAGTTGGTGTATCAGCAGATGGCCCGGCTGGTGCATCGGCTGTTTTTGCCTTTGCCGATTTGCCAGTCTTGGCTGCCTTTTTCGCTGTCTTTGCCTTTTTCTTTACCGCCTTGCTTTTAGCTGCAGTTTCATCTTCGGCATCAGAAGCGGCCGGTTTTTCTGCCTTTGCTTTAGCCGTCTTAGCGGTCTTGACGGCTTTTTTGGTGCTCTTTTTCGCCGCCTTTTTGGCTTTCGGTACGGTATTCTCGCCTGATTGTGCCTCTGCCTCAACTGGTTCAGCCGGGCTTTCATCAGCGGTTATAGCCGGGCTTGCTTCCTGGCTCTGGCTGGCCTCATCAGAAGGGCGGCGGCGCTTTCGTGAACGCCGCGGTTTTTTACCCTCGCTCTCGTTCTGGCTTTGCGCTTCTGTGTTAACCACTGCCTCACTATCCGCAGCAGTTTCAGTGCTATCTGGATTGTTATTTTCTGCCAGCTGCTGGTCATTTAGCTGGTTATCTTCCTCGCCGCCACGTCTTTTGCGCCGACGCCCGCCGCGCTTGCCTCTGCGACGACGCTTTGGCTGATCCTCGTCCCCCTCGTCAGAAGATGGCGGGCCGGAAGCTGCATTTCTATCCTGGTTATTGTTCTGGTTTTGATTCTGATTTTGGTTCTGGTGGCGATGGCGATTATTTTGCCGATCGGAACGTTCATTGCGCTGGTTATCCTGACGCTGACCATCAAAGCGATGTTCAGACGGCAACAGGCTGGTATCTGCCTCAACCAGAATGGTAATGCCAAACTGGCTTTCCAGCTGGGCAAGCGAGGCGCGTTTCTGGTTCAGAATATAAAGTGCCACCTCTGGATGAACAAAGATGGTAATATCCTTGCCAGCCTGTCTGGCGGCTTCCTCTTCGATAATGCGCAGCATTTGCAAGGCAGAGGAATTGACAGAACGTACCCTGCCTGTGCCCAGACAATGCGGACAGGATTGCGATACCGATTCAACCAGGGACGGGCGCAAACGCTGGCGGGACATTTCCAGCAAGCCAAAATGCGAGATAGAGCCGACCTGAATTCGTGCCCGGTCATGGCGCAAGGCATCTTTCAGGCGTCTTTCCACCGCGTTCTGGTTACGGTTTTCATCCATGTCAATGAAATCAATAACAATCAGTCCGGACAGGTCGCGCAATTTTAATTGCCGGCCTACCTCTTCGGCTGCTTCCAGATTTGTCTTTAGCGCGGTTTCCTCGATATTGCGCTCGCGGGTTGCCTTGCCGGAGTTCACATCAATTGCAACCAAAGCTTCGGTCTGGTTGATCACCAGATAGCCGCCGGATTTCAGGGTAACTTCATTATGATGAATGGTATCCAGCTGCGGCTCGACATTATGAGCCTGAAACAGATGGGTTGATTCTTCATATTTAACAACCCGCTTTGCATGGCTGGGGATCAGCATTTTCATCTGTGCTTTGACGGTTTTATAGGCATCCTCGCCTTCTACCAGCACTTCTTCGACATCATTGGTATAGATATCGCGCACCGCACGTTTTACCAGTGAGCCTTCCTCATGGATAGAGGCGGGGGCTTCTGATTGCAGGGTGGTGGTTCTGATCTCGTCCCATAATTTGGACAGATAGGCATAATCGCGTTTAATTTCAGTTTTGGTGCGTTTTGCCCCGGCGGTTCTGACGATAACCGCCATACCTTCTGCAACATCCAGATCATTGACAATGGTCTTTAGCCGCTTGCGATCCGCAATATTGGTGATTTTGCGCGATACACCGCCACTGCGGCTGCTGTTTGGCATCAGCACGCAATATCTGCCGGCAAGGGACAGATAGGTGGTCAGGGCTGCCCCTTTATTGCCGCGCTCTTCTTTAACAACCTGCACCAGCAAAATCTGCTTGCGTGAAATCACTTCCTGAATCTTGTAGCGATGCATCACCGCGGCAGAAGGCTTGGGGCTGTCATTATCTTCATCATCCCCGCCAAGTGTTTCCGGGGCATTATCCGGGTTATCTGCGGCAGGGTTTTCCTCTGCCTCATCCTGGCTTTCTGCTTGTTCTGTTTGCCTGGTTTCCTCTACCAGCGCCTCGCGATCCTCAATCGGGATACGATAATAATCCGGGTGGATTTCGCTAAAGGCAAGAAAACCCTGGCGGTTGCCGCCATATTCGACAAAGGCGGCCTGCAAGGAAGGTTCAACCCGGGTTACCCGTGCCAGATACACATTTCCTTTTAATTGCTTAAAGCTGGTATTCTCGTAATCGAATTCCTCGATTTTGTTGCCATTGAGCAAGACAACCCGTGTTTCTTCGGGCTGATGCGCATCGATCAGTAATTTCTTGGTCATAAAGATGTCTTTCTGTGATCCGTCGGTGCTGGGCATCTACGCGGATATAGGGTGATAGCTGGCGCATTTGCGCGTCAGACAATATGTGGCTGGCAACAGAATATGGGCGTCCATCAGCCAGTGCATTTTTTGCACGCTGCCCGAGACCCGTTTCGGATGTGTAATCAAGATGGTTTACATACATCATTCTTGCCATAATTCTCCCGTCCCGATTGTGCGTTTTACAGTATGTTCAGGGTAAGTGTCTGTTACGTATCACTTGCCTGTTAGCTGCGCCCAGCCGGCGGGTCATTTGTATCGGGCTTTTCAACAGATGCCCCAGCTTTATTATGGCAATTGCCCTGTTTGGCTGATGGCGGCGTCTCGCCCGAATTCAAAATTCTGACCCCACTATACAGTAAAAATCTGCAATTCAAAATCATTTCAACAATCTATGTTGTTTTTGGGCATAATTCGGGGGTGGTCAGGCGCAGAAGGCTGGTTTATTCTCGCCCAAACAGTAACAAGTCCGGCAATCAAGGCGATATCCTATTGCCGCATAACAGGATAATGATGGTCTTTGGCATCTTTACAGCGTCGGTAATGAACAGGCTATGTTTTCCTGCTTCTGCTTGCCGGTCTGCCAGGCAGACAGGTATCTGGATGAAGCTGTTTGTCTTTTTCCTGGCAGGGTTATCCAGCCTTTTTTACAGCCCGTCTGTTTCTGCCCAAAACAGTTTAACCGCACTGCGGCTGGGCAATGTTGAAATAGATGGCCAAACCGCCTTGCGGCTGGTGGTTGAAACCGCTGCCCCGCAACCGGCTAAAATGCTGTTATTATCTGACCCTTATCGTCTGGTTTTGGATTATCAGGATATGGAATGGGCGGTAGAGGGGCTTGCCCCCTCTGGCCAGCTAGACCATCTGCCTGCCATCGCCTATCGTTTTGGCCATCCACAGCCGGATGCCGGACGGCTGGTGATAGAGCTGGCCAGCCCTGCCTCACCAGAGCGTGCCTTTACCCTGCCGCCAAACCGGACCGGTCATCGTCTGGTCATCGATCTGATGGATAGGGGCGAGATATCCTTTAGCCTTGCCCAGAAAGCCCTTGCCAGCGGCAGCTTTCAACCAGCCGCACAGACAGCGGCGCAAAATACGCTGCCGCCGCCCACCAGCGCATCAAATCTGCAATCAGGTGCACCAGTTCAGGCCAGCCTGTCCGGGCGTCCTGTCACCATTGGTGTGCCCCAGCCCCGCCCGAAACGCTGGGTCGTGGCAATCGATGCAGGGCATGGCGGAAAAGACCCGGGCGCGATTGGCAAGCGCGGCAGCCGGGAAAAGGATATCACGCTGGCAGCGGCAAAACAGCTGGTCAAACATCTGAACGCTTCAGGCAAGATAACGGCACGGCTGGTGCGTTCGGGCGATCGGTATTTGAAATTGCGCCAGCGAATTCAAATTGCCCGCGATATGGGTGCAGATGCGTTTATCTCGCTTCATGCAGATTCAGCCTCCCGTTCCTCGGCGCGCGGCATTTCGGTATTTTCTTTATCAGACAAAGCCTCTGACAAGGAAGCAGCGCTTCTGGCTCGCAATGAAAATAAAGCCGATTTAATTGGCGGGCCTGATCTGGGCAGCCAGGATCCGCTGGCTGCCAATGCGCTGCTGGGGATGTTCCAGCGCGAGACAATGAACGAATCTGCCTATCTGGCACGTGCCATTCTGGATGAGATTAAGGGCTTTCCAGGCGGGGATAAGCGCGGCCATCGCTTTGCAGGTTTTGCGGTGCTAAAATCGCCTGATGTGCCGTCTGTTTTGGTGGAGATGGGTTTTTTAAGCAATGCAAGTGATGAAAAAAATCTGAATTCCAGCCAATATCGCGATAAACTAACACGGCAAATTGCCAAAGCAATTCTGGTCTGGCTGGAAAGGTCCGGGCGGTAATTGGCCACAAGTCTGCCGTAATTCCCGCTTATTAGAGTGTCTATGGTAAAAATTCTATTCAGATTGTTTCTAGCAACATTTTTACTGGGGGTGGCCGGGCTCACCGCCATCTTATGGGTGTTCTGGAAATGGGGTCAGGATTTGCCGCCCTATCATCAGCTCTCGCGCTATGAGCCGCCTGTGGCCAGCCGCGTTCATGCTGGCAATGGGGCATTACTGGCAGAATTTGCCACACAAAAACGGCTTTTTGTCCCTGTCAAAGCCATGCCGCCGCAATTGGTTCATGCGTTTTTATCCGCAGAAGACAAAGCCTTTTTTCAGCATCCGGGTGTTGACCCCATCGCCCTGACCAGAGCGGTTGTCACCAATATCGCGGCGATGGGAAGCGGGCGCAGACTGATAGGCGCCTCTACTATCACCCAGCAGGTTGCCAAGAATTTTTTGCTGACCAACGAGCTGTCTTTTGATCGCAAGATAAAAGAGGCCATTCTGGCTATTCGTATGGAACGCGCTTTTTCCAAAGAACAGATACTTGCTCTCTATCTGAACGAGATTTATCTGGGATATGGCAGTTACGGCGTGGCCGCTGCTGCGCTGAATTATTTTGACAAAGCACTGGATAAGCTGGATTTGCATGAAATGGCCTATCTGGCCGCACTGCCCAAAGCCCCGTCAAATTATCACCCCCAGCGCAAAACCAAAGCCGCGATAGGGCGGCGAAACTGGGTGCTGCGGCAGATGCAGGAAAATGGCTATATCACCGCAGCAGAGGCAGCAGAAGCCCAGGCCCAGCCTCTTGGCATACGTGCTGCCAGCGGCTTTGATGAGACCAGCGCGCCCTATTTTACCGAAGAAATACGCCGCTTGCTGATTGAACGCTACGGACCGGACACGCTCTATGAGGGCGGCTTGTATGTGCGCTCAACCCTGGATCCGACATTACAGGAAAAAGCCCAGCGCGCATTACGCGAAGGGCTGGAGGCACTGGACAGGCGCCAAGGCTGGCGCGGGGCTCTTGGGCGGCTGGATCAAGCTGTTAATTTGGATGCCCAGCTGGCAGAATATACCAAAGCCCTGCCGGATTTACGCTATGCCGCCCTGGTAACAGATGTTCACGATGACCGCGCTGAAATCTATGTGAATGGCCAGATAGCCACCATCCCCTTTGAGCTGGCAAAATGGGCCTATCCACCGCGTCGCCCCGACGGGGTGCGCCCGCCGCCGCTTGCCTCGCTAAAAGAAGCGCTGGCCATAGATGATATTATCATTGTTCAGCCCCCTGATGAGGCAAAGGATTTGCTAAAAGAGGGATATGAGCCGAAAACAGGGGAATTTGCCCTTGGCCAGCGGCCAGCTGTCGAGGGGGCGATTGTGGCACTTGACCCGCATACCGGGCGTATGCTGGCACTGGTTGGCGGATATGATTATCGGGTATCTGAATTTAATCGAGCCACACAGGCAAGGCGTCAGCCCGGCTCTGCTTTCAAGCCTTTTGTCTATTTAGCGGCTCTGGATAAGGGCTATTCCCCGACCACCCTTATTCTGGATGCCCCTCTGGCACTGGATCAGGGGCAGGGCAAGCCAAAATGGAAGCCGGCCAACTATACCAGAAAATTTTATGGCCCGTCGATTATGCGCGTTGGCATTGAAAAATCGCGTAATTTGATGACTGCAAGGCTGGCAATGGCGATTGGTATGCCTACCGTTCAGGAATATGCCGCAAAATTCGGGATTGATGCAGAAATGCCGCCCTATTTATCCATGTCACTTGGGGCTGGCGAGACGACATTGCTGAAACTCACCGCTGCCTATGGCCAGATTGTCAATGGCGGGCGCAAGATTGAAGTCAGCCTGATTGACCGGGTTCAGGATCGCTATGGCCGCACCCTGATGCGCCATGACGGGCGTGATTGTTCGGCCTGTGCGGCGCGCGAAGGCTGGCAAGGCCAGAAGATACCGGAGCTGCCAATATCAGGCGAGCAGCTGACCTCGCCGGCTTCTGCCTATCAGATGGTGTCCATGCTGGAAGGGGTTATCACACGCGGAACGGGCAGGCGTATTGCCGATAGCGGACTGGTACTGGCAGGTAAAACCGGCACAACAAATGATAATACAAATGCGATGTTTATCGGTTTTTCCCCTGACCTGGTGGTGGGGGTATATGTTGGCTATGATATTCCGCGTCCCTTGGGTAAATCTGAAACAGGCTCTACCGCTGCTGTACCGATTTTTAAGGATTTTATGATGGATGCGCTGGCCAATGCCCCGATAATCCCGTTTCGGCGGCCAGGCGGCATCAGCCTTGTGCCTATCCATGCCGAGACAGGCGAGCGGGTGCGTCATGATGATAAAATGGCTGTATTGGAAGCCTTCAAACCCGGCCAACGCCCAAAATCCGGCATATTGATCGATTTGCCGGATGCCAGCCCTGCTTCTGGTGTTGACGCACCGGCCTTGTATTGATACCCCCTATATCAAGATAGTTTTTCCCCTTTTGATGGTTTGTCAGGATTATTGTCATGCAGACGGAATCGCAGCCCGATATTGATGTTATTCAATCCGCTATAGAATTGCTGCGCCGGCATATTGACTGGGATAAGGCCCTGCAACGCCAAAGCGATTTGGAAGCCCATATTGCGCGGGCAGATTTTTGGGAGGATCAGGCAGAAGCCCAGAAAATCATGCGCGAAAAAAACCATCTGGATCAGCAAATTGACGCTATCAGGATGCTGGAAAATGGCCTTGGCGAACATACTGAATTAATGGAGCTGGCCGAGGAAGAAAATGATGCAGAGATGATTGCCGAAGCTGTCTCTGCTTTGCAAAAACTGGCTGAAATCGCCAGCAAAAAACAGCTGGAATCGCTCCTCTCCGGCGAGGCAGATAGCAATAATTGTTTTATTGAAATTCATCCCGGTGCTGGCGGTACAGAAGCGCAGGATTGGGCGTCCATGTTGCTGCGTATGTATTCCAGATGGGCAGAAAGCCGCGGCTTCAAGCTGGAAACCATCGAGGAAAGTGACGGTGAAGAGGCAGGGATTAAATCTGCGACCTTGCGGGTTAGCGGGGTCAATGCCTATGGCTGGATGAAAACAGAATCAGGGGTGCATCGGCTGGTGCGGATATCGCCTTATGACAGTTCTGCCAGACGCCATACCAGCTTTGCCTCTGTCTGGATTTATCCGGAAGTGGATGACAATATCGATATCACGGTAGAGGAAAAAGATTTGCGGGTGGATACCTATCGTTCCTCAGGGGCAGGCGGGCAACACGTCAATACCACGGATTCTGCTATTCGCATTACCCATTTGCCCACCAATATTGTGGTGCAATGTCAGTCAGACCGAAGCCAGCATCGCAATCGGGCCACCGCTATGAATATGCTGAAAGCCCGCCTATATGAGCTGGAATTGCAAAAGCGTGAAGAGGCGGCATCCGATGGCAATGCCAGTAAATCTGAAATTGGCTGGGGCAGCCAGATCCGCTCTTATGTCTTGCACCCCTATCAGATGGTCAAGGATTTGCGTACCAATGTCGAGACCGGCAATTCACAAGCGGTTCTGGATGGCGATCTGGACGGGTTTATTGAGGCCAGCCTTGCTGCACGGGTTGGCTCTACGCGAAACTAGCCTTGCGCTTTTCTTTTGCGTTCTTCTCTGGCACGTTCTTCTCTGGCACGTTCTTCTCTGGCCTGCTCTGCGGCCAGAGGGCCGTAAAAGGCAGAGGAAAAGCGTGCAGCGGTGCGCGCCGGGATATTGAAAGGCGGTTTCAGCGCCCCGTTAAAATAGTGGCGCACCAGATTTTGCCAGCTGGAAATCGGGTCGCGCCGCTCGCACCCGCAGACATAATCAAACCATCTTTTGCCTGTGCCGACATGGCCAATTTCATCATGCATGATGATTTCCAGAATTTCAGCTGATGCGTCATCTTCTACCTCGCGCATCTTGTCTATCAGTTGCGGGGTAACATCCAGGCCTCGGGCTTCGAGAACCAGTGGGGCGATGGCCAGACGCCCGGCCAGATCAGAGGCGGTTTTTACCGCCGCCTCCCACAAGCCGTCATGGGCTGGCAGCGCGCCATAAAAACTGCCCAGTTTTTCCAGCCTGTGCTGTAATAGGGTGAAATGACGCGCTTCATCACTGGCAACGGACAGCCAGTCCTCTACAAAAGCAAAGGGCAGACCATATCTTGCATAGCGCACGGCAATATCCAGCGATAAATCTATCGCATTTAGCTCTATATGGGCGATAGCGTGTAGCAGGGCAATGCGCCCTGTCTTGCCCTTGCTGATGCGCCGCCTTGGCACAAAGCGCGGTGCAAGCAATTCCGGCTTGTTCGGGCGGCCAGGCCGCAATCCGATATCGATAGGGGCAGCATGGTCATAATGGCCTTTTTTCAAATCATCATAGGCCTGTGCTGCCAGCTGCGCTTTTTCCAGCGGGTCAGAGCAGTTATAGGCGGCCAGAATAGCCGGGCTGATATCAGGCATTATTCAGCCCTTTTTCAGCCGCCAGCCTGGACGTGTTCCAGTACTTCTTCTGCATGGCCGGGTATTTTTACCTTTGGCCAGATACGCCCGATACGCCCATCCGCATTGATGATAAAGGTCGCCCGCTGAATGCCCATATATTTGCGGCCATACATTGATTTCTCGACCCAGACGCCAAAGGCTTCACAGGCGGTGCCTTCGGTATCGGCGCCCAATAGACAGGTTAGACCGTATTTGTCCCGGAATTTAGCCTGTTTTTCCGCACTATCTTTGGAAATACCGATGACAAGCGTATTGGCAGCTTCAAATTCAGCCTGCAATGCCGAAAAAGCCATCGCCTCTTTTGTACAGCCGGATGTATCGGCTTTCGGGAAAAAGAAAATAATCACATTTTTGCCAAGATGTTCTGACAGGGTAAATGAACCCTGGTCGGTCATCAGGGAAAGGGCGGGGGCTGTTTGTCCGGTTTCAACCATAAAAATGTCTCCCAGGCGGCAAGTTATCCTTCATTGTTCTGCGACATAATATAGTATGGAATAAAAAAAAGACATATAGCTCGGAACAGATTATTACAGTTAAGGGTATTTTTGGCATTGACTTTGCCTGATGGGCAATGGCTGGCAAGGCCAGACACAAGCAAGAGAAAACTTTAAGAAGTTAGGCATTCAACAAGATGGTTATCCGGCAGATATACAGGCTAGCTATCCTGACACTTATTATCGGTGTTGGGCTGTCCGGTGTTGTGGCTGGCGGCGTGGCGGCATGGCTGCATAGCAAGGGCGGGCTGGATGCGGTGCTGACACGCTATCTGCAAGAAAGATTTCCTTCTGTAACTATTGGCATAGCAGAAATTGACTGGCAGATAGATGCACATCGCCGCGCCCTTGTGCTTTCGGGTAATCAGGTTCGGCTGATTACAGGCGAGCAGACCCTGAATGTCCCCAGCATTGACCTGGTCTTCACACTCTCCTCTCTTGTCAGGCAAATGCCAACAGCGATTGTTATTGATACAGACAGGCTGGAAGTCACCCATAGCGATATTGGCTGGCAATTTTCCGATGCCCTGCATTGGCAAGCAGATACAGCTTCGGATACCGGCCTGACAGGCCAGAACTTCCTGAACCGGATAGGCACAATTTGGCCAGATGGGCTGCAAGAGTTGCGGGTGCGTGCCGATGCGCTTGCCATCCGCAGTGATACAAAAAACTGGCAGGATTTGGATTATTATGATCTGCTATTTGTCGCCGCACCGGAAGGCGGGGTATTTGCCAATGGCAATGTTTTTTTAACAGCGCATCTCTCGCAAATCGCCCGGCCAGCCGATGCAGATGCTCAACTGCAATTCTCTGCTCAGGCCAATTTATTTTCCAAATGGATGGATTTTACCCTCAAGCTGGAAGATTTTGAAACCGCTGCCCTTGCCAGCCATTTAACCGCTTATGCAGATAAATTTCCCATGCGCCCGGGCAGAATATCTGCCCAGCTTTCCGGGGCGCTGGATGAGACAGGCTTGCAAATATTAAGCGGGTCTATGCGCGCAGAAAATGGACGTATAGAGCCTAGATTTTTTTCTGAAGCAGGCGATGATTTTACCGCCTTTGCTACAAAGCTGGATTATAGCGCCGCTGATAATATTCTGAAAATTACCGATGCCCGGCTGGCGTTGGCAGATGGAAAAAAATTTGAGCTGTCTGCGGGGATAACTGGCGTAAAAGATGATAAATTAATGCTGTCCGGGCAAGTGATAGCCGATGATATTGCTATGGGTGATATCTTGAAAAAATGGCCGGAAACACAAGCGCCGGCCTTGCGTAAATGGCTTGCTGAAAACAGTTCCGGCGGGCGGCTTCGTACTATTGCCTTGCAACTTGCCGGCGGGCTGAACTGGCCGGAAAAAAAGCTGGATATTGCCTCACTTGGCGTATCGGGGGAAGTTTCCAATTTACGATTATCCTATTCAGACCGCCAATATCAGACCATTGTCGGGACTGTCGGCGGCCAGTTTGAGATGGAAATAGGAACAGGTGGCCATATTCAAAAGGCAACAGGCTCTATCTCCTTGCGGGATGGTTTTTCGCGTCTATCGGGATTTGCCCCAACGGTAAAAATTCCGCGCCTGGATGCGGTGATCCGCCATCAGCCGGAAGAAACCATCTTGCAAAATCTGTTTATTGATTTTGGCCAGCATGGACAGATTCTGGCCAATGGCAGGCGCATGACAGGGCAGGAAAGCCCGGCAGCAGAAATCAGCCTCAGCCTCCCGAAACTGGATGTTGATTTTGCGCGTCATATCTGGCCGGATTTCTTTGCCGAAAAGGTAATTGGCTGGATGGATCGTCATCTGGAAAATGGCATTATCAGCGATGGCCAGCTGGAAATCGGGCTTGTCCAGCGCTCAGAAAAATGGGTGGCAACCCAATTGCAGGGCAGTTTGCCTTTTACCCGGCTCAGCTATCGGCTGCATGAGGGGCTGATGCCGCTAGAACAGATTACAGGACAAATTGATTTTGCAGATAATCAGCTGCAAGGGCGTTTTGAGGCCGGGCAGGCGAATAGCCTGGCCATAGAGCAGGCACAAGTTAGCTATGGGCCGTTGCTGGATTATCGCGGCGACAGGCAGGTGATGTTCAAAACCCTGGCCTATGGGAATGTTGGCGATATTCTCACCATTTTGGATCACCCTAAAATCAATCAGATAGACAAGCTGGGTCTGCGCCCGCTTACTCTTTCCGGCAAAAGCCGATTTACCCTATCCCTTGCAGGGGTGACCCCGCAAGACAAGCCGATGAAGATAGCTGATATCCGGGTAGATGGAACAGTTTCGGATGCCGATATTGACGGGTTGCCGCTTGACCAGCATTTGCAAGAAGGAGCGCTGGTAATATCGGTGGCAGATGGCGAAACCCGGATTTCTGGTTCTGGCCGTTTATCCGGCATTGAGAGCGATTTTAATTATCGCCGACAGCCGGATAAAAATTTTGAACTGCAATTAAAGCTGGCCAATTCAGAATATATTCCGGCATGGGTGTCTGAAAAGATAGGCTGGCCCTTATCCGGGGCGGCCGCCGCACGACTGAATGTTACCGGCCGTGCTGGCAGCAGGGATATCAAGGTGAATGTCCGCTCGGATGTTACTGATTTGGGTGTTCAGCATGACAGTTTTGAATGGGCGAAGCTACAAGGGGAAAGCGGCTTTATGAATGCCCAGCTTGTTTTTAAAGAGGGCAAGCTGGCTACAATTGAAGCGATTGATATTGAAACAGGCAGCTTGCGGGCAAAAGGCCGGATAGCGATGGATGCACAAGGCAGGCCCAGCTTTGGCGTGCTTGAAGATTTGGTGTTCCCCGGTACAGAGCTGGCTTCGGTCTTGTTCGAGATTAATGCAGGCAAGAGCTTGTCTTTTACCGCAGAAGGCAAAACCTTGAATCTGCAGCCCTTGCGCCGGGATAATAAAATAAAACAGGGTCTGGAAATCGCCTTTGATGTGACCGCAGACAGGATTGTTATTGGCCCAAAACTCAGCTTTTCAGGTGTTCTAAAAGGCCAGACCCGGCCAGATGGGAATGGCCAGGCCAGCTTGCAAGGCGCGTTATATGTGAAATCCAAACCCCTGATTAGCGAGGCCAGCCTGGAAACACGTTTTGGCCCGGCAGGGGAATATTTGCAAGGGGTAGGGCTGATAGGCGGGGCAGAGGCCGAGCTGTCCTATATGCCAGATGACGCAGAGGCAGCAGAGCTGATTATTCTTACAGAAAATGCAGGCCGGGTATTATCGGGGCTGGGCATAACAGATGCCGTGCGGCGTGGCAGGATGCTGATGCGCACAAGGTTTAGCGATGCCACTTTTGAGCGTTATTCCACAACTTTTGATGTGGATGATTTTGTGGTTGTCGAAGCCCCGACAGCTGTGCGGATGTTTTCTGTTTTGTCTCTGGCAGGTCTTTATGGGCTGGTCGAGGGGGAGGGAACCGCCTTTGCCAGAGGTCAGGCCATTATTCATTCGCAAGGCGATCTTCATAATCTGGAACGGGTTCAGGCAGGCGGGGCGGCCTTGGGCATCTCACTGGTTGGACAAGTTGATCGCCAGAACCGTACCCTGGATGTAAGCGGCAATCTGGTACCTGTGAATCTGATTTCCAATATCATCAGCAAAGTGCCGATTGTGGCGGAAATTCTGACAGGGGTGGATAAAACCGGATTATTTGCCACGCAATTTTCCATGCAAGGCAGCATTGATGAGCCGGAGGTTGGGGTAAATGCGCTTGCCCTTGCCCCTGGCTTGTTAAGGGATCTGTTTAGCCCGGATTGGCTGGGCGCAGAAAGTAAACGCATTTTTGGTTTGGGCGATGCCCCGCAATAGGCTTTTAGCCTGGATTCAGCCCAAAAAGGGTCTGGCTAGTTCAGCTGTAAAATCGCCCGGCGCTTTTTACCTGCTGCGATTTGTGCGCGGCCATCTGTATCAAAATCATCTGCGAGTAATAGCCTGTTTTCATCGCTGATGGCCTGATTATTCAGCCGTGCCCCGCCCCCGCGTATCAGCCGCCTTACCTCGCCTTTTGAGGCAGCAAGGCCGGATTGCACAAAGACGTCTATCACAGACAGGCTCGCCATATCTGCCTTGTCAATATCCAGTGTCGGCAGCCCTTCTGCAATGACCCCTTGTGAAAAGCTTTGCCGGGCTGTTTGTTCTGCTTGCCGGGCGGCATCTGCGCCATGGCACAGGCTGGTTACTTCATTTGCCAGAATGATTTTTGCCTGGTTAATTTCTGCCCCTTCCAGCGCTTCAAGTTTTGTAATTTCACTTTCCGGCAATTCGGTGAACAGGCGTAAAAACCGGCCGACATCCTGATCTTCGGTATTGCGCCAGAATTGCCAGAAATCAAAAACAGGCAAGCGATCCTCGTTCAGCCAAATCGCGCCGGCAGCGGTTTTGCCCATCTTCGCGCCTGAAGCGGTGGTGATTAGCGGGCTGGTCAGGCCAAAGATTTCCTGTTGATCCACGCGGCGGGTTAAATCCACACCGCTAACGATATTACCCCACTGATCCGAGCCGCCCATTTGCAGCGAACAGCCATAGCGGCGGCGCAATTCCAGAAAATCATAGGCCTGAAGAATGGCGTAATTAAATTCCAGGAAAGATAAATTTTGCTCTCTTTCCAGGCGCAATTTTACCGATTCCATCCCCATCATGCGGTTGATAGAAAAATGACTGCCAAAATCGCGCAAAAAACGGATATAGGCCAGCTGGTCAAGCCATTCTGCATTATCGACCATCAGCGCGTCTGTCGGGCCATCGCCAAAGGTCAGATATTTTTCAAAAATCTTTTTAATGCCTTGCTTGTTCTGTTCAATATCCTGATCAGACAATAATGGGCGAGCTTCATCCTTACCGGAAGGATCGCCCACTTTGGTAGTGCCGCCCCCCATCAGAACGATTGGCTTGTGGCCTGTGCGTTGCAACAGGCGCAGCATCATAATCTGGATAAGCGAGCCGACATGCAGGCTGTTAGCGGTACAATCAAACCCGATATAGGCAGAGATAGGCTGCTGTTCTGCCAGCCTGTCCAGCCCGTCCAGATTGGTTGCCTGATGCATATAGCCGCGGCTGATCAGGGTCTTTAAAAATTCAGATTTAGGCGGGGTTACGCTATCATCCATCTATTTTACTCTTTTAAATCACTGGGCATATTGCGGCCGTCATCGGTGCGATCCAGATAGCGCGTAACAGACTCCATCGCTTCATCCAGATGCGTGCTAAAGAAATGATTGGCCCCGTTAATCAAATCAATATCAATGATAACGCCCTTTTGTTTGGAAATTTTTTCTACCAGAGCCTGAACGCGCTGGGCAGGGACCTGTTCATTCTCGCTACCCTGTACAATCAGCCCGCTGGCAGGGCAGGGGGCAAGAAAGGTGAAATCTTGGGTAGTTGCCGGCGGGGATAGTGAAATAAAGCCGGTAATTTCCGGCCGGCGCATCATTAATTGCATACCAATCCATGAGCCAAAGGAAAAGCCGGCTATCCAGCAAACATTGGAAGACGGGCATTCTGCCTGTAGCCAGTCCATCGCGGTTGCTGCATCGGCCAATTCGCCTTCGCCTTGCTCAAAACTGCCTTGCGAGCGACCCACGCCGCGAAAATTAAACCGCATCACTGAAAAACCACGTGCCTGAAACAGCTTGTAGGTCGCAAAGGTCAAACGATTATTCATCGTGCCATTTTTATGCGGCTCGGGATGCAGAACCAGCGCGGTTGGGGCATCGCTTGTCGCACCAGGCATATACCGGCATTCCAGACGACCGGCAGGGCCGTTTATAATCACTTCAGGCATTTTGGATATTTATCTCCCTTGTGGAAACGCAATTATGGCTTATATCTTAAACATCAAGCTATTCCAAGCCTGTTATGTATGCTTGAGCCAAAGCCATTGAAAGACTGCCTGATTTTTTGGTATCATGCAGGTAAAAGCCATAAGGAAAATGCCATGCTTGAAAAGCTCAGAGCAGATCTGGAAGCCATTATTGAACGCGATCCGGCCGCTGGTCACAAGCTGGCTGCGATATTTTTATATCCAAGTTTCCATGTCATGCTTGCCCATCGCCTTGCCCATCCCTTATGGCGTATGGGGCTGCGGTTTATCCCGCGCTTTATCATGCAGCTTGCCAGATGGTTTACCGGCATTGAAATACACCCGGCCGCCCGAATAGGGGCAGGCTTTTTTGCCGATCACGGGATGGGGGTTGTCATTGGCGAGACCGCCATTTTGGGCAAGAATGTTACCCTCTATCATGATGTTACACTTGGCGGGGTGATGCCAGCGGTGGATTCGCACGCCCAGAAAACTGTCAAGCGCCACCCCACCATCGAGGATGATGTCATCATTGGCGCCGGGGCGCAGATACTAGGCCCTGTCACAGTGGGAAAATGTGCGCGTATTGGCGGCAATTCAGTGGTGACCAGAGATGTGCCGCAAGGCCAGACAGTCGTCGGTATTCCAGCAAAAACCATCAAGCAAAATAGCCGGGATGCCCAGTTCGAAGCCTATGGCGTAAATAATCTGCCAGCAGAAGATGCACAAAGCCGCACTGTAGCTGCCCTGTTTGCCGAGCTGGAAACCTTGCGGATGCGGCTAAATGCGCTGTCCGGTGGCGAGGCGCAGGTTAAAGCCCCTGCCAGCCAGGAGCTGGCAGAACCGTCTAAACAGGATACCGCTTCCAAATAGCTGTTATCGATAGAGCGATGAGAGAGAAGATAACCGGTATGATGCCTGTCTATCTGGATTATAATGCGACCGCCCCTTTGTTGCCGCAAGCAGCAGAGGCGATGGCGGGTCTGGCCAATATCCCGGCCAATCCTTCTTCTATTCATCATTTTGGCCGGATGGCACGTGCCAGGCTGGATAATGCCAGAGGCCAGCTGGCAGCCGCGCTGAATATATCTGTACATGATATTATTTTTACCAGTGGCGGGACAGAGGCCAATAATCTGGTTCTGGGCAATTTTCGCCATATCATTACCAGTGCGATAGAACATGATGCGATATTGGCAGCCTGTCCGGATGCCCAAATCGTTCCGGTAGATGAACATGGCCAGGTGCGTATGGACAGGCTGGAAGAGATACTCGCTGCACTGGAAGATGCCGATAAGCCAGATATACTGGTTTCCATCATGGCGGCCAATAACGAGACAGGCACGCTTCAGCCGATAGCAGAAATTGCCGCTCTTTGCCGCGAATATCAGGTGGCGTGCCATTCGGATATGATACAATATCTGGGCAAGCAGGCGATTGATCTGGCCGCACTTGATCTGGATTTTGCCAGTTTTTCGGCTCATAAAATTGGCGGGCCATCGGGGGTGGGCGCGCTATATTGCCGGGCAGGCAGGCAGTTGCAAAGCTTGCTGCGTGGCGGCGGCCAGGAACAGAACAGACGGGCAGGCACAGAAAATCTGCCCGGCATTGCGGGTTTTGGGGCGGCACTGGCTGCCTGTGATAATGCGGCTACAGCATCGCAAACTATCTGGCGCGATAAGGCGGAAAAAGAAATCATCACCGCTTGCCCCCAAATTGAGGTAATGGGCGGTAACGCACCGCGCCTTGCCAATACATCTGCTTTATATTTGCCAGGCTTGCCGGCCCAGAAGGCGGTGATGATGCTGGATCTGGCAGGTTTTTGTGTCAGTGCCGGAGCGGCCTGTTCTTCTGGCAAGGTCAGGGACAGCCATGTAATAACGGCAATGGGGCGCGGCGAGGCCGCCAGCCAGGTGATTAGAATATCGGGGGGCTGGCAAAGCAGCGAAGCCGACTGGACAGGGGTTGCGAAGGCGGTCATTGAGATATATAAGCGCAACACATAAAAACCCTTAAACCGCCTCAAAAAAAAATTAAAATTCGATTAGCCATAAGAAGAGAAGCCAATGCCAACAGTGAATTTCATAAAGCCGGATGGTTCTGCACATATAATCAGCGTTGACGAGGGGACAACCCTGATGGAAGCCGGGCGCGATAATAATATGGGCATAGAAGGTACCTGCGGGGGCAGCCTGTCCTGTGCGACCTGTCATGTCATTTTCAGCGAGGAAGATTATGCAAAGGTTGGCGCACCCTCAGATGATGAAATGGATATGCTGGATCTGGCATTCGGGGTAACGCCAACCTCGCGGCTGGGCTGCCAGATCAGAATGAGCGATGCGCTGGACGGGCTGACCGTTCAGGTACCAGACGATCTGTAAAAGAGACGATCTGTAAAAGAAGGGCAATGCCATTATGGCAGATACAGCCACACCGCTA
>JAYOMZ010000005.1:67726-71666 GCA_038121125.1 Alphaproteobacteria bacterium
AGACGATCTGTAAAAGAAGGGCAATGCCATTATGGCAGATACAGCCACACCGCTAAATAGTATGGGATTTGCCAAACCGCCCGGCGAAACGCGGGTGGTGGTTGCCATGTCCGGCGGGGTGGATAGCTCGGTAACGGCCGCGATGCTGGTCGAGCAGGGCTATGAGGTTATCGGCATGACCATGCAGCTCTATGATCATGGGGTGGCGATAGCGGCCAAGGGCGCCTGTTGTGCGGGTGCAGATATCCATGATGCGCGCCAGGTGGCAGGCAGGCTGGATATTCCCCATTATGTGCTGGATTATGAAAGCCTGTTCCAGCAACAGGTTATGGATGATTTTGCCGATAGCTATCTGGCAGGTCATACCCCTATCCCGTGTGTGCGCTGTAACCAGACAGTAAAGTTCAAGGATTTGCTGGGTATGGCACGCGATCTGGGTGCCGATTGTCTGGCAACCGGCCATTATGTACGCCGCGATATGCTGGATGGCCAGCCGATTTTGCGGCGCGGCGTGGATGCTGATAAAGACCAGTCCTATTTTTTATTTGCCACTACGGCCGAGCAGCTGGCATTTGTGCGCTTTCCCCTAGGGCATCTGACCAAGGAGGAAACCCGCGCCCTTGCCCGAAAATATGATTTATCTGTCAGTGACAAGCCGGATAGCCAGGATATCTGTTTTGTGCCCAATGGCCGCTATGGTGATGTGGTGCGCAAATTACGGCCGGGGGCGATAGAGCCGGGTCTTATCAAACATATTGATGGGCGCGTGCTGGGCCAGCATAACGGGGTAATAGATTATACGATTGGCCAGCGGCGAGGGCTGGGTATTGGCGGGCGCAAGGGCGAGGGCGAGGATAATGCCCCGCTTTATGTGGTGGCCATTCATGCCGCCAGCCATGAGGTGATAGTCGGCCCGCAATCTGCCCTTGCGGTGGAAAAAGTCTATCTGGGCGAAATGAACTGGGTGCGCGGCGCTGATAGCGTGATGCCAGCCGACGCAACCGAAGGGCGCGATGTGCTGGTAAAGCTGCGCAATACCGCCCCGGCCAGCCGTGCGCGCCTGTTCCGAAAGGGCAGTGACGAGATTTGCCTGCAGCTGGAAAAACCGGAATATGGTATCGCCACTGGCCAGGCAGGGGTGATTTATGATGGCCAGGATGACAGCCATATGCTGGGTGGCGGCTGGATTTCCAAAGCGCCAACAAAAGCAGATAGCCCTATTTAAGCAGTGGCAGCCAGCCTGTCCCATTTTTGGCTTGACCCCAACCCCCATTTGGTTTTATCAAGGCGCACCAATTCTTTTTGGCGGAGTAGCTCAGGTGGTTAGAGCAGCGGAATCATAATCCGCGTGTCGGGGGTTCGAGTCCCTCCTCCGCTACCAAAATCAAAGAATTGCTTTCTCAGCAAAATCAAAGGGTAGCCGTTCGTCCGTCACTATTTTTAATAGTTACGTTCATCCAGATTCTGTCACTCTATTACCAGTCTGTCACTCCTAAAAGTGACCAGAGAGTGACCGGGGGTATTTCTGAGAGGTCCGTACCCCTTAAAAAGGGTGGCCGTCAGTTTTGCCGTGAAATAGCTTATACGCATATTCAAGTGCCACATGGCTATTAGGTGTGTGAACAATTGATTACGCTCCTTGATTATTCAAAGATAGATAATGGCGGTAACTTATAATTATTTTTTTTAAACTTATTTTGTGTTCGTCTTTTTCAGCATGACAAAATGTGCGATAATAAAGGACCAGTTACAAATGGCTGTAATGGGTAGCCAAGATAGCGCAGTATGCGCTTGGGTGTGGCTAAGACCCCAGCTGAGTGAGATGCTAACTCTGAACTAGCTGAAGGCATCACGAGCAGGCTCTGTGAGCAACCACAACCTGCGGGTAGCTGATAGTCGCTGGTATGGCTAATCAGTGGTCCTGCGTTATACAGCAGTGCGTAAAGAGGAGACCGCGTAACCGCCCTCTACCTTGTCGAAGGTGACACTATGCCAGCTGGGATGAGCGACGGAATGGCTCCGACAATCATAACAGTGCTTAGCCTGCCACAGGCTAGGTTTGCGCAGAATTTCGAACAGCAAGAATGTCGCTCTAGAATTCACCAACAATCATGTTCGGGTAGCTTATTCCTGTTAAACTCAAAATTATGCGAGTGTGGCTTAGTTAACAGGTACGATTGATAAGTAACGGTTTTCAGCATGTTTAGTGGTTGAGCATGCAGCAAAAAACAAGCTAATCGCAATTAAAAAGCTCATAATCACAACTTACGCATGATTAAATCGGGATTGGCTTTAGAGGATAGAAAGCGTGTCCATTCTAACCTATCCATAATCTCTGCACGCCCGTTTTTCATAGCATATCTGCATGTAGAGCTGAGGCAAATTTCTTCATTGTGAGGCAGGCTACTATCTTTATATTTCCAGCTGGTGTAGCCGCAACTGTCGCAAGTGCCATTTTCCTGTTTGCTGGTCTCGTAAATCATGATGCCTTCTGATTTTGAATGCTATTTTTCTTGAGCCACTATAGACACGCTTATATTCTGTCTTTCCAGCCATGCCAGAAACTTTACAACACTTCCGAAATTTACATTTTCATCTGCGCATATACTTTTCGATAATCGTTATAGTCTTTATCAATCCCATACAGCTTGTTTCATCAGACTTGATTGCGCCAATCATAGCGTGGAGAAAAACCGAGAACCGTTTTGATTTTCTCATTGGAGAACAAACACTCCTCCGGTCTGATATCTCTTTTTAAAGGTACATCTGGGTAGAATTTCTTACGAATATCCTCAGTTGTTAGGTCTACTGAATTTTGGTCATTGGATACGTTAAAAATCTGATACCCCAAGCCATCTTTCCCAATACATAAATCAACAGCCTGTCCTAAATCCCGAGCATCTATATAATTGAAAGCATTCGGCAGGCGAACAGCAGGGTTTTTACAAAATCCATCAAACAGATGATATTCATTTGGCTCCACGACGTTTCCAATGCGTAACCCATAAATATCAATCCCAGTCCGGCGCTGGAATGCTTTTGCAGTCTCCTCATTCACAACTTTTGACATGGCATAGCTATCCATTGGCCGCGTCTCATCCTCCTCAGAAATTGGCAGGGATAGCGGCGCAGGCTTATCATGAGAAAAGCACAATCCATAGACAGTCTCAGAGGAAGCAAAAATTATCTTTCTCACACCCAGCTTAATAGCGGCCTCTATGACATTGTAGGTACCCATGACATTAACTTTATAAGTCTCAATGTCACTTGCCTGTAAAATCCTTGGAATAGCGGCAAAATGGACAATTGCATCATACCCCAATGGCGTCTGCTTTTGTCTTAGTTCATCTCTATTCATATGAGCTGACATTGAAGAAAAAACCTGCGCAGGGTCAGTTATATCAACCTGCAAGTAGTCTAAACCTGGCTGCGCAACTTGCTTAACATCTGCATTTAAAACCCGGTGTCCTTGCTCTATTAGATAAGCCGCGGCATGCTTGCCAGCTTTGCCGCTTGCCCCAGTAAAAAATATTCGTTTTTTCATTAATAAGCTCCCTACAGAAATACCATCAATTAGGAACTTCAGTATGATTGCTAACTTTACTGACTGTCCAGCTTTCACTTCATTTGAGGGCGTACCGCCATAATAGGCCTCATAAAACCAGTTAACTTTGGCAACCCTAAAATAGGGTAGAAATTATTTTTATTAGTTTGATTTCCCTCAGTTTAGATTACAAAACATACACACCTACGCGCGGCATTGCTTAGAATACATGCGGCAAATATTCCGATGCTCCTGCCCCTAGAGACGGAATATGGAATGGTTAATTTAAATGTGCTAATTTGAGCTTCTTAATGAAAGCTTTAAGAGCCAAGTTGCTGTTCTCTTGAAGTGGTTTCAGGAACTCAATGGTATGGGCATCAAATATGTTGTGCTTAT
>JAYOMZ010000006.1:0-65956 GCA_038121125.1 Alphaproteobacteria bacterium
TATTCAGCCGACAGATTTTAAGTCTGTTGTGTTTACCAATTTCACCATGCCCCCAAAGACACTGGCACGCGCTATTGCCTGTACGACTTTGTTTCGCGCTATGCTGGCGCTCACCCTACCTTACAGCTTGGCCAGTTGCAAGTTTGTCTTTGCCTCTTTTGATGTCAATTTTATCTTTTTTACGATATTTTTTGCCCCGATAATAATTCAAACCGCCGCAAAAACAGCGCGGCCGCCTTTTTAGGGGGGAGCGGGTCAAGCAGGATATCAGCAGGTGTGCCGCGCGGGCGGGAAAACAGGCGGGTAGCCTCTGCCTCGTCAAACCCGGCTAACTGGGTGGCTTCCAGAAAAGCAGCCATTCTATCTGCACGTTTGATGGATTTTGTGATGGCGTCCGGCAACATGGCTGGCAGACCAAAACGCAAATGCACCGCTTCCATCAATCGGGCTTCGATATCTTTATAGCTCTTGCCCAGATTAGCCTTGAAAGGGGTAATCATATCGCCAATCACATATTCAGGGGCGTCATGCAATAAACAGGCAAGTCGCCATTTTTGCGGCAAGCGCGGGGCATTGCGCGAGAGCATATCTTCTACCAGCACAGAATGCTGGGCAACCGAATAGCCATAAGCCCCCTTTGTCTGGCCATTCCAGCGCGCCACCCGTGCCAGCCCATGGGCAATATCTGTGATTTCTATATCCAGGGGGCTGGGCATCAATATATCCAGCCGGCGCCCCGATAACATACGCTGCCATGCCCGAACAGGCTGGGTGCGCGAAGGTTTGACAGCAGAGGCAGAGGTTTTTTTTGGCATGAAGATATCTGTTATAAACGGTTTCTTATCCTTTTTATATCTGCAACGCTAGCCTCTTTGGGATAGGGATACAAGCCTGCAAAAAAGCGAATGAACGGCATTGTTTTTGCTTATCAAAGCAGGGTAAAAACAGTATCGTGCCTGATATTGTCATTTGCAGTATCATTTGCCGGTCATCCGGCATGGGAAAAAATATTCATGGATTTTTTCGAAACCAGAGAAAAATATCGGCGCCGCGAAATCAGTATTTATTCGCGCTGGATTGCCAGATTGTTTTTTCTGGGATTGGCCTTGTGGCTTGGCTGGCAATGGGGGTCACTGGAACAGCGCCAGATACAAGCTGACCGTGATTTGGTTTTATATGAGCGTGCCCAGCGGATTGAGCTGTTAAACCGTGATGTGGAACGCCTGAACCATGATCTGCGCGAGCTGAAAGCAGAAAAAGAAGCCTTGGGTCTGACCCAGTCCTTTGGCGATTCTAAATTGACCAGATTGATTAAGGGACAAATTGCCAGAGGCACAACAATTGAGCAAATCCACCAGCGTTTGCAAGCGCTGGGCGCACCGGTAAATTGCCGAAATATTGAAAATAAAACAGTGGCGGTGGCGACCGAACTCTATAGCGGAGTTGAATCCAATATCACCTTTTTTGACGGGGGGCTGGGCTTGCATGTCGAAGGCAAGCCTGCCGCACAGGGTACAAAAAACAATCCCTGGTTTGATACCACCAAGCCCTTATCTGTACGGTTTATCTATCTTGGCTCGCAAAAGGTGGTAAAAGGGGTGTTGCCGCTAAAAACCGTTATCCCTGCCGAAGATTGGCTGTTGGCGGTAGAAATAACCCCGGATGATTTGCGTGGCTATGTTCGGGTAAATATCGAAAACTGCACCCTTCGATAGGAACCCTTTTTCGCTTAAGGGGTCATTTCATAGATATCTGTGATATTGGCGTAATCCATATAGCCCAGCCGGGAAACGGGCTGAAAGCGGGTCACATCCACCCGCCCGTTTTCCACCATATTATCATCAATATGAATACCGACAATATGGCCTAGCACCATAACAGAATGGCTGCCATTCCCATTTTCCGGCAGGTCAATATGGTCATAATAGACACATTCCAGATGGGCAGGCGCACCCGCTACCAGAGGGGCAGAAATTTTCTGTCCCGCCATTTTGGTTAAGGCGGCATGGTCAAATTCATCAATATTGGCGCCTACCGGCTGGCTGGATTTTACCATCTGCTTTGCCTGTTTCTGGCCGACAATATTTACGCCAAATTCTCTGGTTTCCAGGATATTGGCCAGGCTGTCCTTTTGTCCGTTTTTATTTTCCGCCCGCGCATCCGGGGCAGAAATAAACATCACCATAGGCGGCAATTCGGCAATGGCATTAAAAAAGCTGTAGGGGGAGAGATTAGCTACCCCGTCAGCTGAAACGCTGGATATCCAGCCAATGGGACGCGGCGATATCAGAGCCTTTAAAGGCGAATGGGTAAGGCCATGTTCTGTGTGCGTACCTGGAATAAAAAACATTGAAATTCTTCCTCTTTGTTATCTGCACCATGCGGGGGGATACCTGCCTGATCTGGCAATTCGCCTGAAACGTAAAAAATGTATCAGGACTATATGAAAATGAAAAGAAGCGGTTCTTTTATCTGCATTTTTATTTTCAGCGATTTCATGGGAAAAGGACGGATGAGATGCCAAAAATACTCATATTCGGGGCAACAGGCGGCATTGGCCGTCAAATGGCACAGGATTTAACCGATAAGGGGCAAGCCCTTCACCTTGTCGGACGCCCCGATAGCCAGGTCGCAGAATTGGCAACCTCTTTGGGGGCAAGCTATTCCCATGCAGAGGCAAAAGATACAGATAGCCTGATACAGGCGATAGGCGCAGCAGATGATGGAAGCGGTATTGCCGGGCTGGTCTGGGCTATCGGGTCTATTTTGCTGAAACCGCTGGCCGCCCTTGGCGAAGAGGATTTTATCGAAACCTACCGTTTGAATGTCAGCGCCCCGGCTATGGCGATCAAGGCAGCAAAAAATGGCCTGAAAAAGGCACAGGGCGGGGTGGTGCTGTTCAGTTCTGTTGCGGCCAGTAGCGGCTTTACCAACCATGCTGCTATCGCCGCTGCCAAGGCAGGGGTAGAAGGGCTTGGACGTTCACTGGCAGCAGAGCTGGCCCCTGATATCCGCGTTAATGTGATTGCCCCCTCATTGAGTGATACAAAGATGGCCGCCCCGCTTCTGGCCAGCGAGGCGATGGCAAAAGGTATCGCCCAGATGCATCCGCTTGGCCGGATAGGCAGCGCCCGCGATATCTCGCCGCTAGCCTGTCTGTTGCTGGATAATGCTGCCAGTAGCTGGATAACCGGCGAGGTGTTTGCCATTGATGGCGGGCGCGGAAATCTGGCCACAACCGGCCGCTCTAAATAGGCAAGGGAAAAGGCGAATGAAAAAAAAGCCGCATCTGCTGGTAACAGGGGCTAGTTCCGGTATTGGTGCCAGCCTTAGCCTGTTAATGGCAGAGCAGGGATACAGGGTAAGTGCCTGTGCGCGCAGATTGCCGCGCTTGCAAGCCTTGCAGGAAAAAAACCGCCGCATCACCCCGATTGAAATGGATGTATCTGACCATAATTCTGTACAGCTTGGCCTGGCCAAAGCCGAAGCGGAAAATGGCGCGGTGGATATTGCGGTGTTAAATGCCGGCATTTATCAGCCTGTCAATGCGGCTGAATTTGACCTGTCTGCCTATAACCGGCATATGGCTGTTAATTATACCGGTATTTTGCATTGTCTGGACGGGCTGATTCCGGCGATGATAGGACGAAAATCCGGGCATATCGCCTTTATGGCGTCGGTGGCGGGCTATCGCGGCCTGCCGCGTTCTTCTGCCTATGGGCCTAGCAAGGCAGCGGTACAAAACCTGGCGGAATCAGTTTATTTTGATTTGGCGCCAAAGGGGATAAAAATACAGCTTATTAATCCGGGCTTTGTGGAAACAGAAGCTACAGCGGTAAATGATTTTGTGATGCCGGATCTGATTTCCAGCAATGAGGCTGCCCGGCTGGTTCTGGCAGGGTTACGCTCGGATGCGTTCGAGATTGCCTTTCCAAAGAGATTTGTTCGCAAGATGAAATGGTTGCGTTTATTGCCGGCAAAAAGCTATCTAAAGCTGATGGCAAAATTTACAAATCATCCGCTGGACTAGAACGCGCCATCTGACCATCGGGAGGCAGAGATAGAACTTCACACCCTTACCAAAAATTATGCCGATCTGTTTGCTGCCTTATCGCCGGATACTCTTGACCAGCTGGCGGCAAGACTTAGTGAAGAGGTTATCTTTACCGATCCCTTTAATATTTTGCGCGGCAGGCAAGAATTTATCGCTATTTTTGCCCATATGTTTGCGGTGATGGACAGGCCAGCCTTTGCGATACTGGATGTCGCCGCCTCCGAAAAGGCAGGCTATATCAAATGGGAGATGACGGGATGTTTGAAATCGCGTCCTTCTTTTGAGGTAAAGCTGGTAGGGATGAGCGAGCTTGTCTTTGATGAGGCAGGGCTGTTGCTGGCCCATCACGACCATTGGGATAGCGCCCATCAATTATTGCAGCATATTCCGATAGGTGGCTGGTTTGTGCGTAAATTGCTGGCTCTGTTTGCCTTGCCGGCAAAATATAAAAATCGGTAACATTAAAACCGGTAATTTTTTTTATATAAAATCAGCTTGCCTTAGCCTGCTTTGGTGAAGGTAATCACAAGCTCGCCCAGCAATAGCCCGAATTTCGAAACCTTGGCCCGGTTCAGGATGGTGGTATCTGTCTGGCGCACCATAATATCATTAAAGCGCACTTTTACGCGCCGCCCGAACATGGTTAAAAAGAAATCATAGCGCATTTTAAAGACAGGGCCATTTACCTCGCCATAAGCATGGCCGGCGACATCATCTGTATCGGCAACATAGCTGCCATCTTCATTTTTTTTAATGACCCAGATACGCTGTTCTGTCTCGCCATTATCATAGATAAAGGCCTCATGCAGCTCGGTCTGATTATCATTTGCCCGGCAATTAATTTCTGCCGCAAAACGGCGCTGAACGCTGCCGAAACGGTCAACAAACATACCTTGCGCGACAAATTTTCCGCTGAAAAATCGCACCGGATCAAATGTATCGGCATTTAGATTCAAACTTGTCGGGATGCCATCTGGCGACATGGAAAAACACTCTGATCAGAAACAGTTACACGCCCTTTACGTGTTGCATTTCTGCCCGGATCAGGGGTTTTCACCTGTTGAAAAGCTATTTCACTTATGCGATATCAGCATTTGTTTGACATCGATCATGCCAGCCCGAAATCCGCCCTCGCAATAGCATAAATACAGCTCCCACATCCGCTTGAAGCGGTCATCAAATTTGCGCATCTGACTGAGTTCTGGCCAGGCAGACAGGAATTTCTCGCGCCAAAAGGCCAAAGTGCGCGCATAATCCAGGCCAAACCCGTCATGGCGATCCAGCTTTAGTCCGGCAAAGGCAAGCGGGCTTTCCAGAACTTTCATCGATGGCAGCATTCCGCCCGGGAAAATATATTTCTGAATAAAATCGGGCTGGGATTTATATTCATAAAAAGCAGAATCATCAATGGTTATAACCTGCAGGGCAGCTTTGCCACCTGTTTTCAAACATTTTGACAGGGTCTGGAAATAAATTGGCCAATAGGCTTCGCCGACAGCCTCGAACATCTCGATAGAGATAATCTTGTCATAGCGCTGGTCCAGATCGCGGTAATCGCACATACGGATATGGGCTTTATCCGATAGCCCGGCTGCGGCAATGCGGCGTGTGGCAAAATCATGCTGGGCCTGGCTGATAGTGATTCCGTCAATGATAGCCCCGCGCTCTGCTGCGGCATATTCGGCAAACCCACCCCATCCACAGCCAATTTCCAGCACTTTATCGCCTGGCTGTATATCTGCCAGATCGGCCAGCCTTTGATATTTGCGGCGCTGGGCAGCATCCAGCTTTTCTTCCTCGCTGGCAAAAATAGCCGAAGAATAGGTCATCGTATTGTCCAGCCATTTTTCATAGAACTGATTGCCCAGATCATAATGATAGGTAATGTTCCGGCGTGAGCCTTCCTTGTTATTGCGGTTGCGCCAGTGCAGAAGCTTGCGAAACAGGGTTTGCAATTTGCCAAAGGATAAATTTTCCTCAATATAGCGGTCATGCAAAACCGCTAGCTGTATCAGGGCAGCCAGATTATCACTTTCCAGCTCGCCCGCCATATAGCTTTCGCAAAAGCCCATTTTGCCATCGGATAACAGGCGGGTTATCGCTCTTGCAGATTTCAATTCCAGCCGGGCATGGGGGCCTGGCCGCATTCCTTTAAAATAATGTTTTTCCCCATTTGGCAAGGTGAGATCCAGCTCGCCAAATTCCAGATGAGACAGCAATTTTAAAAAGGCCTGTTCTTTCAGGCTGTGACCGGTAAACATCATCATGTTATGCGTGCTCTTTTTCCTGTTTGAGGGGGGATGCCAGGGTGGCGGGTCTTGAAGGCGGGGAAGGCCGCTTGTAAAAGCGGCATTTTTTCAAAAATAATTTTACCGCTTCGATATGAATGGAAAATAGGGGGCGAAGTGGCCAAAACCCCTTGATAAATAATGCCTGTAACAGGCCAAGGCTGGTCAGGCGTTTTATTTTTCCCTGCAAGCGGGCGGTTAAAAGTTGCCGGTTATCGCGGGCATAATTTACCAGCACAATCAAATCATCGCCGCGCTGCTTTACCGATAGCCGGTAATAGCCTTGCAGATCAAAAAATGGTGACACATGAAGCTTTTTATCCACCTTTTGCAGGATATCCTGGCCGCTTGCATCTATTACGCTGATATAGGAATGGGCATCGCCAAAGGTGTTATGCACTTCATAAACATAAAAACAGGGTCGGTTTTCTGCGTCATTGCACAGATAGATGGTGATCGGGTTAAAAGCGATGCCAAGAATACGCGGAAAGGCCAGCAACTGTATCCTGGCGATTTCACGCCCCCCAAGATAGGGAGCAGCCAGCGCGCGTATATAGCTGGCAAGCGGCATCGCCGAGGATGGCCTGTCGGCACGCGATTTATGATTAATGCCAAAATCGCTTTCATAAAAAGAAAACAGATTAAAGCGGTTAACAGAAAAAAAGGCGCTCAGCCTATTGGCTGCCTCCAGCCTGTCCAGATCTATCAGAATAGACAGGCCAGCGCGCTGCAACAGATGAGCGGGCGGCCCATAACGTGTATGGGTTATTTGCGAAGCAACAATTTGACAAGCATCTGTCTGCATAAATAGCCGGCCTTTAAATCCCTGTTAAACTCTACTATCAGGCAGGTTTGCCTTGCAACTCTTCTGTTCCTTGCGGCCTGACAGGTGCAACCGCTTTTGTCGGGCTGTTCCAGGGGATGTCAATATCCAGGCTCTTTATCACGGAAACAGCCGATTTCAGCCCATCTTCATGAAAGCCATAGGCCGTCCATGCCCCGCACCAGAACAGCCCGTTTCTGCCCTGAATTTCGGGTAAATTCTGTTGTGCCTGAATGGCTTTGCTGTCAAAAACGGGATGCTGGTAATCGATTTCCCGGTGGATTAAATCTGCTTGCGGGCGGGTTTCCGGGTTGAGGGTAACAAAGAGGGGATATTTTTCCTCCAGACTTTGCAAGCGGTTCATCCAATAGGTAACAGCCAGCGTTTTATCGCTATTTTCCAGATAGTTCCACGCCGCCCATGCACCGCGCCTCCTGGGCATCAGCGAAGGGTCGGAATGCAAAATGACGTGATTATCGGAAAAGCAAAAGCTGGAGAGAATATCGCGTTCTTCTTTGCTGGCATCTTCTATCAGCGCCAGGCTTTCATCTGCATGGGCGGCCATAATGGCATAATCATACCAGACCTCTCCCTGGTCTTTGATGGTCAGCACCACCCCGCCAGCCTCGCGCCGGATAGAGGTGATATGGCTGTTCAGTTCTATTGCATCGCCCAGATCAGCTACCATTTTTTGAACATATTGGCGCGATCCGCCCTTTACCGTGCGCCAGGCTGGCCGGCCGGTAAAATCCATCAGCCGGTGGTTATCCATAAATTGCAGGAAAGAGCGTACCGGATAATCCAGCATCCTTTCTGCCGGGCAAGACCATATGGCCGCACCCATTGGCAGCAGATGATCTTCTACAAAGGCATCTGGCAGATTGCATCTTTTGATAAAGCCTGCCAGCGTCTCGCCTGCCGGGCCTTTATCTTTTTCGGCCATGCCGGTGCGGTAAAATTTTACCAGGCCAGACAGCATCGACCAGAAACGCGGTTTTAACAGGTTGGATTTTTGTGCCAGCAAGCCGCGAAGAGAGCCTTCATATTCAAATTGCTGGTCGCGCAAGGATACCGAAAAGGACATATCGGTGGGGATGGTGGTAACGTCCAGCGCATCAAACAGGCCTATCAGATTGGGATAATTGGCCTCATTATAAACAATAAAGCCGGTATCCACAGCGATTTTATGATCGCCAAAATGGGCATCTACTGTATGGGCATGGCCGCCAATACGCGGGGCTTTTTCATATAATTTTACATGATGTTTCTTTTCTGCCAGCCAGGCTGCTCCCAGCCCTGAAACACCGCCACCTATAACCGCTATTCGCATCTGCCCTGTCCCTTTTCATTTGATGGCAGATTTGTTTTCTTCAAAATCTGCCTAACCTTGTCCTAGCGCTTCAAGAAGACCTTGCGGTCTACCGGAAATGTGTAAATTCTGCCTGCATGACAGAAATGTGCCTGTTGCGGCTTACCCAGCAAGTTCTGTATGGCCGGATCCAGAATATTCAGCCCGCCGGTAAATACGCCAAAGGCTGGCAAGATCATGCGGCTTTCATCCTGAATAAAACACCGCCCGCTGAGACGCCTCAGTTGAAGCGAAAGTCGGGCTTTTGGATGATAATGCCCGCATATCAGACCGGAAATTTTAGCCTCATCTGCCCCGATTTGATGGGTGAAATACAGGCCAGCAGCTGTTGTGTTTGGCAAAACCCTGCCTGGCAAAAAATCAGGCAGTTCACTGTCGTGATTTCCGGTAATCCAGATAAAAGCTCTGTCCTTTGCCAATTTTCTCAGCTGTTTTTGATATATCTCCGGCAACTGAAACGCTTGCCGATTTGTATGAAAACTGTCTCCTAAAAAAATAACCTCTCTAGCCTTGATACGTTCAATTGCCGCAGATAGTTTTGCCAGGCTTGCATCTGTATCAAATCCGGGCAAAGGGGCGGCTACAGACTGGGCTTGTCCCTTTTCCAGATGCAGATCAGAAATAACCAGCAGGCCGCTATCTGGCAGATACAGGCTGCCATCGGCATAAAGCTGGATATTCACCCCGCAAAAACGGGTCTCGATATATAATTTTCCTTTATCCATATGCTGCTGGCTCATCGTTTTAACCGGGCAAAATCTGTCATAATAGCTGGCCTTGATGCGGTGTTTCTGCTGTCTGGGTTTCTGCACCGCCAAAGGCTTCTGCCAGCAGCGTTTTTTCCAAATCCGATAGCAGATCATCCACCGCAGAGGCGGTCACCGCCTCGCGCCCCACCTCCAGCAATAACGGGACAGACAGGGGCGAGATGCGAGACAGGTTTTTATGCAGAATATTGCCATCAAACCGGGTCAGCAATTCTGCCAGCCGGTGAATATCTGTCAGGCCGCGTGCCGCATCCTGGCGCGTGGCTTCCAGTAACAGATGATCGGGTTGATGGCTGCGCAATACATCATAAATCAGATCGGAATTGATAGTGACCTGTTTCTGGGTTTTTTCGCTGCCAGGGGCGCGCTTGTCGATCAGGCCGGCGATAATGGCAACCTGCCAGAAGCTGCGTTTCAGCATGGTTGATTCAGCCATCCATTCCTCCAGGTCATCGCCCAGAATATCTCTGGAAAACAAGGTTTCCGGCCGGGTAACCAGATGGCGCGACCATATCGCAATGGCATAATCGGTGGCAACAAATCCAAGAGGGCCATAGCCTTCGCGCTCCATTCGCCGGCTTAGCAGCATCCCCAGCGTTTGATGGGCATTGCGGCCAGCAAAGCTATAGGCGGCCATATAATATTTCCTGCCCCGCTTAAAGGTCTCTACCAATAACTTGTCAGCTGGCGGCAGGGTAGAGTTTTCAGCTTGCAGGCGCAGCCATTCGCGCACCTGTTCAGGCAGATAGCTGTGTAATTCCCTGTCTTGCAACAGGCTGCGCACCCGCACTGCAAGGCCGGGGCTAAGGGGCAGGCGCCCGCCAGCATAGGCCGGAACTTTTGGCTCGCTTGCCTGACAGGGGCGCACGATAACTTGCTGTGCCTGTATGCCAACATATTCCAAAATCCGGCCAGCAAAGATAAAGCTGTCCCCTGCGCTCAGGCTCTGGACAAAATATTCCTCAATATCGCCAAGAGGCGGGCCGCCTTTCATACGCACCTTCATGGTAGAGGTTTCCACAATCGTTCCGATATTCATCCGCCATCTGGTAGCGACCTGGCGCGCGGTTAGTCGCCATAGCCCGTCCACCCCCTTTACCAGCCGTTGAAATTGTGTGTAATGGGCAAGCGCATATCCGCCTGTTGCCACAAAATCCAGAACTTTATCAAACTGTTCCTTCGGTAGATTTCGGTAGGGCGGGGCGGTTGTTATCTGCTTATACAGACCGTCACTATCAAAAGGGCCAGCGACCGCCCGGCCGACAATATGCTGGCTTAATACATCCAGCGCGCCCTCATGGACGGGCATATCATCCAGGATTCTGGCCTCGACATCCAGACGGGCTGCCAGCGCTTCAAGCACTTCAAATCGATTGGCAGGCACAATGACCGCCTTGCTGGGGGTATCCAGGCGATGGCCGGCTCTGCCCACACGCTGGATCAGCCTGGAAGTGCCTTTTGGGGCGCCAATTTGGATAACCAGCTGGATATCTGCCCAGTCAATGCCCAAATCCAGAGAGGAGGTAGCGACAATCGCATCCAGTTCAGAACGTGCCATTGCCGCTTCGATACGTCGGCGCTGGCCAACATCCAGAGAGCCATGATGCAGGCCAATTTTAAGGTTCAGATCATTCTCGCGCCATAAAGCCTGAAACATCATTTCTGCCTGTGCCCGTGTATTGACGAAAATCAGGCTGGGGCGATTGGCCTTTATCAGAGCATAAATTTCTGTAGCGGCATAAAGCGCGCTATGACCTGCCCATGGCAGATAGCTGTCGGCTGTTTCCAGAATATCAATCTGTATTTTTTTATCTATGCGCGGCTGAACGATTTCCACACAGCCTGTATTTGCTGCCAGCCAGCCGCGCATTTCTTCTGGTTTGGCGATGGTCGCAGATAGCCCGATGCTCAGGCTGGAGGGGGCAAGGCCTCGCAAAGTGGCAAGCGACAGGGATAATAAATCCCCCCTTTTATTGCCAACCAGAGAATGAATTTCATCAATAATGATATAGCGTAATTGGCCAAATAATTTACCGGCTTCCGGCCAGCTTAACATCAATTCCAGCGATTCAGGGGTGGTCAGCAAGATATTGGGCGGGGCGGTGCGCTGGCGATTACGTTTGGATTGCGGTGTATCACCTGTACGCGTTTCAATGGTGATATCCAGCCCCATTTCCTCTATCGGGCTTTCCAGATTTCGGGCAATATCAACTGCCAACGCCTTGAGCGGTGATAGATATAGCGTGTGCAGCCCTTCAAAAGGGGTTTGGGCCAAATCTATCAGGCCGGGCAGAAAACCTGACAGGGTTTTGCCTGCCCCTGTTGGCGCGACCAGCAAGACCGGGTGACCGGCAGCTGTTTTTTCGACAATCTGATGCTGGTGGGGATGGGCTGTCCATCCTTTGGCTTTGAACCAGTCCAGAAATTGTTTTGGCAAAGCCATAGATAAGCCTGTTTAATCGTCTATATTATCTTTATATCTAATCCAAATCGGCATAAACCCAATAGGGAAAAGACTGATTAAAAAGTCACAAATCATAAGGCGCAGACTGACATGATCGATTTATATTACTGGCCAACACCGAATGGGCAAAAAATTTCTATCGCTCTGGAAGAAATGGGGCTGGCCTATCAGGCTATCGCGGTGAATATCGGCAAGGGCGATCAGTTCAAGCCTGAATTTCTGGCCTTTTCCCCGAATAACCGGATGCCAGCGATTATCGATCATGATGGCCCGGACGGACAGCCCATTTCAGTATTTGAATCCGGGGCGATATTATTATATCTGGCAGCAAAGACAGGTCAGTTGATGCCAGATGATATCCGCGCCCAAACACAGGTGCATGAATGGCTGATGTGGCAAATGGGCGGGTTTGGGCCCATGCTGGGGCAAGCCCATCATTTTAATTTCTATGCCCCGACGCGCATTGACTATGCGATGACGCGCTATTCAAAAGAGGCCAACCGCCTTTACGGGGTACTGGATAAGCGGCTTTCTGCCCACCCCTTTGTCGCAGGCGAAAGCTATTCCATCGCAGATATCGCTATCCTGCCCTGGACACGCAGCTATGAGCGGCAAAATGTGGATATAAATGACTATCCCCATGTTCAGGCCTGGCGCAAGAAATTGCTGGCACGTCCAGCTGTTCAGAAAGGCGGGGCTGTGGGCGAGGATTGGCGCGAGGATTTAAAATCCATCAGCAATGAAGATTTCGCCAAGCTGTTTGGTACAGAAAAAAAAGACTGAACGCCAAAAAAACGATACGGCATGACATAACGCAACAACAGGCCAGCCTGCAGCTATGGATTGGGTAAAAATAGATAAAAAAGGGCTATCTGTTCTGCCAGCCGGGGCGCATATTGACCCGTTATCGGCGTGCCAGACAGCCCTTATCACCCATGGCCATGCTGATCATGCCCGTCCCGGCCATCATCAGGTGATCGCCACCCCCGAAACGCTGGCTATTATGGCGGCGCGCTATGGCGATGATTTTGCTGTGATAAAAACACCGCTTGGCTATGGCCAGACGATGCAGCTTGGCGATGTGCAAATTGGCATGGCACCATCTGGCCATATATTGGGCAGCGCCCAGATTATTCTGGAGCATAACCAAACCCGGCTGATAGCCGCAGGCGATTATAAGCGAAAGGCAGATCCCACCTGTGCGCCCTTTGAAGTTGTTCCGTGCGATATTTTTATCACCGAAGCCACTTTTGGCTTGCCTGTCTTTCGTCATCCCGACCCGCAGGATGAAATAAAGCGGCTGTTAAAGGTAGCGGGGCTGTTTCCTGAACGCTCCATCCTGATAGGGGCATATGCCCTTGGCAAGGCACAAAGGGTGATAAGCCTTTTGCGGGCGGCGGGCTATAATGGGCCTGTCTATCTGCATGGGGCGATGCAAAATCTGTGCGATCTCTATCAGGCATATGGGGTAGAGCTGGGCGAATTGCGCCCGGCCAGCATATCCGAGCGCGGCAAGCCTTCAAAAGAATTGCAAGGGGCGATTATCCTTGCTCCGCCTTCTGCGATGCATACAAGCTGGTCAAGGCGGCTGACAGACCCGTTGCTGGTATTTGCCTCTGGCTGGATGCAGGTACGCCAGCGTGCCAAACAGCGCGGTGTCGAATTTCCCCTGATTTTGTCAGATCATGCCGATTGGGATGATTTACTGGCCACAATAGAGGAAATTAATCCGCGTGAGGTATGGGTAACACATGGGCGTGAAGATGCGCTGATTCATGCCTGCCAGAAGCGCGGCATATCGGCACGCGCACTCTCGCTTATCGGCTATGACGAGGCGATGGAATGAGGGGATTTTCCGAGCTTTTGGATGCGCTGATATTCTCGCCCCGGCGTAATGTAAAGCTGGCCCATCTTTCAGGCTGGCTTCGCCGAACACCGCATCCGGACAGGGGCTGGGGGCTGGCCGCCCTGACAGGTGATTTGCGCTTTGCCCATGTCAAAGCAGGGGTGGTGCGCGAGCTGGCAGCAGAGGTAAGCTCGCCTGAATTATTTGCCCTTTCCTATGATTTTGTCGGGGATTTGGCCGAGACGGTTGCGCTGTTATGGCCGTCCAAGCCGCAGCCGGATGATAAGGCAGAAGGGTTAAGGCTGGCAGAGATTGTCACGCGCCTTGATGCTATTTCGCGCGCAGACGTTAAAGGCGTTCTGGCCGGCTGGCTGGACAGGCTGACGGTTGCCGAGCGCTGGGCATTGCTAAAATTGGCAACAGGCGGGATGCGGGTAGGGGTATCAGGGCGCCTGGCACGTACCGCCCTTGCCGACGCCTTTGATAAGGATATTGCCGAAATTGAAGAGGTTTGGCCGCTTCTTGCCCCGCCTTATGACGCGCTATTTGACTGGCTGGAAGGGCGCAGTAGCCGCCCGCAGGCAAAAGGGCGAGCCGTTTTCCGCCCGATGATGCTGGCCCATCCGGCTGATGACGGGCTGGCAGAAAATTTCACCCCCGATGACTGGCAGATAGAATGGAAATGGGATGGGGCGCGTATCCAGCTTGTAAGTGCAAAAGACGGGGTGCGGCTTTTTTCACGAACAGGCGATGATATTTCTGCCAGCTTTCCTGAACTGGTTCAGGAAATGACATGGAAAGGGGTGCTGGATGGCGAGATTCTGGCTGGAACACCGCAAAAAATTGGCAGCTTTAATGACTTGCAACAACGGCTTAATCGCAAGCGAGTAACCAGCCGAATGCAGCAGGAATTGCCTGTCTTTATCCGCGCCTATGATATTTTATTTGCCGGTGATACCGATTTGCGCAGCCACCCTTTATTGCAAAGGCGGCAAAGGCTGGAGACAGAAATAGCCGCTATCGACACAGGCTGGCTGGATATTTCGGAATGTCTTGCCACCACAGATTTTGACCAGCTTGTAAAAATAAAAGAGCAGTCTGATCCGCGTATTGAGGGGATTATGCTGAAAAAACAGGACAGCCCTTATATTGCCGGGCGGCCAAAGGGCGGCTGGGTAAAGCTGAAACGCGACCCGAAACAGGCTGATCTTGTCATGCTATATGCCCAGCGTGGACATGGAAAACGCTCGTCTTTTTATTCAGATTTTACGCTTGGTGCCTGGCACAATAGGGAAAATGGGCCAGAGTTAGTGCCGGTTTGCAAAGCCTATTCCGGCTTTTCCGATGCCGAATTGAAAAAGCTGGATAAATTTGTGCGCGATCATACGCTGAACCGTTTCGGGCCTGTTCGCGAGGTAGAGCAAAAGCTGGTTGTGGAAATCGCCTTTGACCAGCTGCACCCTTCCAAACGCCATAAATCGGGTATTGCCATGCGCTTTCCGCGTTTTCACGCTATCCGCTGGGATAAAGATCCCGAAGAGGCAGATACAGTAGAGCAGCTCAGACAGTTTATAACAGGCGATAAAGGCTAGTCTGTTTTCTGGCGGCGGCAGCGCACAGAGCAATATTTAACCTGATCCCAGTCGCGTGCCCATTTTTTGCGCCAGGTAAAGGGGCGCTGACAGCTTAGGCAGATTTTTTCCTGCAAATCGCCTTTGCGAACCATTTTTTGGGTGGATTTTTTATGTGCCATAACGGGTGTTTTTTTAAGAAGGCCGGGTTTCACCCTCATAGCGCAAACTGCATTTGCCAGTCAGGGTTTGAACCAGAAGCGATTCCTTGCATTTTGTCCAGCCAGGATCGGCCATATCAGACATCTCGTTCCGCCAGATAATGGCGATCATCATGACGGTCAGCAAAATGACCAATATCCAGCGTGTATTCATAATGGCTATCCTGTTGGCACTTGGGCGGTTGCATCCCAGTCAGTGATATGGTCTGGCAAGTCTTCTTCGTCAATACTGTCTTCGGGAAAGAGGCGGCCAGCCACAGAATGACCGGCTTCTGCCACGCTTTCTGCTCGGCCGGAGACGAGCGGATGCCAGCTGGCCAGCCCTCGCCCCTCATACAGGCGGCGATAGGCACAGCTTTTCGGCATCCAGCTTAACTGGCTTAAATTATCCGGGGTTAAAACCACACAATCAGGCACATATTTTTTGCGCTCGGCATAGTGGCGGCAGCGCGCATTGTCACAATCCAGCAATTTACACCCCACATCGGTGCTATAGATGATATTTGTATCCACATCTTCCAGTTTTAGCACACAGCATTTGCCGCACCCATCGCATAGGGATTCCCATTCCGCAGGGGACATATCATGCAAGGATTTTCTCTCATAAAATGGTTTTTCTGTAGGAGAAACAGGCACGGGTCATAATCGCCTTACATAGCTTGTTGCATTTTCTGTGATGTAGCCGCGTGTCTGCGGTACATCGCGCTGGCGTCTGGCCAGCTGGATTTGAAATACCATGCTATTGGCATAACGGAAATAATTTTCGCTACAAATCAGGTAAAAACGCCACATTCGAATAAAATCTTCATCATATTCTTCTGGCAATTGATGTTTTTCTGCCTCAAAAGCGGTGCGCCAATGCTTCAGGGTTTCAGCATAATGCAGGCGCAAGATTTCGATATCGGTTACTTTCAGGCCGGTTTTTTCAATAGCCCGCATCATTTGCCGCAAGGTGGGCAGATAACCGCCTGGAAAAATATATTTATTCAGCCAGGGGCTGGTCGAACAGGGACGGCCATTCCGGCCGATAGAATGAATGACGGCTACACCATCTTCGGTTAAATGCCGGTCAATCGCAGCCATAAAACGGTTTAAATTTTGCCGACCAACATGTTCCAGCATACCAACCGATATAATCGGCTCAAAGCGGCGATTGCCCAGTTTGCGATAGTCGCATAGCTCTACAGACAGGCTATCCTGCTTGCCAGCTGCCATTATCGCTTTTTTGAAATAGGCATATTGATTTTCCGACAGGGTAATGCCCGTGACGTGCAGATTATCACTGCATTTTGAAATGGCGGTTGCCAGCCCGCCCCAGCCGCATCCGATATCCAGAACGCGCATACCCGGCTTCAGACAGAGCTTGGCAGCCAATCTGGCCATTTTCTGTCTTTGTGCCTGTGCCAGACTATCATCGGATGAACGATAATAGGCACAGGAATATTGCCGGTTCTGATCCAGAAACAGATCAAATAGCTGGTCGGTCAGATCATAATGATGGGCGACATTGCGGCGTGCACGTTTCAGCGGGTTTGTTGAGGCAAACCAGCCGATGAAATTGGCGATATGGCAATATATCTTGCCGCTTGGGCTATGGCGCCAGCTAGATATATTTTCAAATAAAAAGGCGGCGAAATCTTCAAATGAGCCTTCTTTTATTACTAAAATGCCGCGCATATAATATTCGCCAAAGAGCGGGTCAGGGCGCAGAACAAGGGCGAGCAAGGCAGCAGGGTCTGGCAGGGATATAGCTATTTTCAGACTGTCTTCGGGGACAAGTTCTGCTGTGCCTTTTTGTGAGCGCTTGCGCGGCAGAACCACAATATCCGGCTGGCCGGGAAGGGAGATTTTAAGCTGTCCAACTGACAGCATCTGGCGAAGAATAAAAATGGCAAGTGTGACCATGATACAGGCTCGGTGATGCTCTTAATCCTGACTTTCTAACCCTCTATCCCTTTTTCAAAACCCTTCATCCTTTGGTATTAGGCCTTAAGTATAGGAGGCGTTAATATTTTCAGCCGAATGGAAAGTTGCAGACAGATTTCTGTTGCAGACAAATGACCCTTCAACTGATAAGAAATAGGCGCTATGGAACAACCGCCCCTACCGCAATTGCCGCCTGTCTCTGTCTCTTTTGAGGGGGGCGTTTTGCGTGCAACCGATTTTGGCGATTTGTATTACTCAGCAGAGGACGGGCTGGCAGAAAGCCGTCATGTTTTTCTGGAAGGCACAGCTTTGCCTGCCAGCCTGTCAGAAGCCCGCCATCTGACCATTGCCGAGACAGGCTTTGGAACAGGGCTAAATCTGCTTGCCCTGTGCCAGGTCATAGCCGCACAAAACAGCCAATGCCAGATAGATTATATCAGCTTTGAAACTGCCCCGCTGGACGCAAAAGATGCGATGCGCGCCCATCAGGCCTTTCCGGAATTGGCCGAATTATCACAATCCCTTATCGGGCAATGGCCGCGCCGCTGGCACGGGGTGCATCGATTATCCATGCTGGACGGGCAAGTGCGGGTACAGCTGCATTATGGACAGGCAGAAACAAGCCTGCCGCGCTTGTCCTTTGCTGCCGATATCTGGTTTCTGGACGGGTTTGCCCCGGCCAAAAACCCCCAGCTTTGGTCGGCATCTTTCTGCCACGAAATTGCCCGTCATTCCAGAAAAGGGGCGCGGCTGGCCACTTTTAGCGTTGCCCGTGCGGTACGCGAACATCTGGCAGAGGCAGGTTTTGATATAGAAAAGGCCCCTGGATTTGGCCGCAAGCGCGATATGCTAAAGGCGATGTATAATAAGGGCTTTTATCGGCCAATGCCCGCGCCCGCAGAACAGATAGCGATTATTGGTGGCGGTATCGCAGGGGCAGCGATGGCTCATGCGCTGGCAAAGCGGCATATCCCCCATTTTGTGCTGGAACAGGCCGACAGGATTGCCTCGGCCGCCTCTGGCAACCCGTCTGGGCTGCTGGTGCCGTTTTTAAGTGTGGGCGATATGCTAGCTGCGCGGCTGTCTATTTCTGCCCTTGCAGATGCCCGTGCCTATACAGACCGCAAGGGGCTAATAACTTCTTGTGGTGTTATTAGCCTGGATTATTCCGAGCGCAAAGCTGCCCGTCAGGAAAAATTAGCCCGCCAGGATTTTCCAGATGATTTGGCGCGTGCGATAAAGGCAGAAGAGGTGGCCGCCATGACCGGGCTGGATATCGGCATGGGCGGGCTTTATCATGGCGCAGGCGGGGTTGTCTCGCCCGGTGCCTATTGCCAGAGCCTGATAGGCACAAGCCCTGTTCATACAAATAGTCAGGCGGTATCTGTAACCGGGGCGGCCAGGGACTGGCAGATCAAATGTTCAGATGGGCAGGTATTTTCTGCCAGCCATATTATCTATTGCGGCGGGGCAGCAACGCCCCAATTAATTGGGTCATTTGCCCTGCCAGAAGCAGAATTTCAAATCACCTCCGGCCAGCTTAGCTATCTGGCATCAGATAGCCCATTATCCGATCTGAAAATGGCGATAAATTATTCCGGCTATATGTTGCCCTCTCATCAGGACAGACAGATTATCGGGGCAGGATTTGACCATCATCAGGGGCTGGAAGTAACCATAGAGGGACATCAGCAAAATCTTGACCTAATGCCGGATAATTTGCGCCCATTGGCAGGGGAGGCAGAAAATTTATCCGGCCGCAGAGCCTTGCGTCTGGCGGTTGGGGACAGGCTGCCTGTCCTTGGCGAGATAGGGCAGGGGCAATATCTGTTTACCGCTCTTGGGGCGCGCGGCCTGACCCATGCCGGATTTCTGGCGCACAGTCTGGCTTGCCGAATTGCCGGCACAGCTGATTTTCTGGAACAGCCACTTGCCGCCGCCCTGTTGCCAGACAGGCTAAAGGAACGCTAGATGCCGAAAATATTAAAAAAAAGGGGGGCTAGACAAGCTCTCTTGCGTTATACAATTTACCCTGACTATTGCATTCACCACTAAGCAACCAGACAAAGGCAGGGGCGATAGCCTCCGGGCTTGGCAAGCTGTCGGGATTTTCGCCCGGAAAGGCAGCAGCGCGCATGGCGGTTTTTGTACCGCCCGGGTTCAGCATATTGATCCGTAAACTGGTTTGCTCGCTCTCGGCTGCCCAGGCTCTGCCCATCGCTTCCAGACCGGCCTTGGATACCGCATAGCCGCCCCAGAATGCGCGCGCGCCATGGGCGACACCGCTGGAAACCAATACCGCCCGGCCAGCCTCAGACTGGCGCAGCAGCCCGTCAAAGGCAGCAATTTGATGCCAGATAGAGACCAGATTAATATCGATGGTTCGTTCAAAAATTTCAGCATCAATATGCGGCATGGGCGCCATCTGGCCAAGCTGTCCGGCATTGGCAACAAACCCATCCAGGCGTCCCCATCTGCTAGCAATGGCCTGAGCCAGCCGGGGCATGGCCGCATGGTCACCCTGATCCAGCTCAACAATGGTGGAATGTCCGCCCAGCTGATGAATATCATCATCCAGCTCTTCCAAACCTGCAACCGTACGGCCGGTGATAATCAGCTCAGCCCCTGCTTTGGCACAGGCCAGAGCGGCTGCCCGGCCAATACCCCGGCTTGCCCCTGTGATTAAAATGATTTTATCGGATAAATCTTGCGACATATTTTTTTTCCAATGGCTTGGTAAAAACTTTTTAAAAAAGCCGGCGCTTCATACTTCTAGGCAATTTTATTATAGCTGGTTTCAATAACAGGATATTCCCCGGTAAAACAGGCATCACAAAATTGTGGCATATCCTTATTTCGGGCAGCCTCACCCATTGCACGATACAGACCATCTATCGAGATAAAGGCAAGGCTGTCTGCGCCAATTTCCCGGCACATTTCCGTAACCGATAATTTGGCTGCCATCAATTTATCCTTTTCAGGCGTATCCACACCGTAAAAACAGGGGTTCGTGGTCGGCGGGCTGGCAATACGCATATGCACAGAACGTGCCCCGGCCTCGCGCATCATGGTTACAATTTTGCGCGATGTTGTCCCGCGTACAATGGAATCATCCACCAGAATAATATCCTTGCCGGAAATAACCTCGGAATTGGCGTTATGCTTCATCATCACCCCGGAGGTGCGCCCGGCTTCGGTTGGCTGAATGAAGGTGCGTCCCACATAGTGATTTCTGATAATTCCCAATTCAAAGGGGATGCCGGATTGCTGGGCATAGCCAAGGGCGGCCGGCACGCCTGAATCCGGCACAGGAATAACCAGGTCAGCGGCAATATGGGCTTCTTTGGCCAGTTCGCCGCCAATATCCTTTCGCGCATTATAGACCGACCGCCCCTCAAGGGTGGAATCGGGGCGGGCAAAATAAATATATTCAAAAATACAGAAACGCGAGGGCTTTTCGGTGGTAATTTTATGGCTTGCCACCCCGTCTTTTGAGATGACAATCATTTCTGCCGGTTCAATATCACGGATAAATTTTGCCCCGATAATATCCAGCGCACAAGTCTCGGATGCCAGAATATAGGCATCGCCCAGCTGCCCCAGAATAAGCGGGCGAATACCATTTGGATCGCGCACCCCTATCAGCTTGTCATCAACTACACTGACCAGCGCATAGGCCCCTGCCACCTGTTGCAGGGCTTCTGTCAGCCTGTCCACCGGGTCTGTCTGGTGCGAGCGAGCAACCAGATGGATAATCACTTCTGTATCGGTGGTCGACTGGAACAGGCTGCCTGTTTCGACCAGGCTGGTACGCAATCTTTCTGCGTTAATCAAATTGCCATTATGGGCGATGGCAAAATTACCAAATCCCATTTCTGTCAGGAAGGGCTGGATATTGCGCACTTCATTCAGGCCGGTTGTGGAATAGCGATTATGGCCTATGGCCACATGACCTTTTAAATCATTAAGGGTTTTAGATCCTGCGCTAAAATTCTCGCCCACATGGCCGATGCCTTTGAAGGCGTTGAATTTTGTGCCATCAAAGCTGACCATCCCGGTCGCTTCCTGGCCACGATGCTGCAGGGCGTGCAGACCAAGTGCGGTCAGCAAATGGGCTTCACTATTGCCATAGATACCAAAGACAGCACATTCCTCTTGCAAGCTGTCTTGTGAATGCCCGTCTTCTTCAGGCAGGTCAGCACGTCGTTTCATCATGTTATTAAACCGGTATCTGAACGCATCATTTTCTATCGCAAGCACTCTATCATAGCCAATATACCGCGTCTATCATCTCTGCGCCCCGAACGGCCGGAACGGTCATTAATGGACAGCGATTAGACAGATATTTAACAGGCAAATTATTTTTCATCTGTCAGCAGATTCAGCTTGTCTGATACGGTTTTTGCGCCTTCATCCACAGCCTCGCCCAGCTCTTTGCCCAGCGTTGGCCAATCTGTGTTCAGGCGAATATTATTCAGGCTATCGGTGGCAAGGCTTGGCAAGAGGGTGCTGTTCTGTACCGAACGGACAAAGCGGCTGATATAAGGCCCTGCCTGGCTTTCCAGAATGCCTTTATCCAGCGCGGTTTCCTCGCCGACATAAATCACGCAGCCGCTATATAAAATCATGGAAAATAGCACCCCGCGCAAAACCCCGAACAAAATACCAAACCAGGTATCAAGCGCGCCCAGCCCCGCCCGCTTCAACCCGGGCGAGATAAGCGAGGCAAGGATAAACCAGATCACGACCGTTGCGGTAAAAGGCAGCGCCCAGGAAAGGATATCTGTCAGCCCGTCCACCTTTAAAAAGCTGGAGAGCCAGTCTGTCATGAAAGGGGCGGTGGTCACCGCGATAAAGACCGCCAGAACCCATCCGGCCAGCCCCAGAAATTCACGGGTCATACCGCGCAGCATGGAAAATACAGCTGACAGGCCGATAATGACCAGCACAATATAATCGAAATAGGTCAGGCTGCTGAAATCAAATGCGGGCATTATCCTTGTTCCCAAATAATCCTGATAGAAGGCAGACAGTTAAGGTCTTTATAACCGATATAGCATAGGCTGGCTTGTAAGCTGAATTTTTTTTCCTCATGCCCTGCGCCCGGATAACAGGTCGATAAAGTCGGATAAATTATCTGGCTGGGTCGTGGAAATGCCAGAGGGCGGGGGAATCTTTTTGCTAAATTTCGGCATAAATCCTTGCTCAAACCCCAGCTTGGCAGCTTCTTTCAGGCGGGTTTCTGCTTGCGGCACTTGCCGTAACTCAGCCGATAGCGCTACCTCGCCAAAAAAAACGGCACGGGCGGGAAGGGGTTTTGCGCTGACAGATGATACCAACGCAGCTGCCACTGCCAAATCTGCGGCAGGCTCGGCAATGCGCAAGCCCCCGGCGACATTTAAAAAAATATCCCGCCCGGATAGGGGAACACCGCATCTGGCTTCTAATACAGCTGTTAGCATGGCAAGCCTGCCAGAATCCCACCCCACCACATTTCGGCGCGGACTGGCCAGAGAGGAAGGTGCGACCAGCGCTTCAATTTCAACCAGTAAGGGGCGCGTGCCTTCCAGCCCGGCAAAAACAGCCGTGCCAGCCACATTATTTTGCCGCTCGCCCAAAAACAGCTCGGACGGGTTGGGCACCTGTTGCAAGCCCTGTTCGGACATTTCAAAGACGCCAATTTCATCGGTCGCCCCGAAACGGTTTTTCACGCCTCTTAAAATGCGGAAATGATGCGATCTGTCCCCTTCAAAATATAGCACAGAATCCACCATATGCTCTAGCACACGCGGGCCGGCTATTGCCCCGTCCTTGGTGACATGACCGACAAACACAACCGCCGCATCGCTGGATTTTGCTGCCCGGATCAGCTCATGGGCTGCTGCCCTGACTTGCGAGACAGTCCCGGGCGCGCTTTCCAGATTTGGTACATACATGGTCTGGATTGAATCAATAACCAGTAAATCCAGATCAGGCGTACTGCGCACGGTTTCTGCGATATCTATGGCATTGGTCGCGGTTGCCAGCGTCGCCGGGCTGTTCATCACACCAAGGCGCATGGCACGCATTCTTACCTGATCAGCTGATTCCTCGCCTGTGATATAGGCTGCCTTGCGTCCGGCAGCGGCCAGCTTGCATACCAGTTGCAAGAGCAGGGTGGATTTGCCAATCCCCGGATCGCCGCCGATCAGAATTGCCGAGCCTGCGACAAGCCCGCCGCCTGTTACCCGGTCAAATTCATCTATGCCAGTCACCAGACGCCTGGCAGGAGCGGTATGTTCAGACTCGGCCAATGGCACTAAATCAACGGCGCGTCCGCCTGTTTTTCTTTTTTTGCCGGGCTGGGCTTCCAGGCGTTCTTCTGTCAGCGTATTCCATTCACCGCACGCCTCGCATCGCCCGCTCCATTTCGCTGAAACCGCCCCGCAAGACTGACAATGATATTGCGACAGGGTGCGTGCCATTTACGCTTGCTTTTCTTTTGCCGATGGTAATTTTTTACCGGTTAGCGGGCCTTCCGGGTGGCCATGCACAAATTGATGCACCTCTGGCACACCGCTTTCATGCATTTTGGCAGCTGGCCCGCACCAGATAATGCGCCCTTCATGGATCATCGCTACCTTATCGGCAATGCGGCGCACCGAGGCCATATCATGGGAAATGGTCATCGCGGTTGCGCCCAGCCGTTTAACCGCATCCAGTATCAAATTATCGATAACGCCCCCGGTAATGGGATCCAGGCCAGAGGTCGGCTCGTCAAATAACAGGATTTCCGGCTTGTCAGCGATGGCGCGGCCAAGGGCGACGCGTTTTTGCATCCCCCCCGATAATTCGGCCGGATACTGGTCAATCACATCTGCGCGCAAGCCTAGCTGGGTGGCGATATGGGCGGCCTCGTCGCGGGCGGCATGGCGGCTTACCTCGCCTTGCTGCAGCGGGCGGAACATAATATTTTGCCAGATAGGCAGGCTGTCAAATAATGCGCCAAATTGAAAGGTCATGCCGAATTTGCGCAAGGCTTCCTCGCGCTGGGCACGGGACTGGCCGACCATTTCCAGCCCATCCACCCGCATAGAGCCGGAAGTGGGGGTTATCAGCCCTAACAAACATTTCAGCGTCACCGATTTACCACAGCCGGATGTACCGATAATACATAAGGACTGACCGGCCTCGACCTGCAAATTGATATCTTTCAACACCATATTGCCATCAAAGCTTTTGACCAGATGTTCGATAATGATTTTTGGAGGTGCCTGTTTTTTTGTCATGCCAGCTATCATCCAAAAAATAATGCGGTCACAAGATAGTTGGAAATCAGAATAAGAATGGAAGAGGATACCACCGCATTGGTCGTGGCGTGTCCAACCCCTTCTGCCCCGCGTCCGCTATTATAGCCATGATAACAGCCCATCAGCGCGATTAAAAAGCCAAAGACAGCTGCCTTTATCAGCCCAAGCGTGACATCTGGTACTTCCAGAAATTCCATCGTGCGCGATAGATAGATGCCCGGATTAAAGCCAAGCTGATAAACGCCGACCAGATAGCCGCCCAGTACCCCGACAATATCGCCAATAAGCACTAATACTGGCAGGCAAATTGTCCCGGCCAGCAGGCGCGGGGCAACCAGATATTGCATCGGCCGTGTTGAAAGCGTATCGAGCGCGTCAATCTGGTCTGTTACCCGCATTGTGCCAATTTCTGCGGCCATGGACGCGCCAATGCGCCCGGCCACCATCAATCCGGCCAGTACCGGCCCCAGCTCTCTGGTCACCGATAACACTACCACAGTTGCCACTGTATCTTCTGCAGAAAAACGGGCAAAGCCGGTATAGCTTTGCAAGGCCAGCACCATGCCCGAAAATAAAGTCGTCAGCCCCACTACCGGCAGAGAGAAAAAGCCGATATCCAATATCTGGCGCAAAAGCTGGCGGCCATAATAGGGCGGCAGGAATGTCCAGCGGATAGCGGCGGCCGCAAACAGGGTTAACCGGCCAATAGAAGCCAGAAAATTCAAACTTGCCTTGCCGATATTTGCAATAAAATTAAGCATCTATACGTCTTTTAAAAAAGATGGTTTGCCGTGATTATGCCCCATCATATAGACGCGCCATGCGATCGCCAAGACCTGTTAGTACCTCATAGCTGATTGTTTGGCGATCTTTTGCCATTTCAGCCAGGCTGTAATGCGCCCCTATCAGACAGGCTTTGCTGGCAGAGGCAATTTCACTATCGCTAAGGCTGGTCACATCCGCTATTAGCAAATCCATGGACACCCGTCCGGCCAGCGGTACGGCCTTGCCGGCAATTTCGACTTTTGCAATAATGCCGCGATTTGGCTGATACAGGGCGCGGTCATAGCCATCTGCATAGCCAGCTGCAATGGTTGCCAGGCGGGCAGGGGTCTTGGCAATAAATTCGCCGCCATAGCCGGCGCGCTCGCCTTTTTCCAGCTTTCGAATTTGCACAATATCGGCATCCCACCGCAAAGCTGGAAGTAATCTGCTATCTGCCATATTCGGGTCTGGCATCGCGCCATACAGGGCTATGCCCGGCCGGGTAACATCAAAATGATAGGCAAAGGGCAGAAAAATACCGCCACTATTACACAGGCTTTTTCGAATATGGGAAAAGGGCTGAACAAGCCGGATAAATTGTTCCAGCTGAAATCCATTCATGCTATCAGCACTGTCGTCCGAGCAGGCCAGATGGCTCATCACCAGTGATAGCTCTAATTGATGCAGGATATGCGAGGGGTCAGATAAAAATCCATGGCTGTCCGTGCCAAATCCCAGCCGGTTCATGCCGGTATCAATATGCAAAATGGCTGGCAAAGCAGCTTGTTTTTTCACCTGATAGGCGGCCAGCCATTCTGCCTGTTCGCGGCTATTGATAACAGGGGTAAGGTGATGGGCAGAATAGGCTTCCAGGTCAGCCAGGCGAAACCCTTCCAGCACGGCAATTTGCGCCCCATCATATCCCTGGCGGGCAAAGACGGCTGAAAGGCGCACCCCTTCATCCAGTTGGGCGGTGAAAAACAGGCGGCATCCTGCCTGATAGAGGGCTGATGAAACCGCTTCCATACCCAGCCCATAGCCATTTGCCTTTACCGCTGCGGCTGTTTGGGTCGACGGGCCTGTCTGAGCGTCTAAAAACCGGTAATTATGGGCAATGGCCTGAAGGTTGATATGAAGCCGGGAAGAAGAGGTCATCTTTATATGCCTTAACGCCATGCAATATGGAAAACAGAAATTTTAAAAACTTTCAGGCAAGCTATCCGGGCTGGCCAGATCAGAAAAGCGGGTAAAGCGCCCTTCAAAGCTGACATTGGCGATACCAACTGGGCCGTGACGCTGTTTTGCAATTATAATCTCGGCTGTGCCATTTGATTTTTCCAGCTTTTCCTGCCAAAGCTGATAGCGCAGGTTGAATTTCTCTTCTGTCTCGGTTTCTTTTTGTACCGGCTCGCTTTTATTCAGGTAATATTCCTCGCGATAGACAAACATCACCACATCCGCATCCTGTTCGATTGAGCCGGATTCGCGCAAATCTGCCAGATTGGGGTGTTTATCCTCGCGCTGTTCTACGGCACGCGATAATTGCGAGAGCGCCAGAACCGGTACATCCAGCTCTTTGGCAATGGCCTTTAAAGAGCGGCTGATATTCGAGATTTCCTGTACCCGGTTTTCCGGGCGAGAGCCAAGCTGGGCTTGCAACAGCTGCAGATAATCTATCACAATCAGGCCTAATCCTGTTGTCCGTTTCAGGCGGCGCGCACGGCTGGCCAGCTGGCTTACCGACAAAGCCGGGGTATCATCAATAAAAAAAGGGGCTTTGGCGATTTGGTCGCTTGCCTCTACCAGACCCATAAATTCTGCACTGGATAGATTGCCGCGGCGAATGGATTCAGAATCAATTTCTGAACGTTCTGCCAGAATTCTGGTACCCAGCTGTTCTGCCGACATCTCGCAAGAGAAAAAAGCAACCGGTACCGGCTCTTCACCTGTGCGGGTGGTCGAGGCCGCATGAAAGGCAATATTGGTGGCCAGTGCGGTTTTACCCATCGCTGGCCGGCCAGCCAGAATGATAAGATCCGATTTTTGCAAGCCGCCCAGCAGATTATTCAGGCTGGTCAGCCCGGTACTGACCCCGGATAAATGCCCGTCATTTTGGGCGGCCACCTCTGCCATACGAACGGTTTCGCCCAAAATAGTCTCAAAACTGCGCAAGCCATTATCAGATGTATCTGTTTCTGCCAGCGAGAACAGATATTGCTCGGCCGCCTCAATCTGTGTCATGGCCGGTTTTTCCAAATCCGGATTTTGGGCATCATGTGCCACCTGATCGGAAATGCGTACCAGTTCACGCCTGAGATAGGCTTCGTGAATCACTTCGGCATAATTGGGCGCATCCGATACCGAGATCACCCCATCGACCAGATCGCCCAGATAGGCTTCTGCCCCGTCATCGCCAAAGGCCGTATTATTGGCAAAAAAAGCTTTCAGCGTGACCGGGTTTGCCAGCTGGCCGCGCCCGATAAGCCGGGCGGCAGCTTCATAAATCTGGCCATGAACCGGGTCATGAAAATGTTCCGGTCGAAGCGGCATATCCAGCCGATCCATCACACTATTATCCAGCAGCAAAGCTCCGATAAAGCTTTGTTCTGCCTGAATATTTTGAGGCAGGCTGCGCGGAGTGGCAGCCGCCATGATGCCCGGCAAGGGCGTTACAATTGTTTCTGACGCATTATCTGACATACCCGACACGCTAGCAAACTTTGGAGGTTACGTCTCTTGTGAATATTGTGGATAGTGTGGATAAGTCAAAAAAAATGCCCCATCGATCCAGAAAATCAATGGGGCAATTTTGTTTTTTACCTATCTCGCAAGAGAGGAGGCTAGCTAGTTGCTTCCTCATCTGCTTCTGCATCGGCTGTTTCTGCCTCTGCTTCGGCTGTTTCAGCGCTCTCTTCTGCAACAGGTGCAGCTGTTTCTGCAACAGCTTCTTCCTCGTCAAAGTCATTTGCCACAATCGCTGCACCGGTTTCGGCCTGTGTTTTGGCTTCTTCGGCAGAGCGGGCAATATTGACAATCACCTCAACCTGTACTTCGGCATGCAGATTAATTTTTACCGGGAACAGGCCTAATGTTTTCAGAGCCTTGTCCATAACAACCTGGCGCTTGTCGATATTATGTCCGGCTTCGGCAACGGCTTCGGCAATATCCTTTGCAGATACAGAACCAAAAAGCTGACCCATTTCAGAGGCGGCACGTACCAGCACAACTGACAGCCCATCCATATTTTTCATGGTGCCTTCTGCTGCGCTGCGGGCTTCTGCGTTACGGCTTTCACGATCGGCGCGTTCGGCTTCGAACTTTTCCAGATTCGCTTTATTTGCACGAAGAGCCTTGCCTGTTGGCAACAGGTAGTTGCGCGCATAGCCCGGCTTCACCTTTACCACATCGCCCAGCTTGCCCAGCTTGTCTACACGTTCAAGAAGAATGATTTCCATGTTCGTTATCCTTTCTTTTCCGTGCCTAGCTAATCACATACGGCATCAGCGCCAAATAACGTGCACGCTTGATGGCTGTTGATAATTCGCGTTGTTTTTTCGCTGATACAGCTGAAATACGTGAGGGTACAATCTTGCCCCGTTCCGATGTAAAGCGGGTTAACAGCTTGGTATCCTTATAATCAATGCGCGGGGCATTTGGCCCTGAAAATGGACAGGATTTCCGGCGACGTCCCTGTGGTCTGCGAACCGCGCTGCGCGTGATTTCCAATTTTGTCATCGCTTACTCCTCTGTCTGTGCGGATTCGTCCGCATCATTATTTTCAGCACGGGCATCGTCTCTGGATTCTCTGTCCCCGCGCTCGCCGCCACGTGGTGCACGCTCTGCACGCTGGGCCTGCATCATAATAGACGGGCCTTCTTCTACCTCTTCGATAGAGATATTCATAAAGCGCAGAATATCCTCATTCAGCCCCATGATACGCTCATATTCTCTTAAGGTATCATTATCTGCTTCCAGATTAAGCATGACATAATGGCCTTTGCGGTTCTTTTTTACGCGGTAAGCAAGTGCCCGCAGACCCCAATATTCATGTTTGTGGATTTTGCCCCCGCCATTTTCGATAATGGCAGAGAAATCTTTTGTTAGCGCTTCTACATGTTGCGCAGAAACGTCCTGGCGTGCGATAAACACGCTTTCATAAAGCCGCATTTAAGTCTCCTTATGGCTTATTGTTTTGGCCATTTTGGCAAAAACGAACCAGCTCTTTCGGCATTAAGCTGGCAAGGATAAAAGGTTTGAGGCGTTTGGCGAGCGTTAAAAAATTCGCACTTATCCGCAAACCTGTTTAAGAATAGGCCTGTATATGACGCAAAGCCGGAAAAAAATCAAGTCTTGATTCCTCGCCTGCAATCAGGCCTATTTATGGGCAGTGCAGAGGGTTGCTTGCCACCATCCAACAAGGGCGCAGTAAGCCGTTTGGCACTTTTTTTGACAAAAATTTAAATAACGGAGGGGCAGGGGTGTCAAAAACAGCCTTTTTATTTCCAGGACAGGGATCGCAAACACCCGGTATGGCAAGCGCATTGGCCGCACAAAGTCCAAAAGCGCGCGAGATTCTGGAGGAAATCGACAATACGCTGGAATTTAAACTTTCTGCTTTGATGGCCAATGGCCCGGCAGATGAGCTGCAGCTTACCCAAAATGCCCAGCCGGCTCTGTTTGCCAGCTCTCTTGCGACGCTGAAAACGATAGAGGAAGCTACCGGCAAATCTATCGACCAGCTATGTGATTTTGTTGCCGGACATTCTTTAGGAGAATATTCAGCGCTTTGTGCGGCTCAGACATTTGAAGTGGCCAGCACCGCTTCCTTGCTCAGATTGCGCGGTGAGGCGATGCAAAAAGCTGTGCCTGTGGGAGAGGGGGCAATGGCTGCCCTGCTGGGGGCAGATGTTGAGTTGGCAGATGCGGTTGTCAGCGAAGCCAGCGCTGCCGGCCTGGTCGAGATTGCCAATGATAATGCCGCTGGCCAAATTGTGGTGAGCGGCGAGACAAAGGCGGTGGAAGCAGCAATGCAAATTGCCCGGGACAAGGGGTTGCGCCGGGTGGTATCGCTGCCGGTAAGCGCGCCTTTCCATTGTGCGATGATGGCACCTGCCGCCGATGTGATGGCAGCGGCGCTGGGCGAAACGGTCATGCGCGATGCAGCGGTACCGGTTATCTGTAATATCACTGCCAGCCCTGAACAAGGCGCAAACCAATTGCGCAGCAATCTGATTGCCCAGGTCACCGGGCGTGTGCGCTGGCGCGAGACGATGAAATATATGGTGGCAAATGGCGTAACCCGTTTTGTGGAGCTGGGGACAGGCAAAGTATTGTCCGGCCTGGCAAAACGTGCTGCCCCCGAGGCAGAAATTTTATCCCTGGATACGCTGGAAGATATCCAGTCAGCCTTTAATCTCTAAAAGAATATGAGAGGAAAACAGATGTTTGATCTAACGGGAAAATCGGCTCTTATCACAGGGGCAAGTGGCGGGATTGGCAGTGCTATTGCCAGAGCCTTGCATGGGCAGGGGGCACAAGTGGTGCTGCATGGCACGCGGGCGGAAAAGCTGGAAAGCCTGAAAGCCGAGCTGGGAGAGGGCGCGTATGTTCTTACCGCCAATCTTTCTGACCGCGAGGCGGTTTCCGGAATGGTGGAAAAAGCAGCTGAAATGGCCGGATCGGTAGATATTCTGGTCAATAATGCCGGCATTACCCGCGATAATCTGTTCATGCGAATGAAAGATGAGGAATGGGATGATGTGCTGGCAGTGAATATGACCGCTTCGATGTTATTGTGCCGCAGTGCGATGCGCGCGATGATGAAGGCACGCTGGGGGCGGATTATTTCCATCTCCTCTATTGTCGGGGTGACGGGCAATCCCGGCCAGACCAATTATGCGGCTTCAAAAGCCGGAATGATAGGCTTTAGCAAATCCCTTGCCGCAGAAGTGGCCAGCCGCGGCATTACGGTGAATGTCATTGCCCCTGGCTTTATTGAAACGCCTATGACAGATGTGTTGAGTGATGACCAGAAAGAAAAGCTGCTGGTGAATGTGCCGGCTGGCAGATTGGGGCAGGGCGACGAGATCGCTGCCGCTGCGCTGTATCTGGCCAGTAATGAGGCGGGCTATGTGACAGGTTCAACCTTGCATGTAAATGGCGGCATGGCTATGCTCTAGTCAGGGGCTTGTTATCTGTTTGCAGATGGCGATAATCATCGTGAATTGCAAATGGCTATTCAGGGTATTTTTGACTGGTATTCTGGTCGCAGTTATGATATCTCCTGCAAAACTGATGGGCAAAAAACCCATTTAAACGGGTGAGCTTAAGCTTTAAGGAAGATGAAAATGAGTGACATTGCAGAGCGCGTAAAAGGCATCGTTGTTGAACATTTGGGTGTAGATGGTGATAAGGTTGTTGAAGGCGCATCATTTATTGATGATTTGGGCGCAGACAGCCTTGATACTGTTGAGCTGGTTATGGCGTTTGAAGAAGAATTCGGTTGCGAAATCCCTGATGACGCTGCTGAAAAAATTCTGACTGTTAAAGATGCTGTAGATTTTCTGCAGGCAAACGCAGCTTAATTTAAAAGCATTTAAAACGCCCCCATGCCTTGCGACACTGGTTTGATTAGCTGGTGATTTCTATGGCGGAGGGCGTTTTTCTTATCTTAAGCAATAATTTCCAGGATTATAATTTCCAGGGTAATAATTTCTAGAGCAATAAGCAGAGTGAGGATGATATGCGGCGGGTTGTGATAACAGGCATGGGTATTGTATCACCGCTAGGAGCCGGGCTTCAGCATAACTGGAGCAGCCTGCTCAATGCACAAAGCGGTATCAGTCGAATTTCAGGGTTTGAAACAGATGATTTGGCCTGTCAAATCGCTGGCCAGGTACCGCAAGACGGGCGCGAGGGCGCTCTTAATCTGGATGATTTTATTGAACCAAAAGAACAGCGCAAGCTGGATCGCTTTATTCAGCTTGGGATTGTCGCCGGTATCGAGGCGGTAGAAGATTCCGGCTGGAAGCCGCAGGATATTGCCGCTCAGGATCGCTCCGGTGTGATGATGGGGTCCGGCATTGGCGGCTTGCAAACCATTGTGGAAACCACTGAATTATTGAATGAAAGAGGGCCGCGCCGGATCAGCCCGTTTTTTATTCCGTCAGCGCTGATTAATCTGATTTCCGGCCAGATTTCCATTCGTTATGGCTATCGCGGGCCAAACCATGCGGTGGTTACTGCCTGTTCTACAGGGGCGCACGCGGTGGGCGACGCTGCGCGCCTTATTGCCTTTGATGATGCCGATGTGATGCTGGCAGGCGGGGCAGAAGCAGCTGTCTGCCGTTTGGGAATTGCCGGTTTTGCCGCTGCCCGTGCGCTTTCCACAAGCTATAATGACAGCCCGGAGGTTGCCTCGCGCCCCTATGATACAGGCCGGGACGGCTTTGTGATGGGCGAAGGGGCAGGGGCGCTGGTTTTGGAAGAATATGAACACGCCAAAGCCCGCGGTGCAAAAATCTATGGCGAGGTGAAAGGCTATGGCCTGTCAGGTGATGCCTATCATATCACCGCCCCTGCCGAAGACGGCAATGGGGGATATCGGGCGATGGCCGCTGCCCTGAAACGGGCAGGTCTGGGGGTTGAAGAGATTGATTATATCAATGCTCATGGCACGTCTACCCCTCTAGGCGATGTGATCGAGGCGAATGCCGTTCGCCGCCTGCTGGGCGAGGATAACAGCAATATTTCCATGTCCTCTACCAAGAGTGCGACCGGGCATTTGCTGGGCGCGGCCGGGGCTATTGAAGCGATTTTTTCTACTCTTGCTGTGGCAGAAGATATCGTGCCACCTACCCTTAATCTGCATGACCCGGAACCGGCTCTTGACGGGCTGGATCTCGTGCCGCTCCAGGCAAAAAAGCGGGTGGTACGTAATGCCATGTCCAATTCCTTCGGATTTGGCGGGACGAACGCCTCTCTTATCATTGGCAAAGCTGACTAGTGAGCGAAAAAGAGGCCGCACCCCCCAAGCCAAGACCATCGCGATTGAAACGCCTTTTTATCCGTCTGGCGGTTATCACAGCTATGGTAGGGGCGGTAGGCGGGCTTGCCGGATATCTGTTTGCCGAAAATTTGCGCCATCAAGATGGGCCGCACGATGAAGCGGTTCTGGTCACCCTGGATTTGGGCGATGGACGCTTTAGCATCAAACACAAGCTGTTTTCTGCCGGGGTGATATCCCATCCCCTTCATCTGGATATTGCTGCCTTTATGGCATGGGGCGGCTTTCGACCGCTTGCCGGTGAATATCGCGTGCCGCCAAAAGCAAGTCTTGTCGAGATTATCGCCCTTTTTAATAGCGGTAAAACCTATCAGCGCCGTCTGACCATTATTGAAGGTTGGCGGGGATATGAGGTAATGCAAGCCATAAATTCAGCAGAAGGGCTGGGGTCGGTTATTTTGCGCCCGCCCGAAGAGGGCAGTGTTTTTCCAGATACCTATTATTATACAAAAGGCATGGACAGGCGCGAATTATTGGCACGAATGCAGGCGAAAATGGAGCTTGAACTGGCGCAAATCTGGGCAGACAGACAGGCCGGTCTGCCCTATGCATCGCCCCAAGATTTGCTGATTATGGCCTCTATCATCGAAAAGGAAACAGGGCTGGCATCTGAGCGTGCGCTGGTTGCCGGGGTGTTTGTAAACCGGCTTGATAAAAAAATGCGTTTGCAGTCTGACCCGACCGTGGCCTATGGGCTGGGGCTGGACGGGGATTTGCCAGCAACACTCAGCAAGGATGATTTAAATAAGGCTCATCGCTGGAATACCTATCGCCTGGCAGGGTTGCCCGCCGGCCCGATTGCCAATCCAGGCGCAGAGGCGCTGCTGGCAGCCGCACATCCGCAAAAAACAGAATATTTATATTTTGTGGCTGATGGCAAAGGCGGGCATAATTTTGCAAAAACACTGGACGCCCATAATCGGAATGTCCGAATATATAGAAAATCACTCTCACAGGCAGAATAAGATGGTAAAACGTCGCGGTCTCATGCTGGTTCTTTCCTCTCCTTCCGGGGCAGGCAAAACCTCTATTGCTCGAACCTTGCTCAAACAGGATGCCCAATTAACCATGTCGGTATCTGCCACAACGCGCCGCCGACGCCCGGGCGAAGTTGAAGGCAAGGATTATTTCTTTATCGATGAGATGGCCTTTAAAACAAAAATAAATCAGGGATATTTTCTGGAATATGCCGAAGTATTTGACCATTTTTATGGCACGCCTGCCGATACAGTGAATAAAACACTGAATGAAGGGCGGGATGTATTATTTGATATTGACTGGCAGGGCACGCAACAGATCAAGGCACGCGCGCGCCAGGATCTGGTCAGCATTTTTATTTTGCCGCCATCCACACCGGAACTGGAGCGCCGATTATTAAATCGGGCGCAAGACAGTTTAGAAGTGGTGGCCGGACGCATGGCAAAAGCTGCTGACGAGATGAGCCATTATCCGGAATATGACTATGTTATTATCAACCATGATTTGGCCCAGTCGGTGGCAGCGGTGCAAACCATACTGGATGCCGAACGCTTGCGCATTGACCGGCAACAGGGTTTAAGTGATTTTGTCAAACAATTGCGCCAGTCCAGCAGTGCCTGAAACACGCAAAGCCGGTCGTTAGCTCTATTCTTTAAATCTGGCGTTTTTTTGGATGGTCGTGATAAAGCCTTGCAAGGGTGCAAAAGCCCTCAATAGGAATATCCTGTGGCCGGCTGGACGGGTCAATTCCGGCTGCAGCGATAAAATCTGCCCCGCCATAGGCTTTGAAAGAGGCGCGCAGCATTTTACGCCTCTGGCCAAAGGCAATTGCGGTCACCGCTTCCAGATCAGCTGCATTACATGGCGCAAGCGGGGTTTCTCGCGGGATAATCCGCACCACGCTGGAGGTGATTTTGGGCGGCGGAATAAAGGCTTCCGGCGGAATGTCAAAGACCCGCTCGGCTGTGCTGCGCCATTGGGTGATAATCGAAAGCCGCCCATAGGCCGCATCGCCTGGCCGGGCGGTAATGCGCATGGCCACTTCTTTTTGAAACATCAGGATAAAGGCTGAAAACGCTTCGGTATGTTCCAGCCATTGCAAGAGCAGGGTTGTAGCGATATTATAGGGCAGATTGGCGATAATCTGGCGCGGTGCCTCGCCAAATTCCCAGACCGGCTCCTTTAGGGCATCTGCCTCTTTCACGCTCAGGCGCCCCGATGCCGCCTCTATCAGATGTCCCAGAAAGCCGATAACCCGGCGATCCTTTTCCACCGCGATGATTTGTTCTGCCCCTTCCAGCAACAGCGCACGGGTCAGCCCGCCAGGCCCTGGCCCAATCTCTATCACGGTTTGGCCAAAGGGCATGGCCGCACGGGCAATTTTAGTGGTCAGATTCAGATCAAACAGGAAATTCTGGCCAAGCGATTTACGCGCGGTTAAATCGGCTGCCTGAACCAGATCGCGCAAATGCGGCAGTTGCATCACCGCATTTTTAATTTTTAGCGTTTGTGCATCACTTTCCATTGGCATATCTGGCCATATCTGCGGCCATATCAATGGCAGCGATGAGGCTGTCGGCGCGCGCCTCCAGCTTTGCTGCCCGATCAAAGGCAGTGCCATGATCAGGCGATGTGCGGATAAAATCCAGCCCTAATGTAACATTAACGCTGTTAAAAAAATCTATTGTTTTTATAGGGATAAGTGCTTGATCATGATACATACACAAAACCGCATCATAATTTTCGCGCGCCTGTTTATGAAACAGGCTATCAGCAGAATAAGGGCCCGAAAGCTGAAAATCGGTTGAAGAGAGGCTGGCCAATATCGGGGCAAGCCTGTCTATCTCAAATCGGCCTAAATAGCCTGCCTCGCCGGCATGGGGATTAAGGCCAGCGACCGCAATATGGGGCCGGGACGCCCCAAAATAGCGTTTCAGAGAGGCCGCAATAATCAAAATAGTTTCGCTGACATCCTCATTTGTAATGGCGTTCTCTACCGCGCTGAGGGGGATATGAACGGTCAGCGGTATAACCTGCAGCTCGGCATTTGCCAGCATCATCACAGAGCGTTTGTTCCCGCCATCCAGATAGGCCAGAAATTCGGTATGGCCAGGATAGGTAAATCCCGCCTGATAGAGGTTGTCCTTCGCAATCGGGTTGGTGACAATGGCCGAATATTCCCCTGCCTTTACCCCTTTTACCGCATTTTCAATCGCCTGGATAATTTGCTGGCCATGGCCAGGGTCAGGCTGGCCTAATTGCGGTGTTATCGCCCATTTTTGATGGATTATATGGCAGCTGGTCTGATGGGTGCTGGCAAATTTATCCCTGTCATATTCACAAAAAGGAATATCCAGCCCCATCGCCTCTGCAATTTTTCTGTTATGATCGATATCGCCTTGCAGAACGATATTTTTCCGCCCTGCTTGCCAGGCGCGCAAGGCTATCTCTGTGCCAATGCCAGCAGGATCGCCCGGCGTAATAATAGCCGGAGGGATAATGGCCGGATTATTAATAGATGGCCGTTTCATCAGCATAATTTCCTGTCAGCTGGAATATTCATCAGTTGTTTTTCACGCAAGGCAGCATTTTTTTGGGGGGCGTTAGCTGCGATAATCAATTACAGCCTTGCGCTGAAGACGAAGCAAATAACGCCCGCTTATGCTGGTGAATAATTTTTCAAACTCTACCTGCTTCAAAGTTTCGATATCGGGCAAATCGGCTGTTGGCTGGGTGCGTTCGCACACCATAAAGACGGTCATGCCTTCGGCAAAGGGCAGGGCAGGGCTTTTTTGTCCCAATTGCAAGGGCATAATGATATCCTGTAATTGCGGCGATAAAGAGCCTACCTGTAAATCGCGCAACAGAGGCAGGGCATCCGAGCCCAGTTCAGTGTTTAATGCGGCCATTTCCTCACAATTATCTATTTCATCCACTTGCGCCATTAATTTTTGGCCGGCTGCCATGCGCTCTTCATTGCTGGCCTCGCTGGTCAGCGGCATTACTGCGCGGGCTAATGTCAGCTTGGCGGCTTTTGGATCTGCCAGACCATTTTCGCGGTAGCCATCCTTTTTCAGGATATATATCCGCCCATCCAGTACCAGAGGGCCTATGATGTCGCCCTCGTCAGCCTCGGCAAGGGAGCTGCGCAGAACAGGCGGCAATTGCGAGACGCGCATCCAGTTTACCCGTCCGCCTTGCGAGGCAGTGGCCGCTTCTGAATATTGCGAGGCGATGCTGGAAAAATTGGCGTTTTGGCCAAGGGCTTCGATAATTTTATTTGCCAGTTCAGATGTTTTTTCAATCGGCCTGTTTGGCGTTGGCTGGAGCAGTATCTCGCTTAATTTAACCTGCGGCTCATTTTGTGCAGCTTTCAGCTTTTCCAGTTCCAGCTGTGCCAGATTATCCAGATTTTCAAATTGGCGCGGAAAGCGAGAGCGCAAAACGCTGCTCCAGAGGATATCTGCGATATATTTATCTGTTACGGTAGATAGCGTTATGCCACCTTCTTTTAACACTTGCGTGCCTGATTTATCGCCGCGCTTAAAACTGTCATCGATAAGCTGGCGTGCCTGTTGCGAGGTTTCCTGAAGATAGGCGCCAAATTGTTTCTTGGCGGCCTGGAATTTGATTTTTTCAGCTATCAGCTTTTGCAAGGTATCGGTTTTGAAATCTTCCTCGCTCATCTGCAAATTGCTTAGCAGGCGTAAAAACGCCATCCGATTTTCCAAATCAAGATTGGTTATAGGCTCGCCATTTACCAGAGCGACAACCGAAACGCGCTGCTGGGCCATGCCAGGCTGGCTGAAAAAGGCAAAGCTGGCTATTACACAAACAGCCATAGCCAACAGGCTGCCCCGCCTGGATAATGTTTTCAGCAGATGATAAGAGGAAAAAGAAATCATATAAAAGATATCCTGAAAATGCGCTGATTATTCATCTGCTCTAGCAAGAAGAAACCCGCTAAGCAAACAAATCATTACCGCAGGCCCCCATCCCGCCAGCAAATGCGGAAGTTTTGCAGAATTGCCAAGCAGGTAAACAAAATTGGATAGAAAATAAATTCCGAAACCGGAAGCGACCCCGACCAAAATCAGCCTTATTTTTGTTTGCCGTGAAAAAGAGGTGAGGGTAAAGCTGGCCGCAAGCAGAGCCAGCCCAACCAGCTTTAAAGGCGTGGAAAGCAGCTGGTGCAAAAACACCAGATGCGGGTTTACCGGCAAGCCGGCGCGTTGTTGCACGTCAATAAAATTGGGCAATTTATAAATGCTGACGGTCTTTGGCGGCAAGCTACTTTCCGCCAGATCAGAAGGGCGAAGAATGGTGGGCATAATCACATCACCTAAAATAGTACTTTGCCCGTCATTGCTGACCTTTACCGCATCCACAATAATCCATCCATTATCTGTTAGCTTCATAGAGGCAGCTTGTGTGCGCCATAATAGCTGTCCGTCCGGATTAAGATGATAGATAATTGGGTCAATAATAAGGCTGTTTTGCACCTCCAGAGAGCCGCCATTGATAATCACATTATAGCTGGCATCGCTATCGCGCACCCATACCCCGTTGGTCAGGACAGACAGACCGGATTTATCTGCCTCGCCAAAAATGGATTTAATCACAAAATTATATTGCTTGGCAGCGGTGGCAGCGACCGGATTAATAACAGCCACATGTAAACATCCCACAATAAAGGCGGTGATAATTACCGGCATCAGGGCTTGCCAGATATTCTGTCCCATCACGCGGGCGACCAGAAATTCATGGCTTCTGCTCCATAGATGAAAACAGGCGATAGAGCCAAACAAAACCCCGAAAGGCAATACCTGATCAAAAATGCTTGGCACATTTAAAAGCCCGATCATCACAATGTAAATAGAGGACAGATCCGGGGCTTTATTTGATATGCGGCGCAATATTTCAATAATTTCAATAAAGGAAATAAAACAGACCAGCCCTAAAGTCGCCCCGATTACCATTTGCAAATAACGGCGCGATAAATAGCTGAAAAGGGTCATTGGCAAGGTAACAGACATCTCAGATTTGCCCCTCTGGCCGACGCCGCTGTTGCCATTGGGCTGTCAGGCCAAGATAGACATCCTGCATCCAAAAAGGTCGCCAGAGCATAAATACCCCTGCCCCGATCGGGATAAGAACGGCTAAATACATCAATGGCCAAAGAACAGGTGTGCTAACTGTTGCGCTGCGTGCCAATATCGCCAGGGTCTGAACCGCAACGCCTGTCAAAGCCGCTATCAGGACACGCCTGCCCAGTTTTTCGCGTGAAATATGCCCCTGTAACATGATGGCCGCTGCCAGAATGGTAAGGGCCAGTGCCATAAAAGGCGCGCTGAGGCGATAATGCCCCATCGCCATTCTTTCTCTGGCATAGCGCGGCGAAATCGCAGTACCGGGGTTTAGCAAATTGCGGATAGAATCCTCGTTCATATCCAGGATAACACGCTCGGCTGCGCCGGTATTTTGCTGGCTGATATCCAGTGAATGGGTCTCAAAGGTCAGCTGGGCATTGGAAGTGCCATCTTTACGCAACTCTGTACGCTGGCCATTTAGCAGTAAAAAAACAGGCTGGCCATTAACAGAGGAAAACTGCCCGCGCTCGGAGGTAAAGGTGATGGTAACCTCCGGATTGCGGGAATCCTGAATAAATACGCGCCCCACTTCATTCTGGTTAATACGCTCGCCCACAAACAAGGTGAGGTCATCTGCGATATCAATAAAGACATTATCCTGAATAAGTAATTTGGGAAGAGAGCCGCGCACCTCTGCCTGAACTTCTTTAAAGGTGGAAAAGCTGGCTGGCAGGATATAAACCGAATTAATCAGCAAGGCAAAGGTAAGGGCAGCACCAAATACTATTGGCACACGCCCGAATTGCAAGGGGGTAAAGCCAACGGCCTGCATCACAATTAATTCGCGATCTGATAAAAACCGGCTGATGACCCAGATAACCCCGATAAAGGCTGACATGGGCAAGGCAACTACCAGCCATAATGGGATAGGGAAAAAGGAAAGCAGCAGAAAATCATAGATGGTGCTGTCTTTGCTGACAATAAATTCCAGCATTCTAAGCGCATGATTGAGCCATACAACGCCAATAAGGCTGAGCGCTACCAGCAGGCTGCTCATAAAAAAATGCTTTAGCAAATACAGATTCAATTGCATATAAGACGTTCCGATGCCGCGCTTTTTAAAAGGGTGAACAAGGGCAATCTTTCTGCCCCTTACCCTCTTAACGACCCTTTATGAAAATGATCGTGAAAATTATTCTTCTCTTAGCATAATTAAAGGTGTTTTCAAAGGATGCAACGCCAGTGCCATAATACAAAGAACGCTGGCAAAGCCGGATATCTTTTGCGGGCAATTATTTTTTAAGGTGAAAACCGGCACTGGAAAATTAATATTATTCACTGGATAATGGGTCTATCTTACCCTAAATAAAAAGAGAGTTTAATATTTCCGCGCAAAATTAGGCAGGTTAGAAAAAATTATGCCTGTTTGCGGTTTGATTTACATCCCCAACGGTTGAAGGAATTGGTGAAGATGTCTGCAAGAATAAGCCCGGCAAGATTAAGTTTTGAATTTTCTTCTGCGCCAATAGAGGCGGCCAGATTGGTGCTGATGCACGCCGATACAGGGTTCTTGCACGCCGCGTCTGCTGAACAGGAAAGCTTTATCGCCAACGCGTGTACCGCAGCAGAATTTACCGGCAAAACAGGCAGTTTTTTACCCCTTCATACCCATGAAGGGCCGGTTTTGGTTGGCGGGATTGGCAGTGGCCTTATCGCGGGCATGGCTGCTGAAAATTGGGGCGGAAAACTCTTTGCCCAGATGAAGACACCTCCTTTTAATCAGCTTCAGCTGGAGGCAGCAGGGTTTGCCGATGATGTGCTGATGTCTGTGATGGGCGGGGCTTATGCGGCCAGCTATCATTTTATTGAATATTTCACCAAACAGGAAAAGCCGCCTGTGGCCGCTTGCCTGACCATTACAACCGATCGCAAGGATGCGCTGTCCGATGAATGGCTGTCGCGCAAGCCGCTTTATGACGGGGTGTTTACTGCACGTGATCTGGTGTTTGAGCCGGCAAATATTCTCTATCCGGTTGAATTTGCAAAACGCTGCCAGGCGCTGGAAAATACAGGGCTGGAAATAGAAGTGCTGAACCAGGCCGCTCTGGAGAAAATCGGTATGGGCGCATTGCTGGGGGTCGGGCAGGGGTCTGTGCGCGAGTCTGCTGTGGTTGTCATGAAATGGATGGGCGGCGGCGATGAAGCCCCTATCGCTCTGGTTGGCAAAGGGGTCTGTTTTGATACAGGCGGTATCTCGCTAAAGCCGGCCAAGGGCATGGAAGATATGAAATGGGATATGGGCGGTGCAGCCGGTGTGACCGGGGCGATGCACGCGCTGGCTGGCCGCAAGGTAAAACGCAATGTTATCGGCATCATTGGTCTGGTAGAAAATATGCCGGACGGCAATGCCCAGCGGCCGGGCGATGTGGTTACTACCCTGTCCGGGCAAACCGTTGAGGTAATAAATACCGATGCAGAAGGCCGGCTGGTATTGGCCGATGTGCTGACCTATTTGCAACATACATATAAACCGCAGGCTATTGTGGATATGGCCACCCTGACAGGGGCGATTTTGGTTTCGCTTGGCAAGGAACATGCCGGTCTGTTTTCCAATAGTGACAGCCTGTCCGAGGCGGTGATGCAAGCAGGCAGGGAAGTAGAGGAAACCAGCTGGCGTATGCCGATGGGCAAAGCCTATGATGATATGCTGAAATCGCATATTGCGGATATGAAGAATATTGGCGGGCCCTATGGCGGGTCGATTACAGCGGCCTGTTTTCTGGAACGTTTTATAGAAAATGACACCCCCTGGGTGCATCTGGATATCGCTGGCAAGGCCTGGTCGGACAAAGACAGACCAACTGTGCCAAAAGGCGGGACAGGTTTTGGCGTGCGGCTATTGAACCAGCTGGTGGATAACTGGCGCGATGAGAGCTGATTAAAAAACGCACCATGCAGGAAACAGAGCCCATACAAATTGATTTTTATCATTTGAAATCAGCAGATATCGCCAGCCCGCTTGCGATGCTGAGTCATAAAGCAGTATCAAGCGGGCAAAAGATGCTGATACTGGCTCGCGCAGAGCAGTATGACGCGATCAGTACCGCTTTATGGGTAAACAGGCCGGAAAGTTTTCTTGCCCATGATATAGATGAAGGCGAGGGCGCTGACCATGCCCCTGTATGGGTGTCGACCCGGCCGGATGAAAACCCGATTAATGCGCCTTTTATTGCGCTAACCTGCGGGATGGTGCCAACAGATTTAACCCGTTACAGGCGTATATTTAACCTGTTTGATGGCGGGGATACACAGGCATTGCAGATTGCCCGGCAATGCTGGAAAGACTGGTCAGCAGAAGCAGGCTTTCAGTGCCGCTATTTTGCCCAGGATGAAGAAGGGCAATGGTCTTTGCGCAAATAGCCCCTGTTTTTACAGCATCTGTCAGAATTTTTATCAAAAATAGGCCGCTATCACCGCTTTTTTCATCTTCAGGTCTTTTTGTTAGGGGCGAGGTTTGCTATAAGGCGCGCATAAATGCTGTTTTTACGGGGCAGGTCTGCCCCTTTTTTAACGATAAAGGATTAACTTTATGGCAACTCAACGCACTTTTTCTATCATCAAGCCAGATGCGACACGCCGCAACCTGACCGGGGCGATCAATGCTAAAATCGAAGCAGCTGGTTTGCGTATCGTTGGACAAAAGCGTCTTCACATGAGCAAGGCGCAGGCAGAAGCCTTTTATGCAGTGCACGCAGAACGCCCATTTTACAATGACCTGGTCAGCTTTATGATTTCAGGCCCGGTTGTGGTACAGGTTCTGGAAGGCGAAAATGCGGTCGCGGCCTATCGCCAGGTCATGGGGGCAACTAATCCGGCTGATGCCGATGAAGGCACTATCCGTAAAGAATTTGCTGAATCTATCGAAGCAAATTCTGTACATGGCTCAGACAGTGATGAAAATGCGGTTATCGAGATCGACCACTTCTTCACCGACGATGAAATTGTCGGCTAATTAGGCTGTACAGATATAAAAAAGGGGCATTCTGCTATAATCGCAGGATGCCCCTTTTGCCTTTACAGGCCTTTTAAAATCAGACGATATCAGACCAGAAAATAGGCCATCAATGCCAGAGTAATCACAATCGCAATGATGGTATATTTTGTGAAATTCATGAAGCCTTCATAAAAAGCCAGATTTGCTTTTGCGTGCTTGTCAAATTTTTCTGTATTCATTTTTCGTCTATGCCCCCGAAATGCAAGAATCTGTCACTGCTAGTTTTATGCCTGTTCATCTGCGTGAAATCAAGAGTGTGAAACAGAATTTACCCAAAAATCAATTGCCCGTCTTCGGGCAGGGCCAGGTCTTTGCCACAGGATGTATCCTGCCAGCTCACCCTGTCCTGTTCCAGCGCCAGCGCGCCACTAGCCAGCGCATTTACTACCATAGGATAGAGGATATGTTCCAGGGCTAGCACACGCCTCGACAGGCTGTCTTCATCCTCTCCTTGGCGAACGGGCAGCTGCATTTGGGCAATTACTGCCCCGTTATCCAGCTCAGGGGTGACCAGATGAACCGATACCCCGTGGCGAGATTGATTGTCGGCCAAAGCTCTTTTATGGGTATCAAGGCCTTTATATGCCGGCAGCAAAGAGGGGTGGATATTGAGTATCCGTCCGGAAAAACGCGCGATAAATTCAGCCGATAACACCGCCATATAGCCAGCCAGGCAAATCCATTCTGCCCCGCTGGCCTCTATCGCATCGGCCAATGCCGCTTCATGGCTGGATTTGCTATCATAATCACGGCGCGGCACAAGGCAGGTTGTAATCCCGTGCTGGTCGGCAATATCCAGCCCGTCAGCCGGTTTGTTGGCTGCGACCAGACAAATCTGATACTGTCCGGCTTGCCGGATAAGGGCGTGCATATTGCTGCCTCGCCCGGAAATAAGTACCGCGATTTGTAACGGGTGGCCAGGCTTTTTCATGAAAAGGCCTGTTCGGCATTTTCCAGATGGATAGCTGTATCCTTTCGCGCGCGCATCTCGCCAATTTCACAGCAAGGCTCGCCTGTGGCTTCAATCGCGGCCAATACCGCATCACATCCGCTGGCCGGGGTGGTGATCAGCAGGCCAATACCGCAATTAAAGGTTCGGGCAACTTCAAAAACAGACAGGCCAGCCTCTGCCTTTAGCCATTTAAACAGTTCAGGTACAGGGCGCTTTGTCATATCCAGATGCATGGCCAGCCCCTCACCATAAACACGGGGCGGATTTTCTATCAGCCCGCCACCGGTAATATGGGAAACAGAGCTTATTTTGCCGGCCGCCAGCGCGGCCTTAAGGGCATCGGTATAAATACGCGTTGGTGCCAGCAGCGCCTCTGCCAGCGAAACAGAAGGCGCAAAAGGCGCACCGGCCATAATATCGAGGTTATCACGCTCTATCAGCTTGCGCACCAGCGAAAACCCGTTGGCATGGACACCGGATGAGGCAAGGGCGATAACCTTATCGCCTTCTGCGACATATTCCTTTTGCAATAATGTGCCGCGCTCGGCAGCGCCTACACAAAAGCCGGCTAAATCATAGCCGCCAGGCGGATAGATGCCGGGCATTTCAGCAGTTTCGCCGCCGATAAGTGCACATCCGGCCTCGATACAGCCATCTGCGATACCTTCTATCACTTCGGCGGCAATTTTCGGGCTAAGCTTGCCAGTGGCAAAATAATCCAAAAAGAACAGCGGCATCGCCCCTTGTGCAAGGATGTCATTGGCGCACATGGCTACCAAATCGATACCCAGCCCGTGATGCATATTGGCTTGCTGGGCCAGCTCCAGCTTGGTGCCCACCCCATCGGTTGCAGCAACCAGTACAGGATCGCTAAATCCTGCGGCTTTGAGGTCAAACAATCCGCCAAATCCGCCCAGATCAGGGTTTGCCCCGGCCCGCATGGTCTTTTTCGCAAACGGCTTGATCTCGGTGACCAGCGCATCACCTGCATCAATATCCACGCCGGCATCGCGATAGGTTAAAGGGGATTTGGGGCTTTCTTTTTTGTCCATTTTCTGCCACTTTCAACAGCTATATCTTGGCTAGCGTAATCGTCTTATCTTGAGGTTGCAAAATGACCAGTTTGCATCATTGGCTTTGTCATATCACAATAATTCTCCTGTGTTTAGCCTTTAACAGCGCTGTACAGGCACAAGACAGATGCGCGATGCCGGTTTACGGGGTAGCCGATATCCATCTTGATGAAAATGCCGCAACAGGCACAGCTGCCAGAGAACAGGCGATAGCCGCTGCCACCGCACAAGCCTATCAGGTGATCTTGCGCCGTATCTTATTACCCGGGCAGCCAGGCGAGGCAGATATGCGCGCTCTTAATGGCGCAGATTTTGTTGATTTTATCCATATTGATAATGAAAATGCGCTTGCCCAGCGCTATATCGCGGATATTGATATTTGTTTTGATGCGGCGCGTATCCGCTCGGCACTTATGGAAAAAAACCTGCAATGGTCAGAGCTGGTAACCGCCCCGATTTTATTACTGCCAATCTGGCAAGACCCGTCAGGGGTGCGGGTCTGGACGAAAAATGTCTTATGGCTGGATAGCTGGCGCGGGCTGGAACGCCAGAGAGACAGTCTGGTGCAAACCACCTCTCTTGCCCCTGATTTTGTTCTGGAACGCCAGCTAAAGGGCAGTCTGTTTCTGGCAGAAGATGCCGCAACCTTGCAAAAAGCGGCACAAGCGGCACAAGCGGTGCAAATTGTCCTGTTATATGCCGGCCTTGATTACAGTACGGCTCAACCTGTGCTAAAATTGACGGCACGGTTATTTGATGGCGATGGCAAGAAGCTGGCCACCATAGCAGAACAGCAAATTCAGATGAATGCCACCACCAGTATGCAGCTCTCTTTTGAAGATTTTCAAAAAAAGGTGCTGGATGCGCTGGAAACCAGCTGGCAGCAGGCAAATTTATATGTTGTGGGCGGACAGGATGAAATTTTTGTCGAGGTTGGCGCAGCTTCTGCAAAAAGCTGGTATCGGGCACAAGATATCCTGAGCGAGCTGCCAGTGGTTACCAGCCTTTCTGTCTATAGCCTTACCGCAGAGAAGGGCGTGTTAAAAGTACGGCTTTCAGGGCCTGTTGAATCCCTGCAAATGGCGATACGTGCCAGCGGCTATCGGCTGGATGTGGGCGAGCGTAATTACCAGCTCCATATCAATCCTAATGAAGTGCGATAGCACGATAATGCAGCAAATTCCGCTCTCTCTTCACCTTGCCCCTTCCTATAAGCCCGATGAGTTTATCGCTGGCGGGGCAAATCACAGCGCCTTGCAATGGCTGGCAGCCTGGCCTGACTGGCCATTGCCCTATCGCGCGCTGAACATATTCGGGCCTTCGGGATGCGGGAAAACCCATTTATCCTATGTTTTCGAGCAAAGATCGGGCGCTCATCGCCTGACGCAATTACAGGATATCAGCGAGATTGCCAGCTTAACCGCACGCCATTTTATTCTCGATGATTTCACGCTTGCAGAACGGTTTTCACAAGAAGCCATGTTTCATTTTTTCAATCATCTGGCCGCCACCGGGGGGACAGCCTTGCTGCTTAGCTGGCAATCGGTAGCTCAGATGGATATCGGGCTTGCCGATTTACGCTCGCGTTTGCGAAGCATCGCTTGCCAGGAGATTGCTTCACCAGAGGATGACTTGCTGGAGCAGGTCTTGGTAAAAATGTTTGCTGACAGGCAATGCAGCGTACCAGACGGGGTTATTCACTATATGGTCACCCATATGGAACGGAATTTTACTACCGCTTATCGGCTGGTCGCAGAAATCGACCGCGCCGCTCTATCTGCTAAAAAACCTGTCAGTTTAGCTATTGTGAAGTTGATCATGATGCCGGATAATGGCGCTTTGGAATTTGATTTTAAGCACGGGAAAAAGGAGATTTAATTCATGCTTGATTTTGGTCTGCAGGGAAAGACAGCGATTGTCTGTGCCTCTTCAAAGGGGTTGGGGCTGGGATGTGCGCGCGCACTGTCACAGGTGGGCGTAAATTTGGTGATGTGTGCACGCGGCGAGGAACAGCTGGTCGCATCAGCAGATCAAATCCGTAAAGATACAGGCGTGGAGGTTAAAACCGTTGCCTGTGATATTACCAGCGAGGCTGGCCGGGCTGAAGTGCTGGCCGCTGCTGGCCATGTAGATATTCTGGTGAATAATGCCGGCGGCCCGCCTCCGGGTGATTTCCGTGACTGGAGCCGCGATGACTGGATCAAGGCACTGGATGCCAATATGCTGACCGCGATTGAGCTGATTAAGGCTGTGATCGATCCGATGATCGATAATAAATTCGGCCGGATTGTAAATATTACCTCCGGGTCAGTGAAATCGCCTATTCCGCAATTAGGCCTGTCCAATGGTGCACGTTCCGGCCTGACCGGCTTTGTGGGCGGTCTGGCACGCCAGGTGGCCCGCCATAATGTTACCATCAACGGATTATTGCCCGGCCAGTATAATACAGCCCGTATCGAGTCTCTTATCGATAATACCAGCCGCCAGGCCAATAAATCGCGCGAGGAAGTACGCACAGAACTGGAAGCCAGAAACCCTTGCGGCCGTTTAGGGGAGATAGATGAATTTGGCTTTGCCTGCGCTTATATTTGCTCGGCTTCTTCTGGCTATCTGGTCGGACAGAATATTCTGGTTGATGGCGGGGCTTTTAACGCTAATTAACGCCTTTAAAAACCTTTAAAAAAATAAAACTGCTTTTCTTCAAGGTTACAGGGAAAGCAGTTTTATTTTGCTCTTTTGCACGGTCAGCCCCAGCTTTCCTGCCTTTAAGGCCAGGGCGGCATCGCCAAAAATTTCGCGCCGCCAGCCCTTCATGGCCGGAATATCAGCTGTATCGGACAGGGCGAGTTTTTCCAGATCATCAGCACTTGCTATCAGGCGCGGGGCCACATTATGGCTTTCTGTGACGTGTTTCAGCAATACGCGTAGCATCTCGATAATGGCAACAGGCGGCTTGTCTCTTTGTGGCAGGCGTTCTTTTAGCGGCCATGCATCTTCAGCCATCGCATTGGCCTTTTTCAAAACCTCTATCACCGCAGGGCCAAATTTGCCGTTTTCGCCGCCGGGAAAGCCTCTGATTTTTTTTAAATCTGCGCGTGTTTTAGGATTGCTGCCCGCCAGGTCAATCAGGGTATCATCGCGCAGAATACGCCCGCGCGGCACATCACGCCTTTGGGCTTCTTTTTCCCGCCAGCTGGCCAATTGTGCCAGCCTGTTTAGCTGTGCCGGTTTGCTGTTACGGGCTTTTATCCGTTTATAGGCGGTTGCCGGGTCGGTTTGATACAGCGATATATCTGCCAGACTTTCCAGCTCGCTTTGTACCCATTTATCACGCCCGTTGGCGGTGAGGTCGGCAATAATTCTTGGATAAATCTCGGCCAAATGAATAACATCATCCAGCGCATAGCTCAGCTGCCTGTCTGAAAGGGGGCGCTGGCTCCAATTGGTAAAGCGCGATGATTTGTCAATTTGCAGATTTTTATAATGATAGACCAGCTTGTCATAGCCGACCTGATCGCCCAGCCCGCATACCATCGCTGCGATTTGGGTGTCATAGACAGGACAGGGTACATCCCCTGTCAATTGCACAAATATTTCCAGATCCTGACGGCCAGCATGGAAAACCTTGGTGATATTCTTGTCCTGCATCAATGCAAATAATGGCGATAAATCCATGCCCTCTGCCAGAGGGTCAACACAAAAGGCTTGTGATCCGGCACAAATCTGGATAAGGCATAATTGCGGGTAATAGGTACTCTCGCGCATAAATTCGGTATCTATGGCGATGAAATCAGCACCTCGGATCGCGTCAATCGCCGTGACCAAAGCAGGGGTAGTTGTAAGAAGTTTGTCTATTTTCGGCATAACGAGCTATCTGCCAGCCAGTTGAAGTGTTTTGCCATCTCTGGCGATAAGAGGGTGGTTTTTTTTAGCAAGTACATTCATATTTGTTTTACAAGGTTTGTTCACAGGGCTTGGCGAAAGGCAAAAGCATACTATTCTAGCTATAATATAGGTCGGATTAACCTGTCTGTGCAGAGTAAATAAGCCGTATCGTAAAAAACAGGAACTCACAGAATAATGCGTATGAATTTCAAAAATATCCTCGCTCTAAAGGCAAGTCTGGGCATCGCGCTATTTTCTGCGCCTGGCCTGGCCATCGATCTGGCCGCCCATGAAGCTACCTATGAGATGAGCCTGTTATCCGCAAGTACAGAAGCCCAAATGACCGCTATCGCCGGCAAGACCAATTTTATTCTGCGTAATGATTGCGAGGGCTGGATATCTTCTGAAGATTACTTGCTGGAATTTGCCTATGAAACAGGCGATAGCGCTATCCTTGCCTCGCATTTCGAATCCTGGGAAGAGCTGTCTGGCCAGCTTTATTCTTTTGAAGTGGATGAACGTTCCACCTTTGAAGAGGAAAAACAATTTAACGGTTTTGCCACTGTGACCAAGGCCGGCAAAACAGGCGAGGCCTATTTTTCGATGCAGCCGGATGTCGCTTTACGCCTGCCTGACAAGGTCTATTTTCCTGTTGCCCATACAAAAGAGGTGTTGTCCCGCGCACAAAAAGGAGAAAAAATCTTCACCGCCAATATCTTTTTCGGCGCAGAGCCGGACAGAGCGATTAAACGTACCAGCACGGTTATTGGCAGCCGCCAGAAAGTCACCAACCGCCGAATTTTAGGGGAATTGGCGAGCAGCAATTACTATCCTGTCAATATTGCCTATTTTGACCCCTCCAGTGTCGAGCCTGTCCCGGAATATGAGATTACCTTCCATTTGCAGCCCAATGGGGTGGTAGCCTATTACGAGGTGGATTACGGGGATTTTGCGATTGATGCGACCCTGACCGAGATTAAGCCGATAAGCCGGCCGGAATGCTCGTAATTTTTATTCGCCCAGCATAGCCGCGCCAAACAGAGATGCTTTTTGCGCTTCATCTTCTGATGGAAACGGGGCTATCAGCCTTGTGTTTGGAATGCGGCCAGCGATATAGCCTGGCCATTTGCGCGGAATATTGACCAGAAGCCGGTCATACTGGCTCATACGGCCGCTTAACAGGATAATATCGGGGTCGCATAGATTAATAACCATCGCCAGACCCCTTGCCAGCCTGTCTTCAAATATCTGAACAGCTGATTCTGCCACAATATCTCCCTGGGCGGCCTGGCGGAAAATCTCTTCTGCTGACAGTGTTTTTTCGCTTAAATGCCGATATTCCTGTGACAGGGCTGTTCGGCTGACAAATGCGCCCAGACACCCTGTATGCCCGCACTCACATTCCCGGGCTTCCAGCTCAAATTCCACTGGCCAGGGTAGGGCGATATGCCCCCAATTACCCGCCAGCCCGTTTGCCCCAATTAACAGCTTTCCATTTACCAGCTGGCCAGACAAAACCGCATCATCCATATAGAGGCTGAAAATCTGCCGTGCTGCGGCATATTCGCTTTTGTGACTGGCATAATTGGCCAGCATCTGGGCAGGGTTGGCGATAGATATTTTGCGGTTCAGGCCAGCTTGTAAATCTGCTTTCAGCCTTTGTCCGTGTAACAGGGGAAAAGAAGGACAAGCTATCTGCCCGCCAGAGAGGTGAAAATCGGCTGCCAGGCTGACGCCGATAGCATGAATTTCTGCTGAAGGATCAGCTTTGGAAATTTCCTGGCTTAACAGGGACAGAAATTCTGAATAGCTTTCGGGCAGAAAAAAGCAGGCTTCAAATGCAAAATCGCCATCATCAGATATGACGGCGATATCACATTTATTCTTTGTCAGCCCGATAGCGCATTTCATTTCATGCAGATTTCGGCGCAGCTAATCTGGCCAAACCGGATAGGTTACTTGATTTTGGCTTCGCGGAACAGCACGTGTTTGCGTGCTTTCGGGTCGTATTTTTTCAGCTCAAGCTTTTCGGGCTTGGTGCGCGGGTTTTTCTTGGTCACATAGTAAAAACCGGTATCCGCGGTGCTAACAAGTTTAATTTGCAGGGTTGCTGGCTTGGCCATCGACAAGGCTCCAAAACAAAAATTGGTCGTAATACGTCATCGCTATATGCGCGAATATACAGCACGTGTCAAGAAGAACTGCATGAAGTTTAGCGTCTGCGTCCGGCTTTTCCCGATTTTCCCCGTGCCGGCCGGCCTTTTTTTCTTTTACGGCTGGTAAGGGGGGTATGCTGGGTGCCGCCTGAATGCCAGCGTAAACTGATATCCCCGTTGGCAGGGCTGGCAGCGGTCAGACGGCAGGTTATTGTCTCGCCCACACTAAAACGCCAGCCGGAATACATACCGGTAAGCGATAGCTGGTTTTCATCTGTCTCATAATAATCATCGGGCAGGGAAGCGCGGTGAATAAAGCCTTCTGCCAGCCCGCCCTTTATCGTGGCAAATAACCCTGCATGGGTTACCCCGGTGATGGTGGCCTCTAGCAGCTCATCAATATGGGCGTGCATCAGCATAGCGGACAGGCGGGCAATAGTGCGCCTTTCAGCTTTTGCGGCGGTTTGTTCTGTCTCGGAAATATGGCTGCAAATCTCTTCTACCGCCTCGCGTTCCAGAAAGACAGGCTCGCTACCAAGCTTGCAGGCAGTTATCAAGCGGCGATGAACCAGCAAATCTGCATAGCGGCGTATGGGCGAGGTGAAATGGGCATAGCGTGTCAGACCCAGCCCGTAATGACCTGCATTATCCAGGCTATAGACAGCCCGTGCCTGACAGCGCAATATCGCATCATTTACCGCCTCTTTGCTGGGGGTGCTGGCAGCCGCCTCTATCACCTGATTAAAGCGTTTGGGGGTGATGACCTGTCCTTTGGCAAAGGGGATATTCAATGCCTCTGCCAGCTCGCGCAAATGATCCATTTTTTCCGGATCAGGCTGGTCATGGACGCGAAATACACATAAATGACGGCCGGATTCCAGCGTTTCTGCCGCGCAGATATTGGCTAAAATCATCATTTCCTCGATCAGCTGATTGGCCGGGATTTGCCGGCGCAAGCTGATCTCGGCTGGCTGATTATCCGCATCCATCACAATCCGCTTTTCTGCCAGATCAAGGTTAAGAGCCCCGCGCTTGTCGCGTGCCTTTTTCAAAATCGCAAAGACCGCGTTTAGATGATACAGCGTGCCAGCTGGCAGGGCCAAATCCTCTTCATCTATCAGCCCGTCCATGACCTGTTGTACTTGTGTATAGGTCAGGCGGGCGACAGAACACATCAGGCCGCGCAAAAATTTATGACGAATTTTCTTTCCCTGTCCGTCAATGATAATCTCTACCGCCAGACAGGCTCTGTCTTCGTTCGGGCGCAGGGAACATAACCCGTTTGACAGCGCCTCGGGCAGCATGGGAATAACCGTACCCGGCAAATAAACCGAATTGCCGCGCAGCCGTGCTTCTTTATCCAGGTCACTATTTTCTGCGACATAATAGGCGACATCGGCAATGGCCACTATCAGCCGCCAGCCGCCATTTTCATCCGGCTCGGCAAAAACTGCATCGTCAAAATCCTTGGCATCCTCCCCATCAATGGTCACCAGCGGTATATGGCGAATATCGGTGCGGTTTTTTACCTCTGGCAAGCTGGCCTGACTGGCCTGTGCCAGCATGGCGTCAGAAAAATGATGGGGCAGGTCAAATTCTGCAATCGCCAATGCGATTAGGCTATCGGTGCTGTCTGCTGCGCCCAAAATCCGCAAAATGCGGGCTGCAGGCTGGCCACGCCTATCCTTGATGATCTCGGCCTCGACTATTACATCTTCTTCCAGGGAATGTTCTGAAGCCAGAAGCGGTAAAGGTCTGCGCCCGCCCTTATCGGCTGGCTCTATCATCCATTTTTGCTGCTGGCTATTGCGAAAAATTCGGCCAAATATACGGCTTTTCTGTTTTGGCAGAACCCGTATTATCGTCCCGCGCAGGCCATTTTTGCCTGGCGTTACCCGTGCCAGACACCGGCTGCCCCGTCTCAGGGCGCGGCGGTTTTTATTATCCGGCAATATTTCGATGCGCGGCTGATCTGCTGCTGCCTGGCCAGCGATAACCGCAATGCCCGCCCCGTCTGTATCAATCTCGATAATATCGATAAGGACAATTTCCGGCAGGTTGACCTGTTCTCTATCTTTGGAAAATTCTGTGGCCTGGCGGGTGGCCAGTTCATGAAGACGGGCGCGCAAAGCAGGTCTGCGGGCCGGGGAAAGCTGGAAATGACGGGCAATATCGCGCAGTTTCGGGGGCTTTTCACAGGCTTCGATATAGGCCATAAGCACCGCATCATCTGGCAACTGATCTTCAGATTTTGACACGCAAATTATCCTGATTTCCGCTATGTATTCTGCTTTTATCGATTGCTTTTTGCGCTGTCATCATCCCGGGATTTGGCATTGCTATATCAGCTTCTAGCTGCTTTTTTAGCCGCTTTTTTGGCAGCCTTTTTCGGGGCAGCTTTTTTTGCCTTGGCTTTTTTAGCCGCTGTTTTTTTGCCCGCCTTTTTTGGGGCAGCGGCCTTTGCGGCCAAAACAGGCAATGCATCTTCCAGCGTCACATCTTCAATCGATAGCGATTTGCCAAGAGGGGCGCGCAGCTTGTTATGTTCGAAATAGGGGCCAAACCGTCCGGCCTTTACCTCTACCTTGCCGCCATCGGGATGCATACCCAAGACCCGTCCGGATTTTTTGCTGGCCTCTGCCAGTAAATCCACCGCCCGGTTAATCCCGACACTTAAGACATCATCGCCCTCTTTCAGGCTGGTAAATTTACCCTGATATTTCAAATAGGGGCCATAACGGCCAAGCCCTGCCTGAATCATATCACCTGTTTCGGGGTGCGTGCCAATATCACGCGGCAGGGATAACAGCCCTAGCGCATATTCCAGCTCAACATTATCAATAACAGTACCTTTTGGCAGAGAGGCGCGTTTTGGCTTTTTCTGTTCTGCATCACCCAGCTGGACATAAAACCCGTAAGGGCCTTTTCGTAACAGAACCGGCAAGTTGGAAGCGCTATCCATGCCCAGCATCTTGTCGCCATCCAGCTCCTGATTGTCATCATCATTATCGGCAACCGAGCTTATCTGCTTGGTATAGCGGCATTCAGGATAATTATCGCATCCCAAAAAGGGGCCGAATTTTCCAAGTTTCAGCTCCAGCCTGCCGGTGCCGCATTTTGTACAGCTGCGCGAGATATTGCCCTCTTCATCCGGGGTGAAGAATAATTGCTCCAGCTCATTATCCAGCTTGGCCATCACCTCTGGGACAGACAAATTCATCGCCTCATCGGTAGAGCTGGCAAAATGTGTCCAGAACTGGCGTAATAACAGCCGCCAATCCAGCTTGCCATCCGATACCTCATCCAGCTGGTTTTCCAGCGAGGCAGTGAAATCATATTCCACATAGCGGCTAAAGAAATTTTCCAGAAAAGTGGAAACAATCCGGCCGCGATGTTCAGGGATAAAACGTTTATTATCCTTTACCACATAGCCGCGCTTTTCGATGACCTGCATGATGCTGGCATAGGTGGACGGGCGGCCAATGCCCAGCTCTTCCATCTTTTTTACCAGGCTGGCATCGGTATAGCGGGGCGGTGGCTGGGTGAAATGCTGTTCGGGCTGAACATCATTAACGCTCAGATGTTCGCCTTTTGCCAGCGCAGGCAGCAAGCCTTCGCTTTCTTCCCCCTCTTTTTGACCATCATCAAAGCCTTCACGGTAAATTTTCAAAAAGCCCGGAAACACAATGACAGAGCCGGAAGCCCGCATGGTAATCTGATCCGCTTTGGCAGAGATATCCACCCCTGTCTGATCCAGCTCGGCATCGGCCATCTGGCTGGCAAGGGTGCGCTTCCAAATCAGGTCATATAAACGGAACTGGTCATGATCCAGAAAGCGGCGCATATCTTCTGGCGGCCGTGTGGCGCTGGTCGGGCGGATAGCTTCATGGGCTTCCTGGGCATTGGCGGCTTTGGATTTATAAAAGCGCGGTTTTTCCGGTACAAATTTATCGCCATAGGTTGCGCTGATAGCCTCGCGCAATTGTCCCATGGCTTCCATGCTCATCTGCACGCCATCGGTTCGCATATAGGTAATCAGGCCAGTGGTTTCAGCACCGATATTCACCCCTTCATACAGCTTTTGGGCAATCTGCATTGTACGACTGGCCGAAAAGCCCAGCTTGCGCGAGGCTTCCTGCTGCAAGGTAGAGGTCGTAAAGGGCGGGGAGGGGCGGCGGCGCACGCGTTTTGTTTCAATATCGGATATTATCCAGTCCGCTTTGCGAATACGGTCAGCGGTCCGGGTCGCTATCGCCTCGCTGGCAAGGCTCATCTTGTTCAGCTTTTCACCATCCAGATAGGTGATGCGGGCGGTAAAGCTCTCTGCCTTGCTATTTTGAAACAGGGTATCGACCGACCAATATTCCTGCGCGCGAAAGGCTTCTATTTCTGCCTCTCTCTCGCATATCAGGCGAAGTGCAACAGATTGTACGCGTCCTGCCGAGCGCGAGCCTGGCAATTTGCGCCATAAAACAGGCGATATACCAAAGCCGATAAGATGGTCGAGGGCGCGGCGTGCCAGATAGGCATCTACCAGATCAATATCCAGTGCGCGCGGCTCGTCAATCGCCTTTAAAATCGCGCTTTTGGTGATTTCGTTAAAGACTACCCGTTCGACCGGAATAGTGCTGGCCTTGCGGTTCTGTTTCAATAATTCGGTTACGTGCCAGCTGATCGCCTCGCCTTCCCTGTCCGGGTCAGTGGCAAGGATCAGTTTATCGGCATCTTTCAGCGCGGCGGTGATATCTTTCATCCGCTTGCTGCCCTGATCTGACATTTGCCAGCTCATCTCGAAATTATTATCTGTCTGAACCGAGCCATCCTTGGAAGGCAAATCGCGAACATGACCATAGGAAGCCAGTACTTTATAATCGCTGCCCAGATATTGATTGATGGTTTTCGCCTTTGCCGGTGATTCGACAACAACAACTTTCATACCGCTCGATGCCTTTTTACAAAATATCTGCCTGTGACAAAATTTATTTAATTATTTCAGATACTAGTCTTCTGAAATCAGGCGAGAAACCCGCCCGCCGGAATGGCGTTGAACCTGTCCTGCCAGCTCCAGCTCAAGCAAAAAAGATTGCACATTAACTGCAGAGACATGACACCAGCAACACAATTCGTCAACCGGAATTGGGTCATGAGCGATGTTTTCGAGTAATTTTTTATAGATATCTGCCCGCTCCTTTTCAGAAAGAGTGGCGGATTGCCCTTCCATATCCACAGCTGACTGGGTGGCCGGTATTTGATAGGGGCCGGGCGGCGGCATCTCCACGCTATAGGACTGGGACAGCACGCTCAATATATCATCAATATTCTGAACCAGTGTTGCCCCATCCCGGATCAATCCGTTTGTGCCTTGCGAGCGCGGGTCGAGGGGCGAGCCGGGCAGGGCCATCACCTCAATCCCTCTATCTGCGGCCTCTCTGGCAGTGATAAGCGAGCCGGAACGCAAGGCTGCCTCTATCACCAGTACCCCTTTGGAAAGCGAGGCAATAATCCGGTTGCGTGACGGAAACAGGCGGGGGGCGGGTTTTGTGCCATAGGGCATTTCGGTAATCAACAGACCCTGTTCGCAGACCCTGTCATAAAGTGCGGCATTTTTAGGGGGGTATACCTCATCAATGCCATTTGCCAAAACCGCAATTGTGCCGCTTTTCAGCGCCCCTTTATGGGCAGCCGCATCAATGCCCCGTGCCAGACCGGATACCACCACAAAATTTTGCTGGCCTATCTCTGTTGCCAGATTTTCTGCCAGACGGGCGGCATTGATGGACGCATTGCGCGCCCCGACAATGGCGCACGCCCCTCTATTTAAAAGATTGATATGTCCCTTTACGGTCAGGATAAATGGTGCATCATCAAACGGCAGCAAGACAGCGGGATAATTTTCCTGACCATGACATAGCAATTCTGCCCCGGATTGGCGAATAAGTGCCAATTCCTTTTCAGCTGTTTCTAGCGGGCATAGTTTTAATTTTCGCCCGCCACGTGCCGATAATTTAGGTATAGCCGACAATGCATCGCGCACTGTGCTATAGCGTTTCAGCAAATGCTGGCAAGTGATAGGGCCAATATGGCTGGTGCGAATAAGCCGCAACCTGTCCAGAAGTTCTGTATCTTTCATAAGCCCTAGCATAAACAAAGAGGCTTAATTTTCCGTAAATGAAAGAGGATTTTTTTAAGATTCTTTGCGAAAGGAAATGCGGCTTTCCTCGCCATTTATCAGGCGTTTGATATTTTCATGGTGGCGCAGGATAGACAAAACAGATATCGCGCCTGTCACCCATAGCTGCATATCGCTTAAGCCGGCATAAAGATAGCCATAGCCCATTGCCCCGCAAAAGCCGAGAATAGCGGCCAGAGAGGATATCCGAAATAAAAAGGCAATTATCAGCCAGCAGCCAATCATAAACAGGCCGGTTATCAGATCTATCGCACATAAGGTGGCAATAGCGGTGGCCACCCCCTTGCCGCCCCTAAAGCGCAGCCATATCGGAAAACAATGCCCTACAACCGCGGCAAGCCCGGCTACCGCGCCAATTTCCGGCTGGGTGAGGCTGCTGGTCAATAAAACCGCTATACCGCCCTTGCCCCCATCCAGCAGCAAGGTTGCAAGGGCAAGTTCCTTGCGCCCGGTACGCAATACATTGGTGGCTCCGATATTGCCGGAACCGATAGTGCGGATATCCACTCCGCCAAACAGGCGGGTCAGTATAAGCCCGAAAGGGGTTGCCCCCAGCCCATATCCCAACAAACAGGCAGATAAATAGGCATAATAGGCAAAGTTATCACTCATGGATCATGGCTCAAGGGCTATCTGCACCCCGCCAACCCAAACTCCGGTAACCTGTCCTTCGACAGGCTGGCCTTCAAAAGGGGTGATACGCGATAAGGATTTAAAGGCACGCCCCTCGATAATCCAGCTTTGGTCGGGGTTAATCTGTACCAAATCAGCGCGGTTGCCCGGCGTCAGGCTACCTGCTTCCAGCTTCAGGATTTTAGCCGGATTTTGGCTTGTCAGCTCGAAAGCGCGCAGCCAGGAAATCGCCCCTGTCTTGACCAGCTTTATCGTCATGGTCAGCAACAGCTCTATTCCGGAAGCCCCTGTGCTGGCTTGGGTAAAGGGCTGGGCTTTCATATCCGGATTTACCGGCACATGGTCAGAGGCAATAGCATCTATCGTGCCATCTTGCAGCCCTTCTATAATCGCTTGTCTGTCAGCTTCCGAGCGCAAGGGCGGGTTCAGCTTGCAGGCCGCATCATAGCCAGATACAGACAGCTCGTTCAGCAGGAAATAGGGCGGGGCGGTATCAGCGGTAATTTTCACCCCTTCTTTTTTTGCCTGCCGGATAGCAGCCACCGCTCCGGCGGTAGAAATATGGGCAGCGTGATAATGCACGCCTGTCAGCCTTGCCAGCTCGATATCACGTTTCAGTATGACAATTTCTGCGGCGGCAGGCTGGCCAAGCATACCCAGCCGGGTAGAGGTCTCCCCCTCATTCATATCGCCTTCACCTGTCAGGTCTGTATCCTCGCAATGATGGATAACAGGCTTATCCAGCATCGCCGCATAGGTCATGATACGGCGCAAGGTCTGGGCATTCTGGATAGAAAGGGTGCCGCTGGCAAAGGCACAAGCCCCGGCCGCTGCCATCATCCCCAATTCGGCCATCTGGTCATCTTCCAGCTCTTTGGTCATCGCCCCGTAGCAATAGATGGACGGGCCATCAATGCGGCCGGCACGCAGCTGCAAACTATCGATCATGGCGGCGGTATCAATTACCGGCTCGGTTGAGGGCAGTACTGCCAAAGAGGTAATCCCGCCATGGGCAGCGGCCTGTTTCAGGCTGGTCAGGGTTTCCAGATGTTCTGCACCCGGATCGCCGGATTGTACCCGCATATCCACCAGGCCGGGGGCAAGAATATCCCCCTTGCAATCGATTTTCTGTGCGTCCTTTGCTTCTGGCAAAGGGTCTGAATTACTGCCAATAGCGCGGATAATGCCTTCTTCTGCCAGTAGCCAGCCTTGCTGATCCAGTTTTTGCTCGGGGCAGAGGATATGGGCATTTGTAAAAAGTAAGTTCTGGCTCATCTTGTCCGCTCCGCGTGCTGTGACAGCGCTTCCAGACAGGCCATGCGGGCAGCAACCCCCATTTCCACTTGCGTGTAAATCAGGCTTTTTTCTGCATTATCGGCTATGGCTGAATCAATCTCCACCCCTCTGTTCATCGGGCCTGGATGCATCACCAGCGCATTGGGAGCAGCGCGCATCAGCTTGTCCATATTCAGGCCAAACAGATTGAAATATTCATGCTGGCTGGGGATTTCGCGCCCTTGCATACGTTCTGTTTGCAACCGCAGCATCATCACAATATCGGCATCTTTAATGCCGGTTTCCAGATCGGTATGAACCGGCACGCCAAACTGGTCAATCCCGGCTGGCAACAGGGTAGAGGGGCTGACAAAATGCACATCCGCGCCCAGCGCCCCCAAAAGATACAGGTTCGAGCGTGCCACACGGCTATTGGCAACATCTCCGCAAATCGCAATTTTCAGCCCGGCTATCCGGCCGCATTTGCGCTGGATGGTCAGCGCATCCAAAAGCGCTTGCGTGGGATGTTCATGGCGACCATCCCCTGCATTAATAACACTGGCATCGACATATTTGCTTAACAACAGAGGCGTGCCGGCATGGCGGTGGCGGATAACCAGTATATCGGGATGCATGGCGTTCAGCGTGACAGCTGTATCTATCAGCGTCTCGCCCTTTTTGACAGATGAGCCGGAAACAGAAAGATTAAGCACCGATGCGCCCAAATGTTTGGCGGCCACTTCAAAGGAAACGCGGGTTCGCGTGGAGTTTTCAAAAAACAGATTAACCACTGATATGCCGCGCAAAATGCCGGACAGGCTGTCATCTGCGGTCTTGCCTGTCAGGATATCGGCAAAATAGCTGGAACGTGCCAAAAGGGCTTGAATTTCCGGAACAGATAACCCTTCAATCCCCAATAAATGGCGACCCGTCAGGTTTGCAGCAGACGCTTGTGCGCGTAAATCATTCATCGTGAGATGTCTTTTAACCAAAATTGAATGGCTCGTCCAGTCATCATGCACCGCTTTCTTTTTGGCTGATTACTATCATTTGGGTGATCCTGCCTCAGGCAATCATAGCTCAGGCTTGTCTTTTAAACTATCCAGGCTATCCAGGGCAGATTGCAATATCCATGTTGCGGCCAGCGCATCGCGGCGAAGATGGCGTTTCTGGCGGGTCAGATCCGCTGCTATCATTTCCTGCTCTACTGCCTTTGTCGATAATCTTTCATCCTGAAAGCTGATAGCAATATCATGAAGGCGCAAAAAAGCATGGGCAAAATCGCGCACAGAATCACAGGAAGGGCCCTGGCTGCCATCCATATTAAGCGGCCAGCCCAGCACTAATCCGCCTATATTATGCTCGGCGATAATCGCTATCAGCTCCCTTGCATCGGGGGTAAATTTTCTGCGCCATAAAATGCGCAAAGGGGTAGCCACTCTGGCATCCGGGTCGCTAATTGCCAGCCCGATTGTTTTTTTGCCAATATCCAGCCCTAACAGCCTTTGGCCTGATGACAATTGATTTATCGTTTGGTAAAGCTTGCAGACAGGCATACTCACTGCTAATTAGCTGGGGGTGAACATCATTTATATGAAATTTTGCATCTGATGAAAGTCTTATATCATGTCTGTCGATAAAGATACCGTTAAAAAAATTGCGCGGCTGGCGCGCCTGGATGTGCCGGAAGAGCGCCAGGAACAAATAGCCGGGGAATTAAATGCTATTCTGTCCTGGATAGAAGAGCTGGGCGAGGTGGATACCTCTGCTGTTGAACCTCTGGCCAGTGTTACCGGTCACAGCCTGCCCTTGCGCGCGGACAAGGTAACAGACGGCAATAAGGTAGATGATATTCTGGCAAATGCCCCGGAACAGGCCAGCGGATTTTTTGTTGTGCCAAAGGTAGTTGAATAATGGAAAATTACTTAAATCTTACGGCCACACAGGCACGCGCTGCCTTGCAGAAAAAAGAAATTTCTGCCACCGAGCTGACACAAGCCTATATCGCGGCGGCAGAGGCAACAAAAGCGCTGAATAATTATGTCTGTATGACCGCAGATAAAGCCCTTGAAATGGCCGCCAATAGCGATAAGCGTATCGCTGATGGCAGCGCAGGCCCGCTAGAAGGCTTGCCGATAGGGGTGAAGGATTTGTTCTGTACACAAGGCGTGGAAACCACCGCCTGTTCCGCCATATTAAAGGGCTTTGTGCCAGCTTATGAAAGCACGGTTACCAGCCAGCTATGGCGTGACGGGGCGGTGATGCTGGGCAAGCTCAATTGTGATGAATTTGCGATGGGTTCTGCCAATGAAACATCGGTTTTTGGCCCGGCAGTCAATCCATGGAGTGCAAGTGGCGGGGCTAATTTGGCGGCTGGCGGCTCTTCAGGGGGGTCGGCCTCTTCTGTGGCGGCCGGATCTGCACTGATGGCGACCGGCACGGATACAGGCGGGTCTATTCGCCAGCCAGCCGCATTTTGCGGGGTGGTCGGCATGAAACCAACCTATGGGCGCTGCTCGCGCTGGGGGATTGTGGCCTTTGCGTCTTCGCTGGATCAGGCAGGGCCTTTTACCCGTGATGTAGCTGATTCTGCGCTAATGTTTGCCTCTATGGCCGGGCATGATGCCAGGGATTCTACCTCGGCTGATGCAACCCTGCCAGATTTGCAAGCCGCATTACAGGCCAGTGTCAAAGGTATGAAAATCGGCATTCCCAAAGAATATGTCATGGATGGCATGGATGAGGCTATAACCGCGCTCTGGCAACAGGGGCAGGAATGGCTGGTCGAGGCAGGAGCAGAGCTGGTGCCGATTTCTCTGCCGCATACACGCTATGCGCTGCCAACCTATTACATTATTGCGCCGGCCGAAGCCTCGTCTAACCTGGCGCGTTATGACGGGGTGCGCTATGGCGCGCGTGTCGAAGCTGGCCAGTCGCTGGATGATATGTATGAAGCAACCCGTGCGGCCGGTTTTGGCGATGAGGTACAGCGCCGGATTATGATCGGCACCTATGCCCTGTCAGCTGGCTATTATGATGCCTATTATCTGAAAGCCCAGCAGGTACGCCGCCTGATTAAGAATGATTTTGATGAAGCCTTTGAAAAGGTGGATGCCATTTTAACCCCGGCCACCCCTTCGGCGGCGTTTCCATTAGGGGTGAAACAGGACGACCCGATCACCATGTATCTGAATGATGTCTTTACTGTGCCAGCCAATCTGGCCGGTATTCCGGGCATTTCTGTTCCGGCAGGCTTTAGCCAGACCGGCCTGCCGCTTGGCTTGCAGGTGCTGTCCGGGGCGTTCAGGGAAGATACCTTATATAAAGTTGCAGCCTGCCTTGAAAAACAGGCCGGCTTTTCCGGCCAGCCGCCGCGCCATGCGCTGGCCGCTGGTTGAGCATAAAAAGAGAGCAGAGATATGTCTAATTTAGTTGCAGGACAAACAGGGGATTGGGAAGTGGTTATCGGCATGGAAGTTCATGCGCAAGTAACCTCCGAGGCCAAGCTGTTTTCAGGCTCATCGACCACTTTCGGGGCAGGGCCAAATGAAAATGTATCGCTGGTGGATGCGGCTATGCCGGGTATGTTGCCGGTGATTAACGAGGCCTGTGTGCGCCAGGCGGTAAAAACCGGGCTGGGTATCAAGGCAGAGATTAACCTGTATAGCGTTTTTGATCGCAAAAATTATTTTTATGCCGATTTGCCGCAAGGCTATCAGATTAGCCAGTTTAAACACCCCATTGTGGGCGAGGGGGTGCTGACCATCGAATTGGCAGATGGCACGACCCATGATATCGGCATAGAGCGTATCCATTTGGAACAGGATGCCGGAAAATCCCTGCATGATCAGCATCCGTCCAAAAGCTATATTGACCTGAACCGTTCCGGTGTGGCGCTGATGGAAATTGTATCGCGCCCGGATTTGCGATCATCCGAACAGGCAGGCGCTTATATTAAAAAATTGCGTTCTATCCTGCGCTATCTTGGGACGTGTGATGGCAATATGGAAGAAGGCTCATTGCGGGCAGATGTGAATGTATCGGTGCGCCGCCCGGGCGAGGCACTTGGTACGCGCACAGAAACCAAAAATCTGAACTCGGTGCGCTTTATCATGCAAGCCATTGATTACGAGGTAGAGCGGCAGATAGAAATTCTGGAAAATGGCGGCAAAATCGATCAGGAAACAAGGCTGTTTGATACCGGTACTGGCACAACCCGCCAGATGCGTTCCAAAGAAGATGCCCATGATTATCGCTATTTCCCCGATCCCGATTTGCTGCCCTTGCAGTTAACACAGGATTTTGTGGATGAGATTAAGGCAGAATTGCCAGAGCTGCCAGACGAGATTAAGGCGCGGATGGTATCTGAATATGGTCTGTCTTCCTATGATGCGTCTGTGCTGACAGAAGAGCGCGAGACAGCTGCCTTTTATGAAGCTGCCAGCAAGGGCAGGGATCGCAAGCTGGTCGCAAACTGGATGAGCTCCGAGCTGTTTGGCGCGCTGAACAAGGCTGGAAAATCACTGGCCGAAAGCCCGGTCAGCCCCGAAGGGTTGGGCGTGCTGGTCGATTTGATTTCGGACGGGACAATTTCCGGGCGGATTGCCAAGGATGTGTTTGCCGATATGTTTGAAACAGGCCGGCCGGCAGGCGATATTATCGAGGAAAAAGGCCTGAAACAGGTATCTGATAGCGGGGCAATTGAAGCCCTTATCGATAAGGTGTTGGTTGAAAATCAGGACAAGGTGGCCGAATATCGCGGCGGCAAGGATAAGCTGTTCGGCTTTTTTGTCGGGCAAACCATGAAATTATCGGGCGGTCAGGCCAATCCCGGCATGGTCAATCAATTGCTGAAAGACAAGCTGAACGGGTAATATTCAGGGGCTGGTTTTTTCAGCCCTGAAATAAACAGGGCAGGGGCGCGTTATTTTGATGCCCGCGCGGCCGCCTTTTTGTTTTCTGCTGTCACTATATCCCAATAAGGGGTATCGCCATAAAGCTGGCGCAGGAAAGCCAGAAACGCCTCTATCTTTGGCAGGCGGTGATTTTTCTGTCGCCAGACGGCATGAATGGGCGTGCGTTCATCGACCATGGTTTCCAGAACCGGTATCAATGCACCAGAGGTGATATGCCGCCCCACAATATAGGTCGGCAGCATGGCCAGCCCTCCGTCATTGAGGACACAGCGCAAAATCGCATCCCCGCTATCCAGCCGCAAATAGCCGCGCGCCTTGAAGGTGCTGATATTCTGGTTGCTATCCCTGAAATGCCAGTCAATGCTGTCCATGCCATTTTCCACTGTTACCAGCTTGTGTGCGGCCAGATCAGTTACTGTTTTAGGCTGGCCAAACCGGCTGAGATAAAGCGGTGTGCCGACCAATTGGCGGCGATTGCCGGCCAGAATTTGAATGCCATGGCCTTCATGGACGCGCGTTTCCGAAATACGTATATCCAGATCAACCCGGGGCAATAGCTGGCTGTTTTCATTATGCACGCTGATCAGATTCAAATTCACATCCGGATGGGCGGCACAAAATACCGGCAAATGCGGGGCGATATGGCGATGGGCAAAGCCGGGCGGCGCGCTGATATTAAGCGGGCCTTTCAGCTGGCCGGTTTCCTTTACCAGCGTGGTTTCAATATCGTCAATTTCATCCAGAATATTGCGGCATTTGGATAAATATAGCTCGCCCATCTCGGTCAGGCGGGCGGTTCGGGTGGTACGCTCTATCAGCTGGACACCCAGCTCTGTTTCCAGGGCGCTTAAATGTTTGGAAATCACCGACGGGGCCAGCGATAGCCGCTCTCCGGCCTTTTTAAATGACCGCAAGGTAGCGATTTGGGTAAATACCCGCATGGCGGTTAGCTTGTCCATTCAGCGCAAATGCCCTTTTCCCGTAAATTAACCGTCTGTTTTTAGTATAACAGGCCAAAACAGGGCTGGCTATTGCCGCAATGGAACTATATGGGCGCGCGGCCATGCTTGCATAAATTTACAAGGGGCAGGGGAAGGGGGCGGTAAAAAATACTGCCAATGGCTTTTTCAAAATTGACAGAACGGCCGCACAGCATTAGAGAGATAGGTGCATACGCCGTGGGGAGCAATCCCGATTAGCCCTTTATTGCGGAGGGGTGGCCGAGTGGCTGAAGGCGGCGGTTTGCTAAATCGTTGAAGGAGGAAACTCCTTCCGGGGGTTCGAATCCCTTCCCCTCCGCCATTTC